>JAREWP010000049.1:0-70000 GCA_029001845.1 Candidatus Magnetocorallium paracelense | reverse complement strand
CAGGAGGCCATCGGTTCGAACCCGTTCACCTCCACCAAATAATATTCATAAAGAAAAATATTTTTTATATACACATTTATTTGTTCTTTGACAACTGGAGAAAAAGGGTCAAGATACTAAGGGCATACGGTGGATGCCTTGGCATCAGACGGCGAAGAAGGATGTGGCAGGCTGCATAAAGCCACGGGGAGCTGCGAGCAAGCTTAGATCCGTGGATTTCCGAATGGGGCAACCCGGTTGGAATAATATCCAATCATCATATATTGAATAAAATAGATATATGAGGCGAACTCAGGGAAGTGAAACATCTCAGTACCTGAAGGAACAGAAATCAAAAGAGATTCCCCAAGTAGCGGCGAGCGAAAGGGGACTAGCCCAAACCTGGATTCAACAATAAAATTGAATTTTGAAATTCAATTTTATTGTTGAATCCAGGGGTTGTAGGACCGCATGAGTACTATAATGAATATATAGTTGAAACCGCATGGAAAGGCGTGTCATAGAAGGTGATAACCCTGTAAACGAAATATATTCATTAAGGAAGCGGTATCCTGAGTACCACAGGACACGTGGAATCCGGTGGGAAGCTGGGGGGACCACCCTCCAAGGCTAAATACGTTCTGATGACCGATAGAGCATAGTACCGTGAGGGAAAGGTGAAAAGAACCCCAGTGAGGGGAGTGAAAGAGAACCTGAAACCGTATGCCTACAAGCAGTCAAAGCCGCTTTCTAAGCGGTTATGGTATGCCTTTTGATTAATGAGCCGGCGAGTTATTAGCTGCAGCAAGGTTAATCCCGTAGACGGGAGGAGCCGTAGGAAAACCGAGTCTGAATAGGGCTAAGAGTTGCAGTTAATAGACCCGAAGCCAGGTGATCTACCCATGGTCAGGGTGAAGCGAGGGTAAGACCTCTTGGAGGCCCGAACCGATGTTTGTTGCAAAAAGCTCGGATGAACTGTGGGTAGGGGTGAAAGGCCAATCAAACCTGGTGATAGCTGGTTCTCCCCGAAATGTATTTAGGTACAGCCTTTGAGTAGTCTAGAGGGGGTAGGGCTCTGGATGGGCTAGGGCCTCTTAAGAGGTACCAAACTCAACCAAACTTCGAATACTTCATAGATGTTCTCAGGGAGTGAGACTGTGGGTGCTAAGATTCATAGTCGAAAGGGAAACAACCCAGACCGTCAGCTAAGGTCCCTAAGATATGTGCTAAGTGGGAAAGGATGTAGTGTTGCAGATACAGCCAGGATGTTGGCTTAGAAGCAGCCATCGTTTAAAGAAAGCGTAATAGCTCACTGGTCAAGCGACACTGCGCCGAAAATTTAACGGGGCTAAGCACAACACCGAAGCTACGGATTTATACTTCTGTATAAATGGTAGGGGAGCATTCTGTAGGCCTGTGAAGGTGAGTTGTGAGACTTGCTGGAGGTATCAGAAGTGAACATGCCGGCATAAGTAACGTAAAGACTGATGAGAAGTCAGTCCGTCGTAAACCTAAGGTTTCCTGGGGAAGGTAAATCCGCCCAGGGTTAGTCGGTCCTAAGATGAGGCCGAAAGGCGTAGTCGATGGACAGCAGGTTAATATTCCTGCACCATCATATAACTTATGATACTCGGGGGGACGCAGAAGGATAGTTTAAGCCTGTTGCTGGTACAGGTTCAAGCATTTAGGCTGGAAAGTAGGCAAATCCGCTTTCTATTAAAGCTAAGATGTGATGAGGAGCTCGTAAGAGTTAACTTAGATGATTTCACGCTGATGAAAAAATCCTCGAGAGGAGGTTATAAGATGACCGTACCGCAAACCGACACTGGTAGGTGAGTAGAAGATACTGAGACGTTCGAGAGAACTCTCGCTAAGGAACTCGGCAAAATAACCCCGTAACTTCGGGAGAAGGGGTCCCTGTGAAAGCAGGGCGCAGTGAAAAGGCCCAAGCGACTGTTTATCAAAAACACAGGTGTCTGCAAACTCAATAGAGGAAGTATAGGCACTGACGCCTGCCCGGTGCCGGAAGGTTAATGGGAGGTGTTATCTTTATAGAGAAGCACTGAACTGAAGCCCCGGTAAACGGCGGCCGTAACTATAACGGTCCTAAGGTAGCGAAATTCCTTGTCGGGTAAGTTCCGACCTGCACGAATGGCGTAACGATTTGGGCACTGTCTCGGCGAGAGACTCGGTGAACTTGAGGTACCGGTGAAGACGCCGGTTACCCGCAGCTAGACGGAAAGACCCTGTGCACCTTTACTGCAGCTTGGCATTGAGTTCTGGTGTGGTATGTGTAGGATAGGTGGGAGGCACTGAAGTAGGGACGCCAGTCCTTATGGAGCCATCCTTGAAATACCACCCTTATTACTCTGGGGCTCTAACCTTCATCTGTTATCCAGGTGAGGAACAGTGTCTGGCAGGCAGTTTGACTGGGGCGGTCGCCTCCCAAAAGGTAACGGAGGCGTCCAAAGGTTTCCTCAGGCTGGACGGAAACCAGCCGTAGAGTATAAAGGCAGAAGGAAGCTTGACTGTGAGAGAGACATCTCGAACAGGGACGAAAGTCGGGCTTAGTGATCCGGTGGCACTGTGTGGAAGGGCCATCGCTCAACGGATAAAAGGTACGCCGGGGATAACAGGCTTATCGCGTCCAAGAGTTCACATCGACGACGCGGTTTGGCACCTCGATGTCGACTCATCGCATCCTGGGGCTGAAGCAGGTCCCAAGGGTTCGGCTGTTCGCCGATTAAAGCGGTACGAGAGTTGGGTTCAGAACGTCGTGAGACAGTTCGGTCCCTATCTGCTGTGGGCGCAGGAGACTTGAGAAGATCTATCCCTAGTACGAGAGGACCGGGATGGACGAACCTCTGGTGTTCCGGTTGTCATGCCAGTGGCAACGCCGGGTAGCTATGTTCGGATGTGATAACCGCTGAAGGCATCTAAGCGGGAAGCCAACTTCAAGATTAGGTCTCCCGGAGTATTAACTCCCTAAAGGTCTGTGGTAGACCACCACGTATATAGGCTGGAGGTGTAAGTACGGTAACGTATTCAGCTGACCAGTACTAATCGACCGTGAGGCTTGACCCATTAATTTCTCCTTTTGTCATAAAAAATTTACTTACTTTAAATTAATAAATACTAATTTATAACGCTTTACCAGTGGCAATACCGAAGGGGAAACACCCGTTCCCATCTCGAATACGGAAGTAAAGTCCTTCTGGGCCGATGATACTTAGACTGCGAGGTCTTGGGAAAGTAGGTCGCTGCTGGTATTAAATATTAGCCCGAATAATATTCGGGCTTTTTTTATTGTAATTAACTCATATTAATAAATGAATGAATCTTCCCTTCCTAATATTTATTATCTTCTAACAGTTATCCTCATGTCCCTATATACTCAAGAATTTTTTATCGAATTCTTATTAAGTCAATTAAAATATAAAATGTGAGGTGTTGCTATTTCTTTTATTATAATAGATGGTTACAATGTCATCGGAGTATCACATAAAAATATTGATTTTGAAAGAAAATCTTTTATCAATACAATGATTAAATATAAAAAATTAACTAATCATCAACTTACAATCGTATTTGATGGATGGAAAGGTATTCATAAAGAAAGCCTGTCTTCAATAGGTGGATTAAGAATTATTTTTTCCGGCATTGGAGAAAATGCTGATGAAGTTATAAAAAGAATAATTTGTGAAGATAACAAGCAGTGGATTGTAGTTTCCTCAGACAGAGAGATTGCAAGTAATGCTTGGAGATGTAACTGCATACCATTAAATTCCGAACTTTTTACCCGTAAAATTAAATCATCTATGAGAGAATACATCCACGAGGAATCAGATGCAGATCACGACGATATCAACATTGAGATGAATAAAACAAAAAAAGGTAAAGCTAAAATGCTTTCAAAGAAGGATAAAGCTGTTAAACTCGCATTATCTAAGCTGTAATTTATTTCTGTAAACGACATGAAATATAGTGATAATAAAATTTTTTTTCTCTTTACATTTATATTTATTATTGCATTTTTAGTTCCATTGTGTGCTTATTCTTATACCAATGTCACCATTCATAATGTAATCGAGAGACCTGTAGTAAATCAAAACATTCCTTGGGCTGATATTATTAAACGAGTCAAAAACGGAATTGTCATGGTTGAGGCTTCTATTCTTGACATTGATGTTCTACAGCCATTTCGCCCTCCAATAGAACGTATACAATATGGCAGTGGTTTTTTTATAAATGAGGTTGGATACATTTTAACAAATGCTCATGTCGTTTACAGAGCAAGAAGCATTCATATTCTAACATCAAACGGCTTAAAAAGATTCGAAACAGAGCTCGTTGGTATGTGTGAGGAAGGAGACATTGCTCTATTAAAACTAAAAAACAATGAAAGACAGGATTTCATTAAATACAATGGCAATATTTATGTTTTATCATTAACAGACTCCGATGACATAAAGGAAGGTGAGAACATTTTGTCTCTTGGTTATCCTTTGGCAAGTCCTAATTTAACGTTTACAGAGGGTATAGTAAGTGGTTTTACGAGAAAGAGGGGAGATCAATATCAATATATACAAACAAATTCTGCATTAAATAAAGGCAACAGCGGCGGGCCTTCTGTCGACAAAAACGGTGCTGTAATAGGTATCAACAGAGCAGTTATTCAGGATGCTCAAAATATTGGCTTTATGATTCCTATAAGAGTCGCCGTAATGTTGATTCCTCAGATATTATCAAATGGTGCAGCTTATTTCCCTTCTATGGGTATTGACTGGGATATTAATGATGAAAATACTGCAAAATACCTTAATGCTTCAGGTAAAAGCGGAATAGTTGTTAAACATGTAATTCAGGGTAGTACTGCTGACTTTGCAGGACTGAAGCGCATGGATGTAATAGCGTCTATTAATAACATTGATATCGATTTTTATGGAGAAGGTCTTATTCCGGGTATAGAAAGACGGGAATCCTTTAAGTCTATTGTAAATAGATTTCCTCTGTACGAGAAGGTTAATTTAAGATTTTTCAGAGACGGCAAAGAGTATAATAAAAAAGTAAAATTATTCAAATCAATCAGACTACCTGTAAGATTTTTGGAGAAAACGGAAAGCCCGGATTATGAAATATGGGGTGGTATGGTGCTTCAACCGTTAAATTTAAATATTGTTAATGTAATTGCGCAATATAAATTACCTACCGATAATCTATTACGTAGATTTCACGATCTTAGAAATCGTTCTAAACCTTATGTTGTTATTACTCATATTTTTCAGAATTCACAAGCCTCAAAGAGCATGAAATTGCAGGTCGGGCATATTGTCGATAAAATTGGCGGCTTTGATGTAAGTACGCTTAACGATGTCAGAGATGCAATAAAAAAACTTTATAAAGAAAAATATATTCTTATTGAAACAGCGTCAGGTACTATAACGGCATTTGATGCGGAAGCAGTTAATAACGATGAGATTTTCCTGAGAAATATTCACAAGTATAGTTCTAACAGACCGCTCAATACTCAATTGAATGACACTGCAAGATAATGATATAACCTTATTTATATTCCTCATTTTAAAACGTATGTTTTCCTGTAGATCAGCTTTAATTTCATCAAGGCTTGGTTCTATTACATAATAAACATACCTCAGTCAGGTTTTAATTTCTTAAAATATCTTTAATCTTAACATTCTCTGTTACAATTCATATGAGCTTTTCATTTCTTAAATAAAAAGGCAAGCAACATGTTACGTAATCTCCCCTATAAAGAAGCTTAAAATAAAGCTGAGCATCTACAAAATTCTACAAATTGTGAGAGTTACTGTTTCAAAAAATGGCTTTTCTTCAGGTACTTATAGATTTAGGTTATAGAACTAATGACCCTATGGTGTGAAAAGAGTTAAACTTATTTGCTTAATACTCGGACAGCAGTATTAAATTCTGTCGTTTTTCTGACCTGACTCTAACAATTTTCATGAAGTTTAAAAATATCATTCATCATATTGACATATGAGAATATTGCTATTAATATATATGTATAAAGATTAAGATAAAGTTCCTTAAAATTGGTAAATCATAGTGATTAGCGGCTAAAAAAGTCTATATATGAAAATTCGAGTCTTTTTATCATAAAAAGACGACAGGAGCTAAATAGTTTTTAATTAAATGTTTCATGCCTATTGTCCTGTAAAGGATAAGAAATTCTGTAGACATAAGCGCTATTCCTGAAAAATTAACACTACAGCTTTTAATGAATTCGTTATTTAACGGTTGACATGACACTATATAATAATATAGAGTTTTGTAATTAATCCTAAACAGCAGTCAGCTATCAGCGGTCAGCCTTCAGCCATTGAAAGTATTGATGTTATGCTAATATTAAGCTTCACCTTATGTGTGAAAGTGTTTGAACTGTAAAGTGTTACAATTAAAAAGCTGACAGCTGATGGCTGACTGCTAAATGCTTTTTTAGTTAACTACTTTTATCCGTGAAACAGGAAACTGCAAACTACTTTATGAAACATTCTTCTTAGAAAATAGTATTATGAAAAAGAAAGTTAATGTAAACGATTTGCGTGTCGGAATGTATCTCGATGGAGTTGATGCATCATGGTTCAGAACGCCTTTCCTTAAACACCACTTTCCTATAAAAGAGAGGAATCAAATACAAAAAATTCTCGATGCAGGTATAAAGTATGCTTACATCGATACATCTAAAGGTCTGGACGTCGCTTCCGAAGATTCAAAAAAGCAACCCTCTCAAGAACGTCTTGTAAAGCAGGAACCTGTTGAAATGGAATCTCCTGTGTCGGTAAAACCTCAGGAGTCTGCTAAAACCTCACGAGAAGATATTCAGAGTCGTGAAATCGAGACATTACAATACAGTTCGCAAAAAGAAGCCCTTTTTCAGATAGAAAAAACAACACTTTATAGTGGGAATGTTATAGACTTTCAGATTTTTGTGAAACAAGATATGTCAATCGTATCTCTTGTTGAATATAAGGGCGAAGAAATCAAAATCGATGAGAAGATTATTAACTCCAACGGAGAACTTTTAATCAATTTTATTGATCTACCAAAGTATAAGCAGTACCTTAAAAATGTTGCTTCCGGCAAATCAGGCGATCCGGAAACAATAAAGAAAAGAAATATGGTTTTAAGAGAAAACTCAAAAATTCTCATCAAAGAGATATTCAATAATCCTCAAAGTGGTGAAAAAATTAAAGAGTGCGAAGACGCTGTCGAAAACATCGTTGACAATATCTTAGGTCGTGGAGGAGTGGCCTCGAATTTGCTTTCAATAGATAACCTCGACTATTACACATATACCCATTCAGTAAATGTCTGCGTTATGTCCATAGGGCTTGCAATGAAGCTTGGTATAAGTGATAGTGGGGAGTTATATGCTATTGGTCTGGGTACGCTTCTTCATGACATTGGCAAAAGTACTATTACTCCGGTGCTGCTTAATAAACCAAAGGAGAGACTGACTACATTTGAAGAGAACATGGTGAAACAGCATGTAGCAGAGGGAAACAATCTGCTTAAACTTTTTAAAGGTATACCTGATAAAGCCTTTTATCCCCTTCTCGAACACCACGAGACGATATCGGGAGAGGGGTTTCCACGTGGACTTAGGGGCGGCGAAATGCATATATCCGGGAAAATCGCTGCAGTGACGAACGCCTATGACGAACTGACGACAGGCAGACCCAATAAGCCGGGGATGTCACCTTTCGAGGCTCTTATAGCATTAAAAAACAGTGACAATATATATGATCCGGATATATTAAAGGAGTTTGTAAAGATGCTCGGAGAGTTGAAGAGCTAGTTATCTGTAAACTGTTGAAACGAAGAAAACCAATAGCTTAATGCTTTTTCCAGGTTAAACGATTACGGAATTGAAACTAAAAAATTTTTTCGATAGAAATACACACGCGATTTTGTTGGTTTTATCCCCGTCACTCCTTTCCATCGCTGTTTTTTTTATTGTTACAGTTGTTTTTGGAGATTCTCTTTTGCTTACCATAACAACCTCCTTCCTTTTGGTAACGGGCTCTTGCGCACTGTCATATATAATTTCTCAAAAGCTCACACAGCCTTTAAAAAAATTGAATGATGCATTCTCCGGAGTAACGGAGAGTGACAACTTCAGAAAAATTGAGGCGCCGGAGGGAGATGACGATTTGGGAGGCGTATTCAGGATTATTAATAATATGGTAGATAGTCTAAACACTCTTAAGAGCACCTCTGAAGAAAATATAAATAACCTTTCCGAGACCACCCAACAGATGTTGAATGAGATTGTGGAGCGTAAAAGAGCTGAAAAGGAGCTTTATTTTTTAAACGAATTTGTAAAAGTCCTTGCAACATTGTCTGCTGCATTTATCAATGTTCCTTCAAGCAAGATAGATGATTGGATAGATAATTCGCTAAAAGATATTGGAACGTTTTTGACTGTGGACAGGGGGGCTGTTATCTTGTTCTCTGAAAACGCAGAAGAAGTTGAAAAAGTGTATGAATGGTGCGCCGGTGAAGAGAATTCTATAAAGAAGAAGTTGGATAACCTCTCCTCTGATACTATAAAAAGATGGAGCGATAAACTGTCGAAGTCGGAAAGCATATACCTGTTGCCCTCATCAAACGCAGGGGGTGACATAACTGACTTTACAGATATTGATAATACCCAATCTGCAATAGCAGTTCCAATGACCTCTAAAGGAGTGCTGTTCGGACTTCTGCGCTTTGATTCGTTGTGGACCGAAATGCAATGGCCTGAAGATATTCAGGCCTTGTTAAATGTTTTAAGCCAGGTCTTTGTCAATGCTGTTATGAGGAAAAAAGCGGACGATGAACTGATAAATCATAAAAACCATTTGGAAGATATGGTCAGAGAGCGTACGGATAGTCTTGTGAGGAGCAATGAGGCGCTTGAAAAAGAGGTGGAAACACGTAAACAGACAGAGGAATCTCTTAAGATGGCAAAGGAAAAGGCGGAAGTAGCGAATCAGGCGAAGAGTGAATTTCTCGCCAATATGAGTCATGAAATTCGCACCCCTATGAATGCAATTATCGGCATGACGAACCTAACGCTGGACAGTGACCTTAATAGAGAGCAAAAGGAGTATTTAGAGATTGTAAAGCAGTCCTCTGACGCTCTTCTGTCACTTTTAAACAGTATTCTCGACTTTTCTAAAATTGAAGCCAACAAACTGGAACTGGAGGAAATAGACTTTAATCTCAGAACATTAATAGAAAATGCTACAGATACTCTTGCCGTGCAGGCCCATCGAAAAGGTATAGATATTTTCTTCCATATGAAACCGGAAGTTATAGAGAATGTAAAAGGTGATCCCGGGCGGTTAAGACAAATTGTTTTGAATTTGACGGGAAACGCCATAAAGTTCACTGACCAGGGCGAAGTAATTATTGAGGTCAGAAGCGCCGAGTCGCAATCTGACGATAAAGATGACTTTTGCCTCCTTACTTTTTCGATAACTGATACAGGTATCGGAATTCCTGAGGATAAACTGGAACAAATTTTTGACAGTTTCACCCAGGTTGATGCATCGACTACAAGAAAATTCGGCGGAACGGGGTTGGGTCTGGCTATTACAAAAAGGTTGATAGAGCTTATGGGAAGCGAGCTGCAAGTCGAAAGTACACCGGGTATGGGCAGTAAATTCTATTTTACAGTAAAAATGAAAGGCGGAGAAAGTGACGATACTTTTGCCGAGCAATTTAAAAAGGTCGATTTCAGAGATAAAAGAGTTTTGATCGCAGACGATAGTATCACCGGCAGAGCAATAATAAAGGAAATCCTTACTATCCACGGTTTCATGACCTTTGAGGCATCCCATTGTAAAGAGACGTTGGAATTGATTGCTGAAGCTTATGCAGAGGGTATTTCTTACGATCTTGTTTGCATAGATATCCAAATACCTGAAGATGGCGGATTTAATCTTGCGAAAAAAATAAAGGCTGATGAACGTTTCACAAAAATTCCGTTGTTACTCTTTGTATCTGCCGGCTTTAGAGGTGATATCGCCAAATGTAAAGAGGCCGGGATATTCGGATATCTTATAAAACCTGTTAAGAAATCGCTGCTCCTTGATACTATAAAACTCGCATTGGGAGGCACTCACACAAAAGCCAATCAGGTTGTGACACGTTATACGATTCAGGAGATGAAAAAGGAGGCTCGCATACTGGTTGCTGACGATAACGAAGCAAACCTGATGCTTGCTACCAGAATTCTCGAAAAGGCCAGTTACAGCTATTTTACTGTAAACAATGGCAAAGAGGTTATAGAGGCCCTAAAGGAGAGAGACTTCGATTTAATCTTAATGGACATTCAGATGCCTGGCATGGATGGACTGGAGGCGACTGCAGTTATCAGAGAATCTAAAATATCATCCATAGACCCCGATATTCCGATAATAGCATTGACTGCATTTGCAATGAAAGGCGATAAGGAGCGTTTTCTAAATAGAGGTATGAATGCTTTTGTTTCGAAACCTCTTAATGACAAGGAGTTGCTCGGAACGATAGACAGGTTATTGAAGTCAAGTGAAGACGAAAAAAAAGAGAGTCCCGGCTTACAACCTCGCAATATAGCACCAAAGATGGTAATGCCTGAAGCCAGAACAATTGGAGACAATGAAGATATCGGAAAAAAGGGAAAGGACTTTTTATCAAGAGCTTTGTCTAATATAGAAACAATAGGTAAGGCCATCAATTCGGGAAATTTATCGATAGTTGAGCAGCAGGCATCTCTATTAAAGGAATCTGCTCTTTTCATTGGTGCAGAAAAATTGAAAAACGAAACGTTCCGTCTGTTAATGGCAGCAAGAAAAGAGGATATGGAAAAAATGAAAATTCAATACGAAAAAATAGAAATAGAATTCAGCGACGTAAAAAAAGCTATCAAAGATTAAGGTTTTTTTCAATTACTCTAGAATCTTGCATAATTTTTTTGTTTATATTATAATATCCACAATAATGTCTAACTTGGAATCTGACCAATATACTTTCTTACATCTTCATATACTCTCAAATTGTCCTTCATCTAACCCCGACCTCTTAACAGACTGAAACAAACCCTATGCGTCATATTATATTAGGAACAGCAGGCCATATAGACCACGGAAAAAGTACTCTTGTAAAGGCTTTAACAGGCATAGACCCGGACAGACTCAAAGAGGAAAAGGAACGTGGTATCACTATAGATTTGGGCTTTGCGGATTTGAAATTCGATGATCTTGTCGTTGGTATAGTAGATGTTCCCGGTCATGAGAGACTTGTGAAAAATATGCTTGCAGGCGCCGCAGGCATCGATATGGTGCTGCTTACCATAGCAGCCGATGAATCTGTCATGCCCCAGAGCAGAGAGCATCTGGCGATATGTAATTTGCTTGGAATAAAGGATGGAATCGTTGTCCTTACAAAGAGCGATCTTGTTGATGAAGAGTGGCTCGAACTTGCATTGGATGATGCAAAGGATTTTGTTAAAGGCAGTTTTCTGGAAAATGCAGAAATTATACCTGTGTCATCGAAAACAGGAGAAAATATCGATGTTCTTAGAGAAAAAATCAAAAGCACGGCAAATAAAGTAAAGGAAAAAACAGTTGGGGGGCTTTTCAGACTGCCTGTTGACAGGGTCTTTTCGCTCAAAGGTTTTGGTACGGTTGTAACAGGAACGGTAGTGGCCGGGGCTGTTTCTCTGGACAGCAGCATCGAGATATTGCCTTCAGGTCTGAAAGGCAAAGTGAGAGGTCTGCATAGTCATGGCATGGCCCAAGAAAGTGCAAGAGCAGGTCAGAGAACTGCAATCAATATACAGGGCATAGAGAAAGATGAAATTAGAAGAGGAGATATAGTTGCAGAGCCAGGAAGATTTTTGGTTACCGACAAGATCGATGTAAGTCTCTCTTTATTACAGGACTCTCCTCCCGTAAAAAACAGAAGTACAATACATTTTCATGGAGGAACGTCTGAGACTACCGCAAGGGTTATCATATACGGTTTAGACATGGAGGAAAAAAACAGACAGGAGATTAAAGGTGGAGAGAGGGCTTATTGTCAATTAAGGTTAAGCAGAAAGATTGTGGCCATGAGCGGGGACAGATTTATTATTAGACGTTTTTCTCCTGTAGAAACCATTGGAGGCGGTCTCGTTCTAGACCCGTCCCCAAAAAGACGCCGAAAAAAGGACGGACTTTCAGACCTGGTTATATACAACAGAGGTTCTTTAAAAGAGATGATCTATGAAAAAATCAATGCCGCCGGTATTGAGGGAATTACCGCTAAAAGCATAGAAGGTTGGAAAAACGAAGAATTGAAAGTAATTCACGGTATAATCGAATCTCTTTCTGTAAAAGGAAAGATTGCCGATATTCAGGGTATGCTTTTCAGTAGTTCAATTATTGACTTTCTAAAGTCGGATATCACTCTCAGGGTCAAGGAGTTTCACAAAAATTTTCCAGTCAGGGTCGGAATAACCAGAGAAGAGTTGAAAACACATTTTAAGGGACTGGATCGAAAAATTTTTATAAATCTCCTGTCCGAGATAGATGAACTTGTCACCGAAAAGGAGATTGTCCGTTTAAAATCTTTTAAAGCAGCTTTGACTGATATCGATAAGGTCATTCGGCAAAAACTGATAAGTGCGCTTGATAAGGCAGGATGCCAGCCTCCTTTGAAAAACGAGTTGGCAAAAAATTTGTCAATAAACGAAAAGGAGATGGAAGATATTTTAAAACTTCTTGCAAAAGAAGATGCATTAATAAGAATAAACGACTCGCTGTATTTATTAAAGGAACATTATAACATAATTATCGACAAGATTAAAGCGTTTTCTAAGACAAACTCTGAAATAACGGTAGCCGAATTTAGAGACATGATAGGTACTTCAAGAAAATACGCTTTGCCATTTCTTGAATATATGGATAGTAAAAGGATCACCATAAGGGTAGGAGACAAAAGGAAAATTCTCTGATGTTAATTGCAATTCTTACTGTCATTCATGTTGAAAAAAATTTGTTTCGCTCCTTTACTATCTTTTGATGAAAGGTTAATTAATGTGGCTTGAATTTACTTTGATTCTGCTGTTTATCCTGGTAAACGGCTTTTTCGCCGGTTCCGAGATTGCTGTCGTGACTTCCAGGCTTAGTAAGATCGAAGCGCTTAAGGAAAAGGGCAATAAAAAGGCAGCCTCCCTTCTGCACCTTAAACAGAATCCCGACAAATTCCTGGCAACCGTGCAGGTTGGCATTACCTTTGTCAGCGCTCTTGCCTCAGCAATCGGTGGAGCGGCAGCAGTAAAAGAAATCAAGCCGATTATCGAACTGATTCCGTTGGAGTCCATATCTTTGTATAGCGAAGCTCTGGCAATAGCCATCGTAGTCTGCATAGTTGCTTACCTCTCTTTGATCCTGGGAGAACTTGTACCGAAGTCTATAGCCCTTATGAACCCTGAAAGAGTGGCTTTAACCGTAGCAGGGCCGATAACTTTATTTTCGAGATTGTCAGGGATATTCGTTACTATCCTCACTACAAGCACAAATTTTATTTTAAAGCCTTTTGGTAAAGAGGCGTTTACGCAACGTGCGTATGTCTCAGAGGAGGAGATTAAATTACTTATTAAAGAAGGCAGAGACAAAGGGATATTTGAACCGGACGAACAGGAACTGATACACAGTGTTTTTGAATTTACAGATATTTCCGTTAAAGAAGTTATGGTTCCCATTGTCCAGGTAAAGACTCTTTCCATAGATACGCCTCAGGAAGATATATTGCAAACCACATCGCAGGAGCGTTTTTCCAGATATCCTGTGTACAGCAAGGAAATTAACAATATAAAGGGAGTACTTTATGCTAAAGACGTATTTAGGGTGGTAGCCGAGAATAGGCCCATGCAGCTCTCAAAGCTCCTGAGAGCTCCTTTTTTCGTTCCTGAAACCCTAATGATCAGTAATCTTTTAAGAGAGATGCAGAAAAAGAGCACTCATATGGCAATTGTGGTTAATGAACACGGAATGATAACAGGTATTGTGACTATCGAAGACCTGCTGGAGGAGATAGTAGGTGAGATAAGAGACGAGTTTGACTTTGAAAGACCTGTCATTACGATTGGTGACGGTGTTTACATCGTCTTCGCCTCTATCCATTTAAGAGATTTGAAAGAAGATTATGAGATTGAAGTGCCCGAATCGCCTTTATATGACACTCTGGGAGGATTTATTGTCACTACAATGCAGAAAATTCCAAAAAATGGCGATGTTATTGAGCTTGAAAATATACATATAACAGTACTTGAGATGGTGGAAAACAGAGTATCTAAGGTTAGGCTGGAATTAAAAAGCGGCTGTGAATTCGCCGGTGAACCTGAAAGCGAATAATCGAGCCCTGTTATTTTGAAAAGAGAGTATCTTAATTTTTAAATAAGGAGATCTAATGAAAAAAATAAAATTGATATGTATCGTTATTATATTCATATTTTCATCTGTCTCATCCCGAGCCGCCGTATCTGAGTATGCTCTTGACAACGGTCTTAAAGTGCTTTTAATCGAAGATCATAAGGCTCCTGTAGCGACATTTCAGATTTGGTACAAAGTCGGCGCCAGGAATGAACCGGCGGGAAAGACCGGAATCAGTCATCTTCTTGAGCATATGATGTTTAAAGGAACCCCCGATTACGGCTCCAAGGAGTTTTCCAAAATAATCAAGAAAAACGGAGGTACTGATAATGCCTATACTACGAAAAATTATACTATGTATTATCAAGATCTGATATCGGACAGGATACACCTTTCAATCGTGATGGAGGCTGACAGGATGGTTAATCTTGTACTTGATCCCAAAGAGGTTATTGCCGAAAGGGATGTCGTGAAAGAAGAGAGAAGACTCAGATATGAAGACGATCCTCAAAGCACACTTTTTGAAGAGGTAAACGCGACAGCTTTTAAGGCCCATCCATACCATAATCCTGTCATCGGTTGGATGTCGGATATAAGCAGTATAGAGAGGGAGTCTCTCAATGATTATTATAAAAAATACTACTCCCCTGACAATGCCGTGATTGTAGTGGCGGGCGATATAAATCCCGACAGTGTTATGAAAATGATAGAAGAAAATTTCGGTGAAATCCCTCGTGGCCCTGCCAGGGAAGCTCTATCATCGGTTGAACCGCTACAGAGAGGAGAGAAGCGGGTCTTTGTAAAAAAAGAGGCTGAGATGCCTTTTATAATCATTGCCTTTCACACACCTTCGATCCCCCATGAGGACAGCTATGCACTGGATGTGCTAAATACGATTTTCTCGGGAAAGAGTGGCAGAATTTATAAGTCCCTCATCAATGACAAAAAGGTGGCCATTAACGCATTTTCATCTTACAGCGGAATTAATTTTGATCCATATCTTTTTTTCTTTGGAGGTACTCCTGCTCTGGGGAAAGAGATAACAGAGCTTGAAGCTTCATTTTACAAAGAAATAGAGAAAATAAAAAAGGAACTCCCTTCCGAGAGAGAGATACAAAAGGCAAAAAACCAGGTCGAAGCGGCATTTATAATGCAACAGGATTCCGTACACAGTCATGGTGAATTAATCGGAACATTCGAGATGTTGGGAGACTGGAGATTAAAAGATGAATATCTTAAAAAAATAAGAAAGATTTCACCTCAAGACGTTAAAGAGGTGGCTAATAAATATTTTATCGAAGACAACAGGACTGTAGGTGTATTGATTCCAAAATAACTGCGGAAGGTGCTTCACCCCTCAAGTTAATGACATTGAATAAGGAGTTAAAATAATGACGATTCTAAGAAAATTATTATATCCTGTTTTTTTACTGCCGATTCTCTTTCTTTTCTTCCTGAGCGCACCGACCCAAAACCTCTATGCAATAGACGCTGAACGCAGCGTCCTGGATAACGGCCTTATACTTATTCACTCTGAAAAGAATAACCTCCCCATAGTAAAGATTAGTCTTCTGATAAAAGCATCGTTAGCCGATGAACCTCTTTCAAAGGCCGGTATCGCGAATCTGACTGCAGATATGATCACTGAAGGCACCACAAACAGGACTTCAGAGGAGATAAGTGAAGAGATAGAATTTATGGGCGCAGGGCTTTCCGCCTCGGCGGGTGTTGATTTTACTACCTTATCTCTCTCTATTCTGAAAAAGGACCTTACTAAGGGGTTTGAGATATTTACCGATGTATTACTTAATCCTTTATTCCCTGAAAAGGAGCTTGACAGAGAAAAGAGACTGATAAAGGGATCGTTGAAACAAAGCGAAGAATCTCCCTCATTTCTTGCAAACAGAGCGTTTATCGAATCGGTTTATGGTAATCATCCCTATGGACGTTTGATCGAAGGTACTCAGATATCTATCGATACCATTACACGTGATGACCTGAAAACATTTTACACAAAATATTATAGGCCTTCCAACAGTATAATGGCTGTAGTAGGAGATATCGGTAAATCAGATTTAAATAAAATTGTAAATACATACCTTAGTGAGTGGAAGTCCGCCACGAAAATCAAAAAAAAAGAAATTGCTTTTGACAAAGTTCCTAAAGGCGATGAGATTTTTATACAAAGGGAACTTACTCAGTCAACCATAATTTTAGGACACATTGGAATAAAGAGAGATGATCCTGACTACTACCCCCTTTCTGTTATGAACTACATTCTTGGAGGCGGAGGCTTTTCATCCAGGCTGATGGAGCAAATAAGGGATAACATGGGTCTTACATATGGTATATACAGCCATTTTGCGGCAAAAAAATTTGGAGGTTCTTTCAGAATAACGGTTCAAACTAAAAATGAAAACAACGACACTGTTATACAGGAGATATTGAGTCAGATTAAAAAGATAAAAAATGAACCTGTCTCGGACAATGAACTTATAGACTCCAAATCCTATCTCACCGGAAGCTTCCCCCGCAGAATCGAGACAATGGACAGAATAGCAGATTTCCTCGTTGTGACGGAATTCTATGGATTAGGGTTGAACTATGACGAAAAATATTTAGATTACATAAATTCTATAACAAAGGAAGACATCCAAAGAGTGGCGAAAACTCACCTGGACGATAAAAATTATATACTTGTCGTTGTGGGTGGCTCCAATAAGAAGTAACTATCCTTTCGCCCAATCATCAAAGATGGTAATGTTTTTCTTTTATGTGTGAGAAACAGGAAAAAGGCAAAATGAAAGTAGTTGAAACCATTAAAGAGATGAAAGAGATGTCGAACAGACTCTCCTTTGAAGGGAAAAGCGTCGGGCTGGTTCCAACGATGGGTGCTTTGCATGAAGGTCATTTAAGCCTTGTCAGAGCTTCGGTCAATGAAAACGATGTAACGATAGTAAGTATCTTTGTAAACCCTATGCAGTTTGGTCAGGGAGAGGATTTTGATCAATACCCCAGAACATTGCAGGAGGACATGGAAAAACTCCTTCCCCTTAATACCGATGTGGTTTTCGCCCCTGCTATGGATATCATTTATCCCGAAGGATTCAACACTCATATTGAAGTCAGAAAATTGTCGGATAAATTATGCGGCGCCTTCAGACCCGTACACTTTGGAGGTGTCGCTACTGTCGTGACAAAACTCTTTAATATAACAAAGCCCGCAAAGGCTTACTTTGGTTTAAAAGATTACCAGCAAACCCTCATCATTAAGAAAATGGTAAAAGACCTTAATATGGATGTGGAAGTCATAACCTGCCCCACAATCAGAGAAAAGGACGGCCTTGCCATGAGCTCTCGGAATAAATATCTCACATCAGAGGAGAGGAAAGATGCCCTGCTTATTAATAAGGCTCTGACCAAAGTGAAGCGAGGTATAGAAGAAGGATCAATTTCCACGGACAAAGCATCTGAAAAACTAAGAGAAATTTTATGCACAGGCAGTCACATAACAGATATTCAATACGCCTCTGCCTATGATCCCGAGACTTTGGAAGAGATTAATGGCAAATCCTTTGTAGGCCGATCAATACTCCTTGCAATAGCCCTTAAGGCAGGCAAAACCAGACTGATAGACAACATCTCAGTGAATTTAAACAGATAACTAAAAACAGCACTTAGCTGTCAGCCATCAGCTATCAGCTCTTTAATTGCTACACTTTATGGTTCAAAACAGGTTCAGCCATAAGGTGAAGCTTATTATTGGCATAACTTTCCTAAGCTGAAGGCTGACCGCTGATAGCCGGCTGCTGTTTTTTTGATAAATTTTAAAACGCCATTCCATGTCTCAGCGACTTTATGTAACTTTTTCTTTCCGTACTTTCCGGTGAACGTAAACGTGATATCCAAATTTATGTTTATATTCTTGTCGACTTTCATTATCGGCGCTACTCTGACATCGGTGGGATCGATAGAGAGCCTTGTGGTTAGTGAGATGGGGCTCAATCATACACTTACAGGTCTTCTTCAAACCTCTTTTTTTATTGGAAATCTATTGGGCTCTCTTATGGCAGGATTGTTTCTCACAAAGCGTCCTGCCATTAAGGTTGGCCTTTTTGCAACTATTTTCATGATCGCCGGTAATCTTTGCGGCGTTTTTCACATCTATATAATCATGCTGCTGGGCAGATTTATCGGTGGTTTGGGTGCAAGCGGCATAATAATTTTCTGTACTGCCATTATAGTTAATCTCTATAATAAACGACAAACAGGACTTTTGAATCTGGCGCATTCATCTGTTGCCTTAGGTGCTTTTGCCGGGCTTTTTGGCGGGAGGGCGATATCGGACACCTTTAATAACTGGTCTTTTCTCTATCTCATTCTTGCCTTTATGTCAGGTATTGCTTTATTACTCTTATTTATGTCAAAAGCAGAAGACTTCAGAGGAGAAGAATCTTTCGATTTCAGTGCTCTTTACGAAATGTTGACAAGCAGGCCGGTCGTCATATCGCTGTTAATCGTCATGACCTATGTGATGGCGGAGCAGGGGATCGTTGTATTTTATTCTACATATATAGAGGGCCGTCTCGGTATAGACCCAGTATCGGCAAGCCGTATTTCAGCCCTTTTCTGGATTGGTATCATGACAGGACGTCTTTTGACGTTTGCCATTGGCCACAGAGTATCAAATCAGTCATTACTGTTCTTATGCATAGTCGTCGGTTCAACGATATTACTCATTAATATGGCTGCAACAACAAAACTCATGGCCCTTATTTGCATTCTATTGGGAGGATTTTTTGTTGGCCCTGTTTTCCCTGTAACCATATCTTATGGTGTGAATGAGATTGGGAATAAAAAAAGCCTGTTCATGAGTTTTAGCAATTTTACGGCCTGTGTCGGAGGCGGACTTGGTTCACTGTTTGTAGGAAAAATCGGAGATGAATTCTCTCTTATGTGGGGTATCGTACCGGTACTATTGCTTTTCCTGATAAGTTGTATTCCTTTGTTTATTATACGTCGCTTGCAGTATGGAGATCAATGACGTTAAGATAGGGATATAGTACCTAACTTTTTCGAAATCAATGAAATATGATGTTTTAATTATCGGGTCCGGCCCGGCAGGGCTTGGCGCTGCTTTTCATCTTGTTGAAAACCGACCTGAGCTTACGATTCTCATAATTGAGAAAAATAAGATCAGCAGTGGTGGCCTGCGTAACGACTGTAAGCAGAATTATACCTTTCCCATCGGATTTCCTGTCGATATTTGGAGCGAGAAGCAGGCGTATAAATATCTGCCAATTGTTCAAAAGCATTTAATGCCTGATATAAAACCAAAAGGAAATCTGGAGAAATATAAAAAGAGAGCCTCTCAATCCGGTGTTCGCCTGATCGAGATCGAACAATCCCACGTAGGAACGGATAGAGCTGTTGTTCTCATTCATGATCTTATCGAGAGGTTAAACGATCTGGGAGTGAAAATATCTACTGAAGAGGAAGTAAAAGAGGTAGGACTGAAGAGTGTTTGTACGAATAAGAGAGATATCGAATATAAGCAGATTATTCTGGCCCCCGGAAGAGGTGGCTTTTCTTTTTTACAGCACATTATGGATACGCTTGAAGTTCCTTATATAGACAATACACTGGATATAGGAATACGGGTAGAGATGATTGCAGATAATTATTCGATAATCGAGGATTATTACGATCCGAAGTTTCTTTTTGAAGATAAGGTCAGGACTTTTTGTACAAATTCAGGCGCCGCTTATGTGGTTAAGGAGAGATATGACAGCTATTTTTCGGTTAACGGCCATTCCCTGTCCAATGAGAGGAAGCGCAATAATTTGGCGAATTTCGCCATGCTTAAGACAATAAGACTGACAGATCCTGTTGCAAGCGGCCATGAGTTTGCCGCAATACTTGGTCTTTCTGCCATGCAGTTAGGAGGGGGGCTTCCTCTGATGCAGCGTGTAGGAGATTTCAGGATGGGAAAACGCTCCAAAAAAGAGACTTTTAATCTCGATTTATATAATTTTAAACCCACTCTCAACGCCACTCCAGGAGACCTGGCGTTGGCGATTCCCGCTAAAATTTTAAGGGATATCTGGAAATCCATGAAGAAGCTGGACACAATTGTTCCTGGCGTACTTCATCCCTCTACGATTATGTACTATCCCGAAATTAAGACCTATGCAAATAAACCGCAATTTATCGACAATTACTTCCAGGCAAAGGATGGCGTTTATCTCTGCGGCGACGGCGCCGGTACTTCCCGGGGAATAACGGCTGCATGGTGCTCAGGGATTCGATGCGCAGAAGGAATTTTAAAAGAGTACGGAGTTGAACTGTAATTGATCCGGCAGGCGAAATAATCTTTGGTTAGGGCTTGCAAGTTCATCTGTTTACAATGAGAACGAAAGGCTGAAAGGGAGAAAGATTATGATTACAAATATAAACGTTAGAAGTTCCAAAAGAACGGATTTCATCGATATTACAAAAGAGATTCAAAAGGTATTGACTGACAATAATGTTCAGTCAGGGCTTTGTTACATCTTTGTGCCCCATACCACAGCGGCGGTTACGATTAATGAAGGGGCCGATCCCTCTGTAAAGCACGATATTGTGTCTTACCTCAATAAATTAGTCCCCCTCCATGGCGGTTACGCTCACATGGAAGGTAATTCCGATGCCCATATAAAATCATCGATCCTGGGTAATTCGGTGACGCTTATTGTGGAAGAGGGGAAGCTGATGCTCGGCACATGGCAGGCCATATTCTTTTGCGAATTCGACGGTCCCAGACACAGAAGAGTGGCTGTAAAAATTATTGGGTAGTAGTGAATATCTCAATTCCCTCGACAACCTTGTCCAAGTCGACTCTGGTGTTGAAGCACGGGCCCTGGGGGCGTGAATTGGGGATGCCGAATACCGGCATGGGATAAGCGTCTGCGATGCCGCTGCTGAGATCTCTTTCACAGGCAACAGCCACTATAACTTGGGGATGAACGTCGAATACAATCTTTCTCGCCACAGTACCGCCTGTGGCTACAAAGAGATTAAGATTCCTCTCCTCGGCCACTCCGATAAGGTCTTTTATTTCGCAGAGGCCACATCTTTTGCAGTTAAATATATCGTGGGTTATCCGGATTTTGCACTTATCTATCTGAAGGCAGTGGGGCAGAAGGAGAAGCACTCTTTCCGCTTTAATTCCCTGTCGTCTGACAAGGGAGTTATTGAGATTTATGATAAATCGCTGAAATGCCTCTTTCTTACCCTTGTAAATCATACCCAAAAACATGAGCAGAGGGTATAAGACTTTGAGACTTATGCCTCTTATAAAATTAACCGACATATACAGAGTCGCCTTTCCCCCTGAGCCTCCCTCTGATATAATCCTGGCATGACATGGGTTTTCTGTTTTCCGGTTGAAGCTCTTCTATAGAAATGAGACCACTGGAAGTGCCTATGATAATACCCTTGTTGCTGCACTCTATAACCTTGCCCGGTTCTCCTTTTCCCTTTATCGGCTTCGCTTTTATAATCTTTACCCTCTCTCCGTTTAGAGAAGTACAGGCGCAGGGCCTGGGATGGAGTGCTCTGACAAGGTTAAAAATTTCTCTGGCAGGCCTCGACCAGTCAATCAGTGAGTCCTCTTTTGTAAGGGGTCTGGCGTAGCTTGCTTCTCCGCATTGAGGCGTTGGCGTAATACAGCCCTTGTCGATTTTATCGATTGTTTCAAGAAGAGCTTCGGCGCCAAGTTCTGAAAGTCTTTTACTCAATGTCTCCAGGGTATCGTAATCTGTAATCTCTGTTTTTTTGCACAAAAGCGTAGAGCCTGTGTCCATTTTTTCGTCCATAAGCATTGTTGTTATGCCTGTCTCTTTTTCGTTTCCGATGAGGGCCCAGTGAATTGGCGCAGCTCCTCGAAATTTCGGCAGGAGTGAAGCATGAACATTAATACACCCCTTTGGAGGAATCTTCAGAAGTTCCACAGGGAGTATCTTACCATAGGCGACGACTGCGATCAGATCCGGAGAGAGCTTTTTAATAGTGTCGATAAATGTCGTTTCCCTGATTCTCGTCGGTTGAAACACTTCTATACCGTGTTTCACGGCAGTTTTCTTAACAGGAGAAGGTGATAAACCTCCTCCTCTGCCTCTTTTTTTATCTGGTTGCGTAATAACTGCAATAACCTGATGACAGGAATCGATTAGCGCCTCCAGGCATGGCGTTGCAAATTCGGGAGTCCCCCAAAATATAATCTTCATCTTTTTTTCCTGACTTTTTTCAAGTAACTCTTTTTAAATATCTCTTTATTCGCGGCATCCAACCTGTCTATGAACAAAACGCCGTTTAGATGGTCGATTTCGTGCTGAACGGCTCTGGCAAGGAGACCTCCGGCTTCCAGCTCTCCCTGATTTCCCTCTCTGTCAAAGTAACGTACAAAGATACGTTGATGCCTCTTTAAAGTAGCCATGAATTCAGGTACGCTCAGGCAGCCCTCCTCTGACATGATCTCGCCCTCGGTGTAGACTATTTTCGGATTTATCATGACGATTAAACGATTGTTTTTCTCCATGGCGGATATATCCACAACTGTCAGAGTTTTTGACATTCCGATCTGAGGCGCGGCAAGCCCTATGCCGGAGGCAGTATACATTGTTTCAACCATATCGTCGATAAGTTTTTGTAAGTTACCGTCAATCTCGTCAATCTCGCCTGCCTGTTTCTTTAAGACCGAGGCAGGAAAAGTCTTTATGTTTAAAATCGACATTATCAATTATAACAATATTTTTCCCAATAATTGTATAATGTACTGTTCAAGTAATACGTTTTTAATCTCAAAAAGCATTCACGAAGTTATTAATCAGCTTTATAATTACTTCGATTTGCAGCTAAGTCAAATATTTTACATCCATTCTCAGATGTAAGCTGACTGATGTTTGAGGTTATTATCTAAGGGGCTAAATAATGGATATTATAAAAGGATCGGAAAACATACGGCATGAATACAAAAACCCTGTAGTCACTCTCGGTAACTTTGACGGAGTTCATATCGGGCATAAAAAGATTTTCAAAGGCGTTACGGACAGAGCTAAGGAAATCGAGGGGACTTCTGTTGTAATAACCTTCGATCCTCATCCTGTAAGGGTTGTCGCCCCCGGTAAAGGACTTAAAATACTCACACCCTTTGAAGATAAGGCTGAGCTGATAAGTAAAATGGGCATAGATGTCATTTTATGCATACATTTTACTCTTGAGTTCGCCTCATTAAGTCCCGATGATTTTATTAATGACATCATTGTCAACAAGATAAAAGCCAGGCATGTATTGGTCGGTCACAACTACAGATTTGGCAAGGGAAAGGGAGGAACGACAGAACTGCTCAGAAGGAGAGGAATAAAGCATGGATTCGGTTTCAATGTTGTGAGAAATGTAAAAAGAGGCGGTTTTTCCGTCAGTAGCAGCAGGATCAGAGAATCGATTTTAAACGGTGATGTTCGCGGGGCAGCTTTCCTGTTGGGCTGTCCTTATTTTATAAAGGGAAGGGTGATATCGGGGGCTGGGAGAGGAAGCAAAGTGCTTGATACACCTACTGCGAATATTGCTACCGAAAACGAGATAATTCCCAAAATCGGAGTGTATGCTGTCAGAGTAGTTTTAGATGGAAAAGTGTATGATGGTGTGGGAAATATAGGAAGAAATCCTACATTCGGTGATAACGATTTTAGTTATGAAGTGCATCTATTTGACTTTAACAGAGATATCGGGGAAAAGGATATAAAGATATATTTTATAGAGCGCTTAAGAGACGAAAAGGTTTTCTCCTCTGCCGATGACTTAAAAGCACAGATAGAAAGGGATATAGGGGTGGCAAAGGAGATTTTGAGGGGGATTTGATTTGTCCTTTGAGCTTTGAAATTTGACATTTTTTAAACTTATGCCTTGTGCCTCAAATCGTGTTTGGCGCCGACTTAGCCGGGTTAGGTTATATTATATTCCTTGTTCGACATTCGTTATTCTTTCTTAAAAAATCTCTGCCGGTTAAAGTGGAGTTTGCCTCCTTCAGTAAAACGATACAGGATCGATATCCGTAATTACTCTTATGTTTTTACCGGTACATCTCTTATGCACCTCCCTGATACACTCGTTTATTGCATTTCGTTCCTTTGCTTTTAATATGACTCTCATACTATAATCGTATCCCTTTCTCCTGCTCTCCGAGGGAACCGGTCCTGTTATTGTGACATCTGTAGAGATATCCAAGAGTTCCGGAAGAAGTTCATTCTCTTTTAAATGGAATATCAGAGAGGCCAGGTTGGTATAAGGCGGGTACCCCAGCTCTTTCCTTTTGTTGATTTCATTGCGGATAAATCCCTTATAATCACGAGCTTTGATAAATTTGAAAACTTCGTTGGTAACAAAACTTGTCCTGATCGTGAGTCTGCCCCCGTCTTTAAGCTTTTCAGAAACAGAGGCCGTTTCCTGGAAAAGTCTTTCCATGGAGAGGTAGTCGGGAAGGATAAACGATATGTCCGGTCCGGTTATTATTATATGATCGAAGGATCGGCTGAATATAAAATTTTTATTGATCAGGCTTGTCGCGACTACGACCGTACTCTTTCGTATCGACTTTATTGTTTTCTTAAAGGCTTTTCTACCTTTTATCAGATCGCTGTCTATTCTGAGAGGTGTCATATCGAATCTCGATAACATCTCTTCAATTCGCTGCGTGCCTGCTCCAAAGACGTTCATTGTGATGCCTGAGCATTTTTTACATGTATCGCCGGGAGTTTTAATTGTTCCGCAGACCCGGCAGCGCAGGGACTTGTCTTTATGAAACACCAGAGGATGGCTGCAGTTTGCGCACTCCTCTATATATCCGCAGGAGTGGCACCTGAGCAGAGAATATCCTTTTCTGCCTGCAATTATCAATGACTTAGAAGACTTTTCGGACGCCTTTTTTACCGGATCGATGATTACACCGGGAGAGACAGGCTTTCCTCTGCCTGTATCGGAAACAGTTATATAAAACCTTCTTTTCCTGTATTCAGGTTCCATCAGTCTGTATTTTCCCTGTATTGCATTGAAGTAGGATGCGCTTGAAGGGCAAATGGAAGTCAGGAGCACAGGAATCTTCTCTATGGACGCTCGCTTAACGGCTACATCCCTGGCATTGAAGCATGGAGACTTCTCCTGTTTGTAGTGCCTGCTCTGTTCCTGCAACACTACGATTAGGGAAGGTCTTTTCATTGGAATAAGGACAGAAGAGAGAGTCCCCAGGACAATGGAAAGATTCATACCAATGATGTCTTTATAAATCGATGCGCGTTTCATTCCGCCAATGCCGCTGTGTATTAAAAATGTCTCCCTTTCAAGAAAATCCATAAGAATGGATGCCACATACTCTGCTTCATTAATCTCCGGGCAGAGGATAATCGCCCTGTCGATACTTTTCAATATTTCGATAAGAAGGGAGATTTCATAATCAAAGGACGGGCTGTGGTGTAGTATCGCCTCGAATCCCCTGCCTTTGGAAGCTGCCTGTTTTATATACCCTGTATCCTGCGCACTGATATCCACCGGTGTAAATGGCGCCGTGTCAGCGGCTGAGGAACTTTTTCTTTTGCTTTTGATCTCATTCTCTTTGAAAAATTCTTTTGGAAGCATACTCTTTAGCAGAAGACCGGAGTTGGAGTGATAATAATCTTCTATCCACTCAATCAACTTCAGATGTTCATCCGTTAAAATGGGCGCTTCTTCGGCAATACCGGCGATTTCCAAGAGTTCTTCCTTTTCATGACGATCCTTTATCGATGCAACGATTCCTTTTCTTACTCTCCCGCGCAAGGGCGCCCATACCATCATACCCGTCCTCAGCCTGCTTTCCAGTTCGACAGGGCTTTTGTATCTGAGAATGGGTACATTAAGGGGAAACATAATATCGATTACTGTCATAAGGTTTTTATCATACCTCAATTTTTACTGCAAAGTCATTCCAAAGGTGATCCTTTGATAAGCGCATCTTGTCCCCTGAGTCTACTCATTACTCTCTCTTTAATACACCGGCTTTATTAACACTAACCGTTTTTAAGATATAATTTAACTGTTCACAGCGTTCAGATATCTGTGGCCCGTTTAAAAAAAATTGCTTTATTTTTCACAATAAGAATTTGGAAAAGGGTGAAAATGTCAATTATGCTCATGAAATTCAATAAAAAAGTCTCTTTTACCTTCAACTGACCTCAGATCACAGTGAACAGTTACGATCTAATTTGCATAAAATCGCTTTATAATGGTTATATCAATAGGTGATCTCGGAAAATGAGTACGATCAGCAGGAATGAATCAATTGAAAATTATGGTAGTAAAGATTCTATAAAGTATGTGTATTGCCGGGCAGGCTTTAAAATGTTCAAATCACAAAACTCTCAGTACTGTACAGCAAAACAGATATTTTCAGTAAGTATGCATAAAGTTTAATAAGCATTTTTTCAAGCAATATTAACTTTTAGTAATTTTAGGACCGATATAGAGGACTTTAATAGGTCTTTGACCTTTAGGACGAGGCCATTGAAAGTGAATGCGAATTTGGGGTGTTTTAATTTTTCCATGCCATGGGCAGAAAATTTTTTGATTTGGATCCGAAGGGTCCGGGAAAGTCATTTTCTGTTTGAAGTTATTTTTGTTGTGTAATGATTCATCTGTGAACCATGCTTTTTCTCCAATAAAATGGTTGTTGTACAATTCCTTACCTTTTTCCGATATTTCGCCTTTTTCATCGCTTTCCAAAGCAAGCTGATCAAGTACTCTGAGCAACTCAAAAATTCTTTCAGTCACATATTTGCTGAAAGGAGTCGATGCGAGCGCCTCCATAACATGCCAGGTAAAAATCAAGCCTTTAAATCGACGGATGATTTCCCTTTCCACATCAGACCAACAAAGACAAATAAAAGAAGAATTAATCCTCTCTGTCAATTGGGATGTTTCCCAGTAGTTTTCAATGGAGAGGTAACCAATTGGTAATTCAGAAAGGCCATGTTGAACTGATAAAGGGCTTTTATCAAAAGAGAGGGAACTTTCTTTGAAACTAAATGTGCATGCATCGAAGCCGGTAAGTTTTCTTCTTGCTGCTTCACCCAGTCCCTGATCTGTTACATCATGAGTTTTATACTCAAAGTAGTCGTCAATGTTGGGTTGACGATTTTCCTCCCAAAATGTACCGGATCTTGACACCCACTCCAGCACTAAGCGGATGAAAGTCTTGTCTTTTGTAGCAATAACGCTCTGATGCAGGTTAGCCTTAGCAGTAATCGGACGCTCATGGAGTAACATTGAGCAATATAGACGATCTTTCAATAACGGTTCTTGAGCCCGAAACTGAAGAAGAGGTTCTAAAGCTTTTTTAAATGCTCGGGGATCTTTGAACTGCCCATCCAGAGACAAGTCGTTTATGTACCACTCCATTAACCCCACCCTGCAAGGTTGGCCATATCTTTTTCAGATTGATCGAAAAAGCCCTTGGGCCATTCACTTAAATTCCCTTGAGAATCAACCAGAGTTGATACTACCTGAGCTGTTTCAACTGATAATATACCGGGTTGATTAAAAAAATGAATCAATACTTTCCCGGGATCGATATTTTGATTTCTCACAGCCAATCTAATTCCATTCAAAATATGATCGCTATGAGTTTCGATAATAACCTGGACTCCGCCAGCGGCTATTTGGGATAAAAAACGCCCCATATTGGACTGACCTGCTGGATGAAGATGTGCCTCAGGGCTGTCAATAATCAATATTTGATTTGGTTTTGCAAGAAGTCCCGCCACGATAATGGGGAAGGCGTATGTTAGACCGTAACCGATGTTTGACGGCCTTCGCCACTCTCCTATGTCTCCTATTCTTAATTCAAGGCGCAACAAGTTTGTTTTTTCGATAGAGTGTACGTTTCCCTGCGCTTCGGGAAAAAATTCGTTTGCCCAGGCGTTGAATTGACGTCGCAGAGTGGTTGCCTGGTCAGATGGATTACAGCGCGTCTCATCCACCTCTTCATCAAGAAAACGTTGAAACCACCAAGGAGCATATTCACCATGTATCCCTACATCCGCATGCACAGGCAAAGGATCCTCGGGAGAAGGAAAAACATCGAAAGCGCCTGTTCGGACTGCGCTTAGAAATATCGTTTCTCTAAGACGCCCTACTAATTTCATTACCTCAGAATTAGCATTGGCAGGTAAGAGCATTTCTAAAAATTCCGGGTCTTTATAAATATTATGACCGTTTCGGTCTGCTATTTCTACTTGTCGAATTCGTAACGCAACCCCATGAGCACGGTCTTCAGCTTCCGACAACCATTCGATCTCATGAGAATCGTCTCCCATGGAAAAAAGAACTTGGCCGCTACCGGAATACAGTACCTCACCAGGTGAGCCCAATCTGGTAAGCGGCCCGTTTAAAGATAATTTGGCCGATCGATTTCCAGATCGCAGTGACTGAGCAATCAGCAATATGCTTTGTATTGACGTAGACTTACCGGCTGCATTGAATCCAGTCAGCAATGTTAGGGATTCTAAAGGCAACCTAAGAGAAGGAAAGCATTTAAAGTTTTGAATTCTCAACTGTTTCAGCATATTGATGTTACCTTTTTAAGCGCTTCTTCCATCATTTCAAATCTCACTCTTACCTGTTTTAATCCATTCGTGGCATAGGTAATTGCCCGATGGAAATGAGTGTCACGTAACAACTCTATTACCGTATTTTGTAACTCGTTTTTATTTTCAATAATGAAACTTTTAGGAATATTTGCAAAAAAGACAGAACAAACATCGAATAAGGCGATATTGATAACCGTTTGCGATCCTGGAGGAGTATATTCCAGGGATCTACGGAAAGCATGTCTGTCAAAAATTAAAAAGTTCGCTTCCATTGACTTTATAAAAACATCACTAAGGTCTGTAAGCTCCTGCTTTTCCAGGCCGTTCATTGCATCTAAAGCTCTTGACAGGAATTCGTCCATGTCAGAATTATATTGTTCTACGCCCAGGATTCTGAAAGCACAGAAGCGATTAATAGCTTCCCGATCCCTCATTGATTTTTTGTCGAGACTGCCATCTGTTGCATTAACAAATGCTTGATTTGTAGCTGCATCTTTGAGCCATTTTGTCGCAGGACCGCTAAAGAGACTGTTTCGCATTTGTTGTCGTGTCAGAGGTTCACCGCTATTCACCCTCTCGAATATATCGAGCTTCGCCCGATCCGGCGCCTTAGAGTCAAGAATATACAAAGTTAGTTGTGTATCTTCTATTCTTTCCTGGAAATTAAGAGGTAAATCTTTGAAATGTTTATCCAACAAAGGGTTTTCCTGAGGGGGAACTTCCCCTCCATCTCCCAACTGTTTCAGTGCAAATTCATTACTCAAAAACTTTGTAAAGGTAGTAAGCCTTTGAAGACCGTCAACAACAATGATGCGACCATCTTTAGCTTCTGCAACGTAAAAGACCGGAAGTGGTATACGCATTAGGCAGGACTCAATCAGCCGGGATTGTTTTTTTGTCGGCCAAACAAAATCTCTCTGAAAATCGGGATTTAGAATATATCGATTAGCCTTAATTCTCCTGACAACTTCACCTACAGTTCTTTGCTCTTTCCGTACGAATACGGAATCGAGAGGATAATCTCCCCACCCCGAAGAATCAGGAGGAATATCAAGTCCTTCGATTTGTTCTGTGTCTTTGTTCTTATTGGTGGTGTTGTTATCGATGGCATCAGGCTCAACGCTGTTCATAAAAACTGCTCCTTAAAAAAGAATAATAAAAAAACAAGAAGTTTTGAATATTTGAATTTACTCGTTTTAAACTATAGCCACGAAAGAATAACAAAAGGAGGGTGAAAAGTCAACAACTTTCAGGTGCTGACAGGGCCGGCTCACAACTCACCGATTCTGTCTGAAAAATGAGTTATACGACTGGTGATAATGATGGGCTATAAACATTTTCATAAAAAAGAGAAACACTTATTAAGATGGAGAGAGCATGAAAAAAATCGCCTGCCTCAAAGTTGTACCGGGGATAGAATGCTCTCCTGAAGAGAGAGGTTCACTACATCTTATGAAATTCCCAGAGGAGAGTTAAGTCTTACCGGTTTTCTTAATTCAAGGGGATGTAATACTACGATTTTACCTTTAGATTATTACCTGAAAGCGCCGGACACTCATCTAAATATAGAAAAACGGGCATACTCGATTCTGGATGAAGCTATCAACGAGAAAAAGAAATTATTCTCGCCTGTCCCCAGGTCTGTGTCCAATACGCTGCGTACTCCACCGGGATTGAGAATTATTCCCTGTCTCTTCAATTCATTGACTACCCGCACCTGACCGTGTGTCGGATATTCAAGGCTGTAACTCAACAATGCCTCCTCTATCTCAGGAGCCACTCGGTTGCTTATTCTCGGTTTGTTTCGGGCCTTCTCCAAAAGACCCTCTATTCCTTCCTCTTCAAGTGCCTTCTTTATATCGTAATAGTGCTGACGACTTACTCCCAATTTTCGGCACGCATCACTTATGTTGCCTAAATTCTCCGATAATTTCACTATACTTAACTTGCGATCTATGATATACTTTTGTTGTGTCACGGTATTCCTCCTTTTAGTTATTTGTTTTTTTATAGGTTAAATATTATAACTAATTCGGAGGGCCACCAATCCTTAATTAGCAGCTTAGCAGTCGTTACCATATAGAATACCGGAAAGGTTATTGTTGCTTATAACATTTATGGCCTCTTTAAGTTCTTTATCATAATTGTCCTCAGTAAGCGGATGCTCATTGTTGAACTCTGTCACAATGGCTGTAAACCTTGTTTTAATCTGCTTCAATAGAGTAAAAACATCCTGATCCTCTCTTTGGGAAACGATGATGACAAACATGTCATATTCATCCTTTTTATATATATGACCAATCAGTTTTTGAGGTGATTTGAAATGTTTTAAAGAAGTAACAATATCCTCAATTAAATCTGGATTCGTTATTTCATTCATAAATACCAATGTTGTTAAATTATTCTTTCTGTATTCAAAATAATCCTTTAAAATTGTATTCGTATAGTAATTGCTACATACAAGTCTGTAAAATCCTCTCATTGCAATACTCATAGAACCGGATTTTCTGGAGAAGATGCGCAACCTTGAGTAATCGTCACTTAAGTATAGAGTCATATATGCTTCAACATTAAAATAATTCTCACCAAGTTCATCTACAAATCTCTTAAGCTCCTCTTTGTATTCCATGTCAAATTTGTATTTCTCATCTTTCCAAAATTCCATTTGAATTCCATATTCCAGGCCCTTATCCTCTTTCAGACAATCAACCAATGAAAGCTCAAAAGCAAAAAAGACATTTCTGTCGTACTCATTGTCGAAGAGAGTTTTAATACGCAAATCATCTAAGGCCCAATACCACTTCAGACCATTTCTGTATGGTCTGTCAGAGGTCATGGCATCATATGAGTCCGCTACAGATATTATTCTTGCTCCTATATGAATTGACTCACCTTTTTTACCGATGTATCCACGTCCGTTACACTTTTCATGATGCTCAAGAGCAATTCTGTCTATTTCCTCATTTTTAAACCTGTCTATGCTTGATAATATCTTGTAACTTTCCCGTGGGTGAGTCTGCAAAGACATAAATTCCCAGTCTGTCAATGAACCCTGCTTTTCCAGCACGGCATCCAACCCTATTTTCCCAATATCGTGAACCAAAGCCGCCTTTTCCACCTGCAAAGCAAACTCATCAGCGTTATTAATTTTTAATAAATTCCATGGAGCTTTGTACTTACTCCAGTCGATATAGTCGTAAAAATCAGGGAAATAGTAGTTAGCAATAATCATTGAATAGTCTGCTACCCGCCTAGAGTGTCCCTGTGTGTAATTATCCCTGGATTCGAGGGCTTTCATAAGAGTAGCAAATATCTGCTCCTCACTGTAATGAAGAGATAATATTTGCTCTACTTTTCCAATATATGCTAACAGTGTAGGTAATAGAGTTTTAACAAAACGGGGTTTACTGCTTTTTATAATCAAATATCTTTTGTCCAATTTTTGAATCAAATAAAAAAAATCCTCTTTTAAATAGTAAATAAATCCACCTATTTGTAACATTAACAGTTTTTTTATGTTTAATTGAGACACTTCTCCTCTCTCTTGAACTCCACTTATGCTGTCTCCTATAACTTCTACTTCAATTATATCTGAATATTTGGTTTTGAGCCTGTTGACAATATCGTTGAGGTAGTTTTTGTCAGTTAGCTTGACCTCTTCAAAAATTTTCAATGAAAATGCAAGGAATTCAGATGCTTCTAAATATAAGTCATCTGCCATTTTTAGATCATTTTCTAAATTCATATTTGATATTTTATCTCCTCTTTCGTTTTATAATAAATATTCTATTTTTTGTAAAAGATCATCTCTATCAACAGGTTTAGTGAGGCACTCAACAGTTCCACGCTCCATAAGATTCTTTATCTTCTCAGCGAACTCATATGGATTCCACATAGTAAGAAATATAACAGGAAGTCCGTGCTCAATAATAGATTCTGTAAGTCGAATGCCACCATCGGGAATATCTGCTTCACCTTCCGATTTAGGCAGCATTATATCCATAAGTATAAGATCGTACTGATCTTCATTGAAAATGGAGGAAAATTCATTCATAGTTCCTACTATGGTAACTTCATAATTATTCTCTCTTAATAATCTGGAAATCAACCCTTGAAAGGCTTCATCGTCTTCAACATATAGGATTCTTTTAAGTTTTGCTGACATATCTACTCTCCTTTTATTTTGTAGGGATTTTGAATCCAAAAGTAATCGTTTTGTCTCTATGTTCGGCTATTGGATATCCTCCATGCGCCTCAGCGATCAGTTTCACAATATACAGACCAAGTCCGGTGCCATGGCTTTCGGCTCTCTTTTTAAATATCTCAAAGAAATCCTCCAGCCTACAATCCTTAAAGAGACTTTTAATTTTATTGTTCGTACTGATTTCTATGAATCCGTTCTTTATTTTTACATCAATATAGATGGTTCCTTTTTCTACTGAATGTTTTAAAGCATTATCTATAAGGTTTGTTATCGCATGCTCAATCATAGTCTTGTCTCCCCTTATCATCATGCTTTTTGAAACCCTGTTTGTGACTGTCTTATTGGATTTGTCCAGCTCCCATGAAAAATTCTCCTTTATTTTATTTACAGAATTAAAAACATTGAAATCCCTTTTTTGGGGGGAATGCATTTTCAACTTTGATCGTGAGTAATGCAATAAATCATTTGTATTATTTAGTGTTTCCCACATTTTGCTTCTCACTAAAGGCAAATCGATCCAAGTCATGTCGTTATTCTTAGAAGCAAACTCTATCATATTTAATGGCCCGGAGATATCGGTTCTTAATCTGTGAAAAATCATAGACTGAAGCAGTTCCTCACCTTTCATGGTGCGAAAATTTCTCAAGATTAATGAGAAGGTTCTAGCAGATATCTCTAACATATTTATATCTCTTTCAAGACAAGTTGTAACAGTATATCGATCAAGCATTATTCCGCCAAAAACTTCCTCTTTAAAAAAGAGCCTGAAAACATACCGCTCTTTAACTGAAGGAAAATCTTTTAAAAGAGGAATGTTCTTAGTATATCGTTTAGGTTTTTTCGGAAAAACATTTAATGGCAGCTCCTTACCAAGCAATTCACTCTGTAAGTCTCCTCTTAGATTCTTGTTAACTGCTTCATTTTTCTCTTTGTCACTAGTATGAGAACAGCTAATAGTTGTTGAGTCTTCAGTACCTCCAGTAAGTAACGCCATGTCGGTAGAAACGCATTTATTACTATTCCTATTTGAAAAATAAACTGCTCTGTCAAAACCTATACCCTTTCTATTTGTTAAGCACTGGATAATAATTTTTATAAGGTTTGATTCATCATCTTTAATGTGTAACATTTGATCTATTGCATGAGAAAGTTTGTCAAGTAATACGACTTCTCTGTTTGACACATGTTTAGTCATTATGGGTGGTGCGCTTTTTGTCGCGAATTGACTGACTATCTCATCTACAACTTCGTTGTTAAAAAAATGTGTTTCAGTGGATTGAAGGCTTAAAATTCCGATTGTTTCATTATCCAAAGAGTTTATGGGATAGCAGCATATAGACTGTACTGTTTTAAAAAAATCAACTGTCCTACTTTCGAATCCACCCTGTGCATCCTTTTGTTTGATAAAAGAAAATAAGTCTTTAACAACGCCTGTGCTTCTCTCATATCTTATATTATTGATTATTACAGGTTTCCCTGATTTTATAACCTTTATACAAGGTGACTTCTCATCATCATGCAAATGTAACTCATTAAACTTCTTATCATTAAATACCTCTCCAATTCCTGCAATCTTACTTAATATAGTTCCCCCCACCCACATGATATGACCTGTTATCTTATAGCGCGGATTGTTTCCATAAGTAAATTTCCAATATTCTTTTATTGTTTTAATGCAACCGTTAATTAAAGCGCTCAACATATCAATAATACCCGGCTGCTTTTCTATAATTCTAAATTCATCTATAATCATTTTATTGATAGATTCTCGTCTGATATTTTTTTCCGATACGATTATATCCGCAGCGATATTGCAAAATTCTGAAACTTTCTCCAGCTCCCCTTTTTCAATATTGTCAATGTCCGGATACTCATCAAAGGATCTAAATATAGTAATAAAGCCGTAGTTATTGTTATTTGAACGTAGAGGTATTTCACCCCACACTGAAATTCTCTTAGTCAACTTGAGATTCTCAACATGTGATGGTAAAGTTTGATTGGGTTCAACTTTATGTAATGTAATAGATTGACTTTTAAGTGTTTTCTCAATATATTTATTCCCTTTAATCTGTCCGCTTATTCCTGTGATCATATCTGTATTTACTCCTTGGGCTGCAAGACAGACATATTTCTGTTCACAAGGTGTAATTAAATATAAACATACATGGCTAAAACGTGAGGCAATAATTCTTGAAAGAAGAATCACCAACTTGCTTTTAATATAATTGGCAGAAACAGACGTTATTAATGTATCGTCAATACTGTTAACCTTGTTAAAGAAAAGGATATGATAGTTATTAACTTCTTTGCATTTTTTACTTGATATACACTTCATCTCATAAAAACCATCTTTAAGAACTACAGGCACAGGGTGTCCCTTACCAGCTTTGCATACTTTGCAATCTGCTTTCTCTTCAGGGGCAAAACATTTAAAACACTCCTGATAAAGCTCCAGGTTTCCTATGATTTCTCTCATTGTACGATTGGTATAAACCAGCCTGTTGGCCGGGTCAAGGACACAAACAGCTGTATCCATATTCTCCATTGTTTTCTTAAGCAGGCAGTGCTTTTCCAATAATTCGAACTGACGATTTTTTTCTCTAATAACTTTCTCATCAGAATCTTTAAGTGAGAGAATTTTATTTAATGCAATCCAGTTAATGGGTTTTCTTAAGAAGTAGTCTGCTCCTTGCTTCAAAATACTGGTTTCCGTAAGATCAAAGCCTGCTATCTTATTACGAGAAACGCCTGTTATTATGATGAACACAGTATCATTATGCTTCTCCTTTAACGAGCGTAAATTTTCTAACACTGTAAACCTATTAGATAGTTTAAGGTCAGCGATTACAAAATTGATTCTCTGTTTCTTAAGCTGACCTAGCAGTTCCTTATAGCTTTTTGCAAAGAAAATCTCTCGATTCTCGCATGCGATATTTTCTTCAATAGCCAGCCTTGTGTCCTCATAATCATCAACTATTAATATTTTATTATCCATATTGTTACCTCTCTCTCAGTTCGATCAGAAATTCCGATCCTGTTAGCATATAGCTTTCTTTCACACTGATTTTGCCCCCAATCTCTTTTAAAAATTGTCTGCAAATATTTAAACCAAGGCCTGTCCCCCCCTCTCTGGTAGTATTAAAAAGATCGAATATGCTCTCAAAATTTTTTCTGTGAATTCCAGGCCCACTGTCTTTTACAGATATTTTTATTGGGAGTCTATCATCCTCCTCTGCCTTGTAATGCAATTCTACAGTGACAAATCTATGAGGCAGTTCACTCTGATCTATCTGCTGGCAGGCGTTTAATAAAACATTTCTAATAATTTGACTTAACCTGGTTCTAGACACATTTATAATAATCTCACTTTTATCAGAGAAATTATTAAAGTTCAAATCTATGTAGGCGGCATCATCGCTTTTCTCTAATTTTTTTATTACCCTATTGATTAGCTCTATCAGACTCACTCTCTCAATAGTTTCTCCACTTTCTTCAAGAGAAGAGTAAAATTTAAGCAGTTTTCTTAAATCCCTTGTACGATCCTGTACAATCATCAGTTTTTTTCTGAATATTGTTTTTTGGCTCTCCTCATTTGTTCTTGATTTACTACTTACCTTTTTAAATCTATCCCACTGATCAACAAGGTTGTATGCGCTTATATCTCCTATGATACTTACCAACTCATGCCTCATGGATGAGTAGAGAACGCCCATAGTCTGGATTTTCAGACCATCTCTCATTTTGATTTTAAACAGATAACGTTCTAAGAGAAGACTTATTTTCTCAGTATTATTCAACAATTGTAAAAAGTCGCTTTCTTTTATTGCGCCTGAGCTGTCAAAAATAAATACTCCAAAATTAGCTTCGCCAAAATCCTTTAGTGGAATTCCGATAAAAGATCTAATATTACGCAACTCATTCGGAAAATTTCTTAGAACTCCTTTTTTAATACTATCAAAAAAAACACATGGCTTTTTATGCTGTAAAACATCAATAACAGGACTCGATATGAGTTTGCTTTTATATTTAGCCCAATCGATTTCTGAAGAGCCTGTAAAAAAAAGACTATCCACTTCCAATGTTATGGTGTTCATTCTGAGTATAGCAACAGACACGAAACTGCTTTTTACAAGGTTATTAAGCAGGTCCATTATGTGAGCTTCCTCAGTTAAAAAGTTTTTTTCAGGGTTGAGAGCAGTTTCTTTGTATTGATGAGCAATGATTTCGGCATATCGCTCATCAAGCGCTTTAGCAGACCAGCTAAGGGCATCCACAATATCCTCAGTTCTGTAAGGCTTTAACATGTAATACACTTTGTTATGGAGGTTTGCCGTTTTCAGCATTTTTTTTGACTTCTCCTTGTCGTGGCCGGATACAAAGATCACCGGGCAATCAGGTCGTATTTCAAGAATTTTTATAATATATTTAATGCCTGCAAATCTGTATTTGCTGTTGATGTTGTTACCACCAAGCTGGTTGTCAACAAAAATTGCTGTATAGTTCGTAATATCTTTTAGTTTCACATCCAGATCCTGCGCCTTTTCTTCTGAAAAGAAAAAGCAGCTATTGTGAATGCCAAGGTTATTGCAGATTCTTTTAAATATTTCTATTTGAGACTCTTCATTCTCAATACACAAGATGTTGTGCGCATCAAGATCAAATGATTTATCGAAATTATCTGCAGTGATTTCTTTCTTTTCGATTATACCTAAATACCTTTTATAGGATTCCAACGAGTCACCCCAAATTTCCTCAAGTTTCGTATTATCGGATTTTTTTACTTTTTTATTGCTGTAAGTATAATGCATGTATGAGCTGATACTGACTAATAGATTTTCACGCAAAATATCGATATCTCTTACTACACCTCTCACATGGTCACCTACTGCAAAGATATCAGATAGTGCTTTTTGTTTGTAATTGGATAGATATTTAAAATCATTTTTTATAATTACTCCTGTGTTGTAATCCTGCAAGACCAGAAAGGTAATTTCTGTAAGAATCTCTCTGACCGTACCTTCTACAATAAATGTTTTATGGCTGTCATAAATCTCTATGAAATCTTTAAAAGGGTCTGATGAAAGATGCTTTATACTGTAAATGCTGTCTTTCCGGGAGCGGCCCCTAAGTTCCATAACCTCTATTTTCTGACCGGTAAAGTAGGAAGACATTACATCATAGGCAGGATTCGCCCAGTCAATATCCCGCCGTTTTATAAAGGCTGCTTTATCCTCTACAACCACTTTAAGGCCGAATCTATTGACCTCTATGATGGTGGCCTGTTTTACTATTCTCTTACTTAATTCAGTTCTCATAAAATTTTAAAACTATGTAATAGTTTGTATAATCCCTATAAAACAATACACAGATTTTCTCGGCTCTATAAAATTGGACAGAGCTTTTGCCAATCCCTATTGTGACTTTCTGAGAATTGCTTTACTCCCATACAACCTTCTTGCTGATGTTTACTCGACTTTTTTATGTTGAAATTTTTTATAAATAGCGCCGGCTAAAGATCTTAAAGACTTAAAAACATCAGTTGAGAAAAAACCACCTAAAAAGCCTAAAAAAGAATTGAAATATGGATTTTGCATTGAATCATTGCTAAGAGCAGTATAGTCAAGGGTACCGCTTTTAATAGCAAGAAAACAGATTATACCGGCTCCAACACCATTAACGAGGGTTTCTAAAACCGATACGTTGTCATCTCTAAGTGAGTCAACAAGCGCACCTAATACAGAAGCACATAATATTAAGTATACTAAAAGCAGTTCACTACTGGTCTCATCAATTGTTTGACGTATAAAAAAGGAGTGCCATAATCGAGATATTGACATCTTGTTTGGGGCCTCTTTCCTCTCATTTTTGTCAGTGTTAGATAAGATATTCTCTTGGCGTTTGTCGGAATGTTTCAGTAGAGCTTCAATTATATTCTGCAAATTTTGATTATTACTATTCGAGCCATGAATGATAAGGAAAGTCAAAATCTCCTTTTGTTTTTTGAGCATTTCTATGGAGTTTTGGATTTCATTCACTTCTGATAAATTAATTATTTGATGCTCACCGGTTTGTACTGTTAAAGTGGAAATTTCAGTAATAAAAGATTTTTCTTTATTATTTATAAATTCAATAATTTTCTGACGTTCAGTGATTTCCCCTAATGCATCTATTCCTATCATTGTGATATAAATGGCCAGCATAAAACCGGAAACGCGACCTGCTCTTTTTATAATAAAAGCCCAACTCCTCATGATAAAATCTACAATGATTTTCATAAATTCTCCTTTTTTGTGAAATGTTGGTAAGATAAGTTTCACTTTTGGAGAGTGCATACAGGGATTAATTAAAGCAACTCTTTACTCTCTATTATGATGACTCTCGTTTCAACTGTTACATTACAGATATCTTTCCCACTCGTATAACAATGATCCTACAGCTCTTTTTCTTAGCATTTTCATCTGTTTTGCCGTATAACCTGTATTAATTCGATATCTTTCTAATGCTGCATGAAAGTGATAGGTATTATCATTGTATTCATCGATAAGATAAAACATATTCTCTATTGTATTTTTGTAGGCCTTACCTTCGCTGTGAGTCTCTATTGCAGATTTATAATGCTTAATAGCCATTTCATCGTGATATTTAGGCGCCAATTCCGGCATTTCAGCTGTTCCGATAAGCCTTTCGACTGACTTGCGAAGGCGATTTTGCCTGTTGATGCTACTGTTTTTTATATATCCGTAATAGTATCTGCACCAGTTACCAAACTGTTGATGTGTATCCGCAATTAGGGAATAACTTATCAGATAGGAGGAGCCAAAGACCTTTGTTATTCTTAATACTTCAAAAAGACAAAAGATGGAATCACTTATAAGGAACTCCAAGACACTTCTTGCATCGATATCCATACTGAAAATATCATAAATTCTTCCTTTCTTTCCTGCAAATAATGCACTGAGATCAGTCTCTTTTCCCTCTTCGTCCGTTATTTCATGAAAATCTAATTCCTTTAAAAAAAGATAGTTAATTTGAACTTTAAATCTTAGCTCAATAATTCTGTTATACATGCTGTTTATGTTTGTGTATGGTGAGATGGAATTATAGACATTGTAGCTGAATTTGTCATTTCTCCTTCCGCTCAAAAGAACGATTTCATCAAACAATAGTACAAGTTCTTTTAACTCTGCACTCAATGAAATATTTCTGAGAGTGACATTCATATCAATAATCTTATTTTCCTCATCATCAACAATAATTTCCTCATGTTTGCCTATTTCAAGTCTGTGTGCATTATCGTATGCACGATACATGGCTCGTAATGCTATTTTCAAGATTACTTTCTCAAGCTCCTCGATAAGTCGATCAGTTAAAAGTTCCCGGCTGTCATTCACTATGACATACTCTTTAATAAGATACAAAATTTTTGACAACTGAAAGGAATACTCCTTGCTGTTTCCGCCTATATCTGAGTAAACAGCAGAAAGATAATAATAAACAAAGACTTCTTCGACTTTATTTAATTCATTGAAGTTGTTTTCAATGTACTCACTGAGCATTTCTCCCTTTCTTAAATATCCTCGCTCCTTAATAATTGATATCAATGTTAAGAGAAATTTTTCTGTAATATGATCGCTCATTGCGCAACTTAAAAAAGAATCTCCTATGTCGGAGAGTATATTTGAGAAAGTCATTGTTGCGTCAGCCATTTGGTTTATGAACACTCTTCTGTGCAGACTATAAAGGCTGTCAAATATCTTCAGTAAAACAGAACTTCTATAATCCTTCAGTGAGATTTCCAGGTAGTTCTCACACATTGTCTTCAAACTATTAAAATAGTAATAGCAGGCGCTGCAAGGAGAAAAAAGTTCATTATCTCCGAAACGATTTGTGACATCTCTATTGATCGAGCATAAAGGAGAAGACTTGATACAATGAGTTTCCTTTTTCCGTGGATTGTCTTCGTCGTCAGTAATCATTAGAAGACCGTTTTTATAAAAAAGAATATCTCCGACTTTATCGTTAAACTCAGCTTTTATCAAATACTTTTCATTCTCTTCCTGAATCAAATATGTGAAATAATCAAATTCCTCAAAAGTTCTTTTCACATCAATGTAGTCTATACCTCCAAGATTTCCCTTTTCTAAAATTTGAAGTTTTGCAAGTAGAGATTGATAAACAAAACGAATGCTTTTTGCAATGGAGCTCTTTGAAAGCCAATCCACTCTCACTCTGGTAGGATGAATTCTATCGAAAATTCTGGGTAGATTCTGGTATAGTCCGTAAAGTATGGGATTCGTACCCTGTCCGTGTTCTCTTGTTACAGCAAGCAAAGTTTTGCCTTCCTCTAACTCCTGCACTTTCTTTATTTCATTTTTACTTAATTTATTGTAATTCTTATATTCACCATTTAGTTTGGTTTTATTCAAATCTATGATTTTGAAATTCTCCTCTTCCACGTTTATATATAAAAAATTGGCAATAACCTCAGTAATTTTAGTATATGTTGCATATGCAGAAGCGTGAGACTTCTTTTTTTCATAGACAAGGCCGAGTTTCAGCATATTCCTGATAAATGAGACGAATTTATTGAAATCCATATTATTCTTCTTTATTGAACGAAGTGTTTGTACTGCATCCATATAAGAAATAATGGCATCGTTATATTCTTCGTCGTAGAAACTCAGATCACCTTGAATCATATAAATAAAACTGACAGAGTATATAAAATCATCAGGTGATATATTGTCTTTAAAGTCTTTATAGGATTTGGTAGTCTCATCCAGCTTTTGTTTATAATGGTTTTTTAAGGCAAGAGATTCGTCAAGTGTAAAATTAAATGCTGCTGCTTCCTTTTCTGATATCTTTGATAAAAAAGACATCTCCTCGACAATTTTCTTTACAAACCTGAAGTCATACATTCCTGTTATAATTTTCTGAACATGCATATTAGATAGTACTTGTAATATTTTTTCTATAAGCTCTCTTAAAGCAGGGGCTTTGTTTATTTCAAGTATTTCAGGAGTCACTTCAATATTACGCCAGGAAAATCCAAGTTTATGAAATTTGTAAATATGGTCTACCAGAAAGGATGTAGAAACCAGAAGTTTGTCTCCAAAGTCTTTAATAGACTTCTTTATTGTAAAAAAGACAGGACTTATCAAGTGAGTTATCATGCCGAATGTGTATTGATCATAATAGCCGAAAAAGAGGTAGAAACTTCTGTTGTTTCTCCCGACTGTCAGGTTCTTATCTTTTTGGAGGAGCTCTTTCCTGGATGGTAGAACAACAGTATAAGATTCAAAATAGGTCGTTAGTTTTTTAGGAGCTCCATTGCTTCGATAAGTAAGATAGGTTATAAAATTCTGTAGACAAAAAATTATTTTCTCACGCTTCTGCTTGAGGATTTCTCTTTCAATATCTGTAAGTTCCGGATCCTCGTCGTTAAAAAAATTGTCTTTTAAATATTTATTATAAGTCTTTAATGTCAGTATATTTTTTTGAATTTCCGTTGATGTCTGATATTCCGATGGTAGCAAATAACGGCACACATATGCCTCTGTTAAGCTGGTTACATCAGGCAGTTTCCAATCTGAAGAATCTTTGAGGAAACTATTCACGTAAATAACATCGTGAAATATGCTGCCTATGAAAAAGTCTCTGTCAGACACGTCGGCAAGGGAAAAGTCATACATCTCAGGTCCTGCTATAAATATGAATTTTGCCTTTGCTGTTGTAAGAAAGTGTTTCAAATTGCCAAGGATTTTCATGATGGTCTGCTGCCTGTGTCTGGCGCCTTCAATTGTAAAATAGAGATTCTCTTCACCTGTGTTTTTATTAGAATCGCTTTCATTTCCGGCAGCTTCGTCAATTTTTCTGCGAGGCTCAATTTTATCCAACTCATCGAATATAAAGATAAACTCAGTTCTCTTCCATATTCTTGGAATTCTGTTGATCTCCTCAAGAATTTCGATTAACTGCTTCTCGATCTCTCTGATATCGGCAATTGGATAATTCTTAGTTTTCTTTTTATTAAATGAGAGACCATGTTTCGAAGAAATATTGCCGCCTGTTTCCATGGATATTTGTGAATCTATCATATCGTTAAGCTCTTTTAATCTTTTGATTATGTAAGTGTGTGTAACTAAGCCAAGGAAACGATACCTGGCCAGAAGTCTCGAAAAAAGCCATATCAAAATACAAAAAGAAATAAAAGCATAATCCAGACTGTCAGGTATAAATTTGAAAGTTTCGGAGATATTGATTCCAAGACCAATGAATTTATTAAACTGATTGTGTTCAGATCTCTGAAATTCATTGATAGGCCAAAAGATATTTTTAATAAGCTGTTTATAGATAATATAAATAAACAGATCGAAGTAAACAGTTACTCTTTGAATCGTTTGCCTTATATAATGGTCATTAGAAAAAACAAAAGAACTGCTTTCCAAATTAAACAAGTCCGGGTTCTTTGGTTCGATTATACCTTCATACAATTTCCCTATGTTGTTCAGAGTAAACTCTCCCTTTTTAAAGTCATCGCTTAGGATTAAATCATTAAAAGTCTCCTTATTATTAAGCAACGGGATCCCCTGTGTTGGAAAATAGTGTATAATGCCGCTGTCAATTCTTATTCCAAAGTTGAGATTCGTGTATAATGGTTCGTAGTAGTAAATTATACCTACAAAGAATATGATTACAATGATTCTGGCAAATCTCCTCATAAAAGAATAAAAGGAAAATTTGACCATGATTTCGTTATATCTGGATTTCATGTTTCTGGCGATAAGTTTTAAAATGTCGACTTCCCTCAGGTTATCGTGACCGAAATTTACCTTAATATAAATACGTTGAGAATAATTTGCATTTCTTTTAATCGTCTCCCAGAAACTTTTGAATATTGCTCTGACAGCCGATAAATCTTTGTCCTTTCTCAATCTAATCCAGAAATTGCTTTGAATTATCATGCCCACATAGAATATTATATATATTGTAAACCTAACGGAAATTCTCTCTACTTCAAAAACAGAAAACGTTAATAGGGATAATACCTGGATGCCGGACAGGAGATAGAAGTCATGAATAAATACCCTCATAGTAGTGACCGGTGCTTCCGACTTTTCAATAATCAGGGTTCTTAGCCAAGCTTTCAGGTAATTAATAAAAATGCCCGGTTTTTTTGATAATCCCAAATTATTTCTTTTTGTATCAGTGGCTATAAGATATATCAATGCAACAGCGCTTAATATGGCGGGTATAATCAGTAAAAGAAAGAATTCACTTCCATAAATATCCAGAATCCCAATCACCATGAGAAAGAAAAGGATCCTAAAGTATCTTGCGTAAGTGATCGACTCGGTCTGCTCGGTGCTGACCTCTGAAAGTACTTTGCTGACAAAGCTTGTCTTTCCCATCCCTCTGAAGCCTGTAATAAGATATGAACCGGTCTTGGTCTCGTTATTCGTAAGGAGAGATTTCAACTTCTTAATAATCCTATCTCTCCCAATGAACCTGTCATCTACTTTACTGATCTCGGAGGGACTGTGAAAATAAGAATAACCATGAAGCTCGATAAAGATATTTTTTATCTTTGAAGAGAATTCTGAGGTTTGGTTTTTTTGTGTTTGGTCTCTCATGTTTCTTCTGCTTCCTTTATTGTAGAACCTATTATAGAATCATTTTCATGTATAGCTTTAATAAGCTTCCTTATTTCTTCGGCTATAAGTTGATTCTTATCTTTGTTTATGTCGCCTATGCTACGGATATTATGCAAAGATCTTAATCTATCATTTATTGTACTGTTACTTTCATTGAAGCCTAATATGCGATACTTAGGCCTTTTTGAATCAATAATTATAAGAATTTTATTAATGTTTTCCAAGTGACCTTTAATTATACTAACATTGTCTTTACATGTTAACTCTGTCTTAGAGGGTCTTTTTGTGCTTAACAATAAGGCATCTAGTTCCTCAATAGTTTTATTTAATTTACTGACAAATACCTTGAGACGATCAATTTCATGAATTATTGACTGCCAACTATCTGTTTGCAGCTTATTCTCATACAAATATTCTTTAAGTTGATTGAATCCGCTAATTAAATTTTCTCTTTCATTTTTATCAAAACAATAACGTTTTGTTATGTCATTAAAGATGGTAGAGTTTATATTATCTCTTATTTCCTGAAGCTTTATTTCATTGTTTATATGATATTTTCTTCTCTCCTTCATTTGCCAATATAGGGTTAAAAAAAGGCCAACGATTCCTGCTAAAATAAGAATCATATTTGTTAAAAAGGAAAGAAAAAAATTTCCGGCTGCTATTTTTTCAATATCTTCTTTATCTTTTTTTAATTTACTCACAGATTCCCTAATTGAATCATTGGGTATATAACCAGGGCATTGAATGTCCCTTAGCTGTTTGTCTTTAAGATTTTGAAAAGTAACTGTAGAATTGTCCGACTTTAAGTAATCAGACATTAAGGTTATTGCATTTAGTGATTTGCAAAATTCTTTTCTCTGCTTATCGATAATTTTGTTTTTTGATTCAGCATAGCCAGATAAAGTATTTAAGAATAATATCTGTGACTCTATAGTGCTTTTCAGGTTTGGAAGTTGATTAAGGTAATGAGTAAATAAAGAGAGTTTCTCTAAATAATCATCAGTATTTATAGCATTATTAATCCTTAGTGGAAAAACACATCCTGCTAAAATTAAAAAACAGCTAATTATTACAGGAACTGTTATTGGTTTATATAAGAAATTCTTTATTTTTGACATAACTAATATCCTCCTAATTATATATTGCCTACATATGGATCCTATTCTGATTTTTTTGTTTGAATACTTTATGAAACATTTATTATGTAGTTCCTGTAAGGTTTTGAAGGACTTTTTCATAGGGATCGGTATTATCTAAAGAGGCTGATACGGGTGGTTTATATCCGTTATGTTTCCTTCCGCAAAGTTCATCGATTCGTGCAAGGATGGCGGCAAACAGATTGGTGCGCCTGCTGATAGGTTCCATGTCCAAAGTCCTCAGCCACACAAAGCGTTTTCTTTCCTCGTTAAATTTACAAATCACATTTGGAATTATCTTTTTATTTTTGTTTTCCTTAGATGACTTTGAAGAAGATTTTTCTTTGACGTATTTCCCCTCAAAAAGTACTTCAATGCGCTCAGTCGTCAAATACCTCATTGTAAGCAGCATCAAGCTTTTCCCTGTAGCGCGATCACTGTCGATGAATGCAATCTGGTTCTTCTGATTGATTGTAGCCTGTGGTTACATTTAAGAAGTCCGTTGAAGGCATTATGTTCTCAATGTATTGAGCAGTTGTGAAGATGAATCCGTTTGACCTCTGAATGACCGGCTTAACCATGGTTGCAATATTATAGTTGAAGGCCATGGTAATGTCAATACCATACATTATGTGAACTACTATTCTAAAAAATTAGAAGCTTATTGCAAAAAGTCGAGGTGAGCTAAATTAATTCACGTTTGGTATGACTAAGCCTGAGAGCTTCTTTCTTAATGTTTGTTGTGCTGCAGGCAGGATTAATAACGTAAGTAGTGACTAAAGTCGAAGGGGCGAATGTAGAGTTTTAATAGGAGGGTGTGTGGTATTGAAGAAACTTAGAAATGAATATACAACAAAACACAGCAGTTAGCCATCGGCTCATGGTGCTCTTAAAAAGAAAAGTCCGTCTGAAGGACGTTAACTCAAAGAGAGTTTTTTATTGATTTCAAATGAAAAATGCAATGGTACGTACAGGCAATGATTGCATTCCTGCAATCGCTTTTAAACCTTTCAAACTAAAAACAGCAGTCAGCCATCAGTTCTTTAATTGCAACACTTTATGGTTCAAAACAGGTTCACCCGTAAGGTGAAGCTTATTATTGGCATAACATCAATTCTTTCTTTAGCTGAAGGCTGACCACTGATAGCTGACTGCTGTTTCTAGTTTGAAATCTTTTTTACTTAATTCCTGGCATGTGAAATGCAAATTACATATGATGCGAATACTATTTATATATGGAGGTTGGTAAATATGAAAATCGCTGTTCCTCTTTTTGGAGAACGGATATCTCCCAGATTTGACTGCGCCGGTGAGATCATTATTGTTAGTACGGAAAGAGGCAGAATTGTTCACAGAGCAAAGCTGTTAACCGGTGGAATGACATCCTTTGAGAAGATAAAAAAACTAAAAGAGTTGAACATTGATGTCATGATTTGCGGGGGTATTGATAAAGACTCGGAACAGAGGTTGCTTCAACATGGAATCGACATTAAACCATGGCTGTGCGGGGATGCAAAAACATTATTAAAGCAGTTCATAAAAGAATATGACAGTCGTAACAACATCTGGGGTCAGGATTCTGTTGAAAGTAAAAGAATAAAAGTTAACAGAAAAAAACGTCGTTGTCACAGTGAAGGTGAGAAAAAGAGCGGTAAAGGAAAGATACCGGGTCTGCAATCAATGTCATTAACTTAAGGAGCAAAGCACCTTCCGCCTTCAGCGGCTAAACTCGAAGGCTCCGCTTCGCTGCGCCTTCTCAAAGATGATCCGCTTCCGTCGGAAGGTGCTTCACCCCTTAAGTTAATGGTATAGGGTCTGCAATAATAAAAGTAACAGGATTTCAAGATCGAAGGTCTGATCATTGTGAGAGCTTTTGTCTGTTCTCCCAAGCAGATATGAGATTTACAGTAAAAGGTTTGCCATGACAGAGATAATGAACAATCAAAGAATATCGAATCTCGAGGAGGGCAGAAAACTTGCTTTATACTCTATGGCCCTGAATATGGCTCTTACAGCCATTAAATACTTTCTATACCTTATGACACAAAGTTCGGCTCTTCTGGCGGAGACAGTGCATTCTCTGGCAGATGTCATTGCCGGTTTATTTGTTCTTCTGGGCATTTATATATCCGACAAAAAGTCCGAACATTTTCCGTGGGGGCTCTATAAGGTTGAAAATATAGGTGCTCTGTTGGTAGGAGGAATGATAATCCTCTCGGGTTTTGGCATTGCAAAGATGATATATGCACCGTCAGCTGTTAATGTCGAAGGCCTGGACATGGCTCTTATTTCTTTATTATTAATGGTAATACCTGTTTTGTTATTTGCAGTATATGAGGAAAAAAGGGCAAAAGTGCTCCGCTCTCCTCTGTTAATCGCAGATGCTGAAAATTGGAAAATGGATATTGCTCCTCTGGTCGTTGTAACTTTGGGTGTTGCCGGGACAAAACTCTCTTTTCCCTTTATGGACAGGATTGCTGCTTTCATTATTTTGCTGCTGATTTTTAAAACAGGCTATGAAATTCTTAAAGATTCTTTAAAAACTCTGTTAGATGCCTCGGCGGACAATAAAACAATTAATGAGATTAAAGAAGTCATTACAAGCTTTTCCGAGGTAAAAGAGATTACTTTTATAGAGGCGAGAAGGGGAGGGAGGTTTTTGTTTATAAACATAAATATAATCCTTTCTTTAGAGAACTTCAGAGATGCTCATAATCTGGCGGATGCAATCGCCGCCGCTCTTAAAGAGCATATACCTTTTGTTGAGAAAGTTGTTATTCACTATGAACCGATAAAGAAAAAAAATTGCAGGAGCGCCGTTCTTCTGGACAACAGCAAAGAGAGACTTTCCGATGAATTCGGCTGTTCGCCTTACATCGGGTTATTCAATATCAACAGGGAGGAGTATTCGATTTTAAATGCAGATATAGAGGAAAATCCTTTTTATAAAGAAAAGAGCAGAAAAGCATTTCGCCTGATAGACTATTTTATAAGTAACGATATCGATACTCTTTATGTCAATAAACACAGCAATACCGGGCGGTTCCGGCAGGTATTGGAAAAGGCGGGTATTAAAACAGAGTATATCGACTGCGGGACGTTAAAGGAGCTTGTGGAACAAATTCATAACAGTCAAGGATGAAAAAAGAATCAGTAATAGTCACCGGAGAGGACAAAGGCGCCCCAGTATCCGGGGTGGGGGTACCTGTTTTTTACGTGAAGGGCTGCGCTTCTCAGTGACAGGGCTTTGTTTTTTGTCCGATATTGTCTGTAAAACTGCTTGACAAGAAGGGCGGTGGATACATCGCTTACTCTCCAGAGACTCGATATTACAGCGTGAGCGCCGGCATAGAAGAACGCTCTGTTCAGACCGATGACATCGTCGCCCTTTGTCACCTTTCCCAGTCCTGTCTGACAGGCGCTTAACAGCACAATATCCGCGTCGATATGGAGCCCGAAAACTTCTTCCGCTTCCAGGTCTCCGTCCGTTTCCCTGTCTCCTGCCAGTTTGATAGCGGAAAAGAGCGGATTTACACTATTGAACTCTCCGTGAGAAGCCAGGTGTATGACACCGAATTCACTGATATTTTTCTTTACATCCCCCTCTGTGGCCCTCTCTCCTGTCAATATGGTTATGTTATCGAAATTCCACTTAATACTGCCCACTTCATATTCTGAAAAGGGAAGATCAAGGGCAGGGTCTCCCAAGTCGGGGTTTCCAATGGCCAGCACATTGGTGTTTTTCTCTTTTTTTCTCTTGTTAATGGAATATTCGAGCATGCCGGCGCCGGGGAGGTAGAAGAGAGGATACTTTTCCAGAAGATATCGGTTCCCGTCATAAAGTGTGGCGAATGAGAGATAATGCAGGAATCCGTGGGGTGTTATGGCCAGATACTCTGTTCTGTTCAGCTTTTCCTCTACAGGTTCTATAAGGAGCTTGTAAAGGGACTGCGATGTGGTCCTTACAGGTTCGAGATTTTGCGTCATACGCCTGTAGTCCAGAATTTCGCCGGCAAGGGCCTCGCGATCGACAGGGACCCTGAAGAGGTCAATACTCTTATCCCGTAATAACCATATCAACACCTCCTCAGGGAGAAGATAATATGAAATAAGGGCTGTTTGCGGTTCCATTAATCCCTGGATTTCATTATAACCTGGCGGGTTTACGGACACAAGAGCAGAGAGTTCGGGATTTTTTATCTCGATTTCGAGCATCAGGTCTCTGTAGTCTTTATAAAGATTTGTAAGCTCTTTTTTGTATACGGTGATCGCCGGATCATCTGAAGAAGAAGCGATGAGTTCTTCATACTCCCTTATCACGGCCCTCAGGTTTATCTGCCTGTCATAGAGCTCTCCCTCGTGCTTGTTGTGAAGATCGAGACGATGATTTCCAAGGAGATCGATAAAGTTTCTGGCTCTGGAGCGTTCGGAAATATCGAAGGCGCCGCCAATATCTCCCTCATTTACAAGGAGTGAAATCAGAGTTTCGTAAACGATCAACTTGTTGTTTAAGAATCCGTCTCTCAGCTTGTTTACACTGATATCGGCCCGCATCTCTTCAATAATTCCCATGGCCCGACGCAAAATACGGGCGGCCTCTTTGGTGCGGCCTCTTTTTATAAATATTTCGGCCTTTCCCAGGAGTGCTCGCCAGGCAGTATCTCTCAGTGACATGGAAAGAGAAAGATCGAGAGCTTTATCACAGATATCCAGGGCGCGAGTATCGTTACCGAGAATCTTCAAGGTTTCGGCCAAACCTGTGAGTGTCTTTGCCTCGTTTATTCGATTTCCTGTTTCACGAGTAATGGCAAGGGCTTCTTCGAACAGCGGGAGGGCCTGTTCCGCCATTCCGGCCCTCAGCAGGGTAAGTCCTTTGTTTCTCAGGTCATAGGCAATGGCCCACTTGGACTTGAGCCTCTTGTCAATTTCAAGGGCCTTGTCAAAGTAGTGGAGAGCTTTTTCATAATCTCCGGTCTCTCTGTAAATGAGGCCTGTATTGTTGTACGTTGTGGATATCTCATGACTGCCGGATTCAAGGTCCCGAGCTGTGGAAAGGGCCTTTGACAGGTCGTCAAGAGCTTTGTCATTGTCTCCCAATGTCCACCAGATCAGACCCGATGTATTGAGAGCCATGGTTTTTAGAACAGACGAATCTTTCTGCTCTGCGATATGAAGCACCTCTCTTTGAAGCTCGAATGCTTCCTGATACCTTCCCTGAAACCATGCATTATTCGCTCTCTCCATCGTTATTTTGGCTGTAAACAGTAAAGCGGCTTCATTGTCGCCTATCAGTTCCATTGCCTTTGCATAATGGGATTCAGCTTCTTTGAAGTTACCGAGAAAGCGATAGCATCGGCCAATGTCTAAAAGGGCCTGAGATCGATCTTTCGTATTTTCGAGACTTTTATAAATCTCCAGGGCCTTACGATAATGAATCTTTGCACCTGCGAAGTCACTTAAACGAAGATCCTTTATTCGGCCGAGGTTCATATGCTGCATAGCCAGTAATTCCCTCAAATCCAGACTTTCGCTCAAATCTGCGGCAGCTCTGAATCGGTTCATGGCTGTGTCATATTCGACTGCGTTTTCAAGAATAATTCCCGTATTCATCAATGCCTTTACCTGGTTCTCTTCCAGCTCGAGGTTTGCCATGATTTCAAGGGACTCCTCAAGACGAGGAATGGCCTCTCCGTATTTATCGGTTTTGGCCAGAATGATTCCCAGCCTGAGAAGCGCATCTGCGTGTTTTTCACTGTCAGGCCTGCTCTTTTCCAGTTCTCTCACAAGGAGAGAGGCATAGCGGGCTGATTTCCCGTAATCATCGATTCTTGCGGCGCATTCTCTTGCATACTCATAAAGGACTGGAAGATATTTGCGTAACTTCTCTATCTCTCCCGCCGTTGTCGCTGCTTTTTCAAAATTGTAGAGAGCGTCTCTATACTCACCTGCTTTAAAATTCCTTTGGCCTTCCTTACTATATAAAGAAAACCTTCGGCCTGCATATTCAACAGACTCTTCGGGAGTCATGCCCCTGTATCCGAGCAGCATCCACTCCTCTCCGCTCTCTCTTTCAGTGATGGTAAGAGTTTCCGATGCCGATGATGAGAGATATTTCGTAAGAAAAGTTCCGGGAAAAGCAGAATCCCTACGTCCCTTAACAGGGAAGAGTATCGTGGGACAGCCTGCAATCGATAAGAGATGCCCTGTAATATAGGGGTCTTTTAAATTCGGTTTCAAAAGAAGGGTGAGCGATTGGGAAGAGAGAGAATCCATGAGAGAAGTCAGAGGGATTACTTCATCGCCGGTATCTACTCCGGGATATCTCCTCATAATCTCTCCGGGCCTTGCAGGTACTCTGTAAAACATCCCTATATCGCCCTGCATAAGGAAGGTGTCGGAGTCAGTCAAAGACTCTTTGATTTTCTTCAGACCTGCATCTCCTGCAATGGCAGTTACTCTGTAGCCCTCAAGCCCTACAGGGGCTGTCGAGAAGGCGACAAGAGAATTTTTAAAGGGTTTGCGAGCGTTAAGGGATCTGTAGAGATGGGTTGCGCTGAATGCATATGCAAAATCCCCGGGCCTGTGAAATTTCAAAGGATTTTCATTAATAATATATACTTTCCCCTCTTGGGGAATATCCGGCTCCTCCAGGTGTGAATAAATGTTAAAAGTCACCCCATCGGGAGTTAATGTAAAGAGAAGGCGTTTTTTGTCGGAGATATCAAAAATTCTTGCAACAACATCGTTGTCCTCGATTGTCTCGATTATATCGATAAGTTCTACAGGCTCCGGTCTGAAAGTCGGAGTCGTCCAGTGAGGTTTTTCTCCGTTTTCCGATCTGAGATTATTCACGGCCTCGTTGTATTGTTTCATAACAGCAATGTATTCATTGACAAGGGTTTCCCTTTTTTCCGGAACATCCTCTCTGACAATCCGCTCGGCTCTGTCTTCGGCTTCAAGAGCAAGTGCGATGAGAGTTATCATGGGATCCTGTATTTCTCTCTCATCGGTTAAGGTATTAAGGAATCTCAGGTTCTCTCCGGCGGGGCCTGTTTTCAGGGTCAGGATTTCTTCTTCATTGCCTAATCTTCTTTTTAAAAATTCAACTTGCCCTGAGTCTGCAGAAGATATCCTCTCTTTAATCTCTTTGATCTTTACAATATGGGGATATATCTTTTTATATAATAGGAGTTCGTTTTCGGATATTTCTCCCATTATGAAAGGCAGGAGTGCATGCACTCTTTCCAATTCCGAGAGTTGTTCAATCATATTAAAGGCGTCTTCATACCCGCTTTCGTCGAGAATCTCGTTAACCAGTCCGCTGAATAAAGAGAGGATTTCTCCCTGAGAACATCCGGCCCTTAACAGAGTTACGCTCTCAAGAATATCCAAAGCGTCATCGAATCTGCCCAGCTTTACCAGAGCTCTCCATTTAAGATCGGGCAGTATTCCCTCCTCAGCCAGGGAGAGGGCCTTGTTCAGCCAGATTCTCTCTTGGCCCGCTTCTCCCAGTAGTCGGGCTGTATTCGCCATATTCAGAGATAGTGTTGCTTTAAAGGCTGTCTCTTTCCGACTGTCTGTTTCCGTAAAGTATTCAAGTCCCCTGTCAAAGTGAGAAACAGCCGCATGAAGAGCATTCATGGCCAGGACTTTCGCTCGCATACTTGAAGAGTCGATGGAATCGGCAATTTTGCTGTAATGAACGCCCATTGTATTGTGAAAAAAGGGCGCCATTGGTACGGGATCGGCATCTAGAAGAGCAGAGGTCTTTTTGTCTGTCTCCCTTACGATTGTAATGAATTTCTCCATATTCCGGTGATCCGGCGGGAAGAGAGAAAGAAGGCGAGCCATATTTGTAACATTCATAATAAGACTTATCGAATTTTTCATTGTGAAAGAGATATCAGCCGATTCTTTATAATATTGAAAGGCCTGTAAAAGGTCGCCCTCCGACACCGAGAGATGACCCGCCCTGTGATAGAGCAGGGATACACCATAGAGGTCCGCCGGCCTGACGGGCTTGTCAGAAGGGTAATCGGCCAGTTGAACCCTCACTGTATCGAGGGCCTCTCCGTGCCTTCCCAGTTCGCTCTTTATTTTGGCGATAAATGTTTCCGCCAGTCTGATTTCCTGATCTTCGTCGAATCCGTAAGCCGCTTTTGTGGAACCGACTTCGTCAAGGGAAAGGCCGAGTCTGATGTTTATAAGAGCACTGCCTTTGCCGGTATCCTTCTCTTTCCTCCCTGCTGTACCGAATTTATTGGCAAGATCGATTACCTCGGAAAAACCTTCACCCGCCCTGTTCAGCATCTCCCTTCTTTTGTCGCCCCACATGGTTCCAGCCAACATATAGGCGTTGTAAGCGGAGGATCGCATGTTCCCGGCAAGATTGTAATTCAGTGCAAGCCTTTTGTTTAGTTTATAAGCCTTTTCAAATGCTTCCATTGCCTTGGCCCAATTACCGGCTTCCTGATAGGCCAGACCCAGTCTGTCCGTCATCTCGGCCTCGAGAATGACAAGACGCTCCGGGTCGTTAAGAGCTTCGATTACCTTTGACGAAAGAAAGGTAATTGTACGTTTTGCCTCATAGACAGGAATCACCTGACGGCCGTTACGTTCATAAAGGGATAAAAGATCCTCGGTAATTACTTCCTGTTCCGATAACAGATCCTCGATCCCCTCTTTGTAGCTATCCCACGGAGAGCCCGGAATCTTATGAATCTTCATGCTATTGAGGTGAAAGAGTCTCTTATTTATATGGGATTCTCTCTCCGAAATGTCGGCAATGTCTTCATCGTATTCTGCATTGGACACGAGAGGCCCCAATACATTCTCCCTTATATAGATCATGAGAGTGTCAAAGCTCTCCGACACTCTTGTCGGGTCCATGGATTCTCTGATCAGAGAGATGGCCTTTTCATATCCCTTTATTGCGGTATCGGGTTGGCGCGCCTGAAAGGCAGAGGCGCCGAATCTTCTGTAAAATATTATTTCTCTCTCCCTCTCTTCAAAGGCCACTCCTGTTCCCAACCGTTTTTTATAGTATTCCAGGGCAGTTACGTACCTGCCGAGGAGGTAATATCCGTTTCCTATGTTTAAAAGAAGGTTTGCCGCGTTTAACGGATTGGCTTTGTGGTCATTGAGGAAATACGCTTTTTTATAAGCTTCCAGAGATTTTTCGATATTCCCGGGCTCTTTGTAGACGGTCTCGAGTACTTCCAGTACATAACCATAGGTTTGGTGAAAGTATTCGATTCTCCCCTGAGCCTTTATGGCGCGGACGAGCATCTCTCCTGACTCGATCAGAGATTCCCTGTTGCCCGTATAGGTAAGACTCAGGGCCGTTGCATAAAGAACAACGGGGTCGTTTGGGGATTCGGCAAGCTTTGACCTGTAACCGACAAGCACTTTATCTGCTTCGCCCTGAGCAACGGCGCACTTTATATACCCTCTGTGAGCCTCTACGATGGAGTTGTCATAATCCATCAGTTCTTTAAATATTTTTCTTGCAGATGCAACCTCTCCGAATCTGTAAAAACGTTCGCCCCCTTCAATGGATTTCCTGATATATCCCTGTCGCGCAAGTCTGTAAATACGATCTTCCTCAGGTCTTATTTTTAATTCCCTTTCATAGAGGTCGATCGCCTGACGAAACCTCTCTTCCATATAGAGTATTTCCGCAAGGGCCAGAGCGGCTGCCGCTTTGCTGTAATCGTCCCCTGAAAATCTTTTCATTACTTCTCTGAATGCAGACTTGGCCCGGGCCCATTCGTCAGCTTCGTAGTATAGATCGCCGATCCTGTTAAGAGCGGCGGCCGACAATCGCGGCCTTGTTTTGGAGTTCTCTTCGTCTATCCTTCTCAGCGCCATTATTTTATCGTCGAAGTTGGCAGCGTCGAAATCCGCCATTGAAATGTTCAGAATCCCCGATAGGGCGGCGACACTCTGTTCCTGCAAGTCAGGGTAGTTATCGATTACTGCAAGATAGGCAGGGTAGACGCCCGATGGTCTGCCTGTCCTTGCATAAGCCCTGGCCCTGAGCAGCATTGCATCGGCGGTTTCTTTCCTATTTTCCGGAAAGGCCTCGATCACTCTGTCCAGAATATCTATGGCCTTTATGATGGATGATACTCCCTTGCCGTAATTCATATAAAGTCCCGCCACTTCCACAAGGGTTCGGGCCTTGATGGCGGGAAAGGATTTGCCTAATTCATCTAATTCGGTTATACCCCTTTCAAGGATATTCATTCTTTTGTCGGCCTCTGTCTTTTTGGAAAGGGCCTCTTTAATAGAAATCAAAGACAGTTCCAGCCTGGCCAATGCTCCCTCGGGCATGACCTCTCCATATTGATTTACAACTGTCTGAAAGGAAGTTTCCGCCTGGTCGGGTATACCTGTTTTCAGATAGAGTGTTCCTGTCAGATATGCTGATTTTGCAGAAAAGGTCTTGTCTTGGGGAAAAGACTCCATTACCTTGGAGAAAGCCGTGATCGTAAGGAAAGGGTTAACAGGTATCCGTCCTGAAATCTCCTTTGCCAGTGCATACTGACGGGAAGCGCTGTCGAGAAGGGGAATCTCTCCTTCCGCAGGGAGGAGGCTCATGTTATAAACTCCGTTACTGTTTGACAGGAAATAGAGCTTTCCCAAGGTTGCTCTAGGATGAATGGACGAGTAGTTGTGAGATGTAACGGGGTAGGCGCGTCGGTTCTCCAAATTGCTCTTTATGCGATAAATGGCGGCATTGTCGTTGCCATCGACAGTGCCGTCTCCGTTTGTGTCGATTGTAAAACGGGAAAAATATATGTACTCACCATCATTTGACCAGGCAGGATAGATATCTGCGGCAGACCCTCTGGTTGCGAATCGTACGTCGTCTTTTTCCGGTTCAAAGATTAATATATCTCCCCTGTTGTCATCTCTGAATGAAACAAAGGCGATTTTTTTGCCGTCAGGCGATGGAGAAGGAAAGGATGCGTCTCCGCCTGTATCGATTATGACAGGTTTTCTCCCTTCCTGTGTAAGATCGAGCGATACGATATGTGGTCTCTCGCCGGCGGAAGCGGATCGATGAAAGAACAACGTCTTCCCGTCCGGTGAAAAGGCGGGCGCGCTGTCCATGGTCTCTCTTCCGGTGAGGCGCAGGGGATCGCTGTATTTATTGGTTATGTCAAGGAGATAGATATCGCCCTTTGAGTCATGGGCCGTACCGACATAGGCAATGGATGCACCGTCAGGAGAGATGACGGGATAAAACTCGTCCGATCGGTCCGATGTCACTTTTTCGGGGAGAATTATAACAGAAGGGTCGGCTGAACGAATCCACAGATCGAGAGAGCCTTCGCTCTGTTTTGTATAAATAAGTTTTTTCCCGTCAGTGGAAATATCGGAGTACAATATGGAATCGCTTTCCGATGTAATCCGGAGGGGTGTGTTAACAGGAAGTGCTCGAGGTTCGGTAAGTTCCGCCCTGCTGATTTCAGCCCCTATGGTTTCTGCAATTGTCAGAAAAAAAAAGACAACCAAAATAGGCGCAAAACAGAGGGGTCTATTTTTTAACAATCCATGAGCTGTCTTCATTTTGAATTTTTTCACCAGGTAAGGCCTTTTCTCTGTTAATTTTACCGAATACTCTCTGAATCTCGGGAAGGTCGCTGTCAGAGAACTCTTCGTTTACATCGATCACCCTCTGCATAACAACCATCCTGGCCTCATTGACCTGTCTGATGACTTCATTAAATTCTTCTTCAGAATAACCTTCTGCAAAATCTTTTAAATCGTCCGGTGCAGCGGATTTGACAACAGGAAAGGTTGTGAGCAGGCCATTCATATTTTCTCCTGCCCAGCCGAGACGTTTAAATGCTTCTGTATCGTCTTCATGAAAGGAGAGTGTGCGCATGGCCATCATGGCGTCCTTCTGTTCGGGACTCCTCTGAGGCGGTTTCCTGATTTCGCCCTTTGAATCCACACCCCTCACAGATGCAGTAAGAAGCATCTCTCTGTCTATGGCGTTGTAAGATCCGAGCACCTGATTTTCAAGAGCCGTACGTTCGCTTACAACATCTACCTGCACCTTGGCCAGAGTACAGGCGCTTAGCAACAGAGAGAGGGCAAAAAGGAGTAGTACCGAGGAAACATCGATTCCTATGTTATTGGTTATTTTGTATTTCATAATTAAAAATGTGGTTTAACTGTGGTTCGTGCGCCGATATGGTATGCTTTTCCAATAGTGCACGGACGTATGTTTACAATACTGAGGAACAACGAATAACGAATATGGAACAGGTAATATTGCATTAAAAAGTTCTGTACTCCTTCCTTCATATTCATAATTCCTTGTTCGATATTCGTTATTCAATTTTTATAATAATCTTTTCAGGCTATATCTTTAGTCTAGTCCTGTTTCTTCCTTAAAAACCCTATTATCTCCCTGCAAAAAGCAGGCAGATCGTCTGGTGTTCTCGATGTTATTAAATTTCCGTGTACAACGACCTCTTCATCGACGTATTCTGCTCCGGCATTTATCATATCGTCTTTAATGGCAAAGAAACAAGTGGCCTTTTCGCCCTTTAGTATGCCGGCGGAAACGAGCACCCATCCGGCATGGCATATGGCTGCGATCATCTTCCCCTTTTCATGGGAATCTCTGACAAAATCGTTGATTTCGATGAATCTTCTCAGTCTGTCAGGGGCATACCCGCCGGGTATGATAATACCGTCGAAGGAGGAGAGATCGGCCTCCTTTACGGAAACGTCGGCCTTTGCAGGAAATCCCTCTTTACTTGCATAGGACTCCTTGCCTGTCCCCATAAACAGAGCCTCGATACCTTCCTCTTTTAACCGAATATAGGGATACCAGGCTTCAAGAAGATTGTAACTGTCTTCGATCAATACTGCAATTTTCATAATAGGGTACCTCCTTTTTTATTAAAACTGCCTTTGGTTGCAACTTTTTCTCACTTGTGAAATCCGTGGCGTAAGCCTTATTTGGAACCGGCTTTGCAGGGTCAGGGGGGGTTGAAAACGTTTTGATGAGGCGGGATCAGCTTTTCGATAAGAGTTTTTAAAAGTGTGATTTCCTCTCTCTGAGTCAACTGAGAAGTTTCCAACTCTTCCTGTTTGTCCCGAAAATAGACTAATGCGCGCCGGAAGCAGCAGCAATGTTCTGCCAAAACAAGCTGAAATTCGTAAACTCAAACACCACCTTGTTTTAGCAGAACATCACTGCTGCTTCTATCCATTTTCATGCTTTGTAGTGACCCGGAGGGTCATGGACTTTACTCTGTATCTTCCAGGGAAGCCTTAGTATAAAACCAAGTTTTAACATGATTGATTCTAACAGTAGCAAAAATCTAAAGTCAAACCGGCGAACTCCCCTTTGATCCCTTACTCTGCATATGAGTTATGCCGGTATTCTTTCCAGACATTTACAAACATATACAACAGCATCGTATCTTTCCTTTAAGGGACTGGCAAGATATGCCTCCTCATTTTCCAGGCAGATTCCAACGGCTTCTTTTAAAATATCAGTGTCAATTTTATTTTTAACCATAATTTCCTCTTTTAATTGACGATTTTCGATTGACGATTTCAGAGCACATTTCTAAATTCTCATAATCCTTAAAATTACTGCAATTAATGTGCCGGAAGATATTTCGCTTGGAAGAAGAGTATTTCACAACTGCCTATGTAGTCAAACCTGCATTTTTTGCTTTATATATAGAATTATTTTCCCTTACAACAGGCTCTGTTAATACAGTATTCCCTATGGGAGAATTTCTTCAGGTTTTTGATTTGTAGCAGAATTGCGGCTTTTGTGCAATTTACTCCGAAAATAAACTGATGCGTACCGGAAGGAGCAGCAATGTCCTGCTGAAACAAGCTGAAACTCGCAGACTCAAACACCACCTTGTTTCATCAGGACATCACTGCTCCTTCTTAACCATTTTCATGCTTTGTGGTGGCCCGGAGGGCCATGGACGTTTATCCCGAAAATAGACTAATGCGAACCGGAAGCATCAGTAATGTCCTGCCAAAACAAGCTGAAACTCGTAAACTCAAACACCACCTTGTTTTGGCAGGACATCACTGATGCTTCTAACGATTTTCATGCTTTGTGGTGACTGGGAGAGTCATGGGCGTTTGTCCCGAAAATAGACGAAGCGCACCGGAAGTAGCAGCAATTTTCAGGGAAATTAATTCGATACTGTAGGCAGGCAGGGAGGGTGTGGAGGTACAGGGGATATGGAGGGGGTAGTTATTGTAATTATTTTACAACATGGGTTATCTTATCTACTCCTGTATTGCCTGTAACCGGATCGTATGCGTAAACAGTTAATTCATAGACTCCCTTTTCCGAGACTTTCAAAGCGCCTTTAAAGGTGCTCTTTGTGCCGGCGTAAGAGAGAGGAAATGTTCCGATTATTTTTTTATTGTGTTTAACAATCACTTTAACCTCATATTGATCGGCGTCCCATAACCCGCCCGGGGTTATAGCACAACCTCAGAGCATTACAATCTTGGCCTTTATCTGAACAGATGCCTCTGTATCGTTGAGATTGGTATCGTCGTGAGCCTGTGGCGCCATAACATCCACTACAAATCCCGGCATCTCCACTACAATCCCATCTCCTGTTATATCCTTACCAGGGATTAACCAAACCTGGGTTGAACTCTTTATCGATGCCTGCTTGTGACCCTGAGGGCCTGACACCTCTATTGTTGCTAAAACCGGTTCGGAGATATCGATGGTAGTCTCGAATTTTGCGGTTTTTTCATCAGTGACAGATGAATGTCTTCTAATTGGTGTTTTCATTAAAACATCTGTATTACCTGTTCCGCCCGATGTAAGTCCTTTGGAAAGGATTTCACCTGTTTCGCTGTTCCTGATAATTACCAGGGCGCCTCCCATCGAGGCGCCGATAAACTTGGCGTCTTTGGCCAGGGCTCTTACGACCACTTTGGTGGACGATGCCTCTGAAATGGCCGCCAACATAAAAAGAGCTGTAAATACTGCTAAAAAGGACTTTTTCATTTTGAATAAATTTATTTGGACGTTGGTATAAAGGGAGTTACGGGCTTTCTTCTTATAAAAGCCGACTTTACCCTCTCCCCTTATCCCTCAAAATCTCCTTAAAATTCCTGTAAAAAAGGCGGTTTTCTTTCAGAGCCTTTTTAAGTACGCCGGTGAGTTTTGACAGATCTTTCAGGTTCAGCACCAGATTAACGCTCTTTTCAAAGGCCTGCATATTGTCCATTGTCGTGAATTTCGAACCAAGGAGAACTATAAGAATATGACGCCTTGCAGATATTTGCATCAGTTGAAAGTGCTCGAGAATTTCGTTGTATTGTGGGGTGCTTTCGTCGAAAAGTTCATTTAGTACAACAATATCATAGGAGTTGAATCTGAGTTTGTCAAAGGCCTCATCAAGAGACATGACCATATCAGCTCTGTATTTCAGGCTTTTTAATACTTTGGCGACCGTGTTGCCTACATCTGCATTATCCTCGCAAATCAGGGCGGATTGCATATCTTCGTCAAAATCAAGTTGAGACGTCTCGGAAAGAGATTTTTCCTCCTCTGTAATCTGAGGCTGTGTTGCGCTCTCCTCTGAGGATGCCTCCTTTAAATTAACGGTAAACTTCTCGCTGCACTGTGGACAAGTTATGGCGAAAGCATCGGCTTTCGGTATTTTTTCGTCAGGAATATTGAGCTTTTTCTGACAATTTTTACATGTTATTTCCATATTAAAACCTGCCTCTTCCTTTTTTCCCGTATTCCTTATCCATATCGAGTTCCTCAATATCGGTAGTTGTTTCTCCCTTGGCTCTTTTTATGACATCAATTCCTCTGCCAACGATATTTTTTCTCGATGCATAGCCCATTGCCGTGTTTTCCGTTATAACATCTTTTTCGAACCATTGGAGTATACCTTTGTCAAAAGTCTGCATTCCGGAATGATCACCGGCTTCGATTATCTCATAAAAGGTTTTTCCCTCGGATTCACCGTGCAGTATACTGTCTTTTACCCTGATATTGGCTCTTAATATTTCCAAAGCGGCAACTCGGCCTCCCTCTTTTTTAGGGAGCAGCCTCTGACTGACAATCCATCGCAGCGTATCGGCCAGCCTGATTCTGATAAGCTCCTCTTCATCTTTGCTGAACATACCAATGATTCTGTTAATAGACTGACCGGCGTCTATCGTATGCAACGTGGACAGAACCAAATGACCTGTTTCCGCGGCGGTCATGGCGATCTCCACGGTTTCGCGATCTCTCATTTCACCAACGAGAATTACCTTGGGCGCCTGCCTCAGAGCAGCGCGCAAACCACTGGAAAAAGTATCGAAATCCGTACCCATCTCCCTCTGGTTGAATGTGGCGTTTTTGTGAGGATGAAGAAACTCCACCGGATCTTCCAGAGTTACCACATGGACGGACTTTGTTTCATTGATTATATTCAGAACAGCGGCAAGAGTAGAAGATTTACCGGTACCGGTTGCTCCTGTTAACAGAACCAATCCGTTTCTTTCGTGTGAAATCTCGGAAAGGACTTCCGGGAGATCCAAATCGGTAATTGTGGGAATCCTGGATTCCAGCTTTCTTAAGACTATGGAGTATGAGCCTCTTTGAGAAAATATATTAATTCTGAACCTGGCCCTTCCCGGTAAAGAGTACGATAAGTCGCAGGAGCCCTCGTTGACCAGTGTCTCGGACAGTCGTCTGTCAGAATTTAAGAGGTTAAGGGCGATCATCTCGTTTTGATAGGGAGTCAGAGAATCTATGGTAAGTTTATCGAATTTAACCGGCATCAATTGACCGGATGCCTCGATTTGGGGAGGTTTTCCCACTGTGAAGTTAAGATCGGACACATTCTTTTCGCTCTCCATCATTGTAGAAAGGATATAATCCAGTTCAGGTTTCCTCATGGCGAATCCTCCGAATAAGGGTCAGGTAAAAAATAACCATTTTTCATCCGTCCCCAAGGATATTTGATAACTTTGGTCCAAATACCCGATCAGTCAGGATATTAGTTTACAACTCAAAAACGTAATTGTCAAGTCTGCGAGTAACGTCATTGAAACTCCACAGGCAATGGCTGTTTTCCACAGACTATTCATGGCATGATTTCAGGTCTGGCAGGTATTCCCGATCGGTGTTGTTGTTTACAACAGACGAAGAAATAAACTAAACTAAAGTATAATTAACAGTTTAGGCCGGAGTTTTTTAAACATTTATTTATCTAAACTAAAATCAACGATAACTTCTATCAGGCCCTTCACATCATTATGAAATCTTCTAAAACAAAAATGTTTTTTCAGTGCCAGTCCTGCGGTTACAGGGCTTTGAAATGGCTCGGTAAGTGCCCGGATTGCGGCTCATGGAACAGCTTTGTCGAGGAGAAGGAGGAGAAGAAGGCTCTCTTACGAATCGGAGGTGATTCAAAACCCGTTGCACTGCCCGATATAACCGTTAACGAGAACGAAAGGATCGATACAGGAATTAACGAACTTAACAGAATTCTTGGCGGTGGTATAGTAGGAGGTTCTCTCGTTCTGATCGGAGGAGACCCGGGAATTGGAAAATCGACGATAATACTTCAAATGCTGGACGGAATATGTAAGGCGAAGAAAAACGCTTCCGATAAAGCCGTTCCCGGCCCGGCTCTCTACGTATCGGGCGAAGAATCGTTAAAGCAGATAAAGCTCAGAGCCTCCAGATTGAATATTGATAACGAAAAGATAAACGTACTCGCCGAGACATGTATCGAGAATATAACAGAACATGCAAAGGAGGTATGTCCGTCGGTTCTTGTAATCGATTCGATTCAGACTGTCTTTACTCAGGAGATAACCTCGGCGCCCGGCTCTGTCGCCCAGGTAAGGGAGTCCGCCGCAAAATTAATGATATACGCCAAGAGCTATAATGTGCCTGTGTTTATTGTCGGACATGTAACAAAAGAGGGCGCTATTGCAGGGCCGAGAATTCTTGAGCACATTGTAGATACGGTATTGTATTTCGAAGGAACGGGAGGACATTCATACAGAATTTTAAGGGCAGTGAAAAACAGGTTCGGTTCAACAAACGAAATAGGCGTTTTCGAAATGCGGGAACTCGGACTGATCGAAATCCCGAACCCCTCGGAACTCTTTTTGGCGGAACGTCCGGACAGCGTGGCCGGGACAACAGTCGTCTCCACAATGGAAGGCACAAGGCCCCTGATGGTAGAGGTCCAGGCCCTGGTATCGCAAACAAATCTTGGTATTCCAAGAAGAACAGCTATCGGAGTGGATGTTAATCGAGTAAACCTCCTGGTTGCTGTACTGGAAAAAATCGGCGGTCTCTCTCTCGGGGGAATGGATATCTTTTTAAATATTACAGGTGGTCTGAAGGTTACGGAGCCTGCCATTGATTTGGGCATAGTAGGGACAATCGTTTCGTCATTCAAAGATATTCCTATCAACGATCGCATCTTTGTCTTTGGAGAAGTAGGTCTTTCAGGAGAAGTGCGGGCAGTATCGAGAGTCGAAAATCGAATAAACGAGGCGGAAAAGATTGGATTTAAAGAAGCTCTCATACCGATGTCCAATGTAGAGAGATTAAATATAAAACCTAAAATAAAGATAACAGGCGTGTCTAACATCAATGAAGCGATTCAGTCTCTTTTTCCTCGTTAGCATCACTCTGCTGACTCTAAACTGCTCCTTGGGAACAACCATACGCCCTGTTTCGGAATATGGTCATCTCGCCGACTTTATAACTGATCTGAAAGAAACAAAAAGAATTTCAGGCACAGGGGAAATCGATATTCTCAGCAAAGATTATAAATTATCGGGTCCTGCTTCATTAAAAATAGATAACAAAACGATCGATGTCAGAGTCTACTCTTTCGGTTTTCTGTCGGGAAGGCTTTTTAGTAAAGGTGATTTCGTTTATACAACGCCGGTTACCGGCGAATATGAACGAAAAATTATGGTTGAGATAATAAAGAAATCCATGCGATGGTGGGAGAGCGGTTTTTCGGGCGTCGTCAAAACGGAAGATGAGTATCTCCTGTCAGCTCGGGATGTCGTTGTCACTCTCAGACAAGATAAGGATATCTTTATACCGATCGACCAGAAGGTACAGCTCCCCGGCGGCGAAAAAATGTTTATTACCTACAACTATTTATCGTCTCCTTCGGGAAAACAAAATCTCGAAAAAATAACCTGCTCTGTAAATAAATACTTTAATACCTATCTTTCCGTAAATTTTACTTTCCATAAGCTGAAAGTGGAGTAACCTGAGAAGCAAAGCGTATACTAAAATCACGCTCACGTCCTATTATTCAAACCCTTTAATCTATTAAAATCAGTTACTAAAACGGCATTTACATAGGTGACATAACTGTATAGCAATAGAGTTTTCAAGGCTTTGAAGCCTAAAAAACCACCCAGGAGACTCACCTGATGGGAGAAGAATCAAAGAAGGAAATTTTGTGGTTTCAACCTAAGGATAAACTATTTCTTTGCTTTTTCCGATTGCACAGATCGAAAAATCTTAAAGGAGGTTAACGAGGCTGTTTAGAGGGGTCGGCAAAGAAAGTCAAGGGGACGAACTGTAGTGAGTCGTCCCCTTATATTGTGCAGATGTTGTATAAGTGCTTTCTCTATATATCGTAGTACATAAAAAATTCGTATGGGTGAGGTCTCAGTCTCAAAGCGTCTACTTCATTATCTCTCTTATAATTGATCCAAGTCATAAGAGCATCTTCAGTAAATACGTCGCCCTTTAAAAGAAAGTCGTGATCAGCTTCGAGGTTGTCCAATGCTTCGTCAAGACTGCCGGGCATCTGTGGAACCGATGCGAGCTCTTCCGGCTCGAGATCGTAAAGATCCTTATCAAGAGGTTCACCCGGATTTATCTTGTTTTCGATACCGTCAAGACCTGCCATTAACAGAGCGGCAAAGGCAAGATAAGGATTACAGGACGGATCGGGATAGCGTACTTCGCATCTTTTTGCTTTTGGGCTCTGCGTATACATAGGTATCCTGATTGCCGCCGAGCGATTTCTTGCCGAGTATGCAAGATTCACAGGGGCTTCAAAGCCGGGAACCAGTCTCTTGTAAGAGTTTGTCGTAGGATTGGTGATTGCCGCCAGCGCAGGCGAATGCTTTAATATGCCCCCTATATAGTGAAGCGCCATTTCGCTCAACCCGGCATATTCGCTTCCTGCAAATAAGGGCTTGCCGTTTTTCCACAGACTCTGGTGCGTATGCATGCCGGAGCCGTTATCTCCAAACAGAGGTTTCGGCATAAACGTCGCACTTTTGTTGTATTTTTTGGCGATGTTTTTTATTATATATTTAAAAAGCATCAAATTATCGGCCATCTCAACAAGAGGAGAAAACCTCATGTCTATTTCTCCCTGTCCTGCTGTAGCGACTTCATGGTGCTGAGCCTCTACTCTGATGCCGCATTTCTGCATCACCATAACCATTTCCGTTCTGAGATCCTCCATTGTATCGGTAGGTGACACAGGGAAGTAACCCTCCTTATGCCTGGGCTTATATCCGAGATTAGGATTTTCCGCTCTGCCGGAATTCCATATTCCCTCTACCGAATCGACATGGTAGTAACCGCTGTTACTGGTCTGATTGTATCTGACATCGTCAAAGATAAAAAATTCAGCCTCAGGCCCGAAAAAAGCAGTGTCTGCAATACCGGTGGAACTGAGATAGTTAATCGCCTTTTGGGAGATATATCTGGGATCTCTTGAATAAAACTCCTTTGTTATGGGATCGGCAATATTACAAACAAGACTGAGGGTGGGATACTCTCTGAAGGGGTCGAGAATCGCGGTTTTCGGATCGGGTATTACAAGCATGTCCGATGCATTGATCGCCTGCCATCCCCTGATGGAAGAACCGTCAAAACCGAATCCCTCTTCAAAGGATTCCTTTTCCAGCTCACTTATAGGCACGGAAAAATTTTGCCATATCCCCGGAAAATCGATGAATTTCATGTCTACCATTACTACATTGTTCTTTTTTGCAAATTCAAGAACTTCTTTTGGTGTCATAAACTGTCCTCCTTAATATTAATAAATATTTGATATGTAAATATTGATTTTGTGTAAAACTGTTCGGCTCTGGAAAGTCAGCCTTTTCTCTCTTACAGCGCAACCTCTCCCCGTTCTCCGGTCCTTATTCTGACAGCTTCCTCAGCATTGTAAACAAAAATTTTTCCATCCCCTATCTTACCTGTCTTGGCAGTCTGTTCAATGGCTTTTAATACTTTCTCCAAAATATCATCTGACACGACAATCTCAATTTTAATCTTCGGTATAAAGTCTACCACATATTCGGCGCCCCTGTATAACTCGGTGTGCCCTTTTTGTCTGCCAAATCCTTTCACTTCAACAACAGTCATGCCCTGTATGCCGAGTTCGTTTAAGGCGTCCTTTACTTCATCCAGCTTAAATGGTTTAATAATTGCCTCAAGCTTTTTCATGAAAAATCACCTCCTTATTATATTTATATATTTTTGCCGTGGGCGACTCCGTAATCGTAACCGCACTCTCCATGCACGCAGAGATCGAGTCCTGTATATTCATCATCTTCCGACAGTCTCAGCCCCATGGTCCAATCTACAATTTTCAATATGATCAAAGTAAAAACAAACACAAATACATAACTTGCGGCAATGGCTATTATCTGAGTCATCAGAAGGGAGGGATTGCCGAAAAACAACCCGTCCGCACCGCCGGGATTCACTGCGACAGAGGCGAAAAGACCTGTTGCAACAGCTCCCCAGGTACCGCCAACTCCATGAATACCAAATACATCGAGGGAGTCGTCATATCCGAGTACGGATTTGAGATTAACGGCAAGATAGCAGAGCGAACCGGCGCCGATGCCTATTAGTATAGCCGAAAGAGGGCTGACAAAGCCGGCTGCCGGAGTAATAGCAACCAATCCTGCTACTGCTCCACTGACAACACCAAGGGCTGTCGCCTTCTTTCTGTGAAGCCATTCTGTAAATGACCAAGCCAGAGCGGCTGTTCCTGCGGCTGTGTTTGTCGTGACAAAAGCCAGGGCTGCCAGACCGCCTGAGGCCAGAGCGCTGCCTGCGTTGAATCCGAACCAGCCGAACCATAATAGAGCCGCTCCCAATATGGTCATGGGAAGGTTGTGAGGATGCATTTGCTCGCGAGGATAGCCCTGTCTTTTACCGATTACAACAGCAGCCGTTAAAGCAGCCACAGCCGAGCTGATATGTACAACCGTTCCGCCGGCAAAGTCCAGCGCGCCAAGTTTGGAACCGATCCATCCGCCTCCCCAGACCCAGTGAGCAAGAGGCGAATAGACTATTGTTACCCATATAACCGAAAAGACCAGAAAAGAAGAAAACTTTATTCTTTCAGCAAATGCGCCTGTTATGAGGGCAGGTGTAATGACAGCGAACATTCCCTGAAACATCATAAAAACCAGATGTGGTATATTCGGCGACATTGGCGCAGGTTCCTGTCCGACACCATTTAAGCCAAACCACTCAAGGCCTCCAACGATTCCCCCTTTGTCAGGCCCGAAGGCCAGAGAGTATCCCCAAAGAACCCATACAACACTTATGAGACAGAGAAGAATAAAGCTGTGCATAATCGTGCCAAGGACATTCTTCCTTCTTACCATTCCGCCGTAAAAGAATGCAAGCCCCGGCGTCATAAGCATTACCAATGCAGTTGAAACCAGTATCCAGGTCGTATCGCCGGCATTGATTGTATCCGCCTCTTCTGCATAAAGAGAGAGAGGGGTGCAAAAAATTAATAAAAAAATAAGCCACGGAAATTTCATAGTACCCTCCTTTTAAAAAATCAAATATAGAACAATATTGCCCAATAATTAATCACTCTGTGGTAAATAATTGAGCATTGCATTGTATGTTACAGCAGACGGGGATTAGTGAGCTGTTGAAGAGATAGCTTCAAAAACTCTCGGTACAACCTCTGCTTACATATTGCTTTGTGACTCATATCTGAGAACTCAATGTCATTAACTTAAGGAGTAAAGCACCTTCTGCCTTCAGCGGCTAAACTCGAAGGCTCCGCTTCGCTGCGCCTTCTCAAACATGACCCGCTTCCGTCGGAAGGCGCTTCACCACTTAAGTTAATAGTATTGTCTGAGAACTTACAATTAATCTGCTGTTTCCTGAACAGGTCTCTGACCTCAGATCATTAGTGAATAAATCCTTAGTTCAGCGTTTTGCCAGGTCGATTACTTCTTACAATTATCATGCCAAAAATGAAAAAGAGTATTAAAAAGCAAAATGCAACTATAGCCATGCAAGGGTTGACCGGTTTTTACCCATTAAAATAAAATAGTGTTACCTATGGAGATATTTCGCGAAGCTGATCTGATAGATGCCTGTAAAATACTCTTTGGAGACGATATAAAGATAGACAGGATGTTTTTGAATTATATACAGTCCTCAGGAGTAAAGAGCGCTTACAGGAAGAGGGCCATGGATACGCACCCTGACAGATACGCCGTATACGGCGAGGAGCATCAGAGGCGTTACTCCGACATATTCAGAGAAGTGGCTCAGGCCTACGAGAAGATCAGCTGCTTTCTGAAAGCAAGGGATAGGGGGAAGAAATTTGTAATACAGTCCGCTCCTTCTTCCGGCATATATCCCGGCAGTGCATGCGCCAGGCAGAGGCGCGCTCAAAGTCGTCCTGCAAACAGGTACGGAAAGAGAGAGAGAAAGACGTCGCCATATAATTATAAGAGAAGGCGTCTGCCTTCCAGGAGACTTCGATTCGGAGAATATCTCTATTATTCCAATATAATTTCCTGGGAAAATCTGATAGCCGCCCTTGTGTGGCAAAGCAGACAGCGAATGAGGCTGGGCGGAGTCGCCGGCAGTTGGGGGTGGGTGTCTGAGCAAAAGATTGGCGAGCTGTTAAAA
>JAREWP010000029.1 GCA_029001845.1 Candidatus Magnetocorallium paracelense | reverse complement strand
AAGTGGAGCTTGAAAAAGACCTTTCCTTGAAGCAGCAGTTTTTGGATGTAGTGATAATAAGAAAAAGAAAAGGAGAGATGAGGGATGTGATATGCGACGGATTTGAGGATTTAAAGGAGTACAATCGTAGATCAATTAATAAAGATGTACGGAAAGGAGGGAATAAAAATGGCCTATACAATGGAAGATTTCAAGAAGGATTATATAAGGGAGAATTTAGGGGAGTTGGAGCCTGAGGAGATACTGGAAATGCTTCCCGTCGAGGAGAGATTAAAGGGACTTCCCGCCGAAGAGAGATTAAAGGGACTTTCCCTAAAAGTTATAGAAGCTTATCTTGAAACATTAACAAAAGAGTAATGTAACTTTTAGGTAAATAGGCTGAAGGCAAAAAACAGAGAGAGCTGTTGCCAAAATAATTATTCGTTAATTATTCAACTCAAAAAGTTTGAACCCGAGATATTTGGTTCTTTTGCTTCAGTCTTCAACCTTAATCGCTGCATAGTTACAAAAACTTTAGTTGTTGTAATTCTTGAATAATACAAAGCTTATAACACCCCGTTCCCCAGGGAGTATTTTTTATGACAAAAACCAGAATTCAGATAGTTGAAGACGAAGAGATCGTTGCCTCTCATTTGGAGCTAAGTCTTGAAAACTTAGGATATTGTGTAACATCTGTATCCAATTCCGGTGAAGAAGCATTGGTGAATACCGAAGCAGAGAGGCCGGATATTGTCTTGATGGACATAAATCTTGCCGGAGAGATGGATGGTATAGATACTGCCGAGGAAATCTATTCGAACTTCAATATACCGATCATCTATCTTACCGCGCATTCTGCACCAAAAACACTTAACCGAGCTAAAAAAACAGAACCCTTCGGCTATATAATCAAACCCTTTGACGACAAGGAACTCTATTCGTCTATTGAAATCGCATTGCACAAACATCAGGCTCAGAATAAATTAAATAAACTGGCCTATTTTGATACCCTTACCGGTCTCCCGAACAGAAATGTTTTTTTTGACAGATTAAACCAGCAAATTAACGCTTCAAAAAGGTGTAACAAAGTGTTTGCATTGCTCTTTCTGGATTTGGATAAGTTTAAGCCCATCAATGACAATTACGGTCACGATATTGGAGATAAATTACTGCAAGAGGCTGCGCGCAGACTTTCAGGGTGTGTGAGAAAATCCGATACTGTGGCGCGAACCGGAGGGGACGAGTTTTCTATTATTCTCTCCGATTTATCTTCCACCAAAGATGTAGACATCGTGGCCCGTAAAATTATTCTCTCTCTAGGTACTCCCTTTGATTTAAAAGAGCATAAATGTTCCATAGGGGTCAGCATAGGAATCAGCATATACCCTTCTGACGGAACCGATCCGGAAAACCTTATAAAAAATGCCGATCTTTCAATGTATAATGCAAAAAAGAGAGGAGGAAACCTCTTTTTTATTCACTCAAAGGATGAAATCACCATTGAGATACTGATCGCCTATGCCGCCGATTTTGTAGTACAAAACAGGGGTCTTTGGGACCATAATATGTGGATAGAATTTATTCATGAACTTCAAAAGAAGGGGTTCGATATATCGGAGCGTATACAATTTAATGTAGGTCTGCTGTTGGAGTCATTTAAAATAATATATCGCCCCCTGGAAAACGAGAAAAACACCGTTTCCGTTGTCGCCGAGTTGAGCGTAAATTTTGTCAAAGGGAACAGAGGCATTTGGGGACATCGAGAATGGGAAGGTCATTTGAAATCTTTAAGATGTGACGGTTATAACGTAACAGAAGAGGATCATATTCATATAGGAAATATTCTTGAAGTAATAAAGGGGTTGTATTTAAGCCTTGAGAATAAAGAGGAAGCGCTTAGACCTGTAGACTAAATAAGCACATGAAATGTAACGACACAGGTCTTTAGGCTGAAGCAAAACTCGTGTTTTCTGTGAGTTTTCAGCATATCTGTCTTATTTTTTGCAATTGATGGGGAGGATCAAAGATGTTTAGAATTTACAGAGGACTCCTTTTTTCACCTCTACTTCTAATTTTCTTCTTGACAGTCCCTGCCGCAGCTTTTCATGACGAACTGGATCTGACTACGCTCAGCTTAACAGAACTTTATAATGTAGAGATCACAACTGTATCGAAAAGAGGTGAAAGTCTGGCAAAGGCCAAAGCGGCCGTTCACGTAATTACACAGGAGGATATCAGGCGCTCCGGTGCTACATCGATTCCCGAGCTGCTCCGGCTGGCGCCGGGAATGAACGTAGCGCAAGTCAATTCAAATACCTGGGCCATAAGCGCTCGCGGGTTCAATTGGGTTTATGCAGGGAAATTATTGGTTCTTATAGACGGACGAACGGTCTATAACCACATATTTTCAGGTGTTTTCTGGGACGAGCAGGATTATGTGCTTGAAGATATCGAACGTATCGAGGTAATACGCGGCCCCGGTGCGGCTCTTTGGGGCGCCAACGCAGAAAACGGGGTCATAAACATTATCACTAAAAAGGCAAAGGACACACAGGGAGGCATCCTTTCAGCCGGCGGCGGGGATGAAGAGCAGGGATTCGGTACTCTACGCTATGGCGGTCAATTAAACGACAACACCTATTACAGGATTTATACAAAGTATTTTGACAGAGACAGTTTTAAAGACACTTCCGATAGCGATGCTCACGACGAATGGGATCAGTTTAGAAGCGGCTTCAGGCTTGATTCCGATCTTTCAGAGGATCATTCGCTTACATTACAAGGCGATATTTATAACGGCGAAAGCGGCATCGTACGTCAGATACCTGTTCTGACACCACCCTACCTGTCAGTAGATGCGGCAGACATTCATATGTCAGGTGGAAATATTCTAGCCCGCTGGGAAAGCTCTTTCACCTATAACTCAAAAACTTCTTTCCAGCTCTACTATGATCGCGCCAGACGTGAAGAGAATAACACGTCCACTGAGCGTAATACCTTTGATTTAGAGTTTCAACACAACTTCCCCATAGGCGACAGCCACTATATTATTTGGGGATTAGGGTATCGCTTCATAAAAGACGATTTAAATGGCGATCTATTTATCTCTTTCGATCCCGAAACAAGAGACTCCGATCTTTACAGCGCTTTTTTACAGGACGACATTACACTGATCGAAGATCGCTTGTACCTGACAGCAGGAACGAAGCTCGAACATAATGATTACTCCGGCTTTGAAATACAGCCATCTCTTCGAATGTCCTGGTTGCCCCTTAAGGGACACACGGCATGGGCTGCCATATCCAAAGCCGTTAGAACGCCGAACAGGCTGAATCACGACGCAACAATCCCTTTTTCAGCCTTTCCCAATAAAGACGGATCAACCATACTTCTTCAAATATACGGCAATGACGATGTTGAATCCCATAATTTGACAGCATATGAACTGGGCTACAGATTTCAACCTGCAGAGCGAACTTCCATTGATTTCACCGCTTTTTATAATGACCATGGCAGTCTTATCACTATTGAGCAGGGCAATACTTTTTACGAAACGAATTCATTGCAACCATATCTCGTGGTACCCCTCTATTTCGATAATGAGATGAAAGGAGAATCTTACGGTGCAGAGCTGACCGCAACTTATCAGGTAACTAAGAGATGGAAATTAACGGCTTGGTACACATGGCTTGAAATGCAGCTTCATCAAACAGGTTCAAGTACGGATACAACTTCGGCCGCTGCCGAAGGATACAGCCCGAAGCACCAGTTCCATATACGGTCGAACCTTGACCTGCCTTATCATCTTGAACTGGACACAGCTCTTTATTATGTGGACTCTCTGCCTGAACTGGATATCTCTGATTATTTCCGCTTTGACATACGCCTGGGCTGGCGCCCTGCTTCGAATTTAGAGGTAAGTATTGCAGGACAGAATTTACTCGATGACAGACACGAAGAGTTTCTATCCGAAAGAGGCGGCATAGGAGCAACTGAAATTGAAAGAGTCGTCTATGGAAAGGTCACATGGAGATTTTAAGTATATTATTTTAGGTATTAAGGCTTAAGACTGAAGGCTGAAGCAAAAAATCAAATGACCTGTGAATATTGGGTAATAAAAAAACTCAACGTTTTATTGATAACGCATGTTTTGCATAATAGTCTTCAGCCTTCAGTCTATAACTAAGTAGTTACAAAAAACTGAAGATATTCAGAATTATAAGAGGATATTCTTTCATACCATCTTTACTGTCGCTTGAGATCACTGCAACATCCACCCAAACGTTTCATAAAGAAACGGAACCTTGGATATATCTGACTATATCATCTGTAATCAATGAAAAAACAAAAAGTATTCTATTTTTTCTCAACTCTTTTTACCCTACTGATTCTATGTTCTGAAATATCCGCCGGGAAAATAACAGCCAGAGAATACGAGATTAAGGCAGCCTATCTCTATTATTTTACAAAATTCATCGACTGGCCTTCAGACTTTCTCCCGAATTCCGGCAATCAGTTGTATATGTGCATTTTGGGGAAAGACTCATTCAACAGCTCTCTGGATACGATTGAAAACAAAAAAGTCAGAAACAAAAGACTAATTGTAAGACCAGTTTATGATACGGACGACACGAATATGTGCCATATTCTTTTTATAAATCATTCCGAAAAAATGAGAATACCCGCCATTCTGGACAAACTGAAGGAAAGCAGTGTCGTGACAGTAGGCGAGATGAGGGGATTTACCCAAAATGGCGGAATAATCAACTTTTATATAAAAAACAATAAAGTCAGGTTTCAAATCAATGCAGACAAAGCACATAACGCCGGACTCAGGATAAGCTCGGAGTTACTGAGACTTGCCGATATAGTGAGGGAGTGAGAGAAGATTTCATGATTAAAAATCTTTCTGTCAAATATAAACTAATACTGATAGTAACTCTTACCAGCGGTATGGCGCTGATAATCGGGTATGCTGCTTTTATTACTTACGATATCATGAATTATCGGTCTCTGCGAAAAAGTGAGGTAATGAGCCTTGCCAGAATAACAGGGAAAAATGTGAGAGCTTCCTTACTGTTTGACGATAAAGAGTTTGCCCATGAAATTATAACTTCCCTCAGTGCAAAGATAGGTGTGGTTTCCGCCTATATACTAACGAAAGAGGGAGAAATTTTTACCGAATATCACAGAAGCAGCCCGAAAAACAGTCTTTCCTCTCCTGAACTAATTCGTAAATTAAAGGAAACATCCTATTATAAAGACGGTGATCTGAATGTATTTCATCGAATAATTTTCGATAAAGAACCTGTAGGCGCCGTATTTATTCGTTTTTCCATGAATGAGCAATTTCTCCGGTTAAAAAAGGATGTGCTCACAGCCTTTATTATTGCATCCCTCTCACTTTTAGCGGCGCTGATTTTATCAACAAGACTTCGTAAAACGATTTCTCATCCTATACTGCGTCTTACAGGTACAGTAGACAGGATTTTAAAAGAAAAAGATTACTCTCTCAGAACGGAAACACCCGATACCGGCGATGAGATAGATGTGCTGGCCAAAGGCTTCAATGAAATGGTAGAGCAGATAGAGGAGAGAGAGATCGAACTGAAAGAGTTGGTGAATCGACTTACCGATTCTGTAAAAGAGACATCGAATACAAAAAAATATGTCGATAATATCATCCGTTCGATGATGGATACTCTGATTGTTATTACTCTTGACGGAATTATTGTTACCGTTAATCAGGCGACTTTAACCCTCCTCAATTACAAAGAGAATGAGCTTACAGGACAGGAGATTCCAATTATAATTCAAGATGAACTGAATTTTAAAGGGGCCTGGATTGACGATTTAATCGAAAAAGGCTCAGTAGAAAACATTGAAAAGACGTACCTCTCAAAGGACGGGAGAAAAATCCCCGTTCTTTTTTCAGGCGCTGTGATGTATGACGACAATGACGATGTACAGGGGATCGTCTGTGTGGCGCGGGACATGACGGACAGGAAACAGGCAGAGGAACAAATGAGAGAGTCCTTGAGAGAAAAAGAGGTTCTTCTTAAAGAGATTCACCATCGTGTAAAAAATAACCTTTCGTCCATTCTGGGCCTGCTCTATGTGGCTGCAAACACAGGTGAGGTGGATGACAACAATGCCATCGGATTACTTGTGGAAAGTCAAAATCGCATCCGATCAATGGCTATGATCCATGAGCAGCTTTACGAATCAGACAATCTGGCTAAGATCGACTTCGGAAAATACCTTAACAATTTCGCAGAAATCCTAAAGCAGTCCTACAGGGATTATAAGAGCCGGGTAACAATCGAAATAGAAGCAACAGATATATGGCTTGACATTAACAAAGCAGTCCCTTGCGGGCTGCTTATACATGAGCTCGTTGTCAACTCCTTCAAACACGCCTTCCCGGAAAATCGGGAAGGCGAAATAGACATAAAAGTCTTTTCTAAACATAATAACGAATTTACCCTGATTGTCAAAGACAATGGTATTGGAATGGATAAGGTTGCGAATCTTCAAAATGCCGAGTCTATGGGTTTGCAATTGATTGACGGTCTGGTGAAACAATTGGCGGGAGAATATGAGTTTATCTCAGACCACGGGATAATGTTTCAGGGAAACTTTAAAGAGTAACTGTTTACAGTGATCCAAGGTTGGTGCTCCGTTAAAAATAGAAGAATTTTTGTAACTACTCAGTTTTTAGGCATGTAGCAATTGGAGACTGGACATGGATTAATATGGCTCTGTCATCTGTTGATATGATTAACCTTTGAATGAGAAAACACTTTCTTGAAGAAAAGATGTGTACAGATTTTTTAATTTATCCCCATTGAAATAATCAGTGGGGATTCAATATTATTTATTCCGGTGTTGCATCTTCTTAGAGTTTTTATTATTTATAGATATGATATTTCCTCGTATGTTTTCTAAAGACTCAATTACTTCATTGAAATTTCGTTCTGTTTGTTCTTATATCGAAATTTTTGTTAAAATGGCGCTAATTGTTCAGCACTTAATTTTTTGACAAGATTAACAGGAGAAACACGGTTTGTCCCGGAAATAGACTAATGCGTACTTCTGACTATTTTCACGCTAGTATGGCGCCCCTGAGGGTCATAAAGACTTGTTCTGTAATCCTGCCTGAAATAAAAGGAGAGTCATGAATTTAAAAGAGAGATTAAAAAAGGATATTGTAATTTGCGCCGAAGGTTATCTTTTTGAACTTGAAAGAAGGGGGTATCTTAAAGCCGGCGCCTTTGTGCCTGAGGTAGTGCTGGATTATCCCGAAGCAGTCAAAGAGCTGCATATCGAGTTTCTCCGCGCCGGTTCCGACGTTGTTGTAGCCTTTACTTATTATGCGCACAGAGATAAACTGAGGGTTATAAACAGAGAGAGTGATTTGGAGCCTATGAACCGGCAGGCATTGAAAATCGCCAGGGAGACAGCGATTACCTGCAATGCCCTGGTAGCCGGTAATATTTGCAATACCTGGGTGTATGACCACAAGGATCGCGAAAAAACATCAAAATTAGTCAGATCGATGTATGAAGAACAGGTAAGATGGGCAAAGGAGGAGGGTGCGGATTTTATAATAGCTGAAACACTCTTTTTTCTCGGCGAGGCATTGATAGCCCTTGAAGTGATCAAGTCCTTCGATATGGAAGCAGTCATAATGCTCGCCCCTTTTCATGAGAAAATGAGAGACGGCTACAGCTGGGTTGAGGCCTGCAAGATACTTGAGGACAAAGGCGCTGATGTGACCGGTCTTAACTGTGCAATGGGGCCTGAAACCATGACGCCAATGCTTAGGGATATCAGAAAATCGGTAAAAAGTTATGTAGCGGCTCTGCCTGTACCTTACTGTACGACACACAACACACCGACATTTCTTCAATTTAAAAACAGTGACGGTTCAAAGGCGTTTCCGGTGCATTTGGAGCACTTTCTCATGAACAGGTCAGAGACTGCTGATTTTGCGATCACGGCTCGCGACTTGGGGATTAACTTTATCGGATTATGTTGTGGTGGAGCGCCACATTATATCAGATCCATGGCAGAGGCTTTGGGGCGAACCGTTCCTGCCGGAAAGTATTCCCCTGATCTTACGCAGCATGCCATGCTTGGATCAGGCGATGTAGTAAAGAGTCACAACATCAATGCCTTGTCAGACTGGAATCCGGAAATCTGAACAGGTGTGAAAAATGAAAAAAGGTGTGGATTCCCCATTCAATCCACACCTTTCAGGTAAGAGCCCAATAACCATCATGAATTTATTATCGGTCATCAGCCCTGCCTGTATATTATAATCTCCCCATTTTAAGGTTATATGTAACTGTTCACAGCAGTCAGGGATTGGTAGTCAACAGGTGCTTTAGACTGTTGTCCTGTGTAGAACCCTTTACTTTCCCTCTCCAAGGGACAGCCAAACTTATCTTCCATCGTACAAGCAGAATCCTTACAGTGACCTGTTGCTTTGATCAGTCGTTTATACTCCTTAAGGCGTCGCCCCTTTAGAAAAATATTTTTTTTAAACTTCAGCGACTCTTTACATTTTCTGCAAATCAACAAAAGACACTGGATATCGATACATACCGAGGAGTCGATGTTTACGGTAAGATGATCGACAAGACCTAAAGATGTATTCAACACCTCGTCAAGACTCCCTATTTGTTGGTCAGACAGTTCGTTTTTAATGATCAATGTACCTTTTTTTTTGAATCGATTGAATTCTACATTAATCATTTGTCCCTCGCTCTGTTTGGATGAAATGTAAATAACTCTTAATGGAGGTAAGTTGCAGTTTTGAACTGAAAGCTTATAGAGAGCCATTTAAGATACTGTTATTTTAGTGCGGAGGGAAACTAAAAAACAATAGAAAAGATTTCTCTTTTACGAGAAAACTTTTCTCTCGACTAAGAATTCCTACCCAATCCAGTTAAGTGGCTTTCGCAGCGACATTTTTTTACTCCCTCTCCCCCTTTGAAGCTGATCTTTACCCACAATTATTACTGAGTACCGGGGGGTGGTCGAAGCAGATGAGGGGCAAGTTTGGACATGGTGATTTTCCACATCTGATCCACAGTAACAGAATTAATCCTTGCTTCTCTTTCCCTCCCGAGAAGATAAGCAAGCACTCTATCAGCGTTATTACAAGCTATAGGTTAGCCTGGCTCCCCGGTTTGTGTGAGCGCAGTGACTGTTTTGTATGTACAAATCTATTCTCACGAAAGAAAACCGGCAACTCTCCACTGAATATATCTATTGTGTTTATAACCATGTGCAATATATATTAAAGCTATGGCAGGTCAGAACCCGCTGTCTTCAATAAATACTGTATATTTTTCTCGTCTCATGGTTATCGTTGTAAGTGTAGCAAATCACGTATTCAATACATAAGATAGATGAAGTTGTTATTACAGGAAATTACAAAAAAATATAGATGCAAACAAAGCACATTGCAAACAACAGCCTCAGAGCCATTGTAAGCCCCCCTGCTTCACAACTTATACGATTGCTGTTAATTGCCTCCGATTATCGCTTTACGGCGCATTCTGATGAGGTCAATTTTTAATAGAAGCCACTTAGGGTATTGCTTGTATCTTTAATGACAGCCAAAAACCTGATTTTCTCTACTATAATAACCTCAGCCATATGTAAATACATCAATCCCTACTTCTTAATATGGTCGTAGAATGAAGAAATTGATTTATGGTATCATTATTTTAAAATTGAGATAAAGGAGAGATGGTTCTATAGGAGGAGATGAGGAAGCTATATGATTTTCCAATTTCAGTTTATGGAACATCCTATATTCCACTATCTGAAATTGATATTAAGAGGCTAAATATATTGGAGTATCATAATAGTTCTGACGTTACTAATTGATGCATGCCCTGTCATAGCTGTGTTTTTATCAGCCGTAATACCGGCATCCTTCATACATGTATTAGAATGAGTGAAAGCCCGTTTCTGTCAAACCTTGTAACGGCTTAACTGCCGAATTTAAGTTAATAAAATTTGGTCATGAGTAACAATCACCTGAAAGTCCCCTTTCTTCATGAGCTCTCCAAGGTAGTTCACGATCTCTCTCTTTTTGACAAAACTTGCCTGGTTGGCGGAATAGTAAGAGATATATTTCTTGGCATTGAAACGACCGATGTAGACATTGCCGTGGAAGGCGATCCCTTTTATGCAGGGAAGAAGTTTGCACAATATATAAATGGAAGCTTCGTCAAACTCCATGAGAAATTTAAAACTGCCAGAGTGATAAAGGGCAAACGAACCTTCGATTTTACAGAGCTGCAGGGTGGTTCGATCGAAGCCGATTTAATGAGGCGCGACTTTACTATTAACTCAATGGCTCTTCCTCTTACATCAATTTACGATAATCCCGGTGAATTAAAGCAATATGTCACAGACCCTTCCAACGGCATGGACGATATTGAAAAGGGAGTTCTCAGAATGACGAATAGAGAGTCCATGAACGACGATCCCCTAAGAATTTTAAGGGCCTTCCGATTTCATGCAGAATTGAAATTTAAAATAGAGGAAAAAACCCTCAAAACCATTAAAGAGCTTTCCTCTCTTATGGAAAGGCCTTCTGTAGAGAGAATCGTCTATGAACTCAAGCGTATATTAGGCAGTGAAAACTCATTTGAAACGGTTCGCCTGATGGCTGACTGCAGAGTGTTTTTTCATCTGCTTCCCGAATATGGAGAGAAGTTATTTTCTAAGCCTTTGAAGGGATTTCAGGCCGTATTGTTTAAAGGTACGGAATCCATAATAAACAAACCGGCCGAATACCTTCCCTTTCATAAAAATTTTATCGACTATACATGCAAATATGATTTCAGAGTCCCTCTGATAAAACTTTCTTCTCTGATTATGGAAACCGCCTGCAATCATAGGGAAGCCTGTGCAGGTGAAGACGACTCTTTACAAAGGGCGGAGTCGATGTGCAAGAGGTTGAAATTATCCGGCAGAGAGAGAAGCCTTTTATTAAATCTGCTTTCATATCGCTCCAAAATACTGGAAGCCGAAAAACTATGTAAAAATAAAAAAGAACTGATTGCTTTGCTAAAAGCAATAAATGAAGACCTCTACGGAGCGATTATTTCAGGCAGCGCCTTTGTAAGTGTGAATCCCGATGAATGGTCCAAAGAGAAATGCAAAGTTTTTTTTGATTCCGTGGAAAAAATAGCAGCTTTTTACTGTAAAATATTCATTCCCCTTTCACAGGCCGGTAAACTCATCTCCGGCAGAGATCTGACAGAGAGCTTTAACTTAACGCCCTCACCCCTTTTTAAGGAGATTATCGATCATATAGAGGTAAAAGTTATGACCGGAGAGATTGTATCGAAAAAGGAGGCCCTCAGGGAGGTAGAAAGAATTCTCAAATGAGACCCTCAATTATATTTAAACACATCTTCGGCGAGTTGTTCATTACATTTCTTACTACCGTCGCCTTTTTAAATCTCGTTTTGACTATGAACAAGCTGATGACCCTTAGCAAAAAATTTCTCGATATAGGCATATCTTTTACGGACTTTTTGACTTTTTCGGCAATCCTTCAGCCTCAACTTTTTATACTTACCATTCCCACTGCCTTTTTACTGAGCATTCTGATCACTTACGGGAGGCTGGATATGGACAATGAGCTGACGATCCTCAAGGCTGCCGGAATGCCATTTAACGCATGCATAAGACCTGTGTACGCACTTGGCGTAATTTCCTATGGAGTCGCTCTTTTTGTGTGTTTATACCTGGCCCCTGCAAGTTTGGCGGAGATCAAGAGCAGAATAAACACGACCATTTCCAAAAGATTACCTGGCTCTATTAAAGAAAAAATTTTTAATATGACCTTTGACGGTATGGTGATCATTCCCGATGGAAAGAGCGACGACAACTCCTTTTCGGAGATATTTATTTTTGACGAACGTGATGAATCTCCTGTTGTCACATGGGCGGAAAGGGCAGCCATATTCTCAGGCGAGAAAACAGGAGGTATAAACGTAAAACTCCAAAAAGGGGCCGTCTATGTACTGGACTCAAGGTCTATTACGGAAATTTCATTTGAAAAGTACCTGCTCAGCCTCGATGCAGGTTTAAAAAACAGGGAAAGAAAAGCCCATGAATTTCCAATACAGGAATTGTGGGATAAAATGAATTCCCAATCCCCGTGGATCGACGGTTTCATCGAATTTCACAGGAGACTTTCCCTTCCCTTTGTTTCGCTATGCTTTGCCCTTTTCGGCCCTGCTCTCATACCTCTCGTTTCGAGAGCCGGTCGACTGGCCGGCCTAAGTACGGCCCTGGCTGTATGCGGGGGGTATTATCTGTTAATGATCTTTTTAAATAATCTGGTCCAGGCAGGCGTTTTGCACCATCTAATCGGGGGATGGGGCGCTATTTTTCTCCTTGCCTCATTATCTATCTTCTCTTTCTTACGAGTATACAGGAAATGAATAGTTGCGATAAACAGATGAAGCGATTGCAGACTTTGATGGAAGTCTCGGTTATTATCTCTTCTACTTTAGATTTTAAAGAACTGATCACCCTTGTTATGGAAAAGGCGAAAGAGGTGATGGACGCTGAGGCTTCATCCGTTCTTCTTTATAATAAAGAAAGCGATAAACTCGAATTCGAAGTCGCTTTGAACGAAAACGAAGTTGCCTCAAAGAAACTGACAAGCAAAATAGTCCTCAACATGGGAGAAGGCATAGCCGGCTGGGTTGCTATGAACAAAAAGTCTTTAGTAATAAAAGACGTTGTTTACGACGAAAGATTCAGTCAACGGGCCGATAAAACAACAGGCTTTACGACAAGGAGCATAATAGCGGTACCCCTTATGGGCAGAAAAGGTTTAATTGGCGTTGCTGAAGTCATAAATCCCGTTGCAAAGGGCTCTTTTACGAAAAACGATTTAAAAATATTCGAAACACTTTGCAGGCAAGTGAGCGTCGCCATGGAAAATGCAAGGTTTCATGAAGAATCCATAAAAAGAGAGAGGCTGAAGAGAGAGCTGGAAATCGCTTCGTCACTGCAAAAAAGCTTTTTCCCCCCTTCCCCCTTTTTCAGCAAAGAGAGGATAGATGTGACGGCGTGTAATATTATGGCTTCACAGGTAGGCGGGGATATCTACGATTTTATCGATTTTCATAACAACAAGATAGGTATTTTAATAGGAGACGTGTCAGGTAAGGGAGTATCGGCAGCGCTCTATATGGCAAAGGCAATAAGCGATTTCAGACACATGGCCGTATCCTTCGACTCCGTGGATTCCGTTATGAGCGAGATAAATAAGTCTCTCTTCGGCTACCCGATGGGGATGTTTCTTACGGCGATTTATCTGACTGTCGATATCTTTACCGGGGAGCTCAAAATTACTTCGGCAGGGCATCCTCCCCCTTTGCTGATCTCAGATGGTGTCGTACAAACCACGGAACTGAAAACCGCCCCTCCCCTTGGTATCGTATCAACGGAATTTCCTGTAAATACCATAAAAATGCAAAAGGGAGACAGACTGCTTTTGTTCACTGACGGTGTTTTCGATGTAAAAAACAGAGAGGGAGAGAGGGCCGGCTTTGAAAGAGTCGTCGATTTCATCGAGACCAAAAAGAATGAAGAGAATATAATAGAAAACATCATAGAATTTACCCGAGAATTCTCAAGGGACACCCAAATCCCCGACGATATAACGATTGTAGATTTGAGGTTCGAATAAGGGACAGGAGAGCGCGGCCTCTCAGCATAAAAAACTTGATACGAACAGGACAATGGCGGCATTGTAAATTTTTTATCAGGAAGTGGTCAGATGTTTTTTTAAGATAGTGAGGCATTCAAGGGTCTTCTCTCCACTGTCCGACAGCATGTAGGATTTGTCGCTGTTTTGGATAAGAATACCGGCGTCTTTAAGCTGCTTAAGGTGAAAACTCACTTTCGTATGATCTTCTATGTCCAGATCTTTTGTCAGCTCCATCAGTCGAACTCTGAGCTTTGCACCGAGCATTTCGATAATTCTCCGCTTAATGTAATTCGAAAGAGAATCAAGGGTGCATTCAAGGTTGAGTGCAATTATATTTTCCTCTATTTTCAACTCCTCGATAGTTCGTTTTACTGTAGTGAGAAATCGATCTATCTCAAAGGGCTTTGAAATATAGTCGTCAGCTCCCCTTCTCATAGCCTCAACAGCGTTTTCAATTGTAGCGAAAGCAGTTATCATAATAACCCTTGTTTTATAATTGATCCTTTTAATCTCCTTTAATGTATCGATACCGTCCATTTTAGGCATTACCAGATCGAGAAGCACAAGATCGAAACTTTCCCGAAAGACTAAATCGATTGCAGACTTACCGGATTCCGCTTCAGAGGTTTCATATCCTTCATCTCTCAGAATTTCGACGAGGTTTTCCCTGATCTTGGGATCGTCGTCTACTATTAATATTTTTTCCATAACGTCATAAAAATGAGGGGAGTTTAATTGTCAAAGTCGTTCCTTCGCCGATTATACTGTCGATTTTAATATTACCGTTATGCTGTTTAATTATACCATAACAGATGGAAAGTCCCAAGCCGATACCGTCTCCCACATCTTTTGTGGTGAAAAAAGGATCAAAGACCTTTGGCAGATTCTCTTTGTCAATACCCTTTCCTGTATCACTTACTGTAACGACAACAAAATTACCTTCGTTAAAACTAGAGATATTTATACGACCGCCTGCCGTTACGGCTTCACATGCATTACTGAGAATATTTATCATAAGCTGTTGAAGTTTCAGGGGATCGCCCATAATGTTACTGACATCGGAAAGATCCATATCGAGAAAGTCCATCTCCTTTCGCCTTACAAGAGCTATGCTCTTTTGGATTATTTCGTTCATCGACAGGTCGATATATTCCGTCTCTCCGGGATAAGAAAAAAAGAGAAGCTCCCTTGCAATATTGGAAGCCCTGTCAATATCGAGTTTCACCGATTCAAGCACTCTCTTTGTAGTTTTGATATCTTGTCGATCCCGCTCTATTCCTCTTAAAAGCCTTTGTACGCTCAATGATGCATTGGACATGGGATTATTGATTTCATGGGCGATACCTGCCGCAAGCCTGCCTATGGAAGCCATCTTCTCGGAGTGTATAAGCTTTTGCTCGGTCTCTTTTCTCTCACTTATATCTCTGATCACAGCCGTAAAATGTAAATCGTCGCTTTTTCCCCATGCAGATAAAGACAATTCAATCGGGATGCCCGACGCCCCCTTTCGGTATCCTCTATATTCCATTGTCTTACCCACATTGCCATGATTTTCTATTTTCGGAGAAGAAGATTTCTTCCCAAAACGATCGCTGTGAAAAATATCGGGGATCAAAAGAGAAACGGACCTGCCTTTGATCTCGCCAAGGGAGTAACCGAAAATCTCCTCGGCGGCAGTGTTCCAAAATATGATCGAGCCCTTACTGTCAAAAGATATGATTGCATCGTTTGCTGTTTCCACAACAGAACGGAACTGCTCTTCATTTTTTTTGAGGGCCTCTTCCACCTGCTTCCTTTCGAGAATTCCGGCCAGAGTATTTGCAACGGCAGAAAGAAATTCAACTTCATCGCTGTCCCGGCTGTGCCCTGCTTTTATATAAAGAGTGAGGACTCCCCACACCTTGTCACCCGATTTAATCGGCACGCAGTAGTGTCCGTGGGGAGTCATGTCTTCATAAGTGAATTCATGAAATTCGTCTATCGCCTCTTTGTAAACGATCTCTCTTTGAATTGCCGCTTTGCCGCACAGGCATCTGCCAAAGGGCACTCTTTTGCACTGGTTTAAAAGATATACACTGAGATTGCTCTGTACTTTCATCACAAGAATATCGGAATCGTCTTCTGTCAGATAGATACAACCTTTATTCTGAAGCGACAACCAGGGGATGGACAGTATGGTATCGAGAATGCGTTTCAATTGCTCCTTTTGAGATAAAGGATCAAGCGATATACGTAATATCTCATTTAATACCTGTTGTATTTCATTGTTTTTCTTTAACTTCTCTTCGGCAATGACTTGATCCGTAATATCGGTCTGCACCGATATCCAGTACACGAGTTTTCCTTCTTCGTCTACATAAGGTACAAAACTGGAATCGATCCATACCTCGGAACCGTCCTTTTTGTAATTAATAAACCTGCTTTTTACGGGAGAGCAATGTTCCAGAGAAGCCCTGATTTTTGTAAGCTCCTGCTCGTTTGTATTCGGACCGCGGAGCATTCTAAGTGTGTTGTTTAAAGCCTCAGGCGCTGTATAGCCGGTTATTGCCGTAAATGCCTGATTAACATAGAGGATTCTCCTGCCTTGCAGAAGAGTAGGAAAGGGTTCGATAATTACGATCGAATCTTCCGTATTTTCCAGTGTTGATTCGATTTTATGCAAAGGTATTGAGTTTTTGCTTTTTTCCATTTTACATATAATAAAGAGAAGTAACACCTGTTACAATGAAATACTATCGTAACATAAATACACACATAATATGCTATTATAAAAGTCGCTGCTTCTATTTGAATACAGAGCAGGGAGTTCGGAGATATTGAATAATATTGATGTGGTTTTAGATTCTATGAAATTTTTATTTATAGATTACTCCTCTTATTATTATACTTCCGTTTTAAGGGTTGCAGTACCTCCGGTGAGAGGCGGAAAATTTGTACTGCTAAGAAATGGCAACACTGAATACCTCATTCTCGCTCCCAAAGATCTGTCAGGGTACCATGCAGACATCGTCGATCGCTTTTGTAAACAATACGACATCGCGGGCGTCTATGATCGCGGCGCAAAGCACTTTGAAATATTCGACCGCAATTGGAACGTGGCGGGAGGCGGTATGTGGAGAATAGACGACAAAAATAAAGAACTGAACCTGTACGGAGCTTCCCAGGCATACGGAAGATTCGACGAAAAGGGGCTCTTGGAGAATATTCTCAATGTTGGCGCCCTGTCCGGATATAATATAAAAATTTCATGATCACTTACCTCGGATTCATTTATCTTTTTTTACTCAAAAAGAAATCATCGAATCCTTATCACTTTCCTCCAGAATCGCCAGAATCGCCTGTTTTCTTAATGTTTGAAGATACTTTATTCTAAGGGGGGTCATTTCGATTTCTCCTGCTCTCTGCTTATCTGCGTAAATCATGCCAACTGAAACCTTATTAACGACAATGGGAAGCAGCATGAATGTTTTGGCTTTGATCAGCTTTCTGTACCATTCAGGAATGTTCGCCATGATTTTTTTGTCATCTATATCGGAGATCATAATATCGGATGCCTTTGACAGACATAGATTAAACACATCCGATGAACTTCGTATGGTAAATCGGAATTTTCTGATCGTCTCTTCGATATCGTTTCCAAAGCCGAATCTGGCCTCCATGACAGGAGGCTTCGAGTTGTTTTTAATACAGATTAATACCCTGGAGAAGTTCAGAGCACGATACATCACTTCAAGGATCATTCCCAAGAGGTCATTGTAAGAGTAGTCTTCCAGGAGAAACTGCGATATCTCCTGTATTCCCCTTGCAAGCATAACCTCGGGATCACTTATTCCGTCCAGTTCAAGTAAACCTGTCGCTTTTAAACCGGTAACGTTCGTTTCATCGCTGTCTTCGATGTCTGTCTCATCCTGTTTTGTTTCTTCAAAATAAGGCTCGACCGTAATGACGGCATCCACACTATCCTGCTCCTTTTTGCCGCTTTCAAGAATTCGTTCGATTCGACTTAAAAGGGGACTTTCCTTAATATCCAGAGTATATAGGGAAGCATACCGTACAACCTCCTTAAGGGAACTCTCGAGAATTTCCGAGATATCCTCATCGTTAAGGGAAAAACAGTTATCATAGCGCTCTACCAGTTTTTTCAGATCCTTTTGCTGCGCCTCATTGTTAAAACTGTTTTCTCTGATAAAGGTTGACAGCTCATTGGCAAAGCATACCAAGGTGCGAAGTTGATCCATAATCGTACCGGGAGCCGGAATTTTTGTAGGTGGAAGGCTGTGCATGCTCTGAACAATCTGCTCCGGAAAATTCCATTCCGAGGCCATGATGATACCAAGCTCTTCAAATGAGAGGCCAAGGACCGATCTTGAGGCAGTCTCCTCGTCTACACCGCTTCTTGCTATTGTCTCCCTTATACTCTTTTCTTCATTGGGAAGATAAAAAATGATCAACAATTTACCAAGTTTGTGAAATAAGGAGCAAATAAACGCCTCTTCATCTGCTTTTAAACCTACCTTTGCGGACATATTTCTGGCAATGGCGCCACTTAAAAATGTAGTGAGCACGGCGTCCTTTAGTTTTAATGCAGTCGTCTTTTCCTTTAGATCTTCAAACAGCATCATGGAGAGAGCAGCTTTTTGAACCTGATCGAGACCCAAAATAAGTATGGCATGGGATATGGTGCTTACCTTACTTCCGTATCTGGAAAAGAAAGCGGAATTCGCCATTTTTAAAAGCTTGCCGGTTAATGCAAAATCATCGAGTATGACATTGGCCAGTTCTGAAGTCGTTGTATCGATCGTGGCGGACAGAAGCCTGCTGATAATGCCTATCGTTCTGGACATGACAGGGAAATCTCTGTTTTTCGCCATACAGGATTTTATGGATTCGACATGGCCAAGGGCTTTGTGGCCAAGGTGCGAACCGGGTATGCTCAGCTTTATATGGCTCTGCCGTGAAGAAGATACATCCTGACCGGGAGAGCCTGCAATCAGGGCGTCATCTCGTACTCTGACAGTAGCATCATAGGACAGGTCTCCGGACATGTTTGTTGTTTTGTTCATTTTTCTGTCCCTTTCCGGCTTTACTTCTTTATCGTTTTTCGTCCTGTCAGGTTGCGTTGTGGTGCTTTTTTCTCCGGTATTCTCCGGTGGAAATGCGAGCATAATTTCTCTGGATATCTCTTCGCAGGATTTAAATCGTGACAAAGGGGTTCGTGACATTGCTTTCATGATCACTTTATCCAATCCTGTATCAATAAGGGTTTCAAAGCCGGGAAGTGATGAAATCTCGGTTTTATTTATTTGTTCGAGCACCTCGGCAAGTCCCTTCCCCCCAAAAGGAGGCGCTCCTGTCAGCATTTCAAAAAAAGTAGCTCCAAGGGAGTAAATATCGGCTCTGTGGTCTACTCGCATATTTTTCTTGAGACGTTCAGGCGCGGAATATACAAGGGTCGCTCCGCTCAATGACTCTGTTACGGTACTGCCTTCCAGTGTCTTTGATAAACCGAAATCGAGAATTTTAACAGGGTGTGTTTCATATCCTTTGTAGTCTATAATTTTGCTGCTCTCTATAATGACATTCGAAGGCTTTATGTCTCTGTGGATAATGTCGTGCCTGTGAGCTTCGCCTATGGCGTCAACCATCTGTATAAAAATCGATACAGCGATGTAATGATTGAGCTTTACATTTCTGGTAACGAATTTGTCCAGAGAGTCACCTTCGATATATTCGGTAACCATACCGATACGCTCACCGTCATCATCATTATAAATAATGCTGTTAATAATTTTTACGGTATTGATCTGTTTGGACATCCTGGCCATATTAATCATTTCATTAAGAAAGCTCTCACGTATCTTCATGTTTCTCAGGTAATTGGACCTGATTATTTTCAGTGCAAACTTTCGGGATGCATCTTTCTCGTCATGAACAAGCAAAACGTCGCCAAAGCCGCCGGACCCGATTCGCTTCTCTACTATATATCCTTTTATGTTATCGCCTTTTGATATCATCTGAAATCATCTTTTTTAGTAAACACGCCGGAGTCGGAGTAAAAAGCATCTTCATCAATTGACGGAATTTCTTTAAAATTCCCTTTTAGTCTCTTATCTCCCTTTGAAAAGGCAGAGGAAGTAAAAGAATGTCGATGCCGGAGGCAGATTAACCTGACCTTTAGCATCTGTTATTTTACGGAAATGGAAAAAAACCGAACCGGGGACATAAAGTTAATGAACGCTTTTTTCAACCACCTGATCAAGAGTTGTACATAAGTCTTCCGCCATATTGTCAATATCATTGGCAGTCATTGCCAGAGGCAGGCGAAGATCGGCTGTGGCAATAAGGAGTTCTCTGGTTATGGGTGCGTCTTCCGTTTGTTCGAAAAAACGCCACAACCAAAAACAGCGGGCATTGTCACCTGAGAGACCGAAAAAGTTAAGCGTAATACCGCGAGAATTGGCCAGAGTGACATATTCTCCCAATTCTTCGATTGACAGGCCGTCTACATGAAACTGAATCGAGTCAGCAGCCTTACGAACCTTTGGGTGAAAAGAGGGGACGGATATGTTGGGGTGCATGTCGAGCCTCTCTGCAAGACGATCATAATTCTTATTGTATCGTTCCACTCTGGCTTCAATTCGGTTCAACTGAGGCCGTAAAGCAGCGGAGGTCAGATTGGACATACGAAAATTATAGGCAGGAACGGTATATTTCAGGCTACCGATAAGTTCCTCGAACCCGGCAGTACCGGCATGTTTTTTCCAGTTAGATTCATAACAGCCTGCATACAACATCGCCCTGGCAGCTATTTCCATATCGTCGGTAACCATAAGACCGCCCTCGCCGCCATCGATCATTTTATAAGATTGTGTGCTGTATGCTGCTGTTTTACCATGAAATCCGGTCTGACGATTCTCCCAGAGCACACCAAGGCTGTGGGCAGTGTCTTCAATAAGGGTAATATTGTGATGTGTACAGATATCTGTAACACGATCCATGTCTGCAATACGACCTCGCATGTGGGAGAGCATAAGATACTTGGTGTCAGTCGTAATTTTACGTTCCAGATCATCGCAGTCAATGACATAATCGTCTGTAACTTCAATCAATACAGGTTGAGCATTGGCATGAACGATCGCACTGGGTACGGCTACAAATGTAAAGGCAGGCATTAGAACCTTGTCTCCGGGCTTTACTCCGCAACAAAGCATTGAGACAAATAACGCAGAACTGCATGAATTCATGGCAATGCAATATTTACGCCCTACATAGTCAGCGAATTCTTTCTCCAAAAGAGCGGTGGCGCTTTCGTCAACATGGTTGCAATCGTATCTGAACAGCCGTGCTGTCTCTAAAACATCGGTAACGTCGGCAATAACGTTATCGTCGATAACTCTCATATTTTCACTCCTTAAGCATGATGGTTGTGTAATGATAAAAGATAATTATCCGAATGCAAAATAAAGCTGCAAAGCAGAAAAATCGGATATATTGGCAGCGAAAACTCTTTTTTTGTTTCCAAAGGTTTTAAGGCCGATTCGGTATTTGAGCAGCGACATTTGAAATGTATTCGGACAGAAAAAATTGCCAGATTAAATGGATGAAAAAAGTATATCATTTTTTGAGTAACATTTTCTATCTTTTCGAAAAAACTCTCTTGAAGGTAGTATGAAAAGCTATAAAATAGATTGGAGAGAGTCTAAAGAGGTAAATCTTTTTGATGGAAAAATTAATAGGCGATAAGGCGAAAAAAGTGACGTTATCACTTTCAAAAAAGCTTTCTCGAACTATATATATGCAAAATTGATTACAACACGCCCAATTAATCTTCAAAGAGGTCATATGTTTCTATTGGTCTATTACTGACATAAGGTTATTTTACAAAATATATCGGCTGCAAGGCAATCAATGTATTTTAGAGATTTTTTATCGTAACATTTATACCAATTACGATTAATCTGTGAAATATAGAAAATAATTTTGTGCATTATTTTTTTCAACCAAAGAGCATTACACTATCTGTTTTCGTGCTGTTATTATTGTTTTTTATTATAAGATCAGATGTTTATGCAGATGGTTACATTTTTTGGATAGAATTCAATTCTGATTATATCAGGCGGGCTGATTTAGATGGGAACAATGATCAAAATATTCTTTCTATTGGTGGTACAGACCCATTATGGCGTGGCTGTAGACGTAATTAACAGTAAAAATGCATCTTACCGAAGAAATAAAATAGCCTGACACATATCTCCTGAAAACCCCGGATGCAGGTTTCGCCAAAACAATGAAAGAAGAAGTGAATGACCTGAAAGAAAAGATAAAAAAGAAAAGAATCCAGAAAATCACCGTAAATCCTTGAAAATACTGGAGCCGGGGATCGGATTTGAACCGACGACCTGCTGATTACGAATTATATTACAGGGTTTTCAGTGTTTTCTCTTATATATGCCAACCCTTGATTTTACTTAAAAAACTCGGAATTAAGGGATAGCAGTTTATCTGTTCTTGCCCCTCATTTTCTCCTGTCAACTGCACATTTACTGCACATTTACTGCACAGTGAACAATCTTCTTGTTCCAAATAGTAACGTCAGAACTATTATGATACTCCAATATATTTAGCCTCTTAATATCAATTTCAGATAGTGGATTATAGGATGTTCCATAAACTGAAACTGGAAAATCATATAGCTTCCTCACCTCCTCCTATAGAACCATCTCTCCTTTATCTCAATTTTAAAATTAATGATACCATAAATCAATTTCTTCATTCTACGACCATATTAAGAAGTAGGGATTGGTGTATTTACATATGGCTGAGGTTATTATAGTAGAGAAAATCAGGTTTTTTAGCTGTCATTAAAGATACAAGCAATACCCTAAGTGGATTCTATTAAAAATTGACCTCTCAGAATGCGCCGTAAAGCGAAAATCGGAGGCAATCAATAGCAATCGTACAAGTTGTGAAGCAGGGGGGCTTACAATGGCTCTGAGGCTGTTGTTTGCAATGTGCTTTGTTTGCATCTATATTTTTTTGTAATTTCCTGTAATAACAACTTCATCTATCTTATGTATTGAATACGTGATTTGCTACACTTACAACGATAACCATGAGGCGTGAAAAATATACAATATTTATTGAAGACAGCGGCTCTAAAGAGTATATTGATCCTTACAAGAAGTTAGCGCTATCTCAATCTGCTGCTTTTGATAGAAAATTCTGGTTAAACAACTATTTTGTTATTTTAGGAATTATCATTAAAAACGCCGAGATTCCTGCAATAAACAGAGCTTTAGTCGAAATCAAACAAAAAACCTTTGGAACGTCTTTAGTGGAAATAAAATCCGACTGGTTTAGAAATTCATTCCAAAGAAAAAAAAGATACCTGCAACCTTTTGGCATTAATGAAGAAAAGTTAAATGCCTGTGGCCATGATGTTACAGGTCTTTTTAGCGACTTCCTAAACGAGATCAGGATAATTGCCGTTGTATTTGACAAGAGATATTACAAGAATAGGAAACACAACGATCCATTCTGCAATTCTTCTCAGGTATTATTTGAGAGGATTGAGTTTTATATGAACGAACAAAGAGGTGATTGTGTATTAGTTGTAGATCAGATGGAAGATAGTTTATGTGCAAGACGGGGGAGGAATAAAGAACTTCAGGATGTATTGTACAACAGCAGAAAGATGAAACAAACTTTTATAAAAAATTATAAGAGAATTGTTGATATCAGCTTCAGAAAATCCAAACATGAAAACCTCATACAACTTGCTGATTTGGCAGCCTAGAATACTTTCAGGCAATTTGTCGAGTATGGTAGAGATTGGGAAGACGAATCAATAGAAGAGTTGAATATATATCCTTATTTTGGATTAATAAAAGATAACATTGTCAAAGGAAAATCTGTTCGCGGGTATGGACTTTGTAAATTGCCGGATGTGGCAAAGATTAACTGGAGATTATAAGACGGGAAAATGAATGAGGTCAGGCCCCTTTTCGGGTATCCAAGTTTATCAGCTAAGACTATGTTAATAACCGCCCGACCAATTAAAGCTCATATTGAGTGACAATCAAGCTTATATTTTCAATTATAAACTATTTTGGTTTATTTTTCAAGGATGAATCGTCAGAAAACTTTTCTTAAATATCCTACCATTACGGGAAATGCAGTCTCTTATTGAGCATCCATTAAAAACAACCTCCCAAAATGCGCTGTAAAGCGATAATCGGAGGCAATTAAAATCAATGCATAGGTAGTGAAACAGGGGGGCTTACAATGGCTCTAAGGCAGTTATGTTAAAATGCATTTATTTTACCCGACAAGAAAGATCGGGAGTGGTTGCTTTGTTGTTTTCAGTCAGATACTTTAAGAGATTGAGGCCTCTTGTGTAAGGTTTACTTCCCGGAACCTTATACAAATCGACTGTTCGGAATCTTTTGGGTTGCTTACTGCCTGTTATTATTTTTGATATATATATCGGTATCGTGGTACCCGGAGAGCTATTCCGGATGATAAATATAGAGCCTCTTTCCCGGTGCTTGGGCGGATCGGTTAGGGAAGATGTGTAGATTTAGCAGAGAGCCGGAGAAAAAAAATTGTGGAGGTCCCTACATGAAATATGCTTTTATGTTTAGAGCGATTACATGAAGAATGCTTTCATAATAAGAGAGACAACTCCGGCAATTATAATGCCCATCATCCAGCGCATGAGCTTGAGCTCTCCTTCAACTCTGGTTATTCTTTCATTCGTTTTACCAAGCTCTTCCGTGAACTCGGCCTTGGTAATAAAGGAGTTCATTTTATTTTCAAGAGAGTTCGTTCTTTCATTGAAATTTTTCTCAAGAAAATTCGTTCTCTCATTGAAATGTTTTTCAAGAGAGTTCATTCTCTCATTGAAATTTTTCTCAAGAGAGTTCATTCTCTCATTGAAATTCTTTTCAAGAGAGTTCGTTCTCTCTTCAAATATATCCTTTGTTACAAGCTCTTTGGTAAGTTCGGCCTTTATTTTGCCGTTATCAGGCTCAATCTTACTAATTACATCGACAAGGGCGTCTGTTGCCTCTTCGCCGAGCTTGTCGCTTAATGCCCTTGGTATGGTTATAACTGCCATGGCTTTATTATATATTGCTTATGGTCATAAATACAATAGATATATTTAGTGGAGAGTTGCCGGATAATTTAGGGAGAATATATTTGTACATACAAAACAGTCACTGCGCTCACACAAAGCGGGGAGCCAGGCGAACCTATAGCTTGCCTCTCACTGAGGATAAATCTATTGTAACCGGCTGCCTTGATGAACTTGATCTTAAAACCTCAAATGAAGAAATGATAAAGGCCGGAGAACAGTTTGGATTCAACATAGTAAGAGTGCATGGAAAAATCTATGGATGGATGGCCGAAATTTCTAAGGTACATGGGTATGGTGACACCTCATCTTATCGGAGGTTGCCGGAAAAGTGGGAAATTATAATACCAAATATAGGCTGGTTCGGTAGCAGGTAAGTGCTCTACAGGTGATCGGAACAGTAATCGAGGGGAAACAATAAATGTATTCTGTAAACCGAGTGGCCGCTTTGCCGGAAAGAATACATTTGTACTAAACAGGCTCGGCGCTCGCCGGAACCGGGGAGCCGGGCAGGATAGATTTATTTAAGGAAAAAAAATTCAGATGGAAATCGCAAATCTTAAATTCCAGCTTGATGAAGCTGACTATAAAGCCATAGCTAAGGAGCTTGCCGATCAACTTAAACCTGTCATTAAAAGTAACGGTTCTTCTATCAATGATAAAATACTAACTGTTGAATCGTTGGCAGAGTACCTTTCTGTAGAACCCTCTTGGGTGTACAAAAAAATTTCACTTAAAGAGATTCCTTACTTTAAGGCCGGTAAGTATGTCAGGTTCAAGAAGAGCTCTATTGACAAGTGGATTGAGCAAGAGTCGGTAAACCCCATTCCCTTTTATAAAAAGTAGCAGTGACCGTCTGACTGTTAGTCAGCATTTTCGTTAAAAATTTTCCTTATTTTCTCTTGACTTACATACGATTGTGCACTGAAATGTGCACTTAATCTTTTCAGAATATAAGAAATCTTTTGGTGTTTCTACCAAGTTATATTTATAATACAAAAAAACTAAAAATATGGATTCACTTACACGTGAATACTGAGAAAGGATGTAAAATGGCAAGGGGGATTTATAAACGAGGTAATACATATTGGTTAAGATATGCAAGCTTGGATGGCCGGATAATACGTGAATCTTCAGGCTCAACTAAGTTCCGCGATGCTGAGGATCTGCTTTTGAAACGTAAACAAGAGCTAAGGGAAGGAAAAGAGCCTGAAACTAAGGTCATCAAAAATTATCTGTTTAAAGAGCTTGCCGGAGAGTATTTGAAATGGTCTGAAAGGCAACGATCCTTTAGAAGTAAAAAGGGATTTATCTTACAGCTTGTGAATGCCTTTGGGCAATTACCTTTGAGGATGTTTAACACAAAGCTTTTGGAGCAATACCAGACCGAGAGAATCTCTAAAGGTAATAAGCCTGCAACTGTAAACAGATTAATAGCAACCATTAAACACATGTTCACCAAGGCCAGTGAATGGGATATGGTAAGCGGTGTGGTCTTGAAGAGAATCAGGAGAGTCAAACTTCTTGAGGAAAATAACAGGAGATTACGATATCTGTCAATCGATGAAATTAAAAAACTTATATCATCTTGCGAGTCACACCTGAAACCCATTGTTATTACCGCACTCAATACCGGGATGAGGAAAGGTGAAATATTAAGCCTTCAATGGAAAAATGTTGACCTGAAAAATGGATTTATATTACTGGAAAAAACAAAAAGCGGTGACAGGCGTGAAATCCCGATGAACGACACCCTAAGACAAACCCTCCAAAAATTAAACAGGCGGCTCGATGTTTCTTATGTTTTCTTTGATCCGCATACCTGTAAGCCCTATAAGGATGTTAAAAGAAGTTTTGGCACAGCTTGTAAACGGGCGGGTATAACTGACTTCAAGTTTCATGATATGAGTTATCCAAACCTTAAAAAAATCCAAACGTTTGGATTTTATGAGACATACCTTTGCTTCTCATTTGGCTATGCAGGGAGAGAATCCACAGACTATCCAGGAACTCTTGGGACATAAAAGCCTTGCCATGACACAAAGATATTCACATCTTTCTCCAAGTCATAAAACAAGGGCTTTAAAAATGTTCGACGATCATATCAATGAAAAATCAACTGCACAATTACTGCACAATTTTGGAGGAAGCAAAGATTAAGGAATGGCCGCAAACCCTTGAAAAGAATGGAGCCGGGGATCGGATTTGAACCGACGACCTGCTGATTACGAATCAGCTGCACTACCACTGTGCTACCCCGGCGTAGATCCTTATTATATCAGCTCTTTAACAAAAAGGTCGATATTAATAATAAAGGATTTTTAGAATTTCTATCATTATGTCATATTACATGTCATGGTGAATTTGTACTTCCCCGGAAAATGAAGCCTGTGAATAAAAATTCTGAACAAACGTTCATAATCCTCCGGGTCACCACTGTAAATAGTTCTTTATATAAGAGAAGATAGAGTTTTTTATATTATTGCGACACAGTGGCGTTTGTCAAGGGGGGGGGGGGGCATCGATCATCCTGCCGGGTATTTAACAAAAGACATTTTCTCATTTGTTATTCACTGTCATTCACCTAAGGAGCAAAGCACCTTCAGTTAATGTCATTGAATTGTAATTACATATTGCTAATAATCCGATATTTTAGGTAAAATCAGTCCTTTGGGGAAAACAATCACCAATAGATCCCGGCATCACTCAATTTCCTAATATGGAAACGAGTATGAAACGACTATAGCCAAAGGAACAGGACAAGGAGGATTGATAGTGAAGAATAAGGTCATATTCATGCAGCTTGTATTAATTGTATTGATGGTAGTCATCGTGTTAACAAAAGTTGAGGCGGACACGACAGATTATCTGTTCCCGTTGACTGTAGGAAATTGGTTGCAATTTAGCAACAAAGATAAAGGATCGGATTATGGTATAAAACTGTCTGTTATAGGAACTGCTGACTTTTCAGGGACTGAGGCGTATATTGTCCAGATAGAAGAGACAGAACCGGACGATATAGACCTTGAATTTATGTTTTCAGCAGAGATTGACGGAGTCTTTTATTCATACGATACAGACGGATTAAGCGCAGCATTTCTGAGAGGTTCAGCAGGTACACAGTGGACATATATAGAGATCGATGGTGATTTTGTAACCGTAACCATACAGGCAATAGAAGAAGTAACCGTACCATCGGGAATTTTTAGTGGCTGTTATCATTACGTTAAGGAAGCCTATGATGATGGAGTGCTGGACTATAGCTGGGAAGAATGGGTGCATCCAGGTACAGGTTTAGTCAAATTTACAGAAGATACACATAAATCGAATCCTGTAACCTATGAATTGACCGATTATTATATACAGTAATTCTTAATGAGAATTGAGATGAAATTAAAACAAAAAGGGCGACCCCATGGTCCGGCCTGAATATGGAGGATTGTAGAACTTATGATACATTTTATAAACGAATTGTTTACCACGAAAAGAATTGCAGGGCTTATACTATTATTTCTCATGCCGACAATACTATATGGCTGTGGCGCCTCTGTTTATTCCAGACCGGTTGGAAGCGATCAATATGAAATAACAGTCGAAGACAAAAGAAATATTGAAGGAACACTCTTTGGGATTCGCCGTAATCGGGCCGCCATTTCCAATAAATGGATGGAGAAGGCGCATGAAACCTGTGGTTCCAGAAGTTATACAATCATTTCTCGCGAGATTTCGGATCGTTGGGCAGTGGGAATTATAGAATGCAAATAATAAACATCACCTGAACCGAACCCGGGCGCAGGTTAAAGCCTGCGGCTACATTTTAAGACATCCGCGAAGGTGTTAAATTTACTTCGGTTCTTTCTTGGTGAATGAGAAGTTAACAGCAATTCGTCTGTAATTGAAACACAACAACTCAACAGTGTTCGACCTTATTGTTTAAAAATCCTCTTCGTAATTTTTCAATGACATTATCGGTAAACCGAACATCAAGCCACTGTATCAGATTGTTTTTCCGATAAATCCTTTCAGTCTTAAAGCGATAGTTCATTCCATCGATAAAGATTTTGTCAGCATAAGGAGCAATCTCTTTGGAGAGTCCGTCAGGATTCATGGGAAGAAGGGGGCCTATGAAAACGAAAGTGTTTATACCGTTTTCTTTAAGTGTTTTCAGGGCTTTTAACCTTGCTTCAATCGGTGGGGCATTTGGCTCGAACATCTTTCTGATTCTGTCATTATCCGTTGTTATGGTAACGCCTACCTTAATATCATTAAAGTTTTTAAACAGCTCCATATCCCGCAGCAGAAGAGGAGATTTGGTAAGGATATTTACCGGAAATTGATATTCAAGTAGTGTTGTCAGGCACTCTCTTGTAATCTTATATTTTGCTTCAATCGGTTGATAGGGATCCGTTACAGAGCTGATTATGACAGGACCTTTCTTTTTTACTTGTCTTTTCAGGACTTTATTTGCATTAACCTTTACATCCACAAAACGGCCCCATTCCTCAGTATGACCCGTAAATTTTTTCATAAAAACAGCATAACAGTATAAACATGCATGCGTACAACCTGTGTAAGGATTCAGGCAAAAATCAAAACCCGGTATGCCTGATTTAGAAAGAATGGTTTTAGCTGATACTTCTTTAATAACCACAATTGTATTTTAATATTAACCATTGAAAATAACAACTCCTGCACCTTTATAAAATTTGACGTGACATTGTAAATCCTAGCTTGTATTCTTTATCCTTCAATCCTGTTCCTGTCAAGCCTTTCGAAGAGCTTGCTTTTTTTTAACCGTCGTTTATACTATACAGGGAAAACGGGGTGCATAGCCGATAAAAAGACCTTTAATGAGAAAAAGCTCTATGATTTTTATCTTCGCTCTAATCCTTTTCCTTTTTGTATGGATGAAGATAGGAGACTACTACGGTTTAGCTGTTACTGGCGTCGGCGCCTGGACAGCAGCTTTTTTCAAGGAAGTTTCAGTGGTAAAACAAGAACAAAGCGGTAAGTATGCGATTATCGGATTTCTTAAAAAGAAAACGGTTTCAGGCGCCGATGTTTCTATAAATAAAAATAAGGACAATGGAAAAACCGACGACTACATACTATTACAGGCCAGGATAAACCTCTTCTATTTTACCTTTAATACCCCTCTGACACTTGCTTTAATTGCTGCTTTTTACCCTTTTCTGAGCAAAAAAACAGTCTCTTTAGACGTTTTATTGATGCTCATTTTTATACATATGGCCTATACATTTTCAATGATATATAAAGAACTTACCCTCCAACTCGAAACATTCGGATATGAAGAGATATCATTTACAAAAGTACTTCTATGGCGCTCTTTGAGTGGATTTCTTCATAAAATGGTATTAAGGTTCGAACCCTTTCTCCTTGGTCTTTATATGTATTTAAAATCGGAGATAAGTGTATTCAAAGAATAATGTGACTGCTTTTGACAAAATAGAGGTTTCTGTTCTTAATGATTTGTGATCAGAGGTCAGTGTGCAGATAAAACTCCCTCCACTGAAAGCTCTCAAAGAGAGCTCATACAGAGAGTATACAGGAAAATCATTTAAAAGGGACCACCGGCCCCTGAAAACAGTTACAAATGCAGCTCATCCCCTCTTTGAAGCGGCAATTAATTTACAAAAACCTGCCTTAAACACTATAATTGAAGTCTGTTTATAAACTTATTTCGATTCATCGATAACACCCATTTATAGCCAAGTGACATGGATAAACTTGTTTGTCCGCTATAAAAGCGTTTGACTCGACCCTTAAGATGCACCATTTTCTATTGTATGTAGAAAGATGTATAAAGATTTCTATATGAATAAAAAATTTTTTAAGCAGAACAGAGTACTCCTCTTAATAATTTTTGCTCTGTTTATACTGTTTGCATCGGTTATTTTGTACAGCGGTCGTAAGATTTATGAAGGAGAAGTTGACAGGCAGAGAAAAGAGTCGACTTCACGGGTGCTTTCAGGAAAGAAAAGCCTGGAACTCTTTTTTTCATCCTTTGTTAAAGACCTCGAGCGGCTCAAAGCATCTCCCAGTGTAAAAAACTATGTAAACGGCAATCTTAAATCCGACGAATTAAAAGAAGAAGTAAAAGATATTTTTATAAACCTGATTGAAATCAATGAGACCTACTCCAATATTCTGTTGGTGGACAGGGAAGGTAACCGAATTATCAGAATCGATAATAATTTCACGGCATTTGACATCAAGGACGCGGCGGACAAAGCGATAGACATGTTTTTACATAGATTTTTCAGGGAATTCTCACATCGGGAGAGCGACGATATATATTTGTCCCCGGCAGGCATGGGGGTTGACGAAGAAAAAGCGATTCCCTTCAGAATACTCTCCGCTATATTAAAAGATTCGAACAATAAAGACCAGGGGGGATTGATACTAAATATCAATCTGTCACGAATCTTCGATACTCTTCCTGACGATATGTTCATACAAACGGGAGACGGTTACATGTTGTCGAGAAATCAAGAGGGAGTTACAGGATTCGAAAAATCACCCTATGAATTTCAAAACGAATCGGGCCTCTATTATATATCGGACACTGAGAGCATCGAGTATCGGGCTCTCGATATATTGCGGGACAGAAACCTCTTTGTGGCAGCCTATGAGAACTTTCGCGCAGTCAAGGGCTCTCTCTTAACACTCGTACTTTGGTCCGTTGCAATATTAATCGTTTTTCTTTCTCTGATATTTTATATCGTTTACATCAATATGATAAGATTTATGGAGTTCGAAAGAGCACAAAAGGCAGTGCTTTCATCTCTCGCCGGTCTCGCCGAGGGCAGAGACCCGGAAACAGGACGTCATTTGGAAAGGACGAGAAATTACTCCACCGTTCTTACAAAGTCTCTACAAAAAAACAGTAAATACCGTAAAGTCATTAACAGCGAATTCCTTGAGGCCCTTTACGATGCATCACCTCTGCACGATATAGGAAAAGTCGGAGTGAGAGACTCCATTCTATTAAAAGAAGGAAAGCTGTCAGAGGGAGAATTTGAGGAAATGAAAAGGCATGTATGGGTCGGCAAGAATGTTCTGCAAAACGCTATAGACAGATTTAAACTCAAACAACCTCTGTTCATTATAGCCAGAAATATTTGCGCCTATCATCATGAAAAGTACGACGGAAGCGGGTATCACGAGGGGCTTAGAGGAGAGGAGATACCTCTGGAAGCCAGAATATTCGCAATCTGTGATGTCTATGACGCACTCAGAACAAGAAGGCCCTATAAAGACGAAATGTCCCATGAAGAGACGGCAAAGATAATAAAATCAGCTTCCGGAGAGCACTTCGATCCTGACATTGTCGAGGCATTTACCGATTGTGAGGAGGAATTACAGGAGATACACGACGCATATAAACATCTTTTTGAAGTCTACGGGCAGCTTTATGAACGTGAAATAAGCGGAACCCTGGTAGGAATCGACTGGAGCCACGATTTATCGGTGGGAGTCGAAAAGATCGATCTGCAACATAAAGAACTTTTTCACAGGATTAATCAGTTGTTAACTTCCATACTCAGCGGTAATAGCAAAAAGGAGGCAGGAAAAATTATTAAATTTTTAGAGGAGTATGCAACTCTGCATTTTAAACTCGAGGAAGAGTATATGACTCTATATAATTATCCCGATTATTCATTCCATAAATCCCAGCATATGGAATTTGTCGATAATCTTTTATATATAAAGGGAAATATAGAGTCGGCAGGATTGACATCTCATGTAAACAGACAACTTCAGCGCAATGTTTGTAACTGGCTGATCAATCACATCGCTACTGTGGATAAGGCTTTTGGCGAGTTTTTTAAAAAACGATTGTAAAAAAATCCGGATAGTTGCTATTTGACTTTGTATCCGGCTTTGTTGATTATATTTTCAATATCCTCTCTTTTAACTTTCGTATCGTCTACATGAACTACAGCCTTCCCTACTTCCACATTGGAGGAGTTGACTCCCGATATTCCGTCAATGGCTTTTTTTACTCTCATAGTGCAATGATTGCAACTCATTCCGTCGATATTTACAGTTATTTCGGACATTTTACACCTCCCTCTAAATATTCGATCAATAATCTCTCTTTACTCTGGAAAGGTAAACAACACACTCTCCACAGGCTTTTCCTTTCTCGGATTTACAGATCATCCAGTTTAATTCCCAGCAGGGTTTCGTATTCTCCTTGGAAGCTGTGCATCTGACTCTGACATCTTCAGGACAGTCAGTGATTTGCCAGCAAGGGGCATACTCCAGTAACCTTTTAATTCCTTCGATGCTTATCTTTTTTTTATGAATAAGGTCTCTCAGGCAGGTAAGCCATTTTATATCGTTTTCCGAGTAATACCTGTTTTTATTTTTTCTGGAAGGTTTTATCAAACCGTGTTTCTCATACAATCTGAGAGTCTGGTCCGTTGTCCCCATCAGCTCAGCAACTACGCCAATAGTATAGAGAGGGAGATTACATTTATCTTCCGAAAAAAGTTTCGATACCTTATCAGTGTTCATACCTGGTCTTTTATAAATCCGGAGCTTCAGAGACTCACTTTATAATCCGAGATAGCCGGGTGTTTATTAATTACAATTATTAAGACATTTTTAAACTATAAAAAGCAAGTCTCCGGTTATTTATTCGCCGGTAAGGTCTCGATTTTATATTATTAAAGCAACATCATTAACCTGGTCCCTTTAAAAAATCATGGGGAAATACGGATTTTATATCCTTGCCCTGGCGATAACAACTCCATATACTTCTTTTGCTCCTGCCTCCAGAAGAGCAAGGGAACAATGATTTAATGTAGCGCCTGTTGTGAGAACGTCATCCACCAGAATCACTTTTGAGTTATCGAGGGCTACACTGACCCTGAAAGCGCCCTTTAGAGATTTTAAACGATCTCTCTTTGTCATCATCGATTGTGGTATTGTGTCCCGTGTTTTTATAAGAAGGTTTTCAGACAGTGTAATATTCAGCTTACTTGAAAGTTTACGGGCCGGTATAAGGCTTTGATTGAATCCTCTCTCCTTCAGTCTTTTCTTTGAAAGCGGAACGGGGGCTATAACATCGGCAGCCGGTAAATCCATCGAACAAAGGAGTTCGCTTAAAGGCGCGGCAAGTCTCTTTATGCGGTTGAATTTATAAAAATGTATAACCTCTCTCAGTGCGCCTTCATAGACTCCGAAAACAACTGCTTTTGCAAAAAAAGGTCTCTCTCTGTAACACTCGGGACAAAAAGTTACTTCAACAGGTGATACAGGTCGTGAACAAATAGTGCAGAGATTGCCGGACTCTCTTTTTATGCCGCCCCAGCATTTGCTGCAAATTGGCGAAACAGAATAGATGTCGGACAGAGAACTGCATACAGGGCATGTGGCGGGAAAGAGGAGATTTATTGTTCCGTTAAAAAATTTTTTTATGCTACCCTTCAATGAGGCGATTAAAAAACATCTTTCACGATTATCGTATCGTCTCTGTCCTGCCCGGTGGAAATAATATGAATCGGAACATCCAGCCTTTCCTCTATCATGCCAACATAGAGCTTAGCATTTTCAGGGAGTTCTTTAAACGATTTTACACCCTTTGTTTTTTCGCTCCATCCATTGAATTCCTCCAATACAGGAGTACAGGAGTCGAGAATCGATAATTCCTTGGGAAAATCATTCAAAACTGTATCACCGTATTTATAGCCTGTGCAGACCATCAATTTGTCGAATCCGTCAAGTACATCCAATTTTGTGATTACCAGCCCCGTAAGTCCGTTAATTCTCACTGAATGTCTTAAAACAACCAGGTCAAGCCAGCCGCACCGTCTTGGTCTTCCTGTGGTTGCTCCGTATTCTCCGCCTTTTTCTCTTATTTTTTCGCCTGTTTCATCGTTTAACTCACTGGGGAAAGGCCCTCCTCCTACTCTGGTCGTATAGGCCTTGGCAATTCCCAAAACAGAATCTATCATGGTAGGACCAACACCCATCCCTGTCATTGCTCCTCCGGCTGTGGCATTCGATGAAGTTACATAGGGATATGTTCCGTGATCAATGTCGAGAAGAGTACCCTGAGCTCCTTCAAAAAGTATATTGTCTCCCCTTTTGAGTCTGTCGTTGATAATAATGTCCGTGTCATCAATAAAATCGGATAACCTCTCTTTATACTCCATGCATTTGTCAAATAACTCGTTTATCTCAAAGACCGGTGCATTATACAGTTTCGTCATTATCGTATTAATCTCACCAAGATTGGATTCCAGTTTTTCCCTGAATACATCGGGCCACAAAAGATCAACCATCTTAATACCCGCTCTTGCCATCTTATCTACATAGGCAGGTCCGATTCCTCTTCCTGTCGTTCCGATTTTCTTTTTACCCTTTGCAGCCTCCTTTTGGTTATCCAAAGCGATGTGGTATGGCATGATGACATGGGCGTTTTTGCTTATCTTCAGATTATCTCCTACTTCAAGTCCTATGTCCAGCAGTCCGTCGATTTCCTCGATCAGCGCATCGGGAGCAATGACTACACCGTTTCCTATAAGGCAAAGTTTATCTTTGTGAAGAATGCCGGAGGGAATCAGATGGAGAATAAACTGTTCCTTGCCGATCACAACGGTGTGACCTGCATTGTGACCTCCCTGATACCTGGCTACGACATCTGCTTTTTCCGTGAGGTAATCTACTATTTTGCCTTTTCCTTCGTCTCCCCACTGAGTGCCTACAATAATGACATTCCCCATATTTTACTCCTTAAAATTAAGGCTTGTAATCGAAAGTAATTCAATTACAAGCCCCCTGGTATTATATACTGACCCTTTTTACATTTAAAATATTTGGAAGCGCTTTCAATCGCTCAAATATTTCGTTACTCAGCTCTCCGTCCACGCTCACTACGGAAAGGGCGTCTCCACCCTCTGTCTCTCGGCCAAAATGCATCCTCGAGATATTGATGTCGTTATCGCCGAGAATCATACCGATGTTCCCGATAACCCCCGGTCTGTCAATATTGCTGATGTAGAGCATCAGACCGTCCGGAATTATCTCTATGTGGAAGTTATTAATCATGATAATACGAGGATCTTTTTTACTCATTAATGTTCCCGACAATTTGAGTTCTTTTCCCTCCGATTTGATCTTTACACTGAGCATTGTGTGATAATCGTCTGTCGCTTCTCCCTTTGTAATACCGACATCAATGCCTCTCTCTTTGGCTATAAAAGGCGCATTTACGAAATTCACGGTCTCTTCGAGTATGGTAGCAAGAAATCCCTTTAACAGCGATATCTTCACAGGCTCTTCATTGACGTCTGCCGCTTCTCCTCTGAATTCTATGTTTATCTCCTCTACGGGGCCTTCGAATATCTGTGAAGCAAAGCTTCCCATTCTTTCGGCAAGTTCCGTATAGGGTTTAAGTTTTTTTGCCTGATCAGCCGGAATAGAGGGAAAATTAACAGCGTTTCTGATCGTTCCGTGAACCAGATAGTCGACTACCTGCTCAGCTACGGCAATGGCGACATTTTCCTGGGCTTCTCTTGTAGAGGCTCCGAGATGGGGAGTACAAATCAACTTATCATGAGAAATAAGCGAAAATTCATCGGGAGGCTCTTTTTCGAAGACATCCAGAGCAGCTCCCGCCACTTTTTCACTCTTTATGGCCTCGAAAAGGTCGTCTTCGCTTACGATCCCGCCTCTTGCGCAATTTAAAATTCTCACACCTTCTTTCATTTTAGAAATTGTATCTTTATTAATCAGCTTCTTTGTCTCCGGGGTCAGAGAAGTGTGAAGAGTGACAAAATCCGATTTTTTTAGAAGTTTGTCGATTGATACGAGTTCCACGCCCATTTCTTTTGCAGATTCCTCGTTCATAAATGGATCGTAAGCCAGAATTTGCATCTGTAGTCCAATCGCCCTTTTGGCGACCTCTTTTCCGATATTTCCAAGACCAATTATGCCCAGAGTTTTATTAAACAGTTCCACTCCCATGAATTTCTTCTTTTCCCACTTCTCGCTTTTCATGGATGAGCAGGCCTGGGGGATGTTCCTGGCCAGCGCAAAGAGCATTGCGATTGTATGCTCAGCCGTGGTAATCGTGTTTCCCCCGGGAGTATTCATGACAACAATTCCCTTTTTAGAGGCGGCCGCTTTATCTACATTATCCAGACCGGACCCTGCCCTCCCTATTACTTTTAAGTTTGAAGCAACGTCAATAACATCGGCAGTCAGTTTTGTGGCGCTTCTTATTACAATACCGTTATACTCTGCAATACAAGCCTTTAGCTCGTCTTTCGTCATGCCTGTTTTAACGTCTACTTCCAAACCTGCATTCTTTAAAATATCCACACCGTCATTTGATATATTATCGCTAACAAGAACCTTCATAAAAAAATAAGACCTCCCGAGAAAAATTAATATAATTTATAACCGATCAGAGACATGGGATTGTTTTGTCTATCTTCTAAATCAGTATTCATTCCCCTGCCCTCCGTTCTTTTTTATCAAACCTTTTAATTTTTGGACTTTCACTGCATTAAAAGCTCTTCTGCAACGGCGACTCCGCTGCCGAGCTTCACCGGATGACCAAGCTCTTTCAATGTCATTTCAACAGCAGCCAGGGCAATGATTACATCAAACGTGTCGGCATAACCGAGATGGGCTATTCTGAATATTTTTCCCTTTGCCTGAGCCTGGCCGCCTGCAGCCGTTACGCCATACTTTTCTCTTAATGTTTTATAAATTTTCTGACCGTCTACACCCGACGGCGCTTCAACAGCCGTTACGGAATTACTGGGCGATTCTTTGGAGTAGAGGTCCAGTCCGACTGCCTTCACGGCCTCTCTTGTGGCATGAGCAAGACGGGCATGACGGTTAAAGACATTTTCAAGCCCCTCTTTTTTCATTAATTTAAGAGATTCGTTTAAACCAATGATCAGTGTAACTGCAGAGGTAAAATTTGTCTGGTTGTCCTTCAACTTCTTCCTCTCTGTTTTCAGGTTAAAATAAAACCTCTCGATATCCGACTCTTCCGCTCTTTTCCATGCCTTTTCGGAAACACAGACAAATGCAAGCCCAGGAGGAAGCATAAGCCCCTTTTGAGAGCCTCCGACCATAACATCGACTCCCCATTCATCGGTTTTTATATCATGAGCTACAATAGCACTGATAGCGTCTACGACAAGAAGTATATCCTCATGGTTTTTAACGACCTTTCCTATTGCCTCTATATCGTGATATACGCCGGTCGATGTTTCAACTGCCTGAACGAGCACGCCTTTGATATTGGAATCGGCTTTTAGGGCTTCCTCTATTTTTTTGACGTCAACGGCATAACCCCACTCTACAGTAATCTCTTCTACATTAAGACCGTAGGCTTTACCGATTTCGGTCCACCTTTCGCCAAACTTTCCACCGTTAATGACCAAAACTTTGTCGCCTTTTTTAAAAAAATTGTTAACGGCGCCAACCATGCCGCCCGTTCCGGTAGAGCAGAGAATTAAAACGTCATTAGCTGTCTGATAGAGCCATTTTAATCCGTTTTTGGCGTCTTCAAGTACTGGAATGAAATCCGGAGATCGATGATGGATAATCGGCATTGACATGGCGGCAAGCGCTTCCGCCGGCACCGGTGTCGGCCCCGGGGCTAATAAATATCTTTTAAGCATAAAAATCCTCCATATATTAAATTAATCAAATAATTTTCAAGTAAAATATCTGTTATTTTGACAGAATTACAGGATAATAAAGATTTGCTTATCAGCTTTATTATAATCGTTTTCTCAATTGATCAACAGATTTTTCGAATTTTGATGAATAAAGTAAAGGTCGGTGCTAAACAGTAACTCCCGTTCTTCAGGTAATAGAAATGCCGGGATATCCTTCGTTCAGTAAGGTTTTCACCTGCTACTCTTCAGCCTTCGAGGTATAGGCCCGAAGTAATTACTTTATTTAGTTTACATTAAGACAACTCGACTATTATAATAAAACGATGCTTAAAAAAAATAGTTTTATGCGCTCATTATCATTAATCTGCTAAAGAAGTCAGGGGAAAAAATGAAAAATATTGTTAGAATTCTCATAATCTGCCTTTTCACTGCCGCCGGTTGGGGATTAAATCCTGATTTCGATTCACCTTACATGGGACCGCTGTTTGGCTTTCTGGTGAGTATTTCGATTATTTTCCTTGAGGTGTTTTTTGCCAAAATCCGTATTGCCAAAATTATCGGCGGAATATTGGGCGGCTTATCGGGTATTGTTTTGGCAACTATTATTACATTTCCGTTTAAAAAAATTACAGGAGACAGCAATTCATTCGTTATAGCGGCAATAAATGCTCTCTTTGCTTACACAGGGCTTTTGACCGGTTTTTCAAAAAGCGAGACATTAAGCATAACGGGCATTTTAAAACATTTCAAAGGTGAAGGCGCATATGAGCAATTAATGCTCCTCGATTCGAGCGCCGTCATAGACGGCAGAATAGCAGATGTATGCGATACAGGCTTTTTGGACGGCATTTTTGTCGTACCCCAGTTTATCCTCCAGGAATTACAGCACGTTGCCGACTCTCCTGACGCAATGAAACGTTCCAGAGGCAGGAGAGGGCTCGATGTATTACACAGAATTCAGAAAATATCGGGTATAACCTTACGAATAGTAGACGACGATTTTCCAAAAATTAAAGAGGTCGATGCGAAGCTTGTCGCCCTGGCCAGGATGATGGATGGAAAAATCGTAACAAACGACTTCAATCTTAACAAGGTGGCGCAAGTGCAAAATGTGAACGTGCTCAATATAAACGACCTCGCAAACGCTGTTAAACCGGTCGTTCTGCCGGGAGAAAAGATGAAAGTCTTTGTCATGAAAACAGGTAAAGAACAAAACCAGGGCGTGGCCTATATGGAAGACGGGACCATGGTTGTCGTCGAAAACGGAAAAACGCTGATCGGCAAAGAGGCCGATGTGATTGTTACCAGCGTACTGCAGACAACGGCGGGAAGAATGATATTCGCCAGGGAAGATAATGTATAGATGAAACAACTTTTTAATTACATAAAGAGCCCCCTTTAAAATGTCCCGACGGAGCATAGGATTTTTTTCGGTTTTCCCCACAGAACCTGAAGCTCCCGGCTATTGATGATGAAAGTAACTGCTATAGTACCTGCCGCAGGGTCAGGAAAGAGATTTGAATCTGATGTCAATAAGGCTTTTCACAGCCTCTTAGGCAAACCTGTTATCCTCTACGTTTTTAAAATTCTGCAAGATTTGAGCATAATAGACGAAATTATTCCCGTTTTTAAAGATGAAGACAGAGCACGGGGAATTGAGATAGTCAGTAATGCAGTTATCTCCAAGGTTATCGATATAGCGCCTGGAGGATATGAAAGGCAAAACTCCGTATATAACGCCCTAAATCTAATCAAAGATAAAAGCTCTGTCGTTCTTATTCATGACGGAGCCAGACCCCTTGTATCAGAGGAGTTAATAACAAGTGCTCTTGAATCTCTCAAAGGAAACGACGGCGTTATTCCTGTTTTGCCTTTAAAGGACACGATAAAGGAAATAGCCGACGGCTATGTTGTCAGAACGTTAGACAGGGCGAGCCTTGCCGCTGTCCAGACGCCTCAAGTCTTCAACCACGGAGTTCTTCTCGATGCCTACGACAAAGCGATAAGTGAAGGAGTGGCGGTTACAGACGATGCATCGATAATCGAGATGTACAACGGCAGAATAAAAACAATACCGGGAGATTACAAAAACATTAAAATTACAACAAGGGATGACGCTGATTACGCAGAGTTTCTTCTTCGCAAAACAGCACCTGACAGATTAAATCCGTGACAATCGACACAAATCAACAGATGACAAATCCACGGAAGATTAAATGAGAATAGGTATAGGATATGACTCTCACAGACTCGTTGAAGGGAGAAAGCTGATTTTGGGAGGGGTAGAGATACCCTATGAAAAAGGACTGAAAGGCCACTCCGACGGAGACCTCCTTTGCCACAGTATAATCGACGCGCTTCTTGGCGCCGCCGGATTAGGCGATATCGGTGCATTTTTTCCCGATACCGATCCTCGCTGGAAAGACGCCGACAGCCTTTTAATGCTTAAAAGCATCGTTAACACGATCTCGGAAAAAGGATATCTCGTGGTTTGGACAGACGCTATCGTTATCACAGAGAAGCCAAAGCTGGCCGGATATATAAATAATATAAAAGAGTCGATATCATCAACCGGTATCCCCTTGTCATCTGTTAACATCAAGGCCAAAACAAATGAAGGAATGGGGTTTATTGGAAAAGGAGAAGGGATGGCCGCGATTGCAACCTGTTTGCTTGAGGTGAAAACATAAATTCCGGGATAAACTTTCTTTTCTTCGCGCCCTTCGTGATCTTCGTGGTTAGTAAACCAGCTCTTTCAGGGCTTATTTTCGAAACAAACGATAAAGCCTTCTCGCATGTCAACTAAAATCAGGAAAATCAAATCATCTGAAAACACAATTGTAATAATAGAGGATATCCTCTATTTGATTCTTTTTCTAACAGTGTCTCTTCTCTTCAGCGTAAAGATTTCCGACCAGTTCGCCTTGCCGAAACTCTTCTCTTTAAGGATTACCACTCTGTTGCTATCGATTATTTGGTTTTATCGCCTGACACATGGAGAGATTAAAATAATTCCACGACACATCTTTTTTCCTCTTTCCCTGCTCGTTTTATGGTGGGGTATTTCTACATGTTTTGCCTTGAGCAAACATACTGCCCTTCATGGCGTGTATGGCAGACATAACGGATTATTCAATTATCTGACATATTTGTTGCTTTTCTTAATAACCGCCACTACGCCGATGAATATTAAAAGAATCATAAGAATATCGGGCTTTTTTATTCTCTCTCTGATTCCTGTGTGCATTTATATGATAGTCCATGAATTTCAGCTCGATCCCATAGAGTGGGGAGATGGTTTCAGATTTGGATCGACATTCGGTAATTCGGTAATTATGACTGCCATACTGGGGCTGGGTTTCCCTTTTTTAATTATTATCTTTATTCAATTAAATCGGTACAAAAAGCTATTTACTGTTCCACTGATTTTAATCTATCTATATGCCATCTTTTTATCGGACGCCAGGGGACCCTGGCTGGGCATTATAATATCGTTTTTACTGCTTCTTTTTTTATATCATTATAAATATAAAACATTTTCTCCTAAAAAAATTGCTGTTCTTTTAATTCTTCTGTCATTTGCTCTATTCATTCTTTTCTCTTTAAATCCGGGTGCCTTGTCAGGCAAAAACGATCTCTCCCTGAATTCGATAGTGGACCCTAAAAGGGCTTTTAAAAAAATTGAGAACATTACCTCCCGACTACAAAGTATTGTCAGGCAAGATAACGATAAATCTATTTCAGGCAGGCTTGTCCATTACAAAATAGCCCTGAATATTGTTAGAGACTATCCTCTCTTTGGCGTCGGTTTAGACAACTTTCGCACAGCTTTTCCACAATATAAATTATCTGAATTCGACAGGTTTTACAGAGTTCATGCCGTACCTACACATGTTCACAACGGTTATTTATTAATGGCTTTAACAACAGGTATTGCAGGGCTCCTTTTTTATCTTCTCTTCATAATTTCCATCCTTTTCAGCCTGTTCAATACTTTCAGACAAAGGAACAGCAGAAAAGTAAATATTGTAACCATAGCCTTTATATCGTCTATTGTCTGTTATTTGGTGCAGGATATTTTCAGTTGGCAGGATATTGCTCTAAATTCCTTCTACTGGGTGATACTGGGCCTTGCTGTTTCATTATGTACAATTGACAGGACCGAGGATAATGCTGAAAGTCCTGTCTTCTCCATCGCTTATATTCCTGCTGTACTATCCATCGCTTTTTTAATCTTCCTCTCACTGGACCTTGCCGGTAAAATGAGGGCTGACAGACTGTTTCACATATCGCGAAACATGGATGTGAAAAAAGATTGGCCTCAAATTGAATACGTCATATCGGAAGGGTTGAAAAAAGCCCCAAAGGAGTCTCACTATCTTGATATTGCTGCAACATTCTATATCAGGAGATTTGACATTACCAGGGAAAAAGAGCTGTACCTCAGGGCCATGTCTATAATAAAAGAGATGTATAAGATCAATCCTTTTAATCCCTACGGACTGTCCAGAGCAATAGAGCTTGACAGTATAGGCTTGGTAAAAGGCGTTCTAAAGCACCCTTCCGAGTTTTCTAAAAAAGGTGTGGAAATATTAAAATCCAATTATAAGAGTTATAATTGGGTTAAGAAAGTCAGCGATGTATTTTATCGCGAATGGGCATATAGGAACGTTATTAGTCTTTTAGATGAGGGGGATGTAAAAAGCGCATTAACACAAATAATGGTGCTCGTTAAAGCGCATCCTTATATTGATTATTATTATGATACACTTGGAAAGATATACCTGTTGTTGAACGATAAAAGTAAAGCAGATCAAGCCTATATGGCTGCATATACAGTCAAACATTATAATAATAATAATAATTACGCAAGGAATTTTTATAGAAGGAACTTTCAATGGGACAAGGAATATGAAAAGGCAATGGCAGCAATAAATGAGCGAAACTTTTTGAAAAGTTTTTCATTGCTGAATAAATTTATAACAAAAGAGGAGCATGTCAGGGCTTTAAACTTCTTAACGGAAGATTTTTACATTGTTCCTCAATATAAGGAAAGTTTTCCATTTATGGATAAGATCGTAAAAAGATTGTCACAAAAGGATATTGTTTATGACGTGCTGAACTTTTATGAAAAAAATGAAGAAAAATCAATGCTTTATATTAAGGCTATCGATATCTCCTTCAATTTTGGCATCGCCATAAAATCCAGTCCAGAGAATGTTTATTTTATATTTAGCCGGATACTTGCAGAGAAAAATAATTTGGAAATTGCACGACAATATATGAGAGTATTCATGAAAAAAGCAGTCGGAGACTGGACAAGATGACGAATTAGGAACTGGGAAAAAATAACCAGGGCTTTTGACATCTTGTTTTCAGGTTATTTTCGGCTTGGCTTTAATCGCAAAATCCTCAAAATAGCGATGCTATTCCTGAACCCAAGCGTCAAAAATACCAATTTATTTCTTTCCAGACCCTTAGTCCTAATTTAAAACAATTAGTTTCTATATTTATTAAGAGTTTCATTTATTGCTTCCAGTTTTCCTGTTTTATCGTTTGTTTCAATAAGATTATTCTCCAACAGGTACATAGAGATCAAAAGTCCAATTATTTTATTTCCTTTGATGTTAGGATGTCCATCAACGCTCCAGTACAAATCTTTCTTCGGATTTAACCACTTACTAGGTTTTAGATCAACGTATTCTAATAACATAGGTGTTAGATCAAGAAAATGAATACTTTCATTTATCATGAAATTCCTGAGTCTTTTGTTTGTTGCCGGCAACTTTGATTTTAAATCTTTATTTTGGATAAAAAAGGGATAAAGCTGTTCTTTATATGGGAGATATACTACTAACAATTGTATCTCCTTTTGCATTGATAATTTTTTAAAAGAGGAAAGATTTTCAGTATGGTGAATCCATGCCTGCTTAAGCCAGGAATAGTCATCGAACTCCCAATAACCACTTTCGATTTCTACATCTGAAAAACCAATCCTTTCAGCTGTCGTCTTCTTTTCTACCAATCTAAATTTAGTAAAAAAATGCTCAATAGTTTGATTGTGTTCAATTATTTTTTTTATCTGTTTTTTAACCAAATTATAGACAATAGAGTGTTTGGTTAAAAAACATTTTATCCATTGAATTGCTTGTATTGTCAATTTATTACTCGGATTTGCACCGCAAAATATTCTCCAATTGGCAACTTTCGTATTCAACTCTTTTTCACTTATTTTGGATTGGACAATTTCTCCTGTTTCAAAATCAGCAAGACTTTGACTCATGGTTGGATAACCATTTATAAAATCAGTACGAGGGAATAGATAATCGTCCATCATATCGTTTGCAGTATAAACCAAAATAATGAGTTTCGGAAAAGATTCCAGATTTTCTAATATTCTTTTCGTTTTTATATACTCTTGTTTTGTACCATACCCCGGGACTCCACATTTTAAAGTTCGATATCTTAAACTATTTTCTATAACATTTCCAAAATTATTATTAAAAGGAACATAACTGAAAGTGAAACTGTCGCCTACAAGCAATAAAAATTCTTTCTCTTCGGCATAGTCATTATCAAAACATCCTATATTATTAGACCAAATCATATGATCCGGTATTTCATTATGTTTACTGAAAGTCTTAGGGAAATTTTTTTGAATATCATAACCTGCTTTTTGATCGGGAGTATAATAATATCTGGTGTGATAAGTATAATCAACTAACAATGTTTTATAAACTGAAAATCTTAAAAATACTTCGATAAATAATAGAGTAATAAATACGGTTACAAAAAAAAGACATGTATTTATCAACCATTCTACATTTTTTTTATTTATTCTTAACATAAAGAATATCAAATCTAAAAAATTAACTTTGAGCAGGCGCTAAAAATACCATGTTCTAATATCGGATTCAACTTTAAAAAAACAAACATTTTCTTTTTCGGTTTTCTTAGTTAAATTGGTTGTAAGAAGCAAAAAAAATTATAACATAATGAAGAGCCAAATAAAAAAGTTCGAACTCTAATCTAAAACTCTAATAGTTCTCAATAAAAGACACATTCCTGTACGTAATGAGATAAATCGTGTACTTAATCCCTTCCAATACATAATTCGATATTCCCTTATCGGAAAGCCACCAATCCGACTCGTTAAAAACTGCGTTTTTTGCTCCTGCTATTTCAATCTTAATACCTGTGCCTTGAAAAACTTTTTTAAAGGCATATAGCGCTCTTCTTGTGTGAAACTCATCTGTAGACAGGATTAGATGTTTCAGATTATTATCGATACTGTACTGCTTAACGTCATATGCTTCATCGAAAGTAGATGTAGCACCGCCTTTGAGTGAAGGAATCATTTCCAATTCTATGTCAGCCTTCAACTCTTTCATCACTTCCCTGGCGAATTTAAGTCTGTTCGTTGTAAAACGTGACAAGGCGGGATTCATGTCCCTCTCATCGGTTAACAGCATTTTTGAGGAGTATCCTTTTTTTGATAATTCTATAGCTAACGGCAATCGGGTAAGCAAACTGCCGGAAAGAACAACTATGGCGTCCGCACCCTTTGTCGCATTATTTACAGAGAAGAAATCTGCATATTTCGTGAGGAAGAATTTGTATTGGGTTGCAAGAAGGATTGCCAAAAAAAACAATGTTGCGAGGAAGATAATAAATTTTTTCAAATAACTGCCTATAGAATTTTAAATTTTTGTCGCTTATGAATAAGATTGTGCGTAAAAAAGCAACGATATTTTTTAGTAGTAGTTCGGCTATATCTCATTTCTATTTCACACAAAGACGCAAAGACACAGAGAAAAGGTAATAGAATAGTTTAAAATCTGCTCATGCAAAGAAATTTAAAAAACTTTGTGTCTCAGCGCCTTTGTGTGAGTTTTATGGAATCCTGCTATTTTAGCAAAAAAATGAGATAGAAGCAATGGTAGTAAAGTGTAATAATGCCTCAGGCAGGTGAGCTAAAGGTAAGATTTGGGAGATGACTCAAAATCAATTTAAGCTGTCTCAGACAGTGACATGCCATTGAAGTCACCTCTTCCCCCACCCCTCTCTCCCGTAAGCGCTCAAATAAGGAATATCGAACAAGAAATGTCGAATTATGAAGTCTTTCCCTTCGAAATTCATTATTCCCTGTTCGATATTCGTTATTTTATCTCTTATTTAAGCGATTATGCCCCTCTCCCCCTTCAAAGAGGGAGAGGGAGTAAAAGAAAAGTCGCTGCTTTTGCTGCTTAATCTGTCGAAACTGCGCCAATTACTGTAATAATGACAAAGCGTTTTGAGGCAGACTGTTTGCCTGAGAATGCACTGCTATCCCCGCCTGCTGCATAATCAGATTTTTTGTATTTTGAGCAGTCGCATCGGCCATATCGGCATCCATAATTCTGGACCTTGATGCAGCAGTGGACAGAACGTTGTTATCGATATTTTTAATGGCGGCTTCAAATCTGTTTGACACGGCGCCAAGGGACGACTTCGCATTCAATACCTGATTTAATGCGCCGTCGATTATCTCCAATGCGCCTGCACCGTTATTTACGGAAAGGGACTCCTGTCCGCCCGCGGATAACCCGATGGATCGAGCACCCTCTGTTGACATTATTGTATCCAGCGATCTGCCTCCGCCGGCGCCAAGATTTTCCACTCCCATATTATTGACACTTATATCAATACCTCTGTTTTGAGGATCATCACTTAAAGAAATAGAGGCAGAGAAGCTTCCGTCCAGCAGCGGCCTGTTGTTAAACATCGTCTGCCCCGATATCCGGTTAATTTCACCGACCAGTGCATCAACTTCCCGTTGCATATTGCTGATGTCTTCTTCGCCATACTGCCCGCTTCTCGCTGAGACAGCGAGCTCTCTGATCCTTTGTAAGCTTCCCGTAATTTCATTCACTGCGCCCTCGGCGGTCTGAGCGATGGATATGCCGTCGTTTGCATTTCTTACAGCTACCATTAAAGATCTCTCCTGAGAGGTCATACGAGTTGCAATGGCCAGACCTGCAGCGTCGTCTTTAGCGGAGTTAATTCTAAGACCGGAAGAAAGGGTCGCCATATTTCTGTTTAGCCTGTTGTGTGTCTTATTAATCTGTATGCCGGAGTTTATTGCCGGTATATTCGTGTTTATATTAAAGCCCATTTTTACTCCTCCTCATGAATTCGTTTTAAGACCAAAATAATATTATCAAAAAACATACCAGAAAAATCCTGAAAATTATCTTATTCTCTTTTTGCATAAAAATACAGCCTTTTTCCGACTTTCACCGATTTATAACCCTCAGTCAGATGGACTGAAAGCTGAGGATTGTCAGGGTATGAGCTTGCAAACTGACAGCGCTTTACATCTTTACAAATGGCCATCAAAGGGGAGGGATTCCTTCTGTTCCAAGCAACACTCTCAGGTTTCAGAGTGAATATCCGATAATATGAAGTGAGCAGTTTTTTTACAGTGTATTAAAAACTGTGCAATTCTTGTACACTCATTATCATTTTATTCTTGACCAAATTGCCTTGACAATTTTATAGTATACACACCTTATCTTAATAAAGAAGAAATAACAATGAAGGGCCCATAGCTCAGCTGGAAGAGCCACCGGCTCATAACCGGTTGGTCCCAGGTTCGAGTCCTGGTGGGCCCACCAAATTATGCACAACAGAAAAAAAAACTCGTCCCTTTCCAAACAAATATCCACACTTTATCCTATCCCCGCTACTCTATTGTGTTTAAGGAGCTTGAATGAAAAAAGAGCTTGATCTCTTAAAAGAGATTCAGTCTCTCGATACTGTCATTTTGAAGGAAAACTCTCTTTTATCAAAAGCTCCACAGCTACTGGATAAATACGAGAAACCCTTTAAAGAGTCAGAAAAGGCTTTGGAAAAATCCGAAAGCGACCTTACGAATGCAACACAGAGACAAAGGACACTGGAAGTTACTCTGGAGGAAATCAAAGACAAATCGAAAAAATTAAAATTGAGGGCTTCGGACTTAAAAACGAATAAGGAATATCAGGCGCATCTTTTGGAAATTCAAAAGGTAGAAGAGGATATCGGAAAAGTGGAAGAAGACATCCTGATAGCCATGGAACGTGTCGATGAAAAAAAGAGGGCCCTCGCTGCTTCAAAAGAGAACTTTGACAGAGAAAACGATAAGGTAATTCAGCTTAAAAAGGAACTGGAAAGAAAGCAGGTAGAGGCAAGAAAAAACCTTGACACGCTTCTGATAAAAAGAGAAAAGCTTTCGCAATCAATACCGCCCGACCTCCATGACAAATACATCTCTCTTTTTGAGTCGAAAAATTCCCTTGCCGTAGTCAGAGTGAAGGACGAGATATGTCTGGGATGTAATATGAAAATGCCGCCTCAACGCTTTGCCGAAGTTATTAAGTGCGATAAGCTGATTATTTGTCCGCAGTGCGGAAGAATCCTCTATTTTGAGCAAGAGCAAGAGCAGGCTGTGTAGTCGCTGCCCGGTCAGGCTGTGTTAAACTGCCGGGGAGAGGAAAGTCCGGGCTCCATAGGGCAGGACGGTTGCTAACGGCAACCGGAGGCAACTCCAGGGAAAGTGCAACAGAAAATATACCGCCCTGTATTCAGGGTAAGGGTGAAATAGTGAGGTAAGAGCTCACTGGTGACGATGGCGACATCGACTCCTGGTAAACCCCGTCCGGAGCAAGGTTAAATAGGTTTCGCTTTTTGAGTGGCCCGCTCAAGTCGTATTATACATGTCTAATGTATCAATCGCGGCGAAACGGGTATAACCGCAAAAGGACGAGAGTGATCTCAATCCTTAGATGAATGACTGCATCATAACAGAACCCGGCTTACAGGCCTGCTCTTTTATTCCTTATCTATCATGTGTTAAAAAGTACTTAATTCCGGCAATGCCGGTATTGAGATACTATTGCTTATTGTTGATTTTGAATATTGCGCCATATAACGGATTCAAATAAAAATTTATTTCAAGGCCGGTGTCCTTGACTTCTACAGCAACAGGCTCTATTTCTCCGTATGCAATTTCCACGACAGGAGAGTCGACCGATTCCAAGGCATTCAAATCTATCGATAAAGTAACATTGCGCCCCTGAGCAGTACTTTCGTCCAACAGACCATCCGGATTATTCAGTACAGTAAAGAAATAAGGCGGCCTCTGTCCGAATCGCTCTATTCTTAAAGATTCCATTGATGTCTCAGTCGCAATGGCATCTTTTATTCTTGCATGTGGTATAATTTGCCATTGGCCTTCATTCATATCGTCTAAAACAGGGATTATTTCCGAAAGAATCTTACGTATTTCCAGCTGCCGATCCGTTTCAAGCAGGCATTCCGGCGGGGTGATAAAATTCATCAGATTCGGATAGATTCCCAGAAGTGCTACTGTCTCAATAAATCTTCTAATGTGAGTTTCCGGCAGAGCACACCAATCCGTCTTATCTATAACTCCGATTTTTTTATGAGAAAACATCATTCTCCTTGCGTTCATTTCGCTGTAACCGAAATTCGTACCGGAAAGAGGCGTCGCCTCCCATACGGCTGTGTCCAGGAAAGGCATACCGAACAGAGCCGGGCCAAGCTGGTTGAGGTTGCCTGCCATCACTTTGTCCTCCAAACCGGATTTGTCGAATTCCCTCCTGATTACTCTGATATACTCTACATTTGCCACGGGGATATAAGAACATATCGTTCCGTCGTTGGGATTATAGATAAATGGGGCAATGGCTGTATTTTCTTCACTGCAATTCAATACTTTGGATTCCTTCATAAAACCGTCAAATACAATACCATTAATACGAGGTTTGCTCGTCAAGGTTGTTGTATCGCCCTCTGTGAAGGCAGGGATATACTTTTCGCTCATAATTGTCTCAAAATAAGGAGACAACAGAGGCCCTGTTTGCACAGGTAAGCGAATCAGCCAGTTTCCCAGAGCAAAGTCCGGTGAATATACACGATTAACGAGCATATCCCCTCTGGCATCGTGCAATACCTGTTGAGCCTGAATGGTTTCAAGCTTTTTAAACGTTGTATCTCCATCACTGCCTGCTGTTTCTTTGACTACAAAATCGATTTCATCATAGGAAGGAGGCGGTTCCGTTGACTCTGACATTCTCTTTTCAAAAATCCAGGGATAGTCATAATTAAGCAATTCAAGATCGTACGACTCTACCTGTTCGAACATTCGATCGGGAAGAGGCGAGATAAGGGGATTTTGGGCCCACTGAATACCAAAGTCCTTTAGTAAGCCGGCAAGATCGGGTAAAAGGGGAGAGATGTCCATGTCGCTGTTATCAAAAAGAGCCGAAAGCTGAGAGCCTACGGGACGCGGGACGGATCGTTTTGATAAAAAATGGTGTCTCTCTATTTCGTCGGTGTATCTTTGCCAGAATTCACGATAGGCTGTATCGCTTTTTTCTAAAGAGCCGGTTTCAGAGCGCATGATATAGTGTTTGAAAGCAGTCGCTCCGTACTTATCTCCGCTCTTCAGACCCAGAGGATAAATGATTCCGAAACGCTTTAAAGCATTGTCATAACGGAAAAGGAAAATTCCCGGACTATCAAGGGAAACAGCGAGAGAGAGACTGCTGCCTGTGGTTGTTGTCAGGGAGTTCAATGGAAGGCGACTCATTGTCAATGTGGAGTAAAAATCGGCGGAATAGGGATCTTCATAGATATCTTTCTCCTCTGTAACCTCTTCCTTTCTTGAAATATCATAATAGATTCGCCCCCTGTCGGCGTCTATTTTAATTGCATATATAATATCCACAGGAATGTCACAGCCCGGTCCTTTGGATATCTCGCCACTTACTTCACCCTCTCCGGAGATGCTGTTTATGAAAGGTTTAAATATTGCCGTAACAGCATACTCACCGCAACGCCCTTCCGCCTTTCCGCTGAAATGTAAAATATTGTCAATTTCTTTGGTTATTCTCCCTTGAACAGGAACCGGGCTTAAAGCAGAAGGCTCCGGGAACAGGAGAATGTCATCTACCCAAAGAGTATGAGAGGTGGTTGTATTTGGCACAAGTCCGCCGATTTCGAGACCCAGTTGCAGAGATACGGCATTGGCAGGAACCGAGGTGTCGACAAAAAAGGGTTGCCATGAATAAAATGAATGAGTTACTCGAGTCACATCTTCGGTTATGTAATTTCCATCGGATAAGGTCCACTGTGCAAAGAGACGTATACCTGTTTCCCACTCCCTATCTATAACAGCAAAGTCGGTTTTTACCTTAAATGCGATATAAAATCTCTCTGCCCGGGAAGAAATAAGAATGCTTTCGCTTTTAAGTAAAATAAAGTCATCCTCCTCCAATGCAGTAACCTGAAATGCTCTGCCTTGCCCGTCTTCTCTGTGAACAACGGTTGTCTTTGGCGAACCGCTTAAAACATCGATTTCCCAGTAGTCGGGCGTACCGTTTGTTTCAAGTTCAAAGCCTCCATTGCCAAGCTCATTATGATTGTCATCGTAAAGACTGCTGCGATCTACAATAAAGAAGCGCCCGGGAAAGACGGGGGAATAGGTTTCTGCGCAAATCACTGCCGATGTAATCTGTAAGAGAATAAAGAGGATTAAAAAAAATAGAAATAATTGCTTTTTCATTGAATTTATCCCGAAAATAAGTCCTTGGTAGCTTCGTTGTTAAAGATACCATGTTCTTCAATCACTATATATTTTCATGTTTTGTGGTGATCCGGAGGTTCATGGACGTTTGCTCCTTTAAATATCACTCTTTAATAATATCACAGCGGCTCCGATTATACTAAGCTTTTTTCTATCCTTCACCATTTTCGATTGCAGAATTTTCGTCCTCATCTTCTTCGGGTTTTCCTTCGATCACATATGCCTCATCCGCCCAGGCTCCGATATCCATAATTTTGCATCTCTCTGAGCAAAACGGTCTGAAGGGATTACCGTTCCATTGACTTTCTTTACCGCAACCGGGACATTTCACTTTCATATTTCTTTACTCATTTTTGTCTCTCACGGAGACGGTTGAAATCTTCACAGGCTGCTGGCAACGATGATTCCTTCATTGACAGTGACAAGGTGGCATGTAATCGATAATCCGCTCTCATAGAGTTCGAACTCCGCCCTTCGTTTTGCATAAGAACATAATCTCCTGAGAATATCATGTTTACGACTATCGTAAAAATATAAAAAATGTCCGGCAGGTGACATATTCGAGATCGTTTCGATATCACGCCCTTCAGCGCCTGCTGATTGCAATGCCTGAATAAGATCATTTATATCGGGAAAATCCTTCCATGACGAAAGTCTGATAATATTTTCCCACAGGAGAGAGAGATCGATTTTCGATACGCCCTCCTCTGAGAAAGAGATGAGATTTTCTATAAGCTTGCCCCTGTGTAAGCGGTATTTCTTGTCGGGCAATTCAAACAATACTTTATGCGCCTCTCCTGACTCATAAGCGTCATATAAGACTAAATCAGGAGTGATAGAGCGTATATCGCAGCTGTTACTCATAATTATATCAAAAAAGTTGAACAACCCTTCACAGGGATCAGGGGACTATGATTTGAAATCACCGGGGTTTCCCTGAGTTCAATTAATTCTATCAGGTAATCCCATGTTTTCTCAATAGTAACACACAAAGGCTTTGACCTTTTGAGTGTTCACCTCAATACCATTCACTTAAGTGGTGAAGCACCTTCCGACGGAAGCGGGTCATGTTTGAGAAGGCGCAGTGAAGCGGAGCCTTCGAGTTTAGCCGATGAAGGCGGAAGGTGCTTTGCTCCTTAAGTGAATGACATTGATATTCACCTGAGAAGCTGTCTTTATAGTATAATAGTGCACCATTATGCTTTCAAAAAATATAAATCCCCATTCCGCCAATTCATCTTTAAAAAAATCTTTAATCATACAGATGTTCCTTATCTTGTCTATACTCATTGCATACCGGCAGGTCCCTGATTTCGGTTTTGTCAATTACGACGACAATATATATGTATTTGAAAACGAATACGTACAAAAAGGTTTAACAAAGGAGAGTATACGATGGGCTTTTACGGCAAAAGTGTACGGGCACTGGAATCCTTTTGTGCGCCTCTCTTTTATGGCGGATTATGAGTTGTTCGGTCTGAATCCCCGCGGATTTCACCTGACAAACATCGTACTTCATATTATTAACGCACTTTTGTTGTACATGCTCCTGAATAACTTGACCTCCTCGATATGGAGAAGTGCGATCGTATCCTCTCTCTTCGCCCTCCACCCTCTCCATGTAGAGTCAGTGGCCTGGGTTACAGAGCGTAAAGACCTTCTGAGCACCCTCTTTTTCTTCCTTACCCTTCTGGCGTACTCTTTCTACGTTAAAAGAGGAAAGCTCCTGAGATATTTAACAGTGATTTCATTGTTTATCATGAGCCTCCTGTCTAAGCCAATGCTTGTGACATTACCTTTTGTACTTTTACTGATCGATTACTGGCCTTTAAAGCGCTTTGACGTAAAAATTGGCGGAGATAAGGGAAAGGTGATTTTAAAATTACTGATCGAGAAAATCCCCTTTATCGTCTTGTCTGTTATCTTCAGCATTATAACGATTTTTCTGCATAAAAGAATGGATGCTCTGGCTACATCGGAAATACTGCCATTCGGGCTTCGTGCAGCCAATGCAATTGTCTCATATATGACCTATATAATAAAAATGTTTTTCCCTGTAAACCTCGCTGTCTTTTACCCCCATCCGGGAAATACACTGACTGTCGCCGAAATAGTAACAGCAACCGTGTTATTCATAACACTCTCCATATTCGCTTTTACAATCGCACGAAGACACCCATATGCGATAACCGGCTGGTTATGGTACACAGGCACGCTTTTCCCTGTCATAGGTCTGCTTCAGGCAGGCTCCTATGCAATGGCTGACAGGTATACCTACATCCCTCTTACAGGTCTTTTTATAATGATCTCTTGGGGAGGCGCGGAGATTAAAGAGAGGATGAAAGTCCCGAATAAGGTTCTCATCATACCTGTTACGATAATTGTTTTACTGCTTATGTACGGAACATGGTTACAGACGTCATACTGGAAAGACACGGAAACATTGTTTCGTCGTTCAGTGGAAGTGAATCCCGATAATTTGATGATGCACAGAAACCTGGCCCTCCACTACTCCGAGAAAGGGGAACTCAAAAAGGCAGAAATGCACTACCTTGAAGTACTGCGTATTAAGCCGGACTATGCAGAGGGATACAACAATCTTGGCGGTGTATATGCAGGTATGGCGGATTATGAAAAGGCCTTTGCCGGCTACACAAAGGCAATAGAGATAGATCCCGGCTATGCAGAGGCGTATAATAATATCGGCGCCATGTTGGTCAGGGGGGGGATGCTCAGGGAAGCTGAGAGTATGTTTAAAAAGGCCTTGTCTTTACAACCGGATTACATCGAAGCATACAACAATATGGGAATTCTCCTCTTCAAAAAAGGAAAAATCAATGATTCCGCCCGATACTTCAAAAAGGCGTTACAAATAAATCCCGAATATAAAGAAGCTGCAGGAAATTTGGAAAAAATCGAAAAAATGAAAGAAGTAAACAGGTAGTTTTTTTAACCTGCCCCCCCCGCCATTTTTAATTGCCCTGTTAATAATTTATTGACTATTTTAGTTCTAAACAATAGAATGAATTATTATACTCCTTTAATAATTTTTCAAATCTCTTCTAATTTCAGAACACAATAAATCCAGCTAAGACTGAAAATAATAGAAAAGGAGGAAAGGATGGTTTATCGTAACCTCATTCCCCATCCTTCAATAATCGCTCCAATTCCTCAAGCTCTTTTTCCACCGATTCATCTAGCTTTTCTTCTTCCATTTCTTCTTCCATGTTCACGTCTGCTGTTTCAGTACTGTAATCGGAATCCCTGTCATTCTCTCGGTCTTCAAAATTTTCCGTAAGCACATGATCGAGAAGGTAATCTGCTATTGCTTCAATCGTTGGATACTTAAATGTAAGAGTCGCCGGTAAGGGTTGTTCTATTGCTGTCTGGAGTCTGGTTCGCAGATCCATGGACGTTAATGAATCCATTCCCATTTGAAAGAAACCCTGATCTGTTTCAATTCCTTTTGTAGAATCGAATCCCAGGATTTTTGCAGTTAGTTCCAATAGAATATCTGTGAGTATGACTTTTCTTTTATCCTTTTCAGCAGTATAAAACGCCTCTGTAAAAGAGAGTCCTGCCTTTTCTGTTTCGATACTTTCAGGAATTACCTCTGCAAAAAAGGGAGATAATTGTTCCTTTGAGAAGTGGTTCATAAACTTTGCCCACTCAATAGAGAAAAGACCGGCCTGTGATACCCCTGAATGCATCACTCCCTCAAGTAAGTTCAATGCATCGGCAGGATCGATTGTTTCTATTCCCTGTGTCACCCATTGGTTTTTGCGCCTTTCTCCTACTGCTTCCGCCATGCCTGTATCTGTCCAGGGCCCCCAGTTTATACTCGTTCCGGGCAGGCCACTGCTGCGTCTGTATTGAGCCAGGGAGTCCAAAAAGGCGTTGGCAGCCACATAATTTCCCAACCCCGGTAATCCGACCATAGATGTAAAGGATGAATAGAGCACGAAAAAATCGAGAGAAATATCTTTTGTGACCAGGTGCAGATTCCACGAACCAAAGACCTTTGCTTTAAATACATCGACAAACGACTCCCAGTGGTGATCGATTAGAAGACTGTCATTAAATACTCCGGCGGCATGTATAATACCTCTCACAGAAGGCATTGTCTTTTCTGCTTCATTTATAAGGTTTTTAAGGCTCTCCAGGTCGGAGACATCAGCGCTTTTTATACTGATCTCTGCGCCGGTATCCTCAAAGCGCGTCAAAATGTCTCCGGCCTTTTCTATAGACGCGGTTCTGCCTGTAAGCAATAAATGTTTTGCTCCGTTTTCGGCCAGCCGCAGGGCAGTCTTAAGTCCCAAACCTCCCAAACCGCCTGTTATAAGATATGTGCAATCCGATCTCAAAGTGAAGCGATCTGTTATCGGACTGTGGTCTCTTATCAGTCTTGAAGAGTACAATCGGCCGTTTCTGAAAGCAAAGTGTCTCTCTTTTTTCAGGTCGGAATTTCGACTTAATGCAAACAGATCGGCGGCTTTATTCATATTGCCCTCCCTGTCAATGGCCCTGACAGAGTCAATATCTACAAGCCTGCATTGAAATTCGGAATGCTCCATATTTATTACGCTCCCCAACCCCCACAGGGTTGACTGCACAGGGATTAAGGGGGCTTTATTATTGTCAGGTCCATTGACTGCCACAGCGCCGTGAGTGACAAGCCATAATTCGGGCGGTTTTTTATACTTTGAGGAAGCAAGAGCCTGAATCAGAAAAAGAGAGCTTTTACATCCTCCTGTCAGTGAGTTCGCTAAATCCTTATCGATTTCGTGAACATCAAGGCTCCAGAAGTGCATGATGTCTCTCAAAGGAAGGTTGCAAGAATTGAAAAGCCTTTTATAATCGTCTTTATTTGCCGGGTCCATTGTATATCCATTCTCTCCGGTCTGCCGGAAACTATCACCTTTATACACCTTTATACAGGGTCTGCCATTATCCTCAAAAAAACGGCAAAGCATCTCGCCAACACCGGATGAGTCTGCAAATATAAGAGAGTAATAACCTGGATCGACGATTACGCTTTCAACTCTGTTTGTCCCCTTTGCCATGATGATGGATTGATAAAACAGAGCGTCTCTATCGTTTTCATAAGGTGAAAAGACCATTGAATCCCTGAATTGACACTCATGAAGGAGCTCTCTCCACTGAGATTGAGAAAGAAGAGGGTAGGAAGCTCTCAAGTCGGAGTCCTTAAATCTCCACCACCCCTCGAGAAGACCAAAGATGAGGTCGATCCACCTTCTGGGAGAGGTTCCCTCTATGAGCAGCAGTTTACCGTTATTGTCAATCAGTTTAAGGACATGTTTCAAAGTCTCTTTAAGGTCTTCAGTGGCGTGAAAACAGTTTGAAGAAATTATTAAGTCGAACTTCATATTCCCGAATTCCTGTAAAGAAGGGTCCTTTTCGATATCCAGTATTTTGTATTTTATATAGGAATAGTCACTGAACTTTTCCTTTGCCTTTGTTAAAAAGAGCGAGGTGATGTCAGTGAATAAATACTCTGCATCCCTCCCGGAAAGCAGGGGAAGTATGTGAGCCGTCGTTCCTCCCGTGCCTGCTCCGATTTCGAGTATTTTGATCTTTTTATGGGCCGGGATATTTTCCAGGGACTTTGAAACGACATCTTTAAGTAAAAGATTAATCGGCTCAAATGAGGGCGCATCACGATATAAAGAAGAAGCCGTCGTTATGTCGGCTTCAGGAAAAAGTAATCCCAGAGGATCTGTCTTCCCTGTCAGCACATCCGCCAGTCCGGCGCCGCATCTGTTAAGGAGTGTCAGTTCGACTTCTGCTTCAGGGTAGTTTTTAAGTATCTTGTCAGATATTTCCCCGGAGTTCATGGCAACGGGCCGGGAGAGGACTGTTAGAATGTCACCATTTGAATATAGTATTCCCTCGTCAGCCAATATCTCCAGCAGCCTCTGCAACAACCTTACATGACGATCCGTTACACCTAAGGAGGAGGCTAAACGACTCACTGTATACCTGTCATCAATACTAAACTTCAGACCTAACCCGGTAAACGCTTCCAATATATATGACAGACTCAGTCTCTCTATGCCATCGAGAAGCCTACTGTAACTCCGGTTAACAACAGGGGTTGCTTCTTTACTATCAGGCATAGACAATGAAATATCCCTATGTCCGTGTTCTTTCTCTCTCCACGTGACTTTATATACATAATCTGCCGGTGCATTCCGTACCGGGCTCAAGAAAAATTCCTTTTTCAGTTGCTTAAAAACAGCACCCTTTATCAGAGCTGTCAAAGCATGATTTTCATTATAAATTGTAAAATCAGCTGTATATATATCGCTATTGTCTGATACTTTGGAAACGCTTACATGGCTCCATATGTTTTTGTCATGCCTGCCCGATAACATGAAACTTTCCATGCCGGCAAGGAGCCAGGTGCTGTCATTGTCTTTATTCATTAAAAGAGGGCCCGATGCCTGAAAGCACGAATCGAGGAGAACCGGATGGAACAGGAAATCGTAATCACTCTCTTTTTGTTGTCTCACACAGGCCAGAGCCTCAGAATCGCTGAAATGACATTTTTCAACACATCTGAAAGATGGTCCAAAAACGATACCTCTATCGCCATACATCCGATAAAGCGTTTCAGGGCTTACAGTCTTACTGATTTTCTGCCGTAATGAATTATGATCGGGATTCGTTGCTTCATTTCCCCCCTTATATACCATTATTTTTCCTGAGCAGTGAATAGTCCAGGTACGTTCCATCTCATCTACACCTTCAATTTTACAAGTATAAACTTTAAAAGTATATCTCTCATCTTTCTCAGGGGACATTATGAACTGAATAATGGCCGGATCATCGTCTTTAAGTATTACCGGTTGTAGTATCACTATATCTTCAATAAGAAGTTTATCACTTTTTAGTATAAGAGCCCCCCCCTTTAGAGCCATTTCCACATAAGCTGATCCCGGCAGAACGATATAATCGAATACTTTATGATCACTAAAAAAAGCAATAAAATTTCGGTCCGCAATATTTTCAAAAATAATATCCTTTGAAGCAGTAAGAATTCTTCTTCCAAGGATTGGATGAATTTCATTTCCTCTAAGCATTGCTTTCTTTGCAGATAAGGAAGAATCAGATTTTTTACCATCTTCAATCCAGTAACGCTTTCTCTGAAAAGGGTAGTTTGGAAGGACGGCTCTCTTTCCTCCATATCCGCCGTAAACTCCCTTCCACTCTGTTTCCTCTCCCCTTACATACAACTCTCCGAGAGTATCCAGCATCTGAGCCCTCTCTCCTCTCCCCTCACGCAAACCGGGCAGCCATACGCCTCCCTCTCCGTAACACTTCCTCCCCATGCCGATCAACACCGGCGACGGCCCGATCTCCAAAAACATCTCATAACCGTCTCTCTTCAGCCTCTCCATTGCATCATAAAAGCGA
>JAREWP010000003.1 GCA_029001845.1 Candidatus Magnetocorallium paracelense | reverse complement strand
ACCACAACTTTGTGCTCCTGCATTCAGGGCATTCTGCAGGCTTCGGCCAGGGATAATCTTTGCCGGATTCCTGTAATTTAACCAGACAGACTTCTGTATAGACTACGACTTTTTCTTCCTGTTGACAGCTTTTTTGGGGAGGGATTTACCGGAATGATTCAGGTTACTTTTTTATGGAAGATTTTACTATTTGGCTTGTTTATTTCGCTACTTTCTTACTCTCTCTATTTGATTTTTCATGGAAAATAACAACAGCGGCACATATTGATTTTATCTACTATATCTATTAGAGAAGACATTAAAACCTCCTGAAAATAAAGTATATTACACTTGGATTGCATATGATGGTTTCTATTATGGATAGTATAATTGTAATGTCTTTATAAAGTCAATACCTTTAGACTATTATATTCATATATCATCTAAGTATAGAGTATCAGATTCTTAATATGGAGGATTGTTTTGGATATAGATAAAATCAGAAAGATGCTTAAGAATAAAACTAAAGTCATTACTGTAAAACTTAATCCTGATCTTGTAGCTTTATTAGATAAAACAATAGAGGCAGATGAGGATTTGGATAGTAGAAATGAATTTTTTGAAAAATCCATTTTGGAGTATTTATCTAATAAAGGACTGATGTAGACAAAATCATTCTTTTTGTCAGGTATGTATGAATTTTACATATGATTTTCTTGAGGTTGATGGTAAAATAAGAATGATAGAGTTCTTAGATAGCTTGTCTATCAGAGGAAGAGCAAAAGTCCTTGCTACAATGGATAAACTTATTGAATTAAAAAACAATAATATTCCTCTGAAGGATAAATTATCAAAGCATATAGAAGATGGTATATTTGAACTTAGAGTATATTTAGAGGATAATATATTGAGGTGTTTATATTTCTATGAGGTAAATCAAAAGATAATTTTTACACATGGATTTATTAAGAAAACACAAAAGTTGCCAAGAAAAGAAATAGATAATGCAAAAGAACTAAGGTCAAAATATTATAGGAGGATTTCTAAATGAGTATTGCAAAAAAATATTTTGAAGAACAATTAGAGAATCCTGAGTTTAAGAAGCACTATTCGGAGGAAAAGAAAATGCTTGATATTGAATATATGTTTGAAGAACTGAAACAAGATATAATTGATCAAAAACCAACAAAGGTACTATTGTCAGAAGTAGAAAACCTAAAAAAGGTAATAATTAATATTGGGCTAGTTCTCATAATAGTGTGCTGCTAACCAATCATTACAGTTGACTCCGCTACGCTACGCAACTGAATTCTATGTTAGGAGGTAAATTGTGGAATACAATAATAATTTAAATAATGCTCTAGATGTTTCTGCTGATGAGGGAAATGAAGCTAACGTAATAAAACTTATAAATGATGGAGCTGAGGTAAATTCCAAAAATGAGACAGGACACACTCCACTCCACGGTGCATGCAACAAGGGGCACTTAAATGTGGCTAAAATACTAATTGAAAATGGAGCAAATATTGATTCCCATTACAAAGCGGCTAATTGGTTATATGTCGGAAAGACCAAGGGTTTTAAGCGTACACGCCATGGATATACATCTGCCAAGGTGCCTAAAATGGTCTTCCTTAAGCCTCTTAGGGCTAATGCTCAAGCCCTGCTATCTCAGGATATCATCAAAGATGCTTATAAAACAGGAGGAAATAAAATTATGTTAAAGTCCGAGCAGATGAAATCCTTACCCCACTTCTTTGCAGATATTCCGGATCCAAGGCGCACTCAGGGAAGACGCCATCGCCTTACTACCGTTTTGGCCATTTCCGCCGGAGCTGTCCTTTGCGGGATGAGAGGATACAAAGCTATATCGGATTGGGCTAAAAGCCTCGGAGCCAAGGCCCGCAGCCGTTTTGGCTGTCGCCGTGTAAATGGCAGCTACATTGTGCCAAGTGAGTACATTATCCGCAATGTACTTATCCGTGTCGATCCTGATCATTTGGATCGGGCATTGCAAAAGTGGAATGAAATCTATGCAAAGCAAGACGAAAGCCTTGCTATAGACGGCAAGACAATGTGCAACGCCATAGATGACCAGGGCCGGCAAACGCATATTATAAGCGTCATTGGTCATGAAAGCAAGGTCTGCCATACCCAAAAAAAGTCGGCACACTGCCTGTAAGAACCGACGAGGAAGCCAAACGCACCAACGAGATCAAAATTGCTGTCCCCTTACTTGACTCCATTGATATTAAGGGCAAAGAAATAACAGCCGATGCCTTACTGACACAGCGTAAATTTGCCGACTATATAGTCGGGCAAAGGCAGGCACATTATCACTTCACTGTAAAAGGAAACCAACCGACACTCTTTGAAGATATTAAGCTATACTTCCGGGACAGGAAGGAGCCTGACTTTATTTCCAATCCCTCCTGTTGTGACCATGGACGAATAGAAACCGGAAAAATTTGGACTACAAACCAACTCAACAATTACGTTAACTTTCCCCACGTAGGGCAGGCTTTTGTCATTGAGCGACAATCTGTAGAAAAGAAAACCGGCAAAATCTCCACTGAAACAGCATACGGCATCACAAGTAAAACAACACATCAGGCTGACGCAGAGCACGTTCTTAATGTCAACAGAGGGCACCGGTGTATCGAAAACAGTTGCCATTATATTATCGACCGGTATTACGATGAAGATCGCAGCAGGATACGTACCGGTTATGGCCCGGAAAATATAACCTGCCTTAGACGGTTTGCTGTTGGAGTTATTAAATCCAAGGGGGTTCGTAGTGTTGCTCAGAAAATGCGTCAATTAACACGCAATGTTCGCATGGTCTTTACTTATTTGAGAATGACTAAAAATTCTGTTGTTTTCAGTTGAATCTGAAATAGAACAAATTTGTCGTGCAGGAGAGAGTAAGAAGGGGGGCAGTGCAGTTTCTGTCTCTTCGGTCGAACGCTCTGCCGGAGTATCGGACATTAAGTCAAAAGCCGAGATCAATCCCCCGACGGAAGCCGATCTTTCCGAGACCATAGAGATACAGTTTACGCCTGAAATCATAGAGAAGGTGGAAGAACTGGAGGGTAAGACAGTAAAAATATATGAGTTTGTGCGGAATCATTTTAAATATGAGCCCTACTACGGTTCTCTGAAAGGAGGGCCGCAGGCATTTCTTGAGATGTCAGGCAACGACTTCGATCTGGCGAGTTGTCTGTTAAGTATGCTCAGAGCCGCCGGGACACCATCCAGGTATGTGTATGGTACGGTGGAGATCGATATAGAAAAAGTGATGAACTGGACAGGAGGCGTGAGCGATCCCGAAACAGCCGTGGAGATACTGGCAACGGCAGGTATTCCGGGACAGGTGAAAAGAGAGGGCAGTGTAATAAAGAAAGTGCAAATGGAACATGTATGGGTGGAGGCATATGTACCGTACGGGAACTACAGGGGGGCAGGCAGGGACGGTTCTTTAAAGAAGTGGGTTCCCCTGGATCCTTCATTTAAACAATATGAGTATAAAAAGGGGATGGATTTATATGAAGGCATGGTGATAAACGGAGAACAGTTTATATATGATTATATTGAAGACGATTCTTTGTTGCCCGTTCCTGACGATAATACGGAGCCCGATACGGAATACATAATCAGTCCGCACCAATATTACAGTGCAAGAATGACGGATTTCATAGATGCCGTTGCACCTGATTCATCTATAGAGGAAATCATAGGGTCTGATACCATAGGAGAGAGCATGGAGATAAACAGTAAAGAATATCCCTATCTTCTCGGAAGCCTGCCTTACAAGGTTTTGGTAAGGGGAGCAAACTATTCCTCCCTGCCCGATACATACAGGCATGGTATACACATCTCCGTTATAAACAACACTACCTATGAAACGGATTTATCATACAGCACAACGCTTCCCGAAACAGCGGGAAAGAGATTTACAATCTCATATATCCCTGCAACAACTTTGGACGAAGAGTTGGCGGACCAATATAACGGCATATTCAATGTTCCACCCTATTTAATAAACGTTGCACCGGTAATCATGATAAACGGGGAAATCGCGGTACAGGGAAATCCCGTGGGATTGGGGTATGATCAGACATTGAATCTTACATTTCACTTACCCAATAAGGCATCGGACAGTGTAATCAATACAATAACGGCAGGAAGTTACAATGCCCTGGCGATTCAATACTATAAAACCTCTCCCTCTGTAATAGGGGATAAAATGGAGACACTGGTTAATACAAAGGAGATAACACATATAGATGAGCTGTTGGGGCAGATACTTTATAATCTCGGAGTTTCATATTTTCATCATATAACACATCAGGAATATCTGTATGAAAAGAATCTGCAAATGGTGGTAACCAGAGAGCCCTCAGAAGCCATTGTGACACTTCATGCAAAAACCGAGTGGTTGTGGGGAGTTCCCCACAGAGTGTCCGAAGGGGGTGTCGGAATCGATGTGGACAGAAATATATATGCTCCTTTTTCCATGGACGGAGACAAAGAGAGGGCGAAGGATTTTATGATAATATCTGTATTGGGAAGTTCTGCATGGGAGGATATGTCATTGGAGGCTTTTTTCGATATACCTGCCGTGTCAGCATCCAAAATACTAAAAATGGCTCGCATGGAAGGTATTGTAATACATACAATTGAAAGCAGCAACATAGATACTATCCTGCCTCAGTTGGAGATCGATTCAGCAGATAAAAACGACATAAGGAATGCTGTTTATGCAGGCAAGACAGTAATCGTGCCCGAAAAAAAGATACAATATAATGACTGGAGAGGAGCAGGTTATGTTGTACTGGATACGGAAACAGGCGGAGGAGGGTATATGATAAGCGGAGGACTGTCAGGAGGAGAATTATCGAGAAAACCGGGCGGAACATTACAGTTTTGCAGAACCTCTGCTCCTTCACTGTTTAAAGCCGGAGGAATGACGATGCCGGACAAGTCATCTTCATCATGCTTTGATTATGATCCTTCGATTTTTATAACCGCTTTAACGAGAGCTGCAATTGTTAAAGTAGCGAAAAGTTTAATAGGTGTCACGTATACATGGGGAGGTGAGGATCCAACGTGCGGATTTGATTGCTCAGGTTTTGTTGATTATTTATTTTATACCATTTATGGAAGAACAGTATTTCCATATAGAATGCCAACAAAACTTCAATACTCCCATTTAAACCTTGCTTGATTCCGGCTACACCGGGTAGTCATATTAGAGTTCGATTCAGTTATTTATATTTTCAGATCATATTGAATATTATAAAAACGGAATCGACGTTGCAAATAAAGAGTGTGGTAAATAATAAATGGTAAAATTGTATAAAGTTAAAATACATTTTTTATTGTTTCTATTAATTTTATTCCTTCCAACAAAGCCTTTATTTTCCGGTACACCATACAGTGACTTTCCGATGTTTACTGTTTTGTCCTCGCCGGAGAAGGAAACTTCATTTCAAATTGGCAAAAAACAACAACTTGTAGATTTTGCAGTACTTAATGACAATTCCGGTGTCATAGCACTAGCTGCAGACGAAACAACGAGGCCCACTCTTATTAAATGGAATTTTAGAGATAATATAGAGACACTATATTTAAAGACTGAAATCAATTTCATTCCTATGGAAATAATATCCCATCCATATAGTTTCAGACTTTTTTTACTCGGCAGGAGTGAAGAAAGCGGGTTTATGATTCTCAGTCATGATCCGTATATTAACAACAGTACAAAAACGATCTACTCTGACTCACTTCCTTTAAGCAATCTTACGACAAGCACGGCCCGGTTCGGAGGGGATATCAGGATATTCTTTGCAAGAAAAAGGGGTGAAAAGAGCGAAATCCTTACTATCACAGAAAATGGAGAGAGGTTATACCCGGTTGTCAGCGACAACAGGGAGTTATATTCTAAATGGATCATAGACAGGGTAGAAGAGCAGCGCATCGACAAGAGGAATGAGGATACAGTAAAACCAAATATAATAGACGCCCCGTACGGAGTACCACTGGAATTTCACCCTTCGGGGGGAGTACTTCTGTGGCAAAACGAACAACGTCAGGTTATGGGGCTCCCATACATGTATGATAACTGGCGTGGAGATTTCGTTCCATTTTTTTCTGAGAAAATAAAAGGGAAATCGAAATTTAAAATTTCACCGAACGGTCTCTATCTGATGGTATGGGAGCCCGGGAGGAAGAGTTTGGAGATATATGACTTTAATTACAATAAAATCAGGGAGGTTACAATTGAAGATACCAACAGTTCAAAAATTACTTTTACAAAAGACGGCAAGGGGATCGTGTATTGCCATACTAACGAATTTTCCTATCTCCCCTTAGACCTGCCCCTTTATAATGTCGAAAACGGCTGGATGTTTATTAGCAAAAAAAGTGAAGTCGATCTCTTTAATACATGGGGCGGGCTTTTCAGGCCTACCGATTTCGATCAAATGTATTATGTATATGAAAGTGAGAGATACGCTCCCTTTAGAGAGTTCGCCGCAATTCTGCCAATCAGACCTGTCCTTGTAACAACAGACTCATTTCATGAGATACTGGAAGCCGGTTATGCGGGAATATTTTTTTTAAATGAGAAATATCTGGCGATAAAGAGATTTGAGAGATTTATAGAACATGGAAAAACCTTATTTAACGATTCAGGCACAAGTTATTGGTCAAATCTGTTTATAAATGCTTCTAAAATACTTAACGACATATATGACGATGAAGAGCTCATACAGATAGAAAAGGCGGAAGGAGAATATGGTGACTACAAGGCCAGGGGATACTACGAGCAATCAAAGGAGATGATTAACTATTTTAAGGCCGTACAGTATGTCAATAAGGTAAAACTTTGTGATAAGAAGGAGTTGGATATATGGCTTAAACAAAAAGAGTTGATGGATTTATTGAGAGCTTGGATAAACTCATATCGATTTTTTGTTCCGCAATCAAGAAAGAGGCTCCCGGGCGATGCGAGGACAACTCTCTCTTACGTTAAGCATCCCGATAACAGAGTTACCCTATTTCCAAAGGCCTGGGGAATCGATAATGAGATAATGGATTCAGTTGTCTTTCATTCGGAATGGCCTGAAGAGGATTGGGTAATTGATATTCATGGGAATCCGAGACTATTGCCTGATATAAACGAGTTGGCCTATGTCTTTGGAAACTCCTTGGCCGAGAGGATTCTGGAAAAGAAGAAACTCTTCAAACAATATCCCAGGTTGCAAGGCATACTGGATGAATTGAGACAACGTTGGGAAAGGATGAGACAGGGAGATGTGAGTAATATATACAACAAATGGATGCTCTTAATATCGGACCAAGTCTCGGCCAAGAAACCCGATTGGCCCTGGCTTACAGATGAATTGTGGGAAACGAAACAGATATTAACGGGGCTTTCTAGCTGGACGAATATTCGTCATGCCACTGTGCTTATAAATGAGCGAAGTGCTGCCGAAGGCGGGGAGGGAGGTTTTTTCGAATACATTACTGTCAGACCGCCAAGAGGAGCGGTTGAACCGAATCCTGAAGCATTTCAATCGCTCATAATGGTTTTAAACGGACTCAAGGGTGTATTGGAACTAATCATGCTTGACAAAGATTTTTTTGATTCTGCGGAAGCGGAAAAAATTCTCTTATTTGAAGGTATAGAGGGCATAATTGGACAGTTAACAGGCGAGTTGGAGAAATTCCGTGAAATAGCACGAAAAGAGATGGACCAAATACCATTAAGCGATGATGATTATAGAGCTATAAACAGTTACAGCAGTGAACACGACTTGTTCACATTAAAGAGCATTGTATCGTCCGGGTATGGTTTGCCTGATCTTGATCCCATGACAAAGATCGTCGATATTTACGGCTCACAGGACACAGGCATTTTGCACAGTGCTATAGGACATCCTTTGGAGTGGAATCTTATTGTACCCTATCATGGAAGGAGACAGATCGTTAAGGGGCCTGTATATTCGCTGTATGAGCTTATAAAAAATGTACCGGTCACTGACAGCGAGTGGAGGGCCGAAATAGAGAACCATTCATTACCGGAGTGGGTAAGGCCATTTATTTATAAAAGCGATAAAGACCGGCTTAAAAGCGACACATCATGGTATCCGAAAGAATCCTTTCTTTTCAAATAATTCTCATACTTCTGTTTATTCCCGGAGGATATCTCTTTTCAGAGGAGGATAGTACAACAATTCTCTTTACCGGTGATCTTATGTTAGGACGTAAAGTCGCCATGGAAGCAGAGCACCTGGGGAGAACTCCATGGCATAATGTACAATCCTTTTTAAATGGTTTCGATTATGTTATATCGAATTTTGAGGGAGCTGTCGGCCCTGCTGAAAAATGTATAAAGAGACCTCCTTCGCTTTGTTTAAATGTCCTTGAACGGGACTTTGAGAGATGGGGTAAACCTCCTTTTAACGCAGTGAGCCTTGAGAATAACCACTCTTATGACCTTGGTGACGAGGGCCTGAAAAATACTCTGAAATATCTCGATTTCAACAAAATTCAGCCCCTGACCTTTGAATCAAGCCCGACTATAATCGAAGTAATTAAGAAAAAGTTAGCTCTCATTGCGATTAATGAAATTACAGCTACAGAAGAGATAAAACCGGAAATAATAAAGAGAAAGATCAATCTTGGGGAGATGTTGTCCGATTTAACGGTCATCTACATTCACTGGGGTATGGAGTATAGAACCTGGCCGGGGCCTGAGATGATAAACAAAGCGAGATGGTTTATAGACCAGGGCGCGGATGTTGTAATTGGTGCTCATCCCCATGTTATCATCACGCCCGATATTTACAAAAATCGCCCCATATTTTACTCCCTTGGAAATTTCATTTTCGATCAAAAGTACAGAGAAACCAAAGAAGGACTTCTTGTATTGTGCAATATTTCCCGATCCAATGAAGTATCGTTTAACACTTATAAAGTTGAGACTCCTGTCATGTCAACCCATCCTCACAGGATATCGGAGGAGTCATCTTTTGACGATTCGTTGGAACAGGCCGTGTTTCAGGCAGAGAGAAGGCATTTTATGTTTAACGATACTTATGTATACCTGACACCGGCAAAAGATCGGAACAAATCGCACTTTCTTTTTTTTAAAGGTAATCAACTGATTTGGAAGAGCCGACCGGGGCCTGTTCTGTCTGTATATAAAACAAGTTTGAAGCCGAAATTAAAAGATGAAGTGATCGTAACAGTGGAGAATCACTATTCAAAGATCGACAATACGGTTGCACCAAGGGTCTATGTCTATGAAGTAACCGAATACGGACTCAATGCACTCTGGCGCGGTTCCGCATTGGCATGGCCAATGCTTGACATCGCTTTTATACATACAGAAGAAGTAGATTATCTTTGTGTTTTACACAGAGGCGACAGTTTCCTTGTACCTGATCCAATGAATAAGGAGCGTATCATTGCGTACTATATCTGGAACGGTTTCGGCTTTAATCTCCTTGAGAATGTGCCTGATGAGATCAGAGAGAAGGGTGAGAAAATATGGTTAAAAAAAATCAACAACCTGTCTGTAAAACAGACACAATGAAGCACAACCTTTCTTTATTACACCTCATGAAGTATTTCAACTGTTTGTCAATACAATCGAAAATGGTTGCTCTTTTCTCTGTTATGATTCTTTTACAGATACTCACGCGCCCTGCTGTATCCGGTAATGATACATTTTTATATGATAACGGGAGTGCCGTATATCCCGTAAATACAGACAAAGTGAATATGGTTTGGGAGGAAATAAAAGTCAGATTAGAAGGAGACAGAAAGCGGTATGCGCATGTAGATTGTTTGTTCGAATTTGAAAACATTTCATCCGAAACAGTTGTGGCAACATTGGGTTTCCCTACTGATGTGGAATATTCCTATTACAATACAGAAGACGAAAATGCAGCACCTTTTGAATTTTTTTCAGTCTATATCAATGATAATCTAACAAAATCGGAGTATAGGGACAGCTTTTATATATGGGAAGTTACTTTTCCGCCATTGAAAAAGATAAGAATAAGAAACACCTATAAGTCACCTCTTTCATTCAGCTACTACAATCAATGGTTCGAATATATAATGACAACAGGGGCCAATTGGAAGGGGCCAATACAAAGGGCATCTGTAACAATAGAATACATTGACAAAGAAGATCTGGACAGGCGAGTAATAGAAGCATGGCCGGAAGGTTTTCGCATAAATGACAATAAAATCATATGGGAATTAAGGAACTTTGTACCTGGCAATGATATCAGAGTAACTGAAATTAATCCTGAAGAATCACATAAATATATAACATCTGAAATAAGATTTCTTATAAGTGAATATTTAAACACAAGAAATTATGAAGGAAACAGCAAGATATATACAGAAGAAACCTTGAAGCTAAAAAATAATCCTATCCTGCTTGAATTTTTTAATTATTCAAAGAAAAACTTTTCAGGTAATATTTATAGCGAACAAGAATATGAAAACAAAATAATAGGATATTACGCAATGATATTAAGAAACGAGATTTATGCGCGTCATGGTATGAAATTTACCAATAACTTTTTTATCGATATGTTTAATAATTACATTTATTGGTATAAAGTTAATCCTGAGTATACGGAAGAATTGTTGAATGAATACGAGAAAAGAAACATTCAATTCCTGTCGGATTATGAAAAGAAAAGAGGATGGAGTCAGGAATCGATGCAATAACCCGGGATGTGTGAAATTCATAAATCCGCTTAATTGTAAGATATCAATAAAAAAGAGGCCGCACTGTTACCTGAAACAGTGCCTGTAACGATTGAATTTAAAATAAAAAAGGGGAGAAGATGATGAAAGGAAAGATATTGAGTACCGCTCTGTTTTTAATTCTCACAATTATAATGCCCGTGTTGACATACGGAGACGAGCAATCGATAAATGACGGCGTAACATGGCTGAGCGAAAATCAAAACCAGGACGGCAGCTATGGATATAATAAAGATATTTTACTTCTGGATACCACAGCAGTTCTCGATACTTTTTATTCTCTCGAACAAACAGGTACGGCATACACGGAGGGGATAACATGGCTGAGTGAAGAGACACCGTTAACAACCGATTTTATAACACGAAGGATGATTACCCTTTACAAAGAAGGAGAGGACATTACCCCGGAAATCGATCTGTTGATAAACAGCAAGAACCCGGAGGGAGGCTTCGGAGGAGACGAAGATGCAGAGAGTATGGTGACCGATACAGCCTTAGCGCTTTATGCACTAAAGGCTGTAAATTATGAAGATTCGGATATATTGGAAAGTACCCTGGATTACCTCCTGAGCACGCAAAACCCCGACTCCGGCTGGGGCTTTGAAGAAGGAGACGAAAGCAGCGTTTATATGATGGCAACAGTACTGAAGACCCTGCTTCCGTTTCGCGACACCTACAACATCGAAGCAGAGATAACCTCATCCGCCTCTTACCTCTTGAGCACTCACACCCCAGAGGGAGGCTTTAGCACACTTCTCGAAGAGACTACCCTGTATGAAACGGCTCTTGCCGCAGAGGTGCTCATCGTTCTGTAAACACATGCCCTGATCATCTGCATCAAAACCACCTTGCCTCCGCCTCTCGGGGCCTTCTTTTTAGAACTATTCTTCACATATTTTAATAGTTTGTTGCAAAAATTAAAATAATTAGTAATACATTTAAAAATATATTGTATATTTAGTACATATATTATTTTTATTACTTTAATTTTTTTATTGACTTTTTAGTTTTTCGGTTGTATTATAACGAGAATTATCCTCATCCGAACCAATCTCGCCATGATTGTTTTTCTTCCATATCACGGGGGCGCTTACAGAAACGTATATATAACACATAAGGAGAGGATTATCTTTAATTTTTTCATCTATATTTATGGAGGAGCAAGAGCAATGAAAAACAGGGGAGTTATCAGAAAGATATCGATAATTGTACTCATGATTGTAATGTGGGAGTTTTGCGGACTCTATCAGCTTGCCTATGCGCTAAAGGATACATCAAAAATACAAAAAAGAGAGAGGAGCGATGCCGGAGCCGCCGTAAAACCGGAACAAGCGCTCTCCGAACTGGACGATTTGCTGGCCGATATGGATGAAGAGGTCGATTCCGACAGGAGAGAGGAATTAAAGAAAGCCTTAAAACAAAAGAGAGAGACTCTGGTCGATATCGACAGGGCGATAAGAGAGGAGTTTTCCGAGACAGAGAAGTTGTTGAAGTTCAAAGGACTTTCATCGGAGATAATTGACAGGCATTATGATTTTGTAAAGAGTTATGAAGGGAAATACAAAGAGCTGATTGAAAATATAGAGACAATAAGGAAGTCCGGCGACAGAGATGGCGAGAGGAGAGGGATTAAGGAAGCGAGAGAGTTTTTAGGCAGGCATGCAAAGCCTGTGAGACATCAGGCGCTCGATCCGGATAAACTTCCCCACAGAAGTGCTCAGCCCATAAACAAAATGCCTCGATTGACAAAGGAGGAGTATCTGGCTGGAAACAGGGAGAACAATGAGGGAGGGGTACCTGCCTCTTCAGTCGAACAGTCTGCCGGAGTATCGGATAACAAGTCAAAAACAAAAATCGATCCCCCGACGGAATCCGATCTTTCCGAGACCATAGAGATACAATTCACCGATGCAATCCGGGCAAAGGCGGAGGAACTGGAAAAGAAACCGCATTTGATCTATAATTGGGTGCGGAACCATATAGAGTTCGTACCCACCTATGGGAGCATCCAGGGTGCGGATATGTGTTTGCAGACAAAGAAGTGCAACGCAATGGATACGAGTTCTTTGCTGATTTCTTTGCTCAGGTATTCCGGTATCCATGCCAGGTATGTATTCGGTACTATAGAGTTACCGATCGAGAAAGTGATGAATTGGGCCGGAGGGTTTACCGATGCTGTGGCGGCAATAGAATTTCTTGCCATGGGAGGAATCCCGGTGTCATTGCTCAGAGACGCAGGCGGAAAGATCGTATCGGCGCAATTCGAACATACCTGGGTAGAAGCCTATATACGATATTTCCCCTTCAGAGGAGCGCAGCACATAACCGGAAAGGGAAATAAATGGGTAAAAATGGATGGATCTTTTAAAGAGTTTTTATATACAGAGCCTGTTATCGATATAGAGTCGGCAGTACCTTTTGATGCGGAAGCCCTGGTGAACCGGCTTTTAGATTCCGCTACGATAAATGAAGAAGAGGGATATATGACCGGAGTCGACACACAGCTCTTAGAGCAGTCTATGGACGATTATATCGCTGCCGTAGAGGAGTATTTGAACGAGAATGATCCCGATGCAGGCGTAGAAGAGATTGCAGGAAAGAAAGAGATTATAAAGAAGGAGTTCCCCTATTTACCGGGCACGCTGCCATATAAAGTGATTGTAACGGGAGAGAGGTCAGCGGAAATACCTCACGGTTTAAGGCACAGCATTGCATTTAAGCTTGTGAAAGACATATATGAAGAAATAAACGAAGATTATATGTACATAACAAAGAGCCTGCCCGAGATAGCAGGTAAAAAAATAACATTAAGCTACTCGCCGGCTACAGAGGCGGATGTGAATCTAATAAATTCCTTTATTCCCGAACCCCATGCAGACGGTTCGCCGATAGACATAAGTGAATTACCCGATACACTTCCTGCATATCTTATCAATGTAATACCTGAATTAAGGATAGCCAGTGAAGTTGTGAGTACAGGTAACTCTGTAAATCTTGGAGAGAATGAATCTTTTACAATGATTTTTAATGGACCTAACATGGCAGCAAGCACAACTATAAGTCAATTATTAGGAGGAGAATATTTCGCTATAGCTCTTAATACAGGCAGTATTTCTGGACAAGAGGTAAAAGATTTAAAACAAAAGTTAGAACAAAATAAAGAAAAAATAAACAATGATGACTTAGCAGGACTTTTAAAAGATGATATTATTGGTGATCTACTCTACGCAACGGCTCTTTCATATTATGTTGAGCTTGATAAAATCAATTATTTTCAAGCGAAACAGAATGGTATCGTAAGTACAAGACTTCCTTCAGAAGCGAAGTTTTTTACTAAGTTAAATGTAAAATATATATTTGGCACACCTCTTACAGCCAGTGAAGATGGGCTGGCAATAGATGTTGCAAGAAATTTAATTGTTGTAAGTGCCATCAATGGTGATAAGGAAGAGGAAATTCAATATTTGCTTAATTCAGGTATACACTCATCTGCTTTGGAACATTCAGTGCCTGAAAAAATGTTTTCCACAACAGGTAAAATTATAGAAGGGGTAAGCGCTGTAAAATCAATTCAAATAGCAAACGATGAAGGTATTCCAATATATTTTATAGATAGTTCAAATATAGATACACTTCTGCCAAAGTTAGAGGTAGATCAAAACATTGCTGTTGATATACAAAATGCTATCAATGCAGGTAAAGCAGCTATTGTACCAAAAACTAATATAAATTTAAATAACTGGACAGGCTGTGGGTATATTATAATTGATTTAGATACAGGAAACGGTGCTTATTTGCTCAGCGGTGGATTAAATGGTGGATGGCTGTTAATAGTAACCGGATTGTTGCTATTAACGATAGCTTCCTTGTCAGCAGTATCTGTCCTAACCTTAGCGACATTGGCATTAATATATATCGGTATTGGTATTTGTTTTCTCAGTAGTGTAGATGAATATGAGCTGGCAGCACTTACATTTGTTGTAATAGCAAGACTGACAGCTCTAACAATATGGTTTGCAGGTGTAACTGGTGGTGTTTCACTGGTATTTGGTGTAGTGCTATCTCATACAGCATATGTTTTGGATAGTCCATTGTGTACGCCAGAAGGTTAACCTATGTTTTCTATAGTCATAAATTGTAATTGAGATGATTGCTTTGGTATCCATTTTAACTGTTTATTATTTTTTACTGATTCTCACACTTTCTTTTTATGGATTCAGTTGGGGATTAAAGGGCTTAATATTTTTCTTTGGTGTAATATCAGAGTTGTCCCTGATAATTAATTTTTTGATTGAAGTCAATGTCAGAGGCCCGATATTGATAGTATTGTTAAATGAAATATTCTTTTATTTTTTAATAATAAATTTTACATTATTATTCATTTTAAATGAGAGCATAAAAAAAACTAAAATGTATATAAGAGAGCTTTTCTCTAAGGAACAGCGATCACTGAAGCTTCGAATAATAATATTAATCTATTTTTGCAGTTATATTATTAGTTTGATTATTTTATTCAAAGAGTTTTCTGTGTATTTAATCTTTTTACCTGGTTTATTGTCATACATTCCAACAACTGTTTTTTATAAATTGTATTTAAAGCAGGCCAAAAACGATTTTTTAAGCACAGCAATTCACAACAATAAAGTATGACTTTGTTGGTATTCGCGCCGTAAAGGCTTTACGGATAGCAAATGAGCAGGGTATGCCGATCTATTCGATAGATAAAACAAATATAGAGACAGTACTGCCGCAACTTCAGATCGATACCGATGTAAAGAGCGAAATACAAAATGCAGTAAATGCAGGAAAGACAGTGACCATACCGGAGAGTGATATTGTATTTAATGACCGGGCAGTAAGCGGTTATATCATTTTGGATCCTGAGACCGGTGAAGGTGCTTATATGATCAGTGGTGGTTTAAACGGAGCTATGGTGGGGATAGATGCTCTTAAGAAATTACTTTTATCTCTGCTTATTGATAGTGCAGAAGCGGCAGAGCCTTATAAAAGTACTTATTCGAGTATTACAGCTACAGGGTGTGAATATTTTCATCGTGATATTTACGAGAAATGTCTTGTTGAAAAATTCAGTGAATTTTTTGCCAGGTTGCTAATTGGCGCCTTAGTTATTGCCAGTGCTTTAAAAAAAGGAGGATTTTGGGGATGGTCTTTTTCAGTTGTTTTGAGCATTGGAATGATTGCTGTAACAATAAAAATCAAACATGATTGCTACAAAGACTCGATTTCTTGTGATTAAAAAAATAACGAGTGATAGAAATGGATAAAATTTTACTTATTCTTTTTATATTTGCTGTCTTAATAGACTTAATTAAGGAATTCCTAATTTTTACTAATATAATAACAAATTTAGATATTTTTACTGTACAGTTACTTACTTTTGAATTATTTATAGCTGTCGCATTTATTATTTTGATAAAACACAGATATTGGATAATTGCCGGAGTCTTTTTATTGTTGAACACATTATCAAAAATTATAATTGCAATTTTGCAAAATTATGCTTTACCAGGCGCGTATTTGTATGCTTCAATTTTGCTTCTGAAAATTATAGCTTTGGTTTGCCTGATTTTTTCTCTAGTATATTTAGCCAAGGTATGCAAAATAGAGGATTTCAGCATTAAAAAGTATTGCAGGTTAAGGTAAAAGCAGATTTAATGCATTTACAAACAATAACGGGTATTATGTTTAAATCAGATAACAAGAAATTCTTTTCCGGTGTGTTTTTTTATAAGCTTCCTGCAATCAGAGAAGAGCACATGAAGGCGGAACATTCTGCGATTATGAAAAAGTACAAAAGATTTTATCCATGTATGATGAACAGGCAATAAATACATACATCTGATATCTCATTAAAATTATCATTTTTATTAATCACTGATTTTCATGGTCGTTAATTTGCCCTGATGCAAAGTAGTTGTTAACATTAGATGCCTTACAAACTCAAGCTTTACAGATATTCAAGCTTTTTTGAACAGATATTATTAGGGTGATTTTGTATAGCTATAAAGATAATTTGCATTGCCAAATGCGACCATGTTTTCATAAAATTAAATATATCTTTCCTGTAACCCTTGATTTTCCTGTATTTTCAACCATTGCTAAAATCGATTTAATTGTTATTGTATATTTTTTGCTGTTTTGCTTCTTATAGTTAACCCTATTTTTTTGTTATACTCACAGGAGTATATGAACGGATATATCAGTGAAATAAGGATGCTTGAAATCAGGCTATGAAATTCCTGAAAATTATTTAGGGATAGTTTAAATCATGAAAATCAGTGTTAATTAAACATATTTTCTGAGAGAATTTAAATCGATTACTACAGGAGGCGAATATGAAGACTGCAATTAAAGTAATACTATGTATGTTTATCGTCATAGTAACCGTCACACCCATCCATGCCCAATCCCCTGAAGTAACCAACGGGCTGAATTACCTGACAACCACTCAAAACCCTGACGGCTCATGGGGAGAAGAATGCAGTGCAGTCATATTTACGTCTACTTTGTCGGTGATCGAAACGTTTCAGGAGCTGGAAGAGGCAGACATATCGAACTATGCAGATGCAGTTTTATGGCTTCAGGGACAGGAAACGGACAGCACGGAATATCTTGCGGAAAGAATCCGTTTATTGTCGGAAGGCGGAGACGACATGGAATTATTAATATCGTATATGGATGAAACCTTTCTGTGGGGAGGTTTTAAAGAACACGATATAAATATACTCGACAGCATATTATCCATACAGGCATTGAAAGCCATAAATTACGAAGATACGGAAACAATCGAGAAAGCCCTGGATTACCTCCTGAGCACCCACACCCCTGAGGGAGGCTTTAGCACACTTCTCGAAGAGACTACCCTGTATGAAACGGCTCTTACCGCAGAGGTGCTCATCGTTCTGTAAACACATGCCCTGATCATCTGCATCAAAACCACCTTGCCTCCGCCTCTCGGGGCCTTCTTTTTAGAATTATTCTTCACATATTTTAATAGTTTATTGCAAAAATTAAAATAATCAGTAATATATTTAAAAATATTTTATATATTTAGTACATATATTATTTTTATTACTTTAATTTTTTTATTGACTTTTTAGTTTTTCGGTTGTATTATAACGAGAATTATCCTCATCCGAACCAATCTCGCCATGATTGTTTTTCTTCCATATCACGGGGGCGCTTACAGAATGATAGGGATTTGCTTTTAGAAAGCTTAAGAGAAGGATAGCAAAAAGAGAAGTAAAAGTCAACAAATTTTTGCATTTGAGCTGTTTATCCATCCAAATAGTACTGCTGTGATCAGAAAATAAGAGAAATATTGAGAAAAACCGGAAAAGAGAAGATATTTTAGAGAGAAATGATAATATTAACCGGGAAACAAGACAGAAAATCGCTATAGCTGTGATAAGAGTAAAAAAATCACAGAGAGGTTAAATTATTGAGATGGAAGGTTCATCATAACCGGACCAGTCGTCATCAAAGGGCTCTCTGACAACGGAGTCAACATAAAGATGCTCGTCAGGCCGTGGGTATTGATTAGGAGGAGCTCTTGTAGGTTTTTCAGACCAAAGGCCGAGATGATCAAGGATTTTGTGAATCAGAAAATCCTGATCAATAAAGGAAATTATCTTCATTTCGCCCTTACAGCGAGGGCACAAAAAAAAGTGACCTCTAAGGGAAGGTATAATAAACATTTCGCGCAACTTCAACCCTGTGCCAATAATCTTTCGACCAAGTGTCGTGAGGTAGTATTTGTAAACGTTTCCGATTTTTTTTAACCAAAGCCGGAAGGCTGTATATGTTTTTTTTCAT
>JAREWP010000081.1 GCA_029001845.1 Candidatus Magnetocorallium paracelense | reverse complement strand
TTCATCATAAAGCAACCCTGATTCCAACATCCCCGGAACTGCTCCATTGTTATTATAAATTTAGTGTGTATTGTTTCTGCTTTGTTTATGTCTTGTGAGGAAATGATGATGTATTAAGGCTTGTTTAAGGAAGCTATGCTTGTTTTACTATGATATGATATAAATTTTGTGCCGGGGCTGCTGCCTATATATGAACGCAGATTTTAGGGGATATTTATGATGCTTTTATTTGCTGTGAAAATCGGTGTTCAATGGCGGCATTAAGTGCAAGAAGGTTTGTCTGTCTTGCAATATCTTCGATAATCGAGATTTTATCGGCTATCTGCTTCATCGCTTCCATTGCATCGGAGACGGCCTGCCCGCCCACTTTGGCGTCATCCGCCGCTTTTCCGGCAATTTTTTCGGTTTGCTGAGAGTTATCGGTTGTCTGTCTTATATTAGAAGACATCTGCTCCATTGATGCAGAGGCTTCTTCGGCAGAGGCGGCCTGTTCTGTCGATCCCTGAGCAACTGTCTGAGATGTAGAACTCAGCTCGTTGCTCCCGGAGGCCACATTTTCGGATGCTCTTCTTATATCGGCGACAATTGTATTCAGCTTTTCCAGCATATGTTTCACGGCGGATTCCATGGCGCCTATTTCGTCTTTTGAATTAATATCAACGTTGTCCGTGAGGTCGCCTTTTGATATATTATCCACAACAAAAGTAAAGTTTTTAAGGGGTATAGAAATTGTTCGAGTGATGTAAATTGCGATGATAATGCCAATGAGTATCGCCACACCGGTAAGAGTCCACAGAACTTTTCTCACATCTTCAGACATCGAGACCGTATTGTTAGAGAACTCGTAGGCCTCCTCTACTTGAGTTTTCTGTAATGCCGTCATTCTGTCTTTTAATTCCTCTGAAGCGCCGTCAAAATCACCCATGATTACGTTGCCCGCTTCTATGCCTTCCTTTATATACGACTCGGCCATTTTCTTTCCTACGTCATAGAGATTATCGAATGCCTCTTCCAGTTTATCCATATTGTGAAGCATTTTTGTATCATTTTCTTCTCTGAACATGGCCCTGAATTTTTCAAGACCTGATTTAAAAACTTTAACGGCATCATCGGCGTCATTATAACCGTCCCGATTATGTGTGGCCGAAACGTCTGTGAGCCACTGCTGAACTTCTGTTATGGAGATGTTCATTTCATCTGCCGTTAATGTAAATGGCAGACTTTCGTTTTTGACAAATTGGGAGTTATAAATTACCTTGTTAAGAGAGAGTGTGAGAACCACAGTCATAGCCATGAATATCGATAGAATTACGAAAAAGCCCAACATAATACGAGTTCCGATTTTAAGGTTTTTCAAGGACATTGTTATCACCTCATTTAAGTTATGTTGTTTCCTCATAATAATCGGAAACATTACATTTATTTATTGGCTTTCATACATTGAAAGCATTTCGTTGAAGTCCCTAAGTCACGAAGAAGAACTGATGCAAGAAATTAATTGATAGTAATTATCATCTTCAGGATTTACAAAATCATAGCAACATTTATAGAAAATTTGCAAGAATTTTTTTATATCTTGACAAACAATAGCGAAAACAGAGCTCCTCTATAGCTCTTGAATCTATCTTTTCTCTTGTCCATATCTCTTATTTTCTGATATATTTGTATGGTCTTTTTTTTGAAATCTAATTAACCTGGAAGGTAATCTGCCATGAAGTTATATGTAGACAGTAACAAAGAGTTTGAAGTGCAAGATAAGGAGTCAATATTCGATACTTTAAAGAGAAATGAGATATATCTGGTACACCACTGCGGAGGCAAGGGAACATGCAGCAAGTGTAAGGTGAAGATTTCCGAAGGCGACTGCAGATGTCCCACTTATGGAAAGCTGGATAAAGCAGAGCAGCAGGAAGGCGTGGTTCTTGCCTGCCAGGCTTTTCCCGAAAGCGATCTGGTTCTGGAAACACTGAGGGAGTCGAGGCTTGTTCTGGGAGGCAAGATTGCAGTTTCAAGATTTAAATATCCCCTTGAGTATTTAAAAAGTTATGGTGTATCTGTGAAACCGATGATCAGAAAAATTTCCCTCGACCTGCCGGAACCGAGCATCAGTGATAATATAAGCGATCTCGAGAGATTGAAGAGAGCGCTGGAAGAGCAGGGCGCAGGTAATATGGTCTTTCCCTATGGCGTGGTATCTTCAATGAGCTTATTGTTGAGAGAGGCAGGATGGAATATAGATATTTCTTATTATGAAGAAAACGGGACTCAGGAGGTTGTCTCTCTTTCGTCAAAAGATTCATGTGTCAATCGTTTTGGCATAGCCGTTGACATAGGTACGACAACAGTCGTTGTTTATCTGGTGAACATGCTTACAGGAGATATTGTAGATCAGGGTTCTACTTATAATTCTCAAATAAGATTTGGCGACGATGTTATTACCAGAATCGTCTCTGCAACGGAAGAGAGTAAACTCACGGAGATTAAAGACGCCGTTGTCTCCGATATTAACGCCATTGTCGAGTCCTTTTGCGAAAGGCGTGGTATCGATGTATGCGAGATCGACTCTGCTGTCATATCAGGTAATACGACGATGGCGCAACTTTTTTGGAACCTCGATCCCGGATCGATCAGAGAAGAGCCTTATATCCCCACATTCAATCATTTTCCGCTATGGAAAGCTGAAACAGCAGGTTTGAGTATTCATCCCTTTTCTCCTGTTTATACGGTTTCCTGTGTAGGCAGTTATGTGGGGGGAGATATTGTTGCTGGCGTACTTGCATCGAAAATGCACAGGAACGAAGAGATATCTCTATTTATGGATATCGGAACCAATGGTGAAATCGTGGTAGGAAATAATGAGTGGCTCATGACTGCCGCATGTTCTGCAGGCCCATGTTTTGAGGGAGGTGGTATTAAATGCGGTATGAGGGCGACAGAGGGCGCCATAGAGTCGATAAGAATCGATCGGGAAACCGGCGAACCCATAATCGGAGTGATAGGCGAAGGATCACCTATAGGCATCTGCGGCTCAGGGATGATCGATGCCATTTCAGAGATGTTTTTGTCAGGTATTATCGATCAAAAGGCCAATTTTGTAACTGAATCGTCAGAAAGGATCAGAACGGGCGAAGACGGTCCTGAATATCTATTTTTCAGTGATGAGAAGCTGCACAGGGATATTGTTTTGACGAAAGTGGATCTTGAAAATATTGTCAGGGCGAAAGCCGCCATTTACGCCGGTGTTTCTTTACTTTTGGCGGAAGTGGGTCTCACGGTAGATGTGATAGAAAAAATTTATATTGCCGGAGGTTTCGGTAATTACTTAAATATCGAGAGAGCGAAAATCGTGGGAATGATACCTGATATTCCCGATGAGAAGTATGTAATTCTTGGAAATACTTCCATTATGGGCGCTTACCTCTCTCTTCTTTCAGAAGATTTGAGAAAGGAGATGGAGGAAGTTGGTAATATGATGACTTATATGGAGCTCTCTGTTGCCCCGAGATATATGGATGAGTATATGTCAGCTATGTTCCTGCCCCACACGGAATTGTCGCAGTTCCCCAATATAAGTAAGATGTTGGATTGACGATTGACGATTGAGAGATTGACGATTGACGATTGACGATTGACGATTGACGATTGACGATTGAGAGATTGACGATTGACGATTGAGAGATTGAGAGATTGAGAGATTGAGAGATTGAGAGATTGAGAGATTGAGAGATTGAGAGATTGGTGAATTATTATAGTTATGTCTTTGATTAGGATTTTATCTGACGATTTGATTAATAAAATTGCCGCCGGCGAGGTTATTGAGAGGCCGGCTTCGGTTGTTAAGGAGCTTGTAGAGAATTCTTTGGATGCCGGGGGCACGGATATACGCGTAGATGTTTCGTCCGGAGGCAAAGGCGTTATAAAGGTATCCGATAATGGTTCCGGCATGGGATTCGATGATGCGCTTAATTCTGTCAAGCGTCATGCAACCAGCAAAATAAGAGAGGAAAATGACCTGTATAATATCTCTACAATGGGATTCAGAGGAGAGGCGCTCTCTTCGATTGCGTCGGTTTCTGTAATGAAGATAACAACAGCGCTTAAAGGCTCTGTCGGTACGGTTATTGAAATAGAAGGCGGCGAAATAAAAAGAACAGGAGAAACAGCTGCTTTTGGTACGGTCATTGAAATAAGGGAGTTGTTTTACAATACACCTGTAAGAAAAAAATTTCTTAAAGCCGATTCCACGGAACTCTACCATATCATAGACTCTGTCACTCAGGCATCTCTTGCTTATCCGGAAAGGGGATTTACGCTTTTTTCCGAATCCAGGGAGGTCTTGAAGCTCCCTGCCTGCTCTTCGCAGGCAGAGAGAATCAGTCAGCTTCATGGAAGTGAGTTTTTAAAGGGTCTAAATGAATTCGAGTCGAAGTCAGGTATTTTTTCTGTCAGGGGATTTGTTTCTAAAGAGAATAATTACAGAAAATCTAGATCTTTGCAATATATGTTTTTAAACAGAAGAGCTGTAAGAGACAACTCTTTACGACACGCAATATATCAGGCATACAAAGAGCTTTTGCCTGACAGACATCATCCTGTTTTTTTTGTCTCCCTTTTTATATCACCCGAGCTTGTGGACGTTAATGTGCATCCTCAAAAAAAGGAAATCAGATTTGTTGACGGAGACGGAGTTTACAGGTTTATCAGGGCCTGCGCCAGAGATGCCGTATTAGGACAAAGAGACACCCAGGAGGGGGGTGGTGTGCATAATTCACTCGATCATTCATATAAAGGTTTTACCGGTTATGAAGGCAAAGAGAAAGCTCACCCGACTTCGAGAGCGCCATACAATATTCAATCCGGAACCGGCGGGAATCCTTCGATCATGTCTGACTCCGACAGCGGGCTTGCCGGTTCTTATTCAGCAGAGTTTAAGGAACAGCCCCCTATGCCTTACAGAGTAAACAGAAGTTTTGTCTATGCAGGCGATGTTTACGCCCTTTATCCTGAGAAGGAGGGCATTTATATTATGGATCATCACGCTTCTCATGAACGGGTGTTATATGAGAAACTGTCAGATACGGTAAAACTTGACTCCCACAGGCTGCTTTTTCCTCAACATGTAAGAATGCCTAAAAAAGAGTTTACTCTGATAGCGGACAGAATAGATGTTATTCGAGCCATGGGTATTGATTTGGATGAGTTCGGAGAGGATACATTTATCGTAAGGTCATTGCCGATGGAGCTGGAAGAGGCTGATTTATCAGATATTCTTTCTGAAATTGCATTATCCTTTATAGAGATAGCCTCGGACTCTCCTGTCGATCTTATTAAAGACGCCGTTGCAAAGAAAATCGCCTGCCACAGTTCGGTGCGGGGCAAAACAATTCTTTCCAACGAGGAGCTGAATCGTCTCCTTCATGATCTGGATTCCGCAAAAGACCCGTGGCACTGCCCTCATGGCAGACCGACCAGGATTTTTATATCTCAAGGAGAATTGAGAAAGATGTTTAAGAGAAAATAACTACTCAGGTATTTAGGCTGAAGCAAAAAATCAAATGGCTTAGGAGGTTTTTTATGATTTTGAAAGGGAAAGTGTGGAGATTTGGCAGAGATATCGATACAGACGCTATAATTCCCGCCAGATACTTAACGACCTCGGAACCGTCAGAGCTGGCGAAGCATGTTATGGAGGATGCTGACAGAGATTTTCCTTCAAAAGTCAGTCCCGGCGATATAATCGTTGCTGATGAGAATTTCGGTTGTGGCTCATCGAGAGAGCACGCGCCTATAGCAATTAAGGCATCTGGAATTCAAGTGGTTCTTGCTAAGAGCTTTGCAAGGATTTTTTACAGAAACGCTTTTAATATAGGACTTCCCATACTCGAATCCCTGGAAGCTCCGGACTCTATTCAGGAGGGCGATGTTATAGAGGTGGATGCCGACAGAGGGGTGATAACCTGTGTTTCCACCGGCAAAGAGTATGAAGCAAAACCAATCCCTCCTTTTATGCAGGAACTTATCGAATCGGGCGGGTTGATTGAGTGGACAAGAAAAAAGGCGTCATAGTGCTTCACTGATCTGTAATATGTTATAGTAATAAAGTTCTTTAAAATGTAGCAATCTTTTGAGCCTGCTTAACGGGGAGTATTTATGAAAAAATCTCGGATTAATAAAAATGGAGAAGAAGAGTCGAATCAGATTAATGAGGCGCGCAATTCATCTGACTCCCAGGCTCTTGGGGAAGATTTTTCGGCAAACAAGCGTAATTGCCAAACAGATGCTTCAAGTAATAACATAGGGGATGACAACAGGACATTCGGAGAGGATGACAGCAATGAATTCACAGGCCTTATTAAAGAGTTTATTACCGAAAAAAACATTTGCAGAGTGACTTTCAGACTTCCCTCTCAAGCTGCGCCCGATGCCTGCTCAGTTCATCTGGTCGGAGATTTCAATAACTGGGATGTTTACGCCACACCTCTAAAATGCCTTAGCAACGGTAATTACACAGTAACGTTAGATCTTGAATGCGGCAGGGAGTATCAATACAGATTCCTTATAGACGAAACGAAGTGGGAGAATGACTGGAAAGCCGATAAATATGTTCCAAGTCCTTACGGCCACTGCGACAATTCTGTTTTAATTTTATAACTTCCGCGATATGAAATCCTCTGGTAGAATAGGGTTGTTCGGAGGTACGTTCAATCCCGTTCATTATGCGCATTTGAGGGCCGCCGAAGAAGTCGCCCGTTCTCTTATGTTTGATAAAGTACTGTTTATACCGGCTCACAATCCGCCTTTAAAAAAGGGCGTTCTTGCCTCACCTGAAGAGAGATTGCAGATGGTTCGGATGGCAGTGGAGGATAACCCCTTGTTCGAGGTCTCGGATATCGAATTCGAGAGAAATGAATTATCATACTCGGCATATACATTAAAAGAACTAAAAGAAAGACACCCGGAGGATGATCTCTACTTTATTTTAGGACTAGACGCCTTTTTGGATATAGTTAACTGGTATGATCCCGAAAGTATATTAGAGTGTATAAACCTTGTAGTGATATCCAGGCCTCCCGGACATATTAAAGATTTGACCTCTTCACCTTTTGTCGAGATATCCGCTGAGAGTGCTTCAATATTTGAGCGCAGTTCATTGAGTCGTTATGAAACAAAACTTAAAAACGGCAACTCGCTGCTTGTTCTGAATGTTACTCCCATGAATATATCCGCTACTTTAATAAGAAATCTCTTAGGAGACGGAAAGAGTATAAAATATTTGTTGCCAGAAAAAGTTGAATCATTTATAATGTCTAACGGACTTTATGCAAGGTAAGGAGTCGTTATTAAAGATAGTACAGGTAAATTAAAAGCGATCACAGACGCTGTTAAAGATAAAAAGGGCAAAGATATTGTAGTTTTCAAAGTAAGAGAATTGACAGTGATTACCGATTATTTTATCATATGTACTTGTGACAATCACCCTCATACCAAGGCTGTGCTGGATAATATAGAAAAGGAGCTGAAAACTCGGAATGAGAGAACTCTTGGTGTTGAGGGACTTACCGGCGGGCAGTGGGTTTTAATGGATTATAACGATGTTATTGTCCATATATTCGATGAGGAGACAAGAAAATATTACGACTTGGAAAGTTTGTGGATAGATGCGCCAAGACTGGATGTCGACACATTTGCAGAACAAGGCGAATTCATTGATCTTAAAGTCGTTGAATGATTAATCCTGAAAACAGCAGTCAGCTCTCAGCGAAGGAAAGAATTGATGATACGCTAATAATAAGCTTCACCTTACGGATGAATCTGTTTTAAAACATGAAGTGTTACGATTAAAGAGCTGACAGCTGATGGCTGACAGCTAAATGCTTTTTTTAGGTTAATTATTTCCAGGTAAATTCTTATGGATAAATTTATAGCTTTTCTGTTTATAATCGTACTGGCCATATTGGCGGATATTGCTTTTTTTAATATGGACCAGGTTACTATTACCATTTACAACAATCATTTATATACACTTCCAAAGGTCGCTTTAATTATAATTTCAAGTACTATTGGAGCGCTTTTTGTTTCTTTTGTGTTTTTTTTAAGCGGTACAAAACGTTATATAAGAAATAAGCAGACTCAGAAGAAAAGAAAAACAGAAGAAAAGATAAATAATTCATATTCAAAGGCTCTCCAGTATATGGCTTTTGGCAATAAACCGGACGAGGCTGTCGTTCATTTTAACAACGTTCTTAAAGAAGATTCCTCTCATATCTTATCTCTTATCAGGCTTGGCGATATTTATCTGGAAAAAGATGACTTAAAAAAGGCTGGGGAATACTATCAAAAAGCCAGGAACCTTGACAGTGAAAACCGTGAAGTATTACTGAAACTTACTATACTGAAAGAAAAAGCAGGTCAAATTAACGATGCGCTGGCACTGGTGGAAGATATCCTTTCTATCGATTCAAATGATATATCGGCTATTTATAAAAAGAGAGAGTTCTTCGAATCTCTTTCCAAGTGGGATGATCTTGTGTATTTACAAAAAACAATTCTTAAACGGAAGTCGAGCGATGAGGAGAAAGAGATCGAAAATCGGCTTTTAATCGGTTATGAGTATGAATACGGCAGGCAGAGCCTTGAAAATAACGAACTGGAAAAATCAAAAAAGGCATTCAAAACCGCCTTGAAAACAGATAAATTTTTTATTCCTGCCCATCTGGGTATGGCGGAGGTAATACTAACCGAAGGGAATGCGGAAGAGGCCGTTAATTATCTCGAAAAAACCTACTCCCAGGTAAAATCCATTATTTTACTGATCAGGCTGGAAGATTTACTGATTAATACAGGGGAACCGTCAAGATTGTTAAGGATTTACAGAAACGCCATTACTGAAGAGCCGGACCGGGATACTCTTAAACTCTTTCTCGGTAAACTCTATTACAGGCTGGAGATGCTGGATGACGCCATGGATGTACTCAATTCAGTCGATTCGGGTATGTTTTTTCAGGAGACCTGTAAACTTAGAGGCAGTATTTATCTCAAAAGAAATCAGTACGAAGATGCAGCTCAGGAGTTTTTAAAAGTGCTTGATATGAAAAGCGCCCTTCACATCCCCTATTCATGTTCAAACTGTGATTACCTGAGCCTTGAGTGGTCCGGAAGATGCCCGGAATGTAAGAAATGGAATACCTATGGTTTTTAATCCTTTGACTTCGCCCAGTCATATCTTCTTTTCTTCCTTTTATTAATAAATTTTTCAGCCGACAAAGCTGCAATACAGCCATTCGACGCTGCAATTACGACCTGTCTAACTTCCGTACAGGCGACATCACCTGCTGCAAAGACTCCCTCTATATTGGTTTCCATCATCTTATTTATTAATATACACTCTTCATCGCTAATGTCTACGGCAAAATTCAGGAAGTCGACAACAGGTCTGCTTCCATGGAGATAAACAAAAACACCGTCTATCGAAAGTTCGCTCTCTTTATTGCTCGATTTGTTAAGAAGTTTAATTGTCTCGACTATTTCGTCGCCCGCTATTTCCTTAACGGAGTGGTGCAGGAGAGTTTTAATGTTCTTTTCATCCAAAATATGGCTGTATTCGTTTACTTTAAGCTCTTTGGAAGGAGCTATAAGATATACTGTTTCGGCAAATCTGGACAACAGACCGGCTTCTTTTACAGCTTCCTCGGAATCTCCTATTACGCAAACTATTTTATTCTTATAAAAAGCAGCGTCGCATATGGCGCAGTAACTGACTCCTTTACCGAGAAATTCCGACTCTCCCGCCATAGATGGTTTTCTGCCCATCGCTCCTGTTGCGATAATAACGGATTTACCTTTATAAACCGGCCCCATTGTAAAAACTTCTTTTATTTCGGAGTCAAGTTTTACTCCGATGACTTGTGCCTCTATATACTCGGCGCCGAATCCTGTTGCCTGGTTTCTGAAAATATCGAGTAATTCAGGCCCGGTTGTAGGAGCAAGTCCCGGGTAATTTTCAATTTTATTTGTAAAAGCAAGAGCTCCGGCTGTTTGAGATTTGTCAAGAACAGCGGTGCTGAGGTTCGCTCTTGCTGCATATTGAGCTGCAGAAAGACCTGCCGGTCCGCCGCCAATTATTAAAACATCATAGAGTGTATTTTCCATTTAACCTCCGGGAAAGTTATGATATAAAGATTGTAGCATTTTTAAGTCGATAATTTGAAGAAAAAAGGGGATGTCTTTTTTTAATTTTAAGAGATATAATACCGGGAATTGTGAATTATTAATTTTAGATTGAGGAATTGGAGTAATTATCGGTATATTATTATGAAATATGTTGGTGCTCATGTAAGTATACGGGGAGGTGTGGAAAATGCGCCTCTAAATGCCATAAAAATCGGAGCAAAGGCATTTGCTCTGTTTACCAAGAACCAGAGACAATGGCATGCATCCCCTTTGACTTCAAAAAACATAGATGAATTTAAGAAAAATCTTCTCCACAGCGGTATCCCTGTAAAGCACATACTTCCCCATAACAGTTATCTTATAAATCTCGGAAATCCCGATAAGAGCGCCAGAGAAAAATCTCTTAATGCTTTTATCGATGAAGTGGAAAGATGTCGTGATCTTGAGCTTGACAGACTCAATTTTCATCCGGGCAGTCATTTGAAAAAGTGTCCTGTTGCGGAATGTCTGCAACTGGTTGCAGCAGGATTGAATAAGACTTTGAACGCTACCTCAGGCGTCTCACTGGTGATAGAAACGACGGCAGGGCAGGGCGGTAATATTGGTTACCGTTTCGAGCAGATCGCCGAACTTATCGAAATGGTCGAAGATAAGTCGAGAATTGGCGTATGCATTGACACTTGTCATATTTTCTCTGCCGGCTATGATATTCGTGACAAGGAGAGTTATGAGGCAACGATGAGCGAATTCGATGAAATTGTCGGTTTTAAATACCTGATGGGTATGCACCTCAACGATTCAAAAGCGAATCAGGGTTCCGCGATAGACAGGCATCACAGCATTGGTTTTGGAACGCTGGGTAAATCTCCTTTCAGCTTTATCATGAATGATGATCGTTTAAACGATATCCCCCTTATTTTGGAAACAATAGATGAGTCTCTTTGGGCCAAAGAGATCGAAATGTTATATGGAATGGTAGTATCACCTGAGGCTGTTTGCTGAATACTCGTGTCTGTCAGGCATTTACAATTACTTTACAAAGGGGTTGTTTTTATATCCGTTCATGTGTTATCCTTCGTAATCTTTTCAACTCCAATATCGTTCATGTGATTTTTCAATAGGTTGAGGTAATCTCTGTGCATTTTTTCCTTACAGAGTAAATATAAACAACGGCTAAAATACCTCACCTTATTGAGAATTTACTAAAAAACTCGTAACTACTCAGGTGTTTAGGCTGAAGACTGAAAAAAACAACTCGAATTCATCAGTCAATAAAAAGTTTAAAGTTTTAACGATACCGCATATCTTACCTGAAAGTCTTTAACCTCATCGTCTATCCACCTGAGTAGTTACAAAAATCTATTTAAAAAAAGGGAGCAAGATGTCTGCAGCTAAAACAACAAACAAACAAAGTTCCGGTGTTTTCAAGGGATTCCATCATGAGGAATTCGTCAGAGAACTCAACAAGGCTCTGGCCGAATATCTTAATTATAAACCCAAACTCTCGGACAGTGACGTCAAGGAGCTCGAGGCTGCCTTATCGAAAGACAGTTATTCGGTAGACAGAGGAAGTCATAAAGGAGAGACAATTACCGAAGATTCGGTGAATAAAAAGATTATTGAACATTTTAAGGTCGAACCGGGCATTTCGGAAAAATTTGTTAAAGAGGCTTTTTCCTCGCTTGATGACAAGGCGACAACTCTCCTTAAAAAGATGAAGGAGAGTAACAAAAAACTGATAAAAGAGTTTAATGATTCAAAAAGCAGGGGTGACGAAGTTCAAACAGGTGAGCTTGGAGAGAAAATTTCAACGGCAACCATAGAAATGCTCAATTTTTTAGTCGAACACAATGTTCCCTGTGTTTTTGAGGTTTGTTCGGAGATAGCCGTTCAGAACGATATAAAGACTTACAGCGGCGGCTTGGGAGTGCTTGCCGGTGACAAACATAAGCAGGCCACCGATATGGACATTCCGCTGATTACTTTCGCTATCCTCCCTGAGCACGGTTACGGAGACCAGATGGTCAATGTTGCTAACAGAGCGCAAATACCGGTTCCCGCCAGATGGAAAACCATCGAACACGAGCAGATTACACTTTTAAGAGACGATGGCGGAAAGACAATTGAGATAGATATACCGACATCAGGAGGTTTCGGCGGGCCCACGAAAGCACTGATCGCGATTCACGGCCATGTCAGCGAAGTCAGCGGCATGATCAATCCCGTTATCTACTTTACGACTTTCCACAGCAATCAGACAGCGCATAAGAGATATGTAACAGAGGAATTGTATCCCTCCCACGAGAAGAAGCTCGTTTCTCAGTACGGTCTGGCTTATCTCTCTATTTACATGAAAGAAGAATTCCAACTGAAACATACTCATATAAACCTCAATGAAGGACACGCCGCCCTTACGCCCGTTATTATGATGAGAATGTATTTAGAGGAAAAGGGTGTCGATCTCACCGACGAGTCCAGAATCGATCAGATTGTCAGAGACAATAAATCGCTGTTCAGAGAGGCCTTTGATTGGACAAGGAACCAGATCACATTCGTTACTCATACAATTGCAAGAGCGGCTTTTGACAGTTATGACGTACAGCTTATGAGGAGTATTCTCGATCCAAGAGACCTTAATCTTATATTCTGTCTCTGTAATAAAGATTTCCCCTTGCATCAGGGAGAAGAATTCAGAGGTTTCGGCGAGATACACATGGGAACATGGGGCATTTCCATGGCGGATATGGCGATATTCTTCGCCTGTCGCGCCAATGCTGTCGCCAAGCTGCACCAGAAAGTAACGAATGAGCAGATTTTCCCAAAGGAATCCCATAAGATGGAAAATGTTACCAACTCGATTCACGAACGTACTTGGAACGGCAAATCCATCGAATTGAGAGAGGTCTTTTCAAAGTATACCGGCAATACGGAAGTCGATTATATGAGTGGCGTTAAGTTTATGATGTTAAAGAAGGTAAAAGCCTTCAGAGAGGCTGTATACAGATATCATCTGGCGGAAAAGGCTGAAACCGTAGATTATATAAACAGGCTCATAAAGCTTCAGCACGGCGTGAGTGACTTTTTAAGTGAACCGAATCTGGAAAAAACCCTTACTGTTGTGCATGCCAGAAGAATGAAGGAGTATAAACAGAATTCTTCCATAGTCCTTCCTCAGGCAATCGATGCGTACAGAAAAATAGGCGAGCGTTTAAAAGACGATGAACGTGTTGTATTTGTCGTTTCCGGTAAGCCCCACCCCAACGATCAGGAAGCCAAGGATATGCTGAATGAGATTCTTCTGAGACAGACTGAAATCAGAGAGCGTTCACGCGGTAAAATCAGGTTCGTCTTTAAAGAGAACTACGATATGGACGACGGAGAGATGTTCGCTAAATTCGATATGAACATCGCTACCCCTGTTAAGGGTTTCGAAGCATCCGGCACCAGCCCTATGAAAAATCCCTTAAGGCTGGTTATGCATACAGACGATGGTTTTATGTACGAATACATGCGGATTGCAGAGTCTGTGTACGGCGTTTCAGACGCCTCTTTTCTTTTCGGCCCTTCAAAAATCGTTCCTAAGGAAGAATATGACAGTTTCGACAGAAGGGTGGAGCTGATGCACGCCTATTCCGGTGAGTTCGGGCAAAGCTTCGAAGGCGTTACGGATATGTTTTTTAATAATCGCGAATTATGGATAGACAAGATGATTGAGCAACTGGCCATATTCACAACGGCCTTTGGCATGCGTCGTTTTGTAGAAAACTATCTGACAATCTGGCAGGAAGTGCCTCATCTTCAGGAAGTTTTAAAGCTATAATAAGTTTTTTATGACCACTCAGAACTTTCATTGATTTTTTTTCTTAACGGACAGGCAGGATGTGACAAGATTTTCTTATCCTGTCTGTCCTGCCTCCCTAAAGCGCATTTCAAATAATAAAGCCTGACCTGCATTGTTATTTACAGCGAACCGGTTAGGCATATTTATCAATTCACGTCTTTCAAAAAAATATTGTGATAAGGCGCGCTGCTTCTTAACGCCACCGTATCAGCCCAAGTATCCGCACAGCTACTCCTGCGCCTTCTCCGGGGGTGAGGATTACTTTCTGCCCCGGTTTAATCGGCCCGTAAATTCCGGTCGTTGTCATCAGCGGCCAATCCTCTTTGCTTGATCTCAGGGCGACAGCTGTATTTAGAAATGTAAAATTCTCGTCAAAGTCCTCTTTTGATATTGCCACATGAACTGTCTTCCATTTAAGTTGTTGCATTTCCTTTCTTTCTTTTTTGTCCATCGTTTATTACTCCACACTGCCTCCTATTGGATTTGCAAACAGAATGCCCCACATATAGTCGACCTGTACTCCCTGATAAGTCTTTACGGGACCCGGATTGTAGAACCAGTCAGGACTGGGTGGTCCTGTAGGGGCTTTGTTATAGCCTGTAATATTCAAATCTTTGGCAAAGCCGGCGCCGTTTATGTAGGGTGAATCATTTTTTACCATTGAGTCAGCGCGCTTATAAAGTTCGCCAAGGCCCTCCTCGTTGTAGAGGTTGTTGTCAAAGATATAATTCCACATCGGTTTGTTGCGAAAGACCATCTCCGCATCTTCCTGCCTGATGACACGACCCGGATCAGGGCCGCCGGCCATTGCAACCATGGAAGAGGCATGTGAAGTTGATACTTTTGCAGTTACCCTGTTTCCCGATGAGTTGTCATGATCTCCGGGGTAGTAAGGGCAGTTGACAGCAGGGTTGTCTGTGTTGTTATATCCGGGGTTACTCTCTGAATCGGGATCGCAGCATGAACTTTTGTCCTTCTGCCCTGTTGTGCATAGGGGCATGGGTTTTTCGGGAAAGGAGTAGCTGTCATAGGCCCAGTTAATCCAAAACTCCGAAGAAATGGCTTCCAAAAAGACCTTCCATGACCACGCATCGGGGCATGTCATGGCGGGGTTGGTCATATACTCTGGAAACTCCCATTTGTCATTTACAACTTTCACATCTCTGCATCCGTCTGAATCCCTTTTATCTGCCTGAAATGAGACGGCGTAGTCTATCTGATTCGGTTCACCGCATGCATTGCCTATAAACGAAATAGATATGAGTATGGCTGCCAGGCAACAAAACAATTCCTTCTTTAACATAAAAACCTCCATTAAAATTTATTTGTTATTTGTAAAAAGCGGTCAGCTATCAGCATTCAGAGATCAACTCTCTGCTTTCAGTGTGTTACATTAAAAAAAACACAGATAGTTTTTAGGTGAACCTTTTTATAACGTAACGCTTTGATTTTTTCTGGCTGGCTGCTGATCTCTGTCCGCTAATTACCATTTTTAGGTTCATTTACTTAACAGACTTCCGGTCCTGACTTAGTCTGATTGTCCAGTTTTTAACGACATCAAATGAATTGTCATCCAAAGGAGTGCTCTTCAAGTCAAGTTTGTTCAGGTTCAGCCGGCTCGCCATATACATGATCCGTTTTGTGGCCGGGCCAAGCACTTTGCCTTTATAACCATCTTTGAATCTGGATGCAAGATAAGCAGGTGGAATAGACTGGTAGTTCATCGTTACTTTCACTGTTGCAGGTGTCCCCTTAATATCTGAGAGCTTTATTTTGTATTTCACCATATCTTGCCCGATTTTGCCTGTTCTATTGTAATAGGGATCCTTCATTATTACGTCAGTTTTAGGCACGTAAGGCTTTTTACTTGTGATGTCGTCAGATGTGGGGTAATAATTTGTAATATTGGCTACTGTCTTCAGACACTCCGGCATTCTGGCACGCTTCCGAACATCCCTGACTGTAATGGGTGTCATACAGACAACTCTCAGCATATACATTTGCTGGAGAAAGCTGTGCTGCAGACAGGCTAAAAAACATGACAAGCGAGATAAGTATTATTTTTGTATTCATTTCTTCTTTACTCCTTTCTGATATAAAGATTAATAAGTATAATAATAAATGTAGTAAGTTCCCCTCTCTGAAGTTTGAAATGTTACTTTATCTGTAACCACCCCATATCAATAACGCCGGCTGCTCTTTTTCATATGCTTCCGTTAAAATATTACTGAATTATATACATATATTAGATGTTATATTTAATATAATATGAAATGTTTTTTATATAATGCAAGTAAATTTTATATTTATTTATAATTTATTTTTTACAATATAGTTTTATTATGAAATTAACTTATAAAAAGTGTGTCTTTGGATAACATATTTCAATCTTCAACTGAAAGCTGACTGCTGTTTTCAGGTTCATATGTGAATAGGGGTAAAAAATTCCTTGTGAAGATGTCCTGGCAGGCTGTGGCTCTAACGGTAATAAGGCTGTATCCCTTGGCTGAAACAGTTTCATTCTTTTAGCATTTCCAAAAAAACGCAATTCTCGCTTTTCCATATCATACCAAGGATGTTGTATATATGCTTTACACGTACAACTGAAAAATAAGATTTGGTAATCGAATTACTCGTACTTAACGGGAGGAATGCCTTTTTTAAAGAGACAGTGGGAATATTTAACTAAAAACTGCATTCAGCGGTCAGCTCTCTGTTTTTAGCCTATAACATGAAAACTATCACATCACTTTCAAGTGATCGCTGTTTTTAACGTAGCGTTTTGATTTTTCTTAGCTGACTCCTGATAGCTGACAGCCATGGGAATACTTAATATTATGCTAAAAATAAACAATCACCCTGCAAACAGGCATATTTTAAACTGTAGATACAGATGAGGCAGGTTTAACTAAGAAGATGTCGCTAAAAAACTTCAAACAAAAAAAATCAGCTTTACTTCTGAAGTTAATCGAATGCTGGAAATTTAAGCACAAACGGTGTCTTGCCAATGGATGCTTTGAGTGAGGGGTATCAAAATCGGCTGTTCATGTTTGGGTTTCAACTGTCTTAATCACCTATGGTTTCAAAAACAAAATATCGTCATTCCCGTAATCCCTTAGGCGGGAATCCAGCGCTCTTGAACTCCTTCCATAACCCCTTTTCTTTTTTTCAGACTCTGGATTCCCGCTTAAAGGGACTGCGGGAATGACGCTTTGTTTTGTTTGAATTTGAACGTTAATTAGACAGATGAACCTTAAATAGGGTGATAACGCAATAAATTTAAAGCATTATGAGTAAGAAGCAAGCTATCTGCCGCTACATTTTCATGCTTTGTAGTGGCCCAGAGGGTCATTAGTGTTTGTTCCAATGATCAAATCCATTCTTTGGAATTTGATCATTGGAAAATAAACTTAGTATTTCTCAAAAACGCTGTCGTCTGCGTCGCTTTCGCTTTCGTCTATGTGAAGATCGACTCCGTCTCTTACTGCAGGTTTGTGAGGAATCGCCTTTACTTCACCTTTGGTTTTTGTAGGTTTTACCATATGGGTGACTTTTGCCGCTGGTCTTACACTTCTACTTGACGCTCTACTAGTGTCGTGTCAAGCATTAATTGACGTAAGCAATCTGTCATTTCGAACGTAGCGAAGGGTCGAGAGAAATCTTCCACGGTGGCGCATAAACAACCGGTGAAGATTTCTCCCTTTGGTCAAAATGACAGATCAAACTTGACATGACACTACACTCCTAAAATATCTCATCTATGTATATGTTCGTCATCGAAACCGACTCTTTCAATAAAGGCTTCGTCGAGAAAAGTGGTAGTGTTTCATTATAACAAATCGCAATGACTACAGAAGGAACCTTATGACAAAACAAAGAATCTATAGTAGATTGGATATAATTTAATGATAATATCTCTTTGATCCCTTTACTGAATACTCGCTAATATTTTATATTCTTGGTTGCAACGAGCGCGTTACTATTATATATACAATCCGGAGAATATGAAGATATGAATAAAGGCAATATGCTAAACCAATACCCTCTCACATCCTCGCAGCGTGAAATCTGGTTCGACCAGATGCTGCACCCTGATGCGCCGTTGTACAACATAGGCGGATATATTCACATTCTCGGCGCCATAGATCCACTCTTACTTGAACGGGCGGCGGCTTTAATCATACAAGGACACGACGCTTTGCGCACAATTATGACGCCCGGCGAATCTGAGATCCCTTTGCAGAATTTTCCCGAGGAGATGAAAGTATCGATTCCGTTTTTTGATTTCTCCGAAGATCATAATCCGCAACAAGCTGCAACGGAGTGGATGGAAAATGAATTTGTTAAATCCTTTGATCTGTATCATAAGCCTCTGTTTCGCTTTTCCATAATCAAGGTAAGAGAAGATCGCTTTCACTTTGTAAGTGTTTACCATCATTTGATTTTGGACGGCTGGGGCATGGCGCTGATTAACAAAAGATTGGGAAAGATTTACAGTGCTCTGTCAGAGGGAGAAAACTCCGCTTTCTCCAACAATTTTACAGGCCCCTCTTATGTGAATTTTATCGAACATGACCGACTCTATTTGGAGTCCTCCCGCTATAACAAAGACCTTCAATACTGGGTGGAAAAGTATAAAACTCCCCCGGAACCCTTGTTTCCTGTAAACTATTCAAACAGATCCATTGACAATACCACAGCTATCAAACTTCAGACCGCCGAACGCCAGGTCTTTTACATTGAACGTCCCTTTTACAACCGTCTTCTCTCCTTTGCAAAAGAGATGCAATCCACGCCTTCCCAGGTCATGCTTGCCGTCTTGTACGCTTACTTTACCCGTACTACGCAAAGAGAGGAACTGGTTGCCGGTTTGCCCATACTGAACAGGAGCAACGCCTCATTTAAGGAAACTGTGGGATTGTTTATGGGAGTAAGCCCTGCATTGTTGAACTTTGGAACGGATCTGAGTTTCAGAGAGCTCTTAAAATCAATCGGAGATGTGCTCAAATCGGATTATCGCCGCCAGCGACTGCCTATTAGTGACTTGTATCGCAAATTGGGACTCCAAAAGAGGGGACAGGGGCAATTATTCGATATTCAGTTAATATTCGCCAAATATGATAATGACGTTGATTTCGGCCCCTTTAAAGGCAAACCCACTCCCATGGAGAACAATTATGAACAGATTCCCCTTACGATATCGGTATGGGAATTTTATGAAAATGAGGATGTGCAAATAGATTTTGTCTATAACCTGCTCTATTTTAATGATGAGAAGATGAAACGTTTTTACGCTCGTTTTATGATGATCCTGGCGTATGTTCTCGATCATGCCGATGAATCGATTCGTAAAATTCCATTAATGACCAATGACGAGCAACAAAAATTGATAGCCTGGAACCAAAGGGAAACCGATTATCCCCAAAATGTAACCATAGTGGATCTATTTCAGTCACAGGTAGAAAAAACACCGGACAAAATTGCATTAGTCTTTGAGAATCAACAACTGACCTATCGGGAACTGAACCAAAAAGCCAACCAACTGGCCCATTGCCTGCTAACACTGAACCCTGAACCTTCGACCCCAGAACCCCTGACAGGTCTCTTCCTTGACCGTTCTTTGGAAATGATAATCGGTTTACTGGGAATTTTAAAGGCGGGCTACGCCTATGTACCCCTTGACCCCGATTATCCGCAGGAACGCTTACAGTTTATGTTGGAAGACTCCGGGGTAGATGTAGTGTTAACGCAAAGTCTTTTGCAGACACCCCGTGTAGGGGCAGGTTTCAAACCTGCCCCTACCGTTCTTTTATTGGATAGATGGGAAGATTTTGCAGTCTTTTCAGGGGAAAATCCGGTGAGACAAATCAGCCCGGACAATCGGGCTTATGTAATTTACACATCCGGCTCAACAGGAAGACCAAAGGGCGTTGTGATTGAGCACAAATCCATTTTCAACTATCAACAAAGTATGATGAAATATTTTACAAAAACCGGTAACTTCGCCCTGGT
>JAREWP010000073.1 GCA_029001845.1 Candidatus Magnetocorallium paracelense | reverse complement strand
GCCTCGCCTCTTTTGCTGTAATGCTTTTGATCCTCCTCTCTCATATGATTTACACCATCTGCATACGGTGTCTATATGGACTCCTGTTATTTCTGATATCTCCCTGTATTTTCTCTTCTGTTTTCTCAGGCGTACTGCCTGCTTTCTTAATTCCTGTTGGACTTCTTGTGTATGCTTGCGGGCATCTGTTTTTTCCATCAAATATTATAACATTTCTTTACTTCTTTTCGATATGTTTATTCGCCAGGTTAATAGTTGAAGAGTAAAAAGCTGAAACAAAAAAACAGAACTTACGCAAAGTCGACATGCGATACGGCGAAACCTGTCAGTCTGAGTATGTACCATTCTATCACAAAAATAGCCCTAATTTCAGCTTTTATGTTTTTTTTTGGTAAATAATTAATGTGTTGTTAAAACCATTTTAAATCGTTATAATAGTTCATTATTCTTTATGTAACATAATCTGTCAAAGGGCGCTGTGAGTTTTAACTTTTTCAGACTGTTATGAATGTATATCACACTTATAAATCCTATCCTCACCCCGCTTTTGTCTGAGGATAGGGAAACTGTTCTTTATAAAAAAATGATGGAGGAGGCTGACAAAATGAAAGACAGTACATTAATCGAGGCAGGACAAAGATCACAACTCGCATTCAGCAATCAGATGGAGATGCTTGTGTTTTCGCTTACCGACAGTCAGATGTATGGTATCAATGTATTTAAGATAATAGAAGTGATAGAGTGTCCCGATGTCATCACAAAAATACCGAATGCCCACCATACCGTAAAGGGTACGATCGACTTTCGAGGCAAAGCTGTCATTACAATAGACATGTCCGAGTTTCTCGGAATGCCTGCACAGGACTATAAAAACAACCTCAGTTATATAATTGTATGCGAATACAATACGAATATCCAGGGACTGTTAATAACCAACCCCGACAAACTGATCACAAGGAGCTGGAGCGATATAAAGAGCCCTAACAATATACTTTCCGACAGCGGATATTTAACGGCAATCGCCTATACAGATGAAAACGAGATGATCCAGATACTTGATATAGAAAAAATGCTCATCGAAATACTTGGCCTCGATGCCGATGTATCGGAAGAAGTACTCAACCGGGTAATCTCTTCAGAGGCGTGCAGTCGCCATGTTTTACTCGTCGATGACTCGAAGCCGGCGCGAATAGCTATACAATCCGTATTAGACCAACTTAACCTGACATATGAAAGTTTCGAATCGGCGACGGAAGCGATAGAAGTACTGAAAAACGATGCTGACGCCAAAAACAGATACTGCATGATCATCTGCGACATAGAGATGCCGGGCATGGACGGTTTTACTTTTACAAGAGAGATCAAATCGACTCCCGATGTAAGGGACACCTTTGTACTACTGCACAGTTCGATGAGTAACCCCACAAATCAAATCAAGGCGGAGCAGGTAGGGGCCGATGGTTTTATCGCCAAATTTCAACCGGATATACTTGCAAAAAAAATCATAGATGTAATCGGTAGAAAAAAGAAGTAACGATTCACAGCAAACAGTGAGCCGTTATTGATTTAAAATGAAAAAAGTTATTGCCCTTTTGCTTTCAATAACCTGACAATAAGGAGGCATTACTCATTATGAAGTCCAAAAAAAATAAAACAACCAACCTGACAAAAATTCAAAACATTATAAAAGCTCTTGAAAGAGTTCCTAAGGTAAGTAAAAAAGGCTTTTTTAGTATAGGCGAACATATCGGAAACTTTTCCGGCGGTTTTGCCAAAAGCGCCACAGAAGCGAATTTGATACAGGACAGGATCAAAAACGGAAACGATATGGGTCTTGGGGATTTGAGGACAACACTGGATAAAGTATACAATGAAATAGACAACTCCACAAGAGAAATGAACTCATTAATAGAGCGCAAGGCGGAGTTTAATCAAAACATGAAAGAAATACTTACCTGGTCATATACACTTGAACAGGACGCCTTTCTGCCGCCAACGGTTGATCAGTTAAAAGGAGATACCGGCAAACATCTTGAAGCGCAGACAATAGGATCGATCGTAGACAGCCTTCTTTTACAGTCACATCCCCTGACACATGAAATCGTAACCGTAACTCAACACGCCTCAGGCACGATGAACAATCTTACATTACGAATCACTACTGATCTGGAGAGTTCAATCGCTGCTCTAAAAGCGTATAAACGTACAATTTCAACGGCTGCGAAGCGAATGCTCTCATCAACAAAAAATATCTCAAAAGCATGTGACGATGCAGAGTCTCGTTCGAACAAAGTAAACGGAATCGTATTCGAGATAATTGGCGCCATTCAATATGACGATATAAACACCCAGAGAATTCAACATGCCGTAGAGATTCTTTTAAAAGTTGAGGAGAGATATGACAAACTGGAAACGGACAGAGATAAATTATGGTTTATAACGGCTCTTCGTATAACGGCAGATCAGCTTAAAGAGTGTTTAAAGGATTTCCATAATGCATTTAAGACAATACAAGGTAATTTTAATAAAATCCTGGAAAACGCCGTGGAGCAGATAAAAGCAATAAACAACCTCAGAGAGACGCAGAGGCAGTTACTGCAGGACACAGAGGAGATTAAATATAATCTGACAACCATCCTGGGCCTGAGTTTTTTTAATGATTCTTTGACATCTGAAGTAATGAGAAGCCTGTCTCAGGCCGAGAACAACATATACCAGGCTCAGAAAGCGATTTCCATGCTCACAATGACCACGGAAAGACTGGAACAATTGGTGACAACACTCAAAACCTTTTCTAATAATCGCTTAAAAGCACTCTCCGAGATGATAGATGAATACTCTAAACGTATTAACAAGGAAGCGCCTGACAAACAAAAACTGCTTTCAGGCACCTATGAGCTGTTAACTGAAATAAATCTCGATTACTCAGACAAAGTCACTCCCCAAATCATACGAACAGGAAGCATGCTCAGGCGGGTCCCGTTATCGACACAGCGGATGGAAACAAATATTGAAGACCTCTCCAGATCGTTGAACAACATCATGGCCAACACACAGGCAATTGCGATTCAGGTAAAACTCCTTGTATCGGAGACCCGCTTTGGAGAGGAAATTCAAAATATGCTGGAAAAAGTAATTAAAAGATTGGAGGAAATCGTTAAAAAGGAGAGTAAAAAGCAGGCAGACGCCGGAGATAAAAAAACAGATGAACTGACAGAGGAATTTGAAGATTTAAAGGATTTCTATACAATGGCAAGCGAGCGAAACATACATCAGGCCGCAGTAGGAGAAGACTCCGATGCAGAAGAAAGCTTTGGGGATATAGAGTTGTTTTAACAAAACAGGGATGTCACCCATTGAATGGAGAGCAGACGAAAAAAGAGACTTTCATCGATATGAATTATTCAAACATGATTACAACATTAAGACAGTTGGCGATCCAGTTGGGAACCATTGCCATGGAAACGGAGAATGAGTTTCTTAAGGTAGGAGAAAACCTCTATGCCTGTTCCTTTGCAGGCATGGAATGTTCTAATCATGTGACATCCCTGTTGGAAGCAATTAACAGCGACGCCAATAAAGATCAGAGAGAAATATTATTACAAAAGCTACAACAGGAAAATGAAACTTTTATAAGCACCATATCTGAAGCGCTTTTGCAATCGAATACATTGATTCAAAAAAACGATCTGAAAGTAAAACTTGAGGTAATAAATGATTCGACATCTCTCCTAATCGATGAGATATCGACAAGTTTCGAAGAGGCGAAACTTTTCTGCAACAGAACGGCCGATCGCGCCTCCCGAATAACGCCGGAGATAGGAGAAGTCGTTTCCGCCATTCAATTCCATGATATAACCAGACAGCAAATGGAACATGCAGGGAAGTCTTTATCGGACATTGCAGAAAAGACAGCATCTCTCCAAGGCAGAGACGGAGATGAAAGAATTATGCTTAATCATTGGATTTCCAAAGCCCTTGAGATACAAAAAGCGCAACTTGACAATGTAGCGAAGGAAACAACAAAGGCCGCTGAAAACATTTCAAGCCATCTTTTAAAAGTATCCGGTCTCATATTGGAACAGGCAGAGGATGCAAATGCAATTCTTGGAGAGAGCGGGCAGGACAGTACCCAAAAAGCGGAAGAATTATCAAAACTCCTCTCCGATATATCTTCCAATATTAAAGAGATGAGCCTTACCATAGCGGATACTCCCGTTCAAGAAGCCTGTATGAATGTTAAAGAATCTAATGAAACGAACAATTCGGGCGGAACAACAGAAGAGATGAAGGAGATAGTAAAGAACAACTTTGACAACCTGGCGGGATTGATCCATGATTTCAGCAGGGACACGAATGAGGCAGTGGAAAAACTGTTTCGTCACAGCGGCGAGTTAAAACATTCAATAAATGAAATTCTTGCAGAGGCCGAAAAGCTCAATACCGAAATATTGGGTGTCATATCGATGATTTCCTTCGATAAGACGATAAAAAACCGAATAGGTACAATAACAACGGAAATTGATAACATACGGTTTGAAGTAAACCAATGTATATCGGACAGTGCATGCCCTGTTGAATTTACTCCGGACCTTGCCGAATTGCTTGAGAGGTACACAATGCAGAGCGAGAGACAAGTGCATGAAGCTGTTATGGAAGGTGTTGACCTGGGAGAGATCGATTTATTTGGAATGGACGAAACCGGCGAATCCTCAGATAATGAGGCTGCAGAAGACAACGGCGGAGACGAATTGGGAGATAATGTAGAACTTTTTTAATTTTAATCGGCTTAATCCGCTGCTTATGGTAGTGGTTTAAGCCGATTAAAATTACATAAACAATGATCCTAAAAAAACATGTAGCCGTCAGTCATCAACTATCAGCTTTTAATTACATTCACCCGTAAGGTGAAGCTTATTTTGGCGTAAGATCAATACTTTCTTTTGCTGAAGGCTGATCGCTGACAGCTGACTGCCGTTTTTTTGGATAATATACATATTACCAGGGAGGTATAGATGAGCAAGACAATTATGACTGTAGACGACTCGGCAAGTGTACGTCAAATGGTCAGTTTTACATTAAAAGGAGCGGGATACGAAGTCGTTGAAGCCGTAGACGGCAAAGATGCCTTAACTAAATTAAACAGTGCGCAGGTGCAAATGATTATAACCGATCTCAACATGCCCAATCTCGACGGCATTGGGTTGATGAAAGAAGTGAGGGCGAACCCTTCATATAAGTTTGTGCCTATCATCATGCTGACGACCGAATCGCAGGATGCAAAGAAACAGGAAGGCAAAGCAGCCGGAGCCACGGGATGGATCGTGAAACCTTTTAAACCTGACCAGTTGCTGGCAGTGGTAAAGAAGGTGCTGGGATGAGTAATGTCGATACAGACCCCGGAAGAGAGGCTTTTAAAGTTGAAGCGTCAGAATTGTTAACTGAGCTTGAGACCTCGCTTCTCGAGCTTGAAGAGGCCCCTGATGACGAAGATCTGATTGGCCGCGTGTTTCGCGCCATGCATACAATCAAAGGCTCCGGGGCCATGTTCGGTTTTGACGATGTCGCTGCTTTTACACATGATGTAGAGACCGTATTCGACGAAGTAAGAAACGGTAGAATTACAGTGACAAAAACGCTGATAGACCTTACGCTGTCGGCAAGGGACCACATAAGAGCGCTGATAGATTCGGCTGAAACCGGAGAGGCCGTCGATGAAACCGGCGCCGGTAAGATCACCGAAGGACTGAGAAAACTTCTGCCTGACTCCGGCGAACAGTCCGTAGCGCCTGCACAGGAAACCATTTCTCAGGAAAGGATTGAAGAAAGAGCCGTTACATACAGGGTTCGCTTCAAACCAAACAGAGAGCTCTTTGCAAACGGCACGAATCCCATGCCTCTGTTAAATGAACTTCGAACACTTGGAGAGTGTGAGATTGTGGCCCATGTACATGACATCCCTTTGCTTGACGAATTCGATTCCGAATTGTGTTATACATATTGGGATATCATACTAACCACGACCAATGGAGAAAATGCGATAAACGATGTCTTTATTTTTGTAGAAGACGAGTGTGAGATAACCGTTCAAAAAATTGACACAATGGATGCCCTTGACGACGAAGGAGATTACAAGAAACTCGGAGAGATCCTCATAGAAAGGGGAGATGTATCAAAAGAAGAGTTGCAAAGGATATTGAACAACAAAAAACGTTTGGGAGACCTGATTGTCGATGCCGGCCTGGTACAGCCCGATGAAGTGCAGGCAGCCCTAGTAGAGCAGCAGCATGTCAGAAAAGTGAGGGAGAAGAGCCAGAAAAAGGATTCTGCTTCAAGTATACGAGTGCCTTCGGAGAAGCTCGATACCCTCGTCAATCTCGTAGGAGAACTGGTAACCGTACAGGCCCGTCTCAGTCAGACGGCAGTCATTAAGAACGATCCCGAAATCATATTAATCTCCGAGGAAGTCGAGAGACTGACCTCCGAGTTGCGCGATGATACGATGAGCATACGAATGCTTCCCATAGGTACGACATTCAGTAAGTTCAAAAGACTTGTACGGGATCTCTCGAATGAGCTGGGCCGTGAAGTAATAATGCTAACTGACGGAGGAGACACCGAACTGGACAAGACAGTCATCGAAAAGTTAAACGATCCCCTGGTGCATATTATAAGAAACAGCATCGATCACGGCATAGAATCTCCCGATGAGAGAGTGAAAAAGGGAAAACCCAAAGAAGGTACAGTTCACCTTTCAGCCGAGCACTCCGGCGCCAATGTGTTGATACGTATAAAAGATGACGGAAAAGGCATATCCACAGAGGCAATAAAGGCGAAGGCCGTTAAAAACGGATTGATAACGGTTGACACCGAATTGTCGGACAATGAAATATATGGTCTTATATTCGAGCCGGGTTTCTCTACTGCCGAGAAAGTAACAAGCGTATCGGGGCGCGGAGTGGGGATGGATGTTGTAAAAAGGAACATAGACGCCTTACGAGGTACTGTCGATGTGGAGAGTACGATTGGCCGGGGAACGACGATGACTTTAAAGCTTCCTCTCACACTGGCCATCATTGACGGATTACTGGTGAGAATAAAGGATGAGAATTTCGTGATCTCTCTCTCCTCTGTGGAAGAGTGTATTGAGCTGACTCAGGCCGATGTAGCAAAGTCCCACGGTCGCCATATGGTGAATGTAAGAGGTGAACTTGTTCCCTATATAAGATTAAGGGAGTGGTTTGGAATCAGCGGTAAAGAGCCGGAGATCGAGCAGATTGTCATTACCGAACAAAGCGGTCGAAGAACGGGATTTGTAGTGGATTACGTTGTAGGAGAGTATCAGACAGTGATAAAATCGCTGGGAAGCATTTATAAAAATGTAGAAGGACTGTCAGGGGCCACCATTCTTGGAGACGGAACGGTTGCTCTTATTTTGGATATTCAAAAAATGACGCAGTTCGTTGAAAAAGAGGAACTGGGGAGTCTGAACAATAGCTGAAACAGTGCCCCAATGAAAGCAATCAATCTTTAAAAAACAGCATTTAGCAGTCAGCTTTTTAATAGCAACACTATACGATTAAAAACACATTCGATGCTTATTATTGGCATAACATCAGGAGTTTCCTTAGCTGAAGCCTGACAGCTGATTGCTGACTGCTGTTTTTAGTTAAAACGTATAGGCGACTTTCAACAGAGCGCTTCTGCCGGGATGTTCGATGTCATAATAGCTGCCCGGCTCATAGGATGGGTTGAAGGACTGAACATTAAAAATATTGTAAACTCCAAGAGAAATGTCGACAGGCAGATTCCTGCCTGTAAGGACCAAATCGACTCTTTCATATCCTCCCAGATTGTCTTTTCTGTCTGCATCGTCCACTTGCCCCTGATAATCGTCGGGCTTATTTCTTCTCCCTACATAGCTTAACGTTGTATTGATAGTAAGATATTTCCCGGTCTTTATATTTAATCCGACATTGGCCATCTGTCTGGCAATATTCGGTAAATTGTCGCCATTGTCGTCTTCCGCTTTGAAATAATAGGTGTAATTGGCGAATGCAGTCAGTTTTTTATTGAAAAGTTCCACTTCAATACCAGGTTCTATACCATGAATATCGATTTCGCCAAGGTTGTCATACATGCTTCCGTCCTCTGTTTCCCTGCTCCCTATGGCGTCATCGATTTCCTGAAAAAAAAGACTGACATCCAGCTTCATTTGTTTCATTGGCGCATAAGATACATTCAATTCCGCTGTCCGTATATATTCGGGGTCAAGGTTCCTGTTACCGTTATTCTCGTCATTATCTTCTCTTATGTACATCTCACGATAGCTTGGAGCACGAAAGGCCTGGCCATATAAAATTTTTGTTACCAGATTCTCCGCAGGCTTGAGAATGATCGCGCCCCGAGGACTTAAGGCGCCTCCATACTCCTCATGTTTGTCATAGCGAACACCGGCCACAATATTTATCCAGGGCAGGATCTTATAGGTATCCTCCAAATACAATCCCCAATTGGAATTATGGGGTCTTGCCGGCTCCGCCCAACGAGCGGTTTGCTCCTCCTGGTCGGGGTCATCTGTTTTATAGTATGTTTCAAGGAGTTTGTCCGCCATTTCTCTTTCGTATTCAATACCTGCCGTAATGAAATGGTTTTTAAAGGGGTTATAATCCACTTGTATTCCTGCGCCAAACACATCGGTTCTCTCCTGTCGGTCGGCGACCTTAGTCAGTGAATCGTTTTTTCTCTTTCTTTTCTCTGTATTGTGATCGAAGAGGTTGTAGTAAGAGCTTACCATGAGATGGAGTTGATCGGAAAGGGATTTCGAGTAACCAATATGAAAAAAAGAATTCTCCCAATCATCATATCGGTCTCTTGAATCTGGATACATAAGATACTCCCAGTCATACCAGAGATGTTTGACGCCGAACGTAAAATCGCCCCAATATCCCTTCAGATTCAGCTCGATCTGTTTTTTGGGGTCTCGTCTGTCCGTTGATTCTCCCTTCCTGTCTCTCTCATGCTTATCGCCTTCACTGTTGTAATAGTTTGCAAAGAAAACAAAACCGGCGGATTTCTTTTCTTTGCCGCAAAGCAGATGATGGCTCTGGGTGTCCCAGTTTCCCACTCCGCCTTCCATTTCACAACCATCAATATCGGAAGCATCCTTGGTAATTACATTAATGACACCGGCAAAGGCGTTTGTACCGTAAAGAGAAGAGCCGGGACCTTTAATAACCTCGACTCTTTTTATATGAGCAAGCGGGAGTTGTTCGTCTACGGGAAATTGCCCGTACACCAGTTCACGCCAGGGATAACCGTCGATCATAAAGAGGATTTTGTCATTATAACGACCGGTTACCGCCCGAATCCATATTCTGCCCAATCCTTTGCGGTGCATGTTAATCTCTATACCGGGAATTCTCTTCAAAATATCTCCAATTGTACGGGCGCCGGATTGTCTTATCTCCTCTGAAGTGATTACAGTAATATTGGACGGAGCTTCCGTGATGTATTGTTCTTTCCTTGATGCCGTAACAACGATGGGTATTTCCACAAAAAGCAACTCTTCCTCGGTTGCTTCAAATTCGTGCTGCAGCTGACACCACGCCCGGGAACTTATGCTTACAAGGAAAAGTATGGTAAGAAATAATGGATAAAAAATTCGTTGTCTGACTGATATATTCATAAATAATAACTAAAAAAGCATTTAGCAGTCAGCAATCAGCTGTCAGCTCTTTAATGACTACAGCTGACAGCTTGAATTACACTCACCTGCAAGGTGAATATTATTATCATTATGTCAGAAATTTCCTTGGCTGATAGCTGATAGCTGATAGCTGATAGCTGTATTTAGGATATTCATTATAACACGAATTTTTAAATAAAAAGAGTCTGTTGTTGTTGCAAACGAATTTAAAATGGAAAGGCCCCTGCCAGTAAGTCGGTTAGCGGGATCGAGAAGTTACCGGAGCTGTTACAGGTTGTACTCATATTGCCGGTTAATATTTTTTCTTTCAGATCATAGGACCCGGCTCCCGTATGAGTGCAGTCTAAATCGGCTGAGTTTCCCTCGGACATGGCAGTACCTGTAAATTCCGTGCTGCTGTCGATATTGGCAGTACTTCCAAGGATAGAATATTTAAAAACGCCGCTGCTTATTATCGTTCCGTTTAAAATGGTATTACGAATAACACAATCTTGTACAATGAACTCAAGATAGAACTCGCCTGACGTTTCGTCATAAGTACCTGTCGCCGATCTGGAGCCGCCGCCTGCGCATTGACTGCTAAAGGAGATATCCTCTCCATAGACAGCCGGCAGAGCAGCGAATAACGAAAAAATGAATGCCAAAAAAGTAATAACTGTCATCCTGCCGGTTCTAAACACTGTTTTCTTCATTTTTAAACACCTCATCTCTCAGGGTAGCGGAGTAAAACTCCTCATTCGATACCATTAACTTAAGGGGTGAAGCACCTTCCGACGTAAGCGGGTCATGTTTGAGAAGGCGCAGCAAAGCGGAGCCTTCGAGTTTAGCCGCTGAAGGCGGAAGGTGCTTTGCTCCTTAAGTTTATGACATTGACTCCTCATTTGTAAATATTCTCCAATTACATCGATTAATGCTCTTCGCTGAATAATTACAAAAATATTAAGAAGTAGCAGTGATGTCCCGCCAAAACAAGGTGGTGTTTGAGTTTACGAGTTTCAGCTTGTTTTGGCGGGACCTCACTACTACTTCCGGTGCGAATTCGTCTGTTTTCGGGATTAAACAAGTTTATCCATGCCACCCGAATGCTCTTTACTGAATGCACAAAATAGTTATATGTAACATGAACTCTATCCCAGGGATATTACACATTCCTTAGAACGTATACTGAAGATTCACATAAAGCGTCCGTCCCGGTTCAGGCACCTTAACACCACTGCTAAAGGGATGACGAAAATAGGAGAGATGCTCATAATACTTTTTGTCAAAGAGATTGCTGACTCCGGCAAATAACTTGATTTTTTTATACTCATACCCTGCCTTAAAATTGGCGATACCCCAGCCCGATGTCTCTTCCTCGTCCAGTTGCTCGTCCACCCTTGTCTGCTCGTCCGCAAATTCACCCTCTATCTCTCCGAAATACTTCCCGTTGTCGTATCTCAATGCAATACTGCCTCTGAAGGGAGGAATTTCATGGAGGTCCGTATCGTCCGTATCATTTTTACCACGGGTGTAAGATATGGAAGAGAGTAAATAGAGATCATTTGGCAAAAAGTAGAAATCCCTCGGAAAGGCCACTCTTGCCGAAGCCTCGCCTCCGTACATTGTGGCGTTTACATTTTTATACGACATGGCATAATCGGAACCGTTATATATATTTCTCAAAACGATATAATCCTCTATGTTGCTGTAAAATACCTGACCTTTAAGAAGAACCGCCCCAGCCTTATATTTCACGCCCCAGTCTAACTCATTATTTTTAACTTCATCAAGATCGGGATTCCCGACTCTGTCCGGTTTTTCCATGGTCCCCATTCTTTCGAAAGACATATACCTCTCCTGGGGGTCCGGTATTCTTACTGTATGGCCAAAGCCTATAAATGAACTGAAAGAGTCTGTGAATTTATAATCGAGCTTTATATTTCCGCTGCCATAAGTATCTGTCTGATCCGTATCGACTGTATTAAAGTATTGTTGAAAAACAGCATCCCTGTTTTCCCCTGTATCCATATTGGTTCTGTCCGCCCTTAGCCCGTATGAGAGCGTTAATCTGTCGGTAAGATTATTTTTCTGCTCAAAATAGATTCCTACATTCGTTGTATCTACATCGGGCATGGTTATCTGAGTCTGATACATTGACATCATTTGCTTGAACATTGTATTGCGTACATTCCAGTTTCTGAGATAGAAATCCACGCCTATATAGGTTTCACCCATAAGATCTAATTTGCTTTCGATCTTTCCTCCGGTCGTATAAGATCTCGCCTCACTGAGCATACTGTATCGCCTCTGCATATCTCCGGTGCAGGAAGTTTTGTCAGTCTGAGAACTGCACCGCCTTTCATCGGACATATCGTGTTCTATATAATTGTAGTATACCTGAAATTTCAAGTCATTCCCCGAACCGGCAAAATTCTTTATATCATAATCCATGCTCAACCGGTCTGTATCGTTTTTTATGGAATCCATAAACAGATAGGGATACATGGTGTCGTCCCCCTCTTGTCTGGAATAAGATATTTCCATATTCTGACTGTAAGAAGGTTTAATGGAAAACTTTGTCCAGCCCGTTAACATCTCATAGGCAGTACCATCCTCATGTTGAGGCTTATACCTGTTTGCGGCGCTGTCGGAATAGACTTCCGTAAAACGATCATCGTCTCCGTCTCTGTATGCTTCGGACTCCTTATAGGCGACTCCGGCAAGAAAACTATATCTGTCAGCACCATAGGATGCATTGGCGGAACTTGTGAAGTTCTCAAAAGAGGCGTATCCCAGATTTACTTCTCCATGAAAACCTTTTTTAGGAGACTTGGTTTTGATATTCACCATACCACCCAGACTACCGGGATGTTTCACGTCGAATGCGCCTTTTTCAACATCGATTTTATCCACTTCTGCAAAATCGAGATGAAAAGCAGGGGGGTCCATTCTGTTCAGGCAGGCCCCATGAATTCTCATCCCGTCTATCAGGACATTGACATCGTCTCTTTTATATCCTCTTAAAATAACATCGTTGCCAATAGCGCCTTTTCTGATTTTATTGATACTGGGAACATCTTCAAGAGCCTCCCCTGCATCTCTTGCATTGCTCTCTCTGATCTCCCTGACCTCCAGACTTTCCGTTTCAGTCTCTTTTTTGGCTTTCACTTCGATCTCCTCGAGAAGAATCGTCTCTCCAAATGAAATACCGGGATTTATAATAAAAAAAGATAATAAAAGAATCATGTAACGTAACATTCGGACCTCCTTTATTTGGTTAATCTAATAGAAATAAAGCTAACGTTCTTTGGACTCTTTAATGTTGCCTGAGTTTATATTCAGTTGATTGGCTGTTCACGCTCCGGATTCAGCTGTCATAATCACCTATGGCTTCAAAGAAAAAATACCGTCATTCCCGCAGTCCCTTTAGCGGGAATCCAGTGTTCTTGAACACCTTCCATAACACGTTTTCTTCTTTACAAACTAATGAAAATTCCTATGCATTCAATTAACCTGTTTCTCATTCAAGCATTTGAGTTATAAAACATTTTTTAGCCATGAAGCACCCTTTTCAAAGCATGCTTCATGGCGCTGTTAAGTATCATGAACCGTAAAATTGTGCAATTGCAGGCATTTCAGGAAATAAGCGGAGATACAGAAACAAAAATTTCACTCCAGTAAATATCTGAAGTTACTCCTCCGTCAGTATTGATCTCTACTTTCATTTTGGGGGATATTACGACATGTGCATCCTGCCAATATTCGGCTTCAGTTACTCCGCCGTCAGTATTAATCGGCACGGCTGCTTTTGGAGACACTGCAACATAAATCTCGTCCCAATATGCAGCTTCTGCCTGCTGATTTTCAGCACTCATAAAAAAAACCATTGCCGCAGCAAAGAAAAGCACTAAAATTAGTTTTCTTTTTGTCATGACTCTTGTCACCTCCTTTCTGTGAAAACACTTTTTTGTTCTCTATCTGTAACGACTCAAATGTTTAGAATTAAAGACTGCAATAAAAGACTGAAGCAAAATCGGCTCCATTTACATCGGATTGCTCTCTCTGATCTTCTTGACTTCAAAACTCTCTGTTTTAGTTTTTTTTGCTTGTGCTTTGATCTCCTCAAGAAGAAGAGTCTCTCCTGTGACAGCATAATTTGAATTCATAAAAAGGGGGTTGCTCAGGAAGATTCATAGCCGGAGAAATCGCGGCTGAAACTTACCGGCAATCTCTTTAAAGCAGATGACATTTATTTCCAAACGAAAAGCATCGGTATATTACTTATACCTTATCTTTTGAAGCTGAAAGATGTCAGGAATTGCCTGCTTTTGATCAGGAAAAACAGATTGAATTGGGAGTATTCAGGAAGAATATTTAGGAGGTTTTAAGGTCTTTGTAGTAAATATAGGGGATTTTATTGTTGTGTCGATCATACCAAAGGTGTAAATAGATGCAGCTTTTTCGATATTGAAAGTCGGCTCGCAAATTGTCTGAGAAAATGAAAAAGATGGTGAAAAGAGAGAATCTCCCTGGCAAACATTCAGACTAAAAAGAGAAGGCCCTACTTCCGATGATGTACTAAAAGGGTTTACAGACAGAGGAGCCGATAGAATCTGGCATGAAATAAAAATTATTATGGCAACTGATAAAATTTTCATATAAAATATCAAAACACAGAGAAACGTTCTTTGTCAACAGGCGATTACTCTTTATCTTTAGAAATGCCTGATCCCTTTCAAAATACTCTCTTTTTTAATTACGTACGTTCCATCTGAAGCACGCCCCTCAAGCGTAAAGGGAATGCAGTTCCCCACACCGCTGTGCAGCCCTTCATAGGGGATTATTATTTTGCAGGTTTTACAGGCGATATGCTCACTCTCGCCTCTGTAACCGGCAACTCCGCTTCCTTTACATGCCCTGCATAAATTAAAAAAAGACAGCACCTCACCGTTTACTTTCACTATAAAAAAAGATATTTCCCTCTCTTTGACAGCGAACTTATAAAAAACAGGTTTTTTCTCGATTAAGAGCTCTGTATTGACAACAAATTCATTGTCCGAAAAAGTCACCGGAGTATATGGGGAAGTTTTTTTGCAACCGGCTTGTAAATAAAGAAACAACAAAAAAACAGACATCATTAATACAAAATATAGTTTTCTCACTCTTTGTGATACTACCCTATTCACTTCCCATTATGCAAACATTCATTATTACAGAATCAATACCATTCACTTAAAGGGTGAAGCACCTTCCGACGAAGCGGGTCATGTTTGAGAAGGCGCAGCGAATCGGAGCCTTCGAGTTTAGCTGCTGAAGGCGGAAGGTGCTTTGCTCCTTCAAGTTAATGACATCGATTACATAATTACAGAATCTTAACATTCTTTGATTTGCGTTTTTCAATCTCCTTGTTTTATCTTAATAAGATGATAATATCGAGAAAAAACACCCTCTTTTCAAAAAAACTCTTTTCTCTCTTTCTCCTAATTGGCTTCATACCTGTCCTGATGTCGCCTTTTGAATTTCAACCAACCGGATCGAACAACAGTACGATTGAAAATATATTTACCCTGGATCTTTGTCATAAAGGAAGCGCCTCATTAAGCAGTGGTCATGAAGTTCAAGTGATCCATGAAACAGAGATAATCGACGGCTCTGCGCCTCAAGTCGAAGAATTACAAGTGGCCGGTGCATTATTTTCCTCTCCGCTAATGACCGATTTAAATGATAAACCTCCCAAAGTATAACCCTCCATAGACAAAAATTACGTAACTACATTAGGTGAATAGGCTGAAGACTATAATGTAAAACATGCATTATCAATAAAATCATTAAGATTTCTATTGGCCGACGCACTCAAGTCATTTAATTTTTTGCTTCAGCCTTTAGTCTTCAGCTAAATACCTGAGCAGTTACAAAAATACAATTTTTTTTTTAATATCGTTCTACAGAACCCGGAACCTGAAGTCAGTATAATTGTTGCTGTAAAGGCAACATAATGAGATATTAACAGATGGTTAAACCATCAACTTAAGGGGTGAAGCACCTTCCGACGGAAGCGGATCATCTCTGAGCAGGCGCAGCTAATCGGAGCCTTCGAGTTTAGCCGCTGAAGGCGGAAGGCGCTTTATTCCTTAAGTTAATGACATTGAACAGAGGATGTTATAGCGAAAATGTATAAAAAAACAAAAACACTATTTATAACTGTAGCAATGGTGACACTTTTATTCTCTCCCGATTTCATACATTCGGAAAACGAAATCAGCATTGTCAGAGAGCAGGTGGAAAAAACTCTGGATATCAAGCAAAGGAGCCAGAAACAGGAAGACCAATGGGTAGAGGAAATGGCCGATATAAAAAGCAGCTATAAGTCTCTCCTCAAAGAGAAAAAAAGACTCAATAGACAGCTTGAAACGACCGGCAGATCGCTCTCCATAAAAAGTGAGAAAATTTCCGAGATGAAAAGAAGAATAAAAGAGAGCACTCGCGTACAAGAGGAGTTGCATTCATACCTCGATTCTGTTATAAAAAAACTGAATGACTCCATAAACAGGGGCCTGCCCTTTCATTTAGAAAAGAGAAAAGCTGTTATTTCATCGTTGAAAGATACGCTGGCCGATCCTGAAAAGGATTCTTCAGAAAAATACGCCAAAGTAATGGAAGCCCTGCGGAAAGAAACCGAGTACGGGCGCTCTGTTGAAGTGTATCCTGAAAAAATTCTTTTCCAAGGTGATCGAATCATGGCCGATATTTTAAGAGTGGGCCGAATATCTCTCTTTTTCATCACAACTGATTATAAAAACACAGGTCATTATCATCCGTCAAAAAAGCAATGGCTCCCCCTTCCTTCAAAATATAGATCTGAACTAAAAAAGGCTGTCCAAATCGCTGAACGACAGAGAAGCATAGAATTTGTAAAACTGCCTGTAGGGAGGATTATGGTCAAATGAAAATTGCTGTTACCCTTTTTATTTTGCTGTTTCAGGTTTTACCCCTTTATGGAGAAGACATGAGAGTGATTTTCAAAAAAGCGCAAGAGGATCACCGGAAGGCAGTCAGAGAACTGGAAGAAAGCAGAGAGAGAATCGAAAAAGACAGGGAATCCCTTAAAAGAGATATCACCGAAATGGAGCAAACAACAAAGCAAATGGCGTTGCAACTGGAAACCATGAAAAAGGAGATCAGCGAATTATCGAAACAGGAAGCAGAGCTTACGAAAACTCTAGCAAATGAAAATATGGATCTCCGCGCCTTGGCCGGTTCCGTGGCAATCGCCGCCGGAGAGCTGGAATCGATTTTCAGACAATCCCATTTTACAGCAGAACAGAGAGAGAGGATGGATCGAATCGGATTGATTCGGAAAGAAGGTCGCTTCCCGGGAATCGACGATATGCAGCTAATCAGCGATTCCATGTTAAGGGAAATCGATCTTTCCGGCGAGGTTTCTCTGAAAAAGGGCAGTTATATATCGCAATCGGGATCGGAAGAAAAAGGAACCATTCTCACTGTGGGAAAGTTTACGGCTGCCTGGAAAAATGGCGGCCATACCGGTCTGTTAAAATATTCGGAATCTGGGAAGCAGTTTTTTGCTCTGCCACCTCCACCTGGAGATATTGTAAAAACACTTAAAAAATATATGGAGGGAAAGAGCGAAGATGTTGCAATCGATCTTTCCGGAGGCGCAGCTCTCAGACAAATCACCGGCAAACCTGCGATTATTGAACGTATCCGTGAAGGAGGGCCTCTTGTGTGGCCTATATTGGCGATTGGGATGGCAGCGGTCATGATTATTTTGGAAAGAGTTATCTTTCTTTCCCTGGTTCACAAAAATTCCACTTCTATGATTAACCGCTTAAGTACTCTGGCTATGGATAAAAAGTGGAACGAGTGCGAAAAATTACTTACCGATAAAAAGGGACGTCCCCTGTTTAATGTGCTGTTATCGGGAATCAAGGCGAGAAACGAAGATAAAGAAACAATAGAGAGCATTCTTCAAGAGGGCATTTTGAAAGAGCTCCCCGGACTGGAACGATTTATCCCGACCTTGAATATATTGGGAGCGATTGCGCCATTAATGGGACTCCTTGGTACAGTAACAGGAATGATCGGCACTTTTCGTGCAATTACTCTCTACGGTACAGGAGACCCCAGATTAATGGCCGGCGGAATATCCGAAGCACTGATGACTACAATGCTGGGTTTATCAGTTGCCATACCAATTATGTTAATGCATTCATTTCTGTCAGGCAGAGTCGACTCCATAGCAGACGACCTGGAAGAGAAGTCCGTTGCCCTTGTTAATATAATTTTAAGAAGCAGATAACAGTGCATATGTTTGACTTCATATACGAATATCTCTATGCAGGCGGTATTGTCATGGCAGTGCTTTTGGTTAACTCGATTTTTATGTGGACGCTTATAATGGAGAGACTGTTTTTTTTCCATGGTTTATTAAAGAGAGACATCTCCATGGAAGAGGGCGTTTCCCTGCTTTGTAATGGAAAGGCGCCTGACGGCAGCAGAGGGATCAAGTCACGACTCTTAAAAAACCTCTTTGAATCCGCCTGTACAGAGCATAAAATCGATATCAGGAGAATTGAATTATCTACGACTGTCGAGAAATCGGGGATTAAAAAAAACCTTTCCCTCATAGCCGTTCTCGCTGCCATATCACCACTACTGGGCCTGCTCGGCACCGTAGCAGGCATGATTACAACCTTTGATGTCATTTCATTTTTTGGCACAGGAAACGCAAAAGCAATGGCAGGGGGTATTTCAACGGCCCTGATTACAACTCAAAGCGGGCTTATCATTGCAATCCCCGGCCTGATCATGAGTTCCTTTCTCAATCAACGGGCGAAAAACATGGATAATCATCTGGAAGAGTTTCTCTCAGTACTGAAAAGACATGTATAAATGGAATTGTGCGCAAAAAAGCAACATTATTTCTGAATGTCAAATTCAAAGCTCAAAGGCCAAATCAATGTCAAAGCTCAAATGTCAAGAGAAAGGAAGTGAGCAGGCTTTGAAATTTAGTCATTTGGATTTGATTTGACATTTGGTTTTTGTCATTTGTCATTAATATGCAGGAGGAAACCTTTTTGGCTCTGGCTTTGCCAGATTAGGTGTATAGACTGAAGGCTGAAGACTATCAGGTAAAACAAAAGTCATTTGATTTTTTGCTTCAGCCTTCAATCTCAATACCTGAGCAGTTATAAACCTAAAAACAGCATTTAGCTGTCAGCCATCAGCTATCAGCTTTTTCATTGCAACACCTTATGGTGTAAAACACTTTCACCCATAGGGTGAAGCTTATTTTGGCATAGCATCAATTCTTTCCTTAGCTGAAGGCTGACCGCTGATAGCTGACTGCTTTTTTAGTTAGGATAAATGACATTCATATGATTAATATCAGACATCAAAGACGAAAGCGCACCGATTCGGTTGTCGTCAACATGGCGCCTCTGATAGATATTGTCTTTCTTCTTTTAATATTTTTTATTGTAACAACAAGTTTCGTGAAAGAGACCGGCATTGACGTCCAACGCCCTTCCGCCGCCACTGCCGTTTATAAGGAAAAAAGTAACATCCTTATCGGAATAGATAAAGAGGGTCGTCTTTTTTTCGACAAAAAGGAAGTCGATATTCTCGGCATCCGAGCGCACTTGGAAAGATCGCTTGCAGAGAATCCCGAAGCTTCGGCAATTATTGTTGCCGATAAAACAAGCATCACAGGCATAGTGATAGAAGTGATGGATCAATGCCGTCTTGCCGGCGTGCAAAATATCAGCATAGCGGCATCTCTGCCTTCCTCAGATGAATAACATAAAAATACGTTTTTTTGCAGCTTTCTGTTTCGCTCTTATTACCAATATCCTTATATTTTCGCTTTTACCGATACTCTTTACGAATTCGACTGTCAATAAGGAAATCATCGATAATGCGATTCCCGTAAACTTTATAAAATCAGTAACTCTGACTCCTCCTCCTGAAAAAGAAGAAAAACCACTAAGGGAGGAACAAAAAGAACCGAAAAAAATGATTCCACAAGTAAAAATCAGAGCAACCCCTGAAAGGGCAAAGGAGATAGAAAAAATCGACATACCTGATCTTCCTTTTCAACTGAATCTGAAGTTGACCGGCGGCATGCCTGTTTCAGCACCATTAACGCCTTCAACCGGGATTTCCACTCCCATATTAAAAGAGTTTTATGAGCATGACGAGGTGGACAGAAAACCTGTGGCAATTTACAAAACAGAACCGGAATATCCCTATAGAGCAAGAAAATTCGAAATTACCGGAAAAGTAGCAGTAAAATTCCTTGTAGACGAAAAGGGCAAGACATCTCAAATATCGATCATTACGTCATCGCCGCCGGAGATATTTAACGACTCCGTGGAGAGAGCGGTATTGTCATGGAGATTTTCACCTGGTGAGGTCAAAGGAAAACCGGTAAAAACATGGCTTAAAGTACAGATAAAATTTACATTAGATGAAAGGTAACAGCTCCGATAGGAAATTAATTTGAGGGGATCCAATTATTACGACAGCGACACTTTATATAACAACGTGTCGCTCTGTCGTATTATTTTAAACCTAAAAAAGCTGCCGGTGGTCAGCTATCAGCAGTCAGCCAGGGAAAATCAAAGCATTACATTAAAAACTGCACTCACCCAAAAATGATATGCCGGTTATTATGCAAAACGTTGAAAACAAAGGGCTGACAGCTGATAGCTGTTTTTAGTTAATATGTTTATACGCAGTATAGTAATAATAACGTTCTTTCTTTATTTCCCTTTCATACCATCGATCTTTGCCGCTCCGCCCAAACTCGGCTATTCTGCACACAAGGCTCTGTATGAAGCTCAGACGGCATTGGATAAAGGCCATTTTAACAAAGCATATGAAATCCTCAACACCTTTATTACAAAAAATCCTGACAAAAGTCACTATCTCATCGAGTTCACCCTTGCCAACACTCTCGTAAAAACCGGAAAAGAGAAAGAGGCTGTAAAACATTACGATAAATCGATTATTCTTTATCCTGACTATGGAGACACCTGGAATAATTTGGGGAAAGTTCTCTACGATTTGAAAGAGTATGACAGAGCAGGCGACTGTCTGTTAAAGGGTTATGAGTTGAACGATGAAAAGAATCCATCTCTTCTTTACTCCTCTGCTGTCTGTCATATCATAGCCGGAAAAAACAAAAAAGCGTTACCCATTTTGGAACGGTTGATCTCCCGGCATAACGACATTATTGAAAGCAGGTGGCTCGAGGCATTACTACAGGTTTCCTTGAAACTGAACATGACCCAAAGGGCTGTGGAAACAGCGGAAAAATTAATTGTAACAGACACAGACAGCCGTAAGTGGTGGAGAGTTCTTACAGATATCTATTTAGACAAAAAAGAGTACAAAAAAGGAGCATCTGCGCTCAAACTGCTCTCATACTCAAAAGAGCTGGGTAAAGAAGAAAAAATAATCCTCGGCGATTTACTAAACTCCCTGGGTATCCCCAAAGATGCGGCTCAATACTATGAAGAGGCATTCGATTCATCTCCCACTCTTAACCAAAGCAGAAAAATGGCCCAAACGTATTTAGCGGCCCACAATACCAAAAGCGCCATAAATACACTATTGAGAGCAGTTTCAAAAAAAGAAGACTCCCACACGCACTTTCTGCTGGGTCAGATATACTACAGATCGGAAAATTTCGTAAAGGCCCTTGAATCATTTAAAAAAGCCGTACAATTAGACACCAAAAGAGGGGAAGGATACATCATGTCAGGGTACTGTTTATATATGCTTGACAGGAAAAAGGAATCCATGAAATTCTTTAGAAAAGCCCTTTCCTTTGATATGCAAAAAAGAGATGCCCTCGATATGTTGGACCACATTGAAAAAGACTACGCCATTAATTAAACCTTCAAAATCTCCTGACTGAAAAAAGCCTCCACTCTCTCCGCCGTCTCCTCCTCCAACAAAGGAACACACTTTTTCATGTTTTGAATCGATTCTTTTATGGACTCGATCCACCGTGGATGAAGTCTCTTTATTACCATCTCAATATCGGCCCTGTAATAATCAATATTCCTGAAAAGCATTTTCATCACATAATAGGCCTGTAAATAATCCTTCTCTGACTTTCCTCTGCCCTTTCTCCTTGGGGCTATTAATAATTTATGCATGGCAAAAGCCGCAGGCATGGGAATCTTTACCTGACCAGCACCACGAACGTCTAAAAAGAATGGAAATGAAATAAGAATATCAAGAAAGCGAAGAGGTTGAGCGGATATACTTAGCTCTTTTATTAAAATTTTACCGGAATCACTCCCCCTGCCCTTTTCAGGAACAAGGAACTCTACCCGTAAGGCGTTCCCTTCATAAAAAACAACACCATTGGAATAAAATCTCTCCGCCAACCCGAGCTCTTTTAAGAGCTCTCCCAAATCCAGGGCAGCGCCATTATAAGGCAGAGGTACGGCAATATCGATGTCTGTCGTTCTTAAAGGAAACCGTTCTACAGCCAGATAATTCTGATAAACATTAAAACACCAACTGCCGACCAGCTCCGCGCCGGCCTCCCATAAACCATTATCTGTAAAGACTTTTAATACTGAGATTACTGTTTCATTTAAATCTTCCAATACTGTTTTTACCCCCAGTTTCAGTAAACATGAATCTACGATTTCTAATTCATTGAGCAACCTTTTTTTCCAATTACAAACCGTTTCCGTTTCATAAAAAAAGCATGAAAACCGGTTATCAGTATTATTTATATCAAAAGATATGGTGTTTGGTAATAAAAGAATGGCGCCTGCAAGCCTCTTTCTGTACGTTGTGTAATAATCGACACTCTCATTAACAATATCGTCTATGACATCTGAAGAAAGCATTTATTATTCTACAACAGGAAAAGACAAAAAACAAAGAAATTGTTTAACTCCGGAGTTAAAACGCCAGTGACATTATTTTGATTCCTGAATATACAGCCCCTTCCACTCCTCTGAAGGCGGAGTGGTTTTGTACTGCTCACAGAGGGAAAGATATTTTTCCGACGGGCCGTCACCAGGATATAATGCAAGCGCTTTTTTAAAATACTCCCCCGATTCTTCAAAGTTTCCCTCGAAATAGAGAGAGATTCCTTTTTCATAAAGTTCGATCATCTGTAACGTTTCCTCATTTGCAAAATTCTTTCTGCCATATAGTTCGTAAACCTGTAAAGGCGTTTCTCTGCCCTTTACCACCACTTTGGCAAGAATTCTGAAAATGTAACTTTCCGGGTGAGTCTTTACCGCTCCCTGGTATGTGTTTTCGGAAACCGCGATTGTCGTACCAAAGTCTTTGTTCAGTGGCTCAAGACGCGCGCCTGTGTTCACTTCATTGCCTAAAACCGTATAATCGAATATATCATTGGACCCCATATTCCCGACGATCATCTCCCCTGTATTTATACCGATACGTATATTCAACAAAGGTTTGCCCTCTTTCGCCCATGTTTCCCGGAGCTGTTTCAGTTCCTCTAACATAAGAAGAGCAGCTTCGCAAGCCATAGCCTCATGATCCCTTTGGTCAGCCGGGGCATTCCACTCCGCCATAACCGCATCGCCTACAAATTTGTCTACAATTCCGCCGGTGTCGCGGATGCATTTATCCATTTGTGTAAGATATTCGTTCAACAAAACACTCAATTTGTCAGGCGGGAGTTTTTCGGAAATCGACGTAAACCCGGCTATGTCGGAAAAAAGCACGGTCATATATTTGATGTTTCCGCCAAGAGTGAGTTTTTCCGGGCGCCTGATTATTTCGTCCAGTACCGAAGGCGACAGGTAATGCCTAAAAATATTTTTGATATAAGCCTTTTCCATAATCGCACCTGAGAACCTGTAAATGGTCCCGGTTATGTAGCTGCCGGTCATGGCAAAGGCAGGACCGGCAACTGGAAGAATCGTTCCGTATTCAAAGGCTGTCCAATGGGCCACTGACAGAGACGTGATTGCAGAAAGGTAAATCATTGCAGATTTATAGGGTCCTGAGAAAAGAGTCAGCAGCCACATGAGAAAAGAGAGGAAAAAGAGATAAGGTATGATATAACCGGCGCCCGTTTTTTTTAAAAACCTGTTTTCCAGGATGTTGTCAATAATATTTGCATGAATTTCGATGCCCGGATTTGCAGAACTCAAAGGCGTAGATCTCACATTGCTTATTCCCGTGGCAGTGGCTCCTATTAATACGACTTTGTCTCTGAACAGACCTTCACTGATTACGGGTTCTTCACCTTGTGACAATAAATCTATGTTTGCCAGTACATGATGAAGAGGGAATGAGTCATAAAAAGGTTGGTAAACTTCACGGTTCTCGCCTTTGTATTCACCCCCCTGATAAAAAATAAAAGCTGATCCGTCAGCCATTAAGGGAATGGTTGCATCACCAATAATAACTTTCTCTTTTTCCACTTTAATACCACGAAAGTCTATACCTTTTACAAAGGCTGCCGTTACAACGGATATCGATGGAATAAGGGCGTTTTCCTTTTCAAGTCCTGCAAAGGGATAGAAACGTCTCAAAGTACCGTCACTGTCAATCGGAAAATTAACATGACCGATACCGCCGGAGGCATTCATGAGGTCCGTAAAGGGAGTCACGATAGAGGCAAAAACAGGAAAAATTCCTTTGCCCCTGTTTTGAATAAAGTGCCTGGCAAGGTATTCACCTTTCTCTTCTCTATCCTCCTGAAAATCGGAAAACAGTAAAGCCGGTTGAAAAACAGTGCCGTAGTCATTGGCTGCTGCAACAAAAAAGTCATCTGACAGGCTTGGGTCGAGATATTCCAGGGCTTGCTTTAACTCGTCCCGTACTTCCGGAATGTCAGAGTTCTCGGCATAGGCGCGGAGAGTTTCCAGGCCCTCTATGTTTAGGCTTGTATTAAAAGTTCTTTGAGCAAAGAGGATGTCAAAAACAATCGCCTTTGCTCCGTCATTTGCAATATAATCGACAACCTCTCCGAAAATAGACCTGGGCCAGGGCCATTTGCCGTACAATGGCTCTAAATAACGTAAGGTTTCGTCAGAAATAGTGACAAAGACAACTTTTTTAGTACTCTCCGTTTGCCTGGTAAAAACTTTGTATCTTTTATCAATAATTTTAAGTTCAACAGAGGCGATCTGACCACCTGGATCGATAATTACCAGTAAGGGTATAATAATTACGGCAATGATAAAAGTTACTGACAGAGGTTTATTGGAAAACAGGGAGGCAGGTTTCCTGATATTTAACATAGGAAGAAGGATGAGAATCTAACTCAATTTTTTAGCGGCAATGAAATTGAAAACAGTTTATTTGCAATAATAAAAAAACTCACAAAAGGGCGCAGAGACACAAAGTTTGTGAGTATTCGGAATCAATAGCTTCGTATGCCTCTCTTTAACTCACCTCTCCCCCCGGTGAGATGACATTCCATACAGAAGTTGTATCGTTCTTTTTTTCCTGTACCTACTCTTTTCAGAAGAAAATGTGACGATTCAGCCCTTTGCGGCGACGTACCGTTTTTCTCTATCGGCAAGAACATGCCCCTTGGAACCTCAATGACATTACCGTCTTCCTTTGTTACATCCACCTCTCCCGTACAGGTGCAGACATCAACGCCTTCGTCATCCACAATAACGGCAAACTTCGTGCCCCTGACAGATACGGTGGCCACGTCTGTTCTGATTTTCATCTTTGATCCTCTTTTCAGTTTTGTCCTGAGCCAGACAGCCCCCCTTTTGGTGGAAACTTCGTATTCGTCCACTTTTTTGCCCAAAATTACATTAGAACCGGGCCCAAGCACCATCCTTCCAGTCTTTGCAACATCCAGTACGGCCACTGCGCGCTCACTCGTTCTGAGATGATCCTGAAAATAGACATCTTCACGTACTTTCATACGTTGCCACAGTTCGTCCAACCTGCGATCGAGCTGACCGTTTCGTATTGCGACAACAACCCCTTTATCCTCACTGCTGCCGAAACTGAAAGGGATGCCCATAAATATAAAAAGGGAGATTAGAAAAAAAGGTATATACTTCTTCAAAATGTCACCTCCAAAGAGCAGGTAAACTGGGATATGGTTCTGGAGCTTTTACCTTCCATATTTAAAAAGTCGTCTATATAATCCAAAGGCTCAAGCAACGAATAGGAGGTCTTTAACGAAGCGAATCGGGAAAAATCGTAGTTAAGTTCGATATCAAATCCCTTGGCGAGATATTCCGAATTCAGCGGATCGTCGCCTGCATGCGCTCCGCCGTGCCAGGCCCTCATATTCCATAAATAGGCTGAATCATCTTTTTTATGAAGTCTGTGTACATAGGCAGCGAGGCGCCATGTAAGGTTGTCTATAATCTCACCACCTGCCACGGCCTTGAATATTACGATATTTTTAGGGCCTGACCAGGCGATTAAACCGAGCTGTTTATAATAGGAAGGGAAAATCGGCTGGTAAGTGTTTACATCATTATCGTCATTGTCACTGTCGCCTGAATAGAGATCATACTCAAGAGATAAGGAACTGAGAGACCGGAAAAAAAGCTCTTTTTTTATACCAAAGTGCACAAAATAGGAGCTCAGATGTTTTTTACCGAGATCGCCAAACTGATAATTACCCTCAAAACCGACAATTATATTGTTATCGAGCGGGATTTTAGCCAATAGACCCACTGTGTGAACTTCATAATCGCCTCCCCGAGAGTGGGAGCTGAAAACCTGAGGCGCCAACGCACTCTGAGAATCTTCATCATAATCCTGATAAACATAATATGCCTCAAAAGAATCAAAAGGTCCTGTAAACAGCCGTGTATAAACAGAGGCAGTATATGCCTCACCGTCCACATTGGCTGCATCCGCCATGCTGTTATCGTCTACCTTTATTAAAAAAATATCTATATCCATAAAAGAATTCGGCTTAAACAACACGCTTACGGCATCATGCGTGCGTCCCAAAGGGCTCCAGTCCAAAGCGCCAAACACTCTTTCCCCGCCCTTTACGATCTCCTGCCTGCCCAAACGAAGGCTTATGGAGTTGGAGTATGGAGAGATAATATCCAGATAGGCCAAACGGAGGCCTGTGTCCTCATCTTCCTCGTGAAGGTGATAGTGCTCATCGTCATGGCTGCTGTAAGTTTCACCGGAGAGAGTAAAGCCTAAATACCTGTTTACCAGAATATCCATTCCCGCTCTTCCTCTGATATAGAGATTATCGCTGTTATTGTTAAGAAAGGCGTAATTGTTATTGGAAGTATACTTTGTAAAAAGATTCGCATTCATACGGACCTGATCGCCAATACTAAAATCAGCTTCCGCCGTACATGCAAAAAAGACAGGAAACATGAGTATGAATAACAGCAGACTCTTTAGAAAAAAAACTCCCGACGAAAAAGACCGGTAAGGATATCGCTTGCTTGTTGTAAATGAAGTCATTTTGACCTTTCCTTAACTTTTTACTAGAAATTAACATAATAATAAAAAAAAAGACAACGATGAAAATCCTATGCAATCAAGTTATTTTCCCTGAGATCCGGATTATGCATGTCGTTACCGGCAACAAGAAAAAGCCTGATTGAAACAAATTTTTGTAAATTACCTGTAAAAAGTAGACAGTTCAGTTTTATATTAATTAAAATATCCTTCCCCAGGCGATACTGAGACATTATTACAGCAATCGGGAGCAATAACTATTATAAACCTCATTACAGTAAATTTTAAATTACATCAAGAGGTATTAAATTATGAAAGGAATCGAGATAAAGCCGGACATCTATTGGACAGGTGCGATAGACTGGGCGGTGAGAGACTTCCACGGCTATGTAACGCCCAGCGGCACTACCTATAATAATTACCTCATTATAGATAAGGAGCCGACACTCATCGATACAGTCAAATATGACTTTACCGAAGTGGGGATCGAGAATATAAACAGTATTATTAAGCTATCAAAAATCAAAAATATTGTGATCAATCATATTGAAAACGATCACATGGGCGCTCTTGGCAGAATCATGGAGCTCGCACCGGAAGCTGCTATTTACACGACAGCAAAAGGCAAGCAGGGTATGGACAGATTTTTCGACACATCAAAGTGGAAAATCAACACCGTAAAGACCGGGGAAGTCCTTACTATCGGAAAATACACCCTCACTTTTATAGAATCTCCCATGCTCCACTGGCCCGATTCAATGATGACCTATATAAAAGAAGCAGGTCTCCTGATATCTCAGGATGCTTTCGGCCAGCACTGCGCCTCAACAGCAAGATTTGACGACGAATTTATCGAGCAAAACTCCCTGTCCGAGCTGGAAGACTCGACTGTCGACTATTATGCAAATATTCTTATGCCCTTTGGCAAGCTCATTAAGGCGAAGATCACCGAAATCCAAAAGCTTGGATTATCGATCGATATGATAGCACCCGATCATGGGATTATATGGCGTAAACACCCCCAAAAGGCAATCGATATGTATCTCGATATGGCCTCCGGTAAGACGAACAAAAAGATAACAATAATCTACGATACCATGTGGCACAGTACGGAAGTAATGACACATCCTATCATGTTGGGAATAAGAGATGAAGGTATTGACTGTAAAGTCATAAAGCTCAGGGCGACCCCCATGAGCGTCGCCATAAAAGAGTTCTGGAAGTCCAGGGCCTGCCTTGTGGGCTCTCCCACTCTGAATAACGAGGTCTTTCCTTCGGTTGCGGAATTTATCACTCACCTGAGGGGATTAAGGCCTAAAGACAGAATTACAGGCGCCTTTGGAAGCTTCGGATGGGGCGGCGGAGCGATTAAGTGGTTGTACGAGGAATTTAAGAAAATGAAACTCGAAACGATAGAGCCGGGTATAGGCGTACAGTACAGGCCATCGACGGAGGATATGGACAGATGTTACCAATTCGGCAGAGATTTTGCGAAAGAAGTGGTGAAATATCATAGTAATTACGAATAATGAACTGAGTTAAGGAGTTATCATTAAGTGAAAACAAATGTATTGTTTATTACAGGCGATTCATCTGCCGTCGATTCATATGGAGCCTTAAACAAAGATATTTTTAACATTACAACTGTATCCGACTTATCCAAAGTGCTTTCTACAATCAATGATGGAATAAGCTCATACGATGTGATTGTAACGGACCTCACCCTTGGAGACGCTCAAAGTTCGGGAACCGAGATTTTGGAGAGAGCAAAAAAACTTACCCAGTTCCCGCCGGAATGTATCGTTTTGCTGGACAGAGACAGAGTGGATCAGGCATCGGAATGCCTGAAGTCCGGGGCCTTTGCATTTGTAGAAAAGGGAAGGCCCGAAACCGCTGCAATACTTGGCGGAACCGTGGAAAAAGCGGCCCATTATCACAACCTGATAAGGGAGAGGCAAAGTAAATCCGTACTCTCCAATATGAGCGAAGCATTGATCAAGGCGTCCGAAAGCAGAGACCCGTTCCGATACAGACACTCCTCGCGCATTACCAAGTGGGCGGTTCTGGTGGGGAAACGCATGGGACTGACAAGACAGCAGTTATCCGATCTGGAGGTTGGCGCCCGTTTGCGTAACATCGGACTTGCCCTTATCCCCGACATTATTATAACAAAGCCCGGCAGAAGAACCGACGAGGAGAAGAAACTCCTTGAGGAACATCCGAGAATAGGATACGATATTGCTAAGGACATACCATTTATAAGCGACGATGTTCTCGATGCAATTCTCTATCACCATGAAATGTATGATGGTTCCGGCTTTCCTATGGGCCTTTCCGGCAGGGAAATACCTTTGTACGCCATGATTACCAGAGTAGCGATCGACTTTGAGCACGCCTTCAGCCCCCCTGACAACAGGGCGATCAGGGACCCTGAAAGAGCAAAAAACAAAATAATAAAATCCGCCAAATCAGGTGTGCTCGACCCTGAGGTTGTCGATTATTTTATCCAGGTGTATGACGATGGAGACATTACGAAGATTGACCCATTAAGCCATTCTGACGAGCTTTTTACAAAGGCCAAGGAAGAGGCGAAGGTAAACAAGTTTATCGAAGTCAGGCGATATTGCGATGATGCCCTTGCCGAAATAAACAGAGAGCATGAGTTTTTTGGCGCTTTTTTCTGCATTGCCATTGGAGACCTCTTTTTTGAATATAAACAGTATAAAGATGCATCCGATTACTATAAAAAGGCCATAAAACTGAGGCCCGGTTATGCAGAGGCCTTTTATAAGAGGGGCTTGGCCTTTGAGCAGCAGGAGATGTGGGAGAGAGCCGACTGGCATTATTCTGTTGCCACAAGCATGATTCCTACATATATCGAAGCCCATCTGTCAAGGGGTCAGGTTCTATACAAAGGCGGTTTCCTTGATGAGGCAATGAAGTCCTTTGAAAGAGTGATCAATTTCGCCCCTGATCTGGCGGCAGCCTATTTGGGCAGGGGAAGAATATTTCATGAAAGATGTATTCTTCTTAATGAAAAGGGATTATTTACAAATGCAAGCGAAAGTAAGATAAATGCAAGGGGCAATTACGAAAAAGCAAGAGGACTTATGACTGTTAAGAACGAGCTCGACCAGATCGAGAGTGAATTGATGGATGAGATCATACAGGCGCTGGAATCTCTGGAGCAACTGGAGTGATTTTAATTAACAATTGTCAATCGACAGTCGTCAATTAACTTACAATTTATGGATAAAGTTAAGCAGATAGCAAGCATTTTAAGGACAAAGGGAGTTGTATCGGGGCTCAGGAGGACAGAGGATGAAATCAACCAGGCCTTAAGCCCCTGCGCGATACCGCCTCAGAGCGACAACATTTTATACTCCATGAGACGATGGAACTCCTATACGCCCGCCCTTTGCACAAAGGATGACAGCAGCCTCGGGGGAGGTTATTTCATCCTGTGGCAGGGAAAGGGAGTAGTAATAGACCCTGGTTTCGATTTTATAAAGAATTTTCAAAACGCCGGTTTTAATATAAGTTGTATCCACGCCATCGTACTGACTCACTCGCACCTGGATCATTACGCTAATTTCGAACCACTCCTTACGCTCTTTTATGAGTACAACGATCAGAGAAAACGTGATATTAAAGACGGCAAGACAGGGGAGTTTACAGAGGAGAAGTTTTTGCATATCTATACCAGCCTTGGAACGATCAGAAAGTGCAGCGGCTGGCTTGACCTTGCCCACGGCAGTAAATTCAGCGCATCCCCGATAAGCAGGATTTACGCACTGGACGCCCATATCGGAGAGGCATTCATCATTCCGGACACGCAAATAAAAATCCGTCCCACCTATGCCGAACATAATGAGGTAATGGCCACCGGTTACAGTATTGGAGTTATATTGGAACTTCTTGGCAAAGATATGATCCATAAAAAGGCGTCTATCGCTTTTACCGGGGACACGGCATGGACGCCTGAAGTACATAAGCAGTACGACAAATGCGATCTTCTTGTCATGCACATCGGTACTGTGACGGAAAAAGAACTCTCCACCCATGAACCCTACCACAAACATCTGGCTGCCGTGGGTACAATCAAACTGCTTAACGAAAAACGAGACCGCTGCAAACTCATGATAATCAGTGAATTTGGCGAGGAATTCAGGGAAAGCAGGCGAAATATAATTACAACATTAAAACAGGCATCTCCTACTCCTGAAAAATGCGTCGTCGCCGATATAGGAACAAAGATAAAACTGCCCGAAATCGAGCTCCTCTGCGAATTTACAAGCTGTCATAAAACAGCCGAACTTCGCGATATATACGACTATTACGGAGTTGTAAGACACTACTGCAGGGAGCATACCCCATATAAATCGATATGGGGAGTATACGGGTAATGGCGAAATTTTAAAATTTTAACAGAGTGTATAGAGCATGGAAATCTTCGACTAAACTTCTTTATCAGCACGCCACTTTATATTATTTTTGACTCTTTCAATCATCTCCTCTACTGGTTTTCTATATTCTGATGTTGTCCTCTCCAAGACTTGCTACGCCTTTCTTACTGGATTCCCTTTGGTTGACACTAAAGAAGCATATTCTTCAAAATAACTAATAGTCAGATTTAGCGGTTTAATAAAGTTAGAGGATTTTTTCTCAATATTAAAGGTGCTTTTTACCTCTGTGTTTTTATCTCTCAATTCGGCCACAAGATTGACATCACTTAAAAAATTGCACACAATTCGAAAGCGAGCGAGATCGGTCATTCTGTATACGAAATCATCCAAGGTAATATGCTTCCCTGTATCGCTGTTTTCTTGAGATCTTCGTATTTTTTCAATAACACTGGCAGGCTTTTTAGTTGTATTCGAATCGTCTACTCTGCAAAAAAAACGAGCTTCAAATTGTTTTTGCAGAGGAAACAAAATTTCATCCATAATCATAGCCTTTGTAAGGCTACACAGGACCACATGCTCCACAGTTTGCGCCTCTATATACTCCATGCATATTTCAGGAGAATTGTGAGGAGGCTTCATTTTATTCTCTATAAATTTTATATCCTTGTCACTTAAAGCCATCGCCCTTACGATGCTTGACAAAGCAGTTGTACTACAATACTGTTGCGCAACTATTTTGTCAAGCAAAAATGATATTCTTGTAGATTCACAAATTTAAAGACAATAAAAGAACTATTCTCTCTGCACCCCTCACTTAACAGGAACATAGGGAACTGTAGCATAAAGCTTGTGAGAAGTAACATTTTATTATTAATCAGCCAATAAAAATAGACTGCTGCAGAGATGCGCGGCAGAAAAATAGGCAAATTTTCTTGATTTCTCCGATGCATCTTTGAATTTAAAAGTACTTAACGTATATAAAAACAGAGCAAGCAGATACTCCTCCTTATTTACATATTTAGAAGCATTGCCTCTAATCATTACCAACACCTCAAAGGCCTTAGTATCTCTAATTTTACACTTACCTGATTCAATAGCTCCCCACGTTCCGTTATTTAAAGCAGATTCAAGAGTCAACAACTCCACAATATTTTCCATGGACTCGGACAGTATAAATCTCTTGATGTCCACTTCAAGCACAATGAAGTCAAAGGCCGTGTGTCCGTTTTTCCTTGTTTTTGCAAAATCTATCAGCCATGGGTTTCTCATATCGTCGATTATAATATTATTCATATTCAAATCGCCGTGTAAAATGGATCTTGTGTGAATATTACTGTTAAGGGCGGAGTTTAAATACTTTAATGGTTTAGGAAGCTGATGTATTACTTTAAATTCATATGGCTCTAAAAAAGAGAGAATTTTATTTTTAATAGTTTCGAGCTTCTCCTCTCTCGTGTCAAGAATTATGCCGGAGATGTCGATGACAGCACCTTTTAACAACTCATCTTTGTCGATATTGCTACAAGAATAATCAATTACAAAACATTCATCAGCGCATCGTAATTTCAACTTATCGGAAGAGATGACAATCACTTCACAACTATCGATTGAAATTGCATCTCCTTTTTTTTGGGATAGTCAGGAGTTGTGTTGACAGATTGTGACCCGTTTTCGTAGAAAATGGGTCACAATCTGTCAA
>JAREWP010000071.1 GCA_029001845.1 Candidatus Magnetocorallium paracelense | reverse complement strand
CACTCTGTCGGAAGAGGATATGACTTCCTGCAACGTACGGATCAACACGCTTATAAGATCGGTATAGTAGATGTGCAACACCGTTCCCACCTTGTCCCTGGGCAACACCGACAAATCCAGAGACTCCTCCTTTATCGTCTTGATCTTGGTCGCCGACATTCCCACATCCCTGCTCACCATCGTATCTATATAGTCTCCCGCCTTCCTTATACTAAAAGAGATGACAGGCACTGACAAATAGGCCAGGCAGACATTGCACATGCCCCCGCCCATGCTGATTCCTATACCGGTAAAATTATCCTCTGCAAGCTCGGACATCACCACAGCCAGTCCCTCGTTTATCGATATGGGAGAAAACCCCATACTCTCCAAATACATCTTTATGATCATCTCATGACCCGCCACATAGGCGCCGCCCTCAACGGGCTCCCCGGGTACGCTGAAACAAACGGACTCTCCGAACTTTTTGGGCTTCTGTAATATTGAGTTTATCAGAGACTGCATGATCATTATCCCCTCGTTCTCCAAAGGACTCAGCAATCCCCTCTCTATGGGCCTGCGGGTGTTGGCGTTAAACATATTGGCGAATCCCTCGGCAGAATACCCGATGATATAATACTCGTCGTTGTGTTCAACAAAGAGTACATTGTTCTTCAACAAAATGTCTCTTGTAAAATTGGATTGCGGCACCGTAAAAAAGGCGTTTAACTGCTTTACCACATGAACAGAACTGCCCTGATTCTGCGTCATTACCAGATTGCTCGTCCCGACATCCAGACCGACCGGGCCCTGGGGGGGTACAGAGTCAGACCCTACAGCCGTTGCAGCAGGTGCGGTGACAGGTCTTTGAACCGCTTCTGTCGGACTTGTCATGCCTGTAACTGCGGGCTGAGGTGCGGTGGGTTGAGTAAGACTACTTGTTGTCTGAGCTCCCTTATCGCTTTCTATTTCTACAAGACGCTGTTTCAGTCTGTCGATTTCATCTCTGTAATTATTGATTTCCATGCCTTCCGCCATATTTTCCTCCCGAAAGATATTTTTTTATAAGTATTGTAATATTGAGCGTACGTATTATATAAAATTCAAAATAAAAAAATCAGTAAACTGAAATAATTTTGTCGCGAAATAAATGACTACAAGAAAATATAGGGGCGGACTTGTGTGTCCGCCCCGGTGGTGGCGAACGAGCAAACACATCGGAATAATCGCATGCCGGCCGGGGCGAACACGCCGATTCAACCCTTCGAATCGTTATAAATAATTTTCATGTTTTATAGCGACACGGAGGGGCATAAACGCTCAAATTTAGGCGGGAATTCAATTTAAAAAAAACTTTTGAATATCGAATATCGAACAGGAAATGTCGAGTTATGAAGTTTTTACTTCGAAATTCATTATTCCCGGTTCGATATTCGATTGATTCTTCATTTCAGTGAGAGAAGGCTTTTCAGGTCATCCATTATTGCCCCTGTTTCTGTTTGTACTTTTGGTGCGTCAGATTGTGGAGAAAGTGTTTCCTTGTCTTGGGAGAGCATTAATTCCGCTGTTTTCTTTACGATTAACTCAGGATCCAGAGGGTCGTATAATATCCGGTGCTTACCGAGGGTCAGTAAATCTTTTGAGAGGTTGGCAGACTGGTCAGCCAGAAAAATCAGATTCCTGCCATTCAATATGTCCTCCATATCCTCGATCTGGCTCAGTTCTTTTTTATAAAAGTCTTTTGTGTCGATAACAACAACTCCCGGCGCATGGTCGATTATTTCATTTTTAGCGTTACTTATTCCTTCGCAAAAATAAGCTTTCATACCATTCCGCTTAAAAGTCTTTGTTATTATGTTCCCTCTTATTAAATCGGCTGAAATAACAACGACATTGGTTTCCATATCAGTTTTAACCCATTTTCAATAATAATTATAACTCTTTTCCATTACCAAATCAACAGATAATCCGATTTCATCGTTTTTTTCTTGAAAAATCCCAATTTTAAATGCTAATATTATTATTGATTCTGATTCTCACTTTAAGCTAATTAAGGAGTCCTTTATGACAATGGTTAACGATCTCCATTCACCTGCTGTTCAGGGTACTGTAAAGAAAGTGGCGATACTGGGGTTGCCGAACTCCGGTAAAAGCCAGATATTCAATAATCTTACCGGTGATTACGCTCTTGTGGCCAACTATCCTCTTTCAACAATAGATATTAAAAAAGGTGTTTTTCATTACGATAATATTACATATGAGATATATGACACGCCTGGGCTCAACTCTCTCTATATCAACTCTGAGGAAGAGCTGGTAGTAAGAGAATTGCTGCTCACAGACACGCCTGACATTCTTGTCCAGTGCATAGACGCCAACAGGCTCAAACAATCCCTTAATTTGACGTTGGATCTTATTGACCTGAAAATTCCCATGGTTCTGACTGTAAACGCCTTGGACGAATCTAACAGAAAAGGTGTTTGGATAGACTCTGACAAGCTTTCTCAAACATTTGGGATTCCCGTGGTAGAATCGATTGCCGTAGACGGGGTAGGCACCAACGAACTCAAACAGGAGATTACAAATGCAAGGATCGGAAAAAGGCTCTCTTTTTATGGCGATATTATTGAAGAGGGCATTTCAAGGATCGTCTCTTTGCTGCCGGAAAATTTCAGCTTTAAAAGAAAAACTGCCTTTCTTCTGTTAACGGGCGATCGTTTTATTGCCGACAGTCTGCCTGTTCAAGGGGGCAAAGGAGAGGGTGAAAATATTTTACTCGAAGCAGAAGCGATCATTAATCAGTTCAATGTAAATCCGGGCAGAATCATTAGTGACAAGCATACGCATGTTGTCAATGAAATAACGGTCAATATTACTAAAAGACAGAAGGTCGAGACAAAGGGCTTTGCCCACACATTCGCGGGGCTCAGCAGGCATGTTGTATTCGGTATTCCCATACTTCTGTCAATAATACTTGTGATGTATCTGCTTGTTGTTAATGTTGCAAACGAGATAGCCGGATGGATGGACGAGACAATTTGGGCGCCTGTTCAGTCGCAGATAGACAGCCTTGTTCCCTATCCTTTTTGGAACGAATTTCTTATAGGAGACTATGGCGTGCTTTCTCTTGGTCTTGCCAACGCTTTTATAACTGTTCTTCCGATATTATCGGTTTTCTTCCTGCTCTATAACGTACTGGAAGATATTGGATATATTCCTAACCTCAGCGTTCTTTCTAAGAAGGTTTTTGAGAAACTGGGACTAAGCGGCGCTGCGATTATGCCTATGGTGCTCGGCTTCGGATGTAAGACCATGGCCACTTTAACGGCAAAATCTCTGGCTACATGGAGAGAGAGGTATATCGCTATCTTTTTGATAGGATTCGCCATTCCCTGTGCGGCGCAGATGGGTCTGAACATGAGTATCCTGGGAAAGATGGGTATTACGGCATTTGCAATCGCTTTTTCGGTGCTTGCCTTTGTAGAGATCACGGCCGGACTTATTCTCAATAATGTATTGAAAAAGGACTTAAGCACGTCATATATTCAGGAATTGCCTGCAATCAGGCTGCCGAATATTCGGGCTGTACTGAAAAAGACCTATTACAGATTGTACTGGTTTCTTAAGGAGGCTGTGCCTGTTTTTATTTATGCCGCACTCGCTCTTTTTGTTCTCGATAAATCCGGCATACTGCTGGCTGCAAAATCAGCTGTCAGCCCCCTTATGGAGGGCTTTCTCGGACTGCCTCTCGATATGGTAGACGCGCTGATATTGACCATGGCCAGGCATGAGGCTGCTGCTGCTCTTATTATGAACCTTATAGACAAGGGCGTGCTGAATTATGCGCAATGTATAATAGCCGTTACTCTCACAACGATGTTTATCCCCTGTTTCGCCAATATAGGGGCCATGGTAAAACAACTTGGCATGAAAAACGCGCTTGTCATGGCCTTGATAATCAATGTCAGCGCCTTTGTCGTGGCAGGGGCGATGAATTTTGTTTTAGTCGATATGTTCGGAATGTAGTCTTAATAATACAAAAAAATACCCTTGTGATCTTGCAGCAAGTTTTTACAAAAAGGAGATTTAATAGATGGAGAATAATAAGACAATTGATGAATACCTTGAAAATCTGTGGTACATGAAGGAAAACGGGAAGGACTCTTTAAATGACCTGCAAGAGTCGTTAAAGAGTGAGTATGATAAAAATATAGTGAGAACGATGGCTATGGAGTCCCTTGTGGATATAGATGAAGGCAACGGCAAAATGGGTCTGACAGAAAAGGGGGAAAACCAGGCCAGAAGTATTGTCAGGGCTCACAGGCTTGCAGAGAGACTGCTCTACGACGCCATGGGCAGGAATATCGAAGACGGCGCCTGCGAATTCGAACACATAGTAACCCATGAGTTGGTGGACAGCATATGCATCATGCTCGGACACCCCAGAGAGTGTCCCCACGGGCTTGCCATACCGGAAGGAGAGTGCTGTCGCCATTCAGTAAAAACATTTGAAAGTTCCGTTATTCACCTCAACGAACTGGAGGTGGGTGAATCCGCAAAAATCGCTTATATCAATTGCGCCAATGACCACCATTTGCACAGACTTAACGGTCTGCAGATAAGGCCCGGCGCAGCCATCAGGCTCCATCAGAAATACCCGACCTTTGTTGTTGAATGCGAAAATTCAAGCATCGCCATTGATGACGATATTGCACACAATATATGTGTGTGGTCCGGAGGAAGATATTGCCGAATTGACCATGACGAGTCGCATAGAAATAAAAGAGGTTTTATGAGTAGGGTGTTTGGAATGAAGTAGTTTGAATATAGGCGTACACTCTTTAAAAACAGCATTCAGCTATCAGCTCTCTGTTTTCAACGTTTTACATGAAAACTTGCGCATCATTTTTAGGTGAGCGCTTTTTTTAACATAGCGCTTTGATTTTCCTTAGCTGATGGCTGATGGCTGATAGCTATTTTTTGATTTACTTATTTAGACATTTCAAAGGACTTTCATAATGAATATCGAACAGGGAATAATGAAAGCGGAAAGCCGGTGAATTTTTTGTTGTGATTCTACATTCCTTATTCGATATTCTGCACCATCAAAATACAGCTCTATGATATAATGATCTATGCAACGTACAGCACACCAATTACAGCTGACCATATTCTCACTTGTTTTTAAATATAAGGACATCTTGCAGGCCAACACGTCAATTCCATTTAAACTTTAAACTATTCGATGTGTATCGATTATGCAATTGTCTAATTTCACCAAGTCAATAAAAATATTTCCTCTAATCATTGCATCGTCTTTTATGCTCTACCTTTTATCTCGGTTTCTGCCTTTGTGGTTATCTTCGATTTCTCTCATAAACCTGTTAATAATATTTTATCTATTCTATTTCTGGTGGAAAAAAAAGGTGTTTATAGAGCTTGAAGCAGCAAAAGTAAAAAACAGCAGAAACGAGATGGAGCGGCTTTTAAAACAGGCGAACGAAACCTATAGAAAGACTGTCAATGAACGGCTTACTGCAAAGCAAGTCCGTATTGAAAGCGAAGCAAAGCAAAAGGAAGAGATGGAAAGGCTCGTTGAGACCTATAACACTCTTACGGAAGTTTATAAAGAGACAGAACAGCAGTCCAGGATGGCTCAAAAGGAGTTTGATACGGCAAGAACGATACGGCATAAGAGTGAAATACAGCAGAGAGAAGAACTTAAAAGACTTGTAGAGGAGTATTACAGTCTTACGGAATTATATAAGAAGGTTGAAAAGGAGAGCGTAGAGGCCAGAACGGAGCGTGAAACCGCCGAATATATACGTTTGAAGGCGGAAACGATGCAGCAGGAAGAGGTTAAAAAACTGTCTACACTATATCAACACTTAAATGAGCTGCTGCAAAAGGCGGAGACGGACAGGACAAAAGCTGAAAACGAATACCTGAAAGCGGAGAAGATCAGGCGCGAGCTGGAAGATGAATTAGAGTGGACAAGAAGCAGAGTGCCTGAAGATTACCGGGCGGATGCGTATGACGTTCTTGGTGTATATAAAGATGACTCCCTGGCAGTTATAAAGGATACTTATAAAAAACTTATCCGTATTTATCATCCCGATAAACATCCCAACCTTAACGAACTCTCACTAAAGCAGAAGACAGATCACATTGCCAGGATTAATGCGAGCTATTCCTGGATCCTCAGACATCATCGCGACGGCAATGCCTGAGATATCAGAAATCGGTATTCGGAATAAACGTCCATGATCCTCCAGGTCACCACAGAGGATGAAAATTATTCATGATAGTTGGTAGGGGCGAACCTGTATGTTCGCCCCGGTCGCGTGCCGTTACTCCGATGCGGTTGTTCGTTGTTCGTTAGTCACCGCCGGGGCAGACACGCAGGTCTTCCCCTACTGTGTTGAATCCGGGGTTGAGCTCGAGTGTTTTACGTTGTTTTGTCCCAAATTAATGAAAAATTAAAATTTATTTCACACTCTTGGAGGGTAAATAAGATTATGTCTTTAACGGCGTTTTTGAGTTTTTTATATCTGTTTTCTATATTTTCATATACCTCTGCAATTCCGGCATCTATATCTACTATGATATAGTATTTCACTTTTTGCATCTCATAAAGCTTGAATTTTAGATTTTTATCTTTTTCGCGAGTAGATGACGAGAGGATTTCAAATATCATTACAGGTGGTCTGTCCAGGTATTTACCGTCCGTTTCCCCGCATACAACCATGTTATCGGGTTGGACAACCGTATCTTCCGATATTTTCCAGTCCACAGGAAGCATTGCTTCACATGTATCGCATCCCTCTAATAATTTAACAAGCTGATAATTGATATTTCTGCTTATTCTTTGGTGCTTAATAACAGGGAGTGGAGCCATCGCGTAAACGACTCCCTCTATAATTTCCCAATTACCTTCCCAATGCTTATAATCGTCATAAGTATAATGTGGTAAATAATCTCTTGCAAATGCTTCCATTGCTTCTCCTCATCTAAGAGCAGCCGACATCCCCGGCAGTACGGAGAGTGTGTACTCCTCTTTTGTTTTTAATAAACCGGTCATGTCTTTGTATCTGACAACGTCGGCAGTATAGTTGTTATTTTTTGCGATATTATCAGAACAGGAAAGTCGTCGGGAGTCTCTTTCTCTTTCCTAATATTGTCTATTTTCCATATGACCATTACTGTGACAGCTCAAGTAATAAAGAAAAGTATAAATCCTGTTAACGATAAAAAAATCTGGTAAAGGTGAAGCCCTTTTCAGCCACTCTGTCCAATCCCCCTTTTTCTCTCCCACCAGATCATGGCAATATCCGTTTTGTCTCGTTGTACAGGTATCCCGTCATAGATATCGATATGTAAAGGAATTCCGAAGGTATCGGAAAAATTTTGCGCTTCTTCCATGTCTTTAAAAATGAAGCTGCTGTCTGCTTTGATATTTTTTATGAATAAGAAGTTGTGAGTGTCCTGGATTTTATCGATGTTCTTAAAATCTATAGGAAAGCCCTGATTTACTTCGGTTATAAGACATGCATGTTGCGGCAGTGAGGAAAAAACACGGGACATTCCCTCCATTATCCCTCCTTCCGTGAGGTGGATGGAATTACAGGCAATTATCAGATCAAAGGGACGGATATGTTTCAGATCCTGATTCTCCCATTTCTCTTCCATAAAATCGATGTCCGCTATAAACAGTTTTTCGCATTTTCTGTTAAATAGCCTTCTCATTCCGACAGAAGGTTCCAGGGCCGTGACGTCGCAGCCGATTGAAAGTATGGGAATCGATAATGCACCGGTTCCGGCGCCAATATCCAAAATACGCCACTGCGGTTCTACCATTTGAGAGAGTTCCCTTAATAGGGGAGTGTGATAAGCACCTCTTGAGACCCATTTATCGTACCACGGAGCAAATTGATCCCAAAATGCAATATCGTCTTGTAAACAGGTCAGATTCATGATTTTCAGCGTATCTTTGTGAGCATTCAGTAAAGAGTGCCTTGAATTTAACAAGTATTGGGCAGTAAAGAAATTATAAAATTACAGTTCGATAGTTGTCAAAGACAATTTTAAATGGTAATATAATAAGGGAATTTTATTAAAGCAACCATAATTAGAAGTAATCCCCATTTTTGTCGTTTCATTTTATTCGTTTTCATCTGAATCGTCACCTCAATGGGAGGCCTGAATGAACCTGTTTTCTCGAATTATTGTATTTATATTGATTTTATTGGTAATACCTTTTACAGCCGGCTATTCGCAGGGACCTAAATGCGGCTGCATGGCAGGGAACGATAAACTGACAACACCCTATCTGACGACGTTTAATACGGAACTCTTTTCAGGATCCGGTAACTGCGCATTATGTCATGACTTTATAACTGATCAGGATAAGAATGATATATCCATCGCATCGGACTGGAGTTCATCCATGATGGCGAATGCCGTGCGTGATCCCTTATGGCAGGCGAAGGTGGATTCCGAAATGTTGCGAAATCCGAATCTTAAGGATATTATTAACGAAAAGTGTCTTGCCTGTCACGGGCCCATGGCGAATATCGAAGGCGCCAAAAGCCGCGCCGTACCGGATATTTTCGGCGATAAAGGTATATTGGAAAAAAACACCATTATGGGCCTGGTTGCAGAAGACGGTGTGTCATGCACCTTTTGCCATCAGATAAAGGATAATGCCGGATATGTGGAAAGCAGTTTTTCCGGTAATTTTAAAATAGACATGGACAGTATCAGGCCATTGCGCAGTATATACGGACAGTATCCGGACCCCTTAGTAACACCAATGAAGCATCACATCGGTTACACGCCCGTACATTCCGATCATATCGGTAAATCGGAACTTTGCGCAACATGTCATACTCTTTACACACCTGTATTTTCGGACAATAGAGAGATAACGGGAAAATTCCCCGAACAGACGACTTATCTCGAGTGGTCTCACAGCAGCTTTGGCGACAGTAAGGATGACAATGACGTATCTTGCAGGGAGTGTCATATGCCATACGCCTCAGGTAAAGTAAAAATATCGAACAGACCTCCCTTTGTGTCGCAGAGAGAGCCCTTTAGTAAGCACTATTTTGTGGGAGGTAATATACTCATATTGTCTATACTCAGAGATTTCAGAGAGAGTATGGGGATTACTCTGCCTGTGTCGAAGTTCGACAAAACGATCAACAGAACCGTTAAACAGCTGAAACAAAATACTGGGGATATCAGCATTGAAAATATTGTCTCCAATAACGATATGTTGGAAATTACCGTGAGAGTCAGAAACAGGGCAGGCCATAAATTTCCTACCGGTTTTCCTTCCAGAAGGGCCTGGATTCACTTCATGGTAACAGATACAGACGGCCGCACCGTCTTCGAATCAGGCAAACCTGACATTAACGGAGATATCGCAGGTGATACAACAAACAGCGCCTCAGGGTTGTATGAAAGTCATTATGAGATCATAGATCGTTCCGATATGGTTCAGATTTATGAGTCCCTAATGAGAGGGAAGGACGGTAAGGTGACTTTTACGTTAATGAATGCAGTCGGTTACCTCAAAGATACCCGACTGCTTCCTTCAGGTTTCGATAAACAGAATGCCGGCAAGGACATCGCCGTTAACGGGGCGGCTGTTGAGGACAAGAATTTTACAGAGGGGTCGGATGATATTAAATATGCGATCAACATCACAGGATTCAAAGGCCCCTTTAGTATTTCAGCCAGACTTCTTTACAGCTCCGTATCGTATCCTTTTATTTCGGACCTTGAATCAGACAGAGAAAAGAGTAAAGCTGTGGAGAGGTTTATGGAGTATTATGAGAAGGCGGATAAAAAGCCCGTAGAAATAAGCCGTGCCGATAAGAGTTATTAAGGTATATCCGTTACTCCTCTTTTTTACAAAGCTCCTCTATCAGCCATTCTTCATGGGATGCGGGTTTTTTCCATCCTTTCGGCCTTAAATCTTTTCTTTTCTTCTTCTTTTTCTTTTTAATGTACTTCTCTACAAGACCTTTTTTAATTTTGACAGTTGAGCAGTCGATCATCAGCTCGGCATTGTAAGTTCCTTTGTCTCCCGTGCAACTCTCACCAATGCCGATCATATTCTTACGTATTCTGTATCCTTCATAAACACAGAGATCTTTAAAATCGGTATTATCGGGATACTCTCTGGTTAAGTGGTAAGGTTCATTGAAATGGGTGATACAGGTTTGATCCATAAATTTTTGTTGTGAATATGTAGGCTTTGACCATGGGAGGTTATGGGTGTCTACATCGCGATTATCGGTTCTCTCTCTTACTACTATAGCGTTCGTAACACAATCAATGATGTACTCGGCCTCTTCCTTTTTATCTCCGCAATCCTCAACGACTCTTGAAATATTATCGTCTACTTTATGGTATAAAAACTTACACTTTGACTCCTTCTTTTTTGCACTGGAGGATTTGTCGGCGTTACTGTCCTTTTTTCTTTTCTTCCCCTCTAAAATTTTTATGACTTTTTTCTTCTTTTCGATAGTTTTGTCTTTTGTCTGGTTGTTTGAAGAGAAAAAGATAAGAAGGACAAGCAAAGCGAGGAAAGTAAAGAGAAGGAGTACAATGTTTTTTCCGCTTTCCTTCATTTGAAAAGTTATTGTTCTTTTTCCATTTTTTGTCCGCTTCTAAGCATTTCCGTAAATCTTTCGACCGTTACAGGAGGGCTGAAATAATACCCCTGAAGGAGGTCACAGTTATATTGTCGGAGGAAACTGAGCTGTTCTTTATCTTCCACGCCTTCTGCGACAACTTTTATATTCATTCTGTGGGACATGGCGATTACAGCGGTTACGATTGCTGCATCGTCTGCATCACCGGGGATATCTTTTATAAATGCTCTGTCTATCTTCAATGTGTCTATTGAGAAACGCTTCAGGTAGCTTAAAGAGGAGTATCCGGTGCCAAAGTCGTCTATTGCTATGTTGATGCCCTTTGACTTAATTTCATTGAGCATTTTAATTGTCAGTTCGGCATGTTGCATGGCGATACTCTCTGTAAGCTCCATTTCTATGAACTGCGGAGCGAGGTTGGTAGAGGTGAGGGTGGTGTCTATGGATTTTAACAAGTCGCTGTGCCTGAACTGTCTGCCCGAAATATTTACGGCAACCGTGAGGTTGTCGAATCCCTCGTTGTGCCATCGTTTGTTTTGCGCGCAGGCAGAGTGCAAAACCCACTCTCCTATCGGTACGATCAGGCCGGTTTCCTCTGCAAGGGGTATGAACTGAGCAGGAGAAACAAGACCCATTTCCGTATGACGCCATCGCAAAAGGGCTTCCATACCTGTAATCATACCGGTTTTTATGTCGACTTTAGGCTGATAGTATAATATAAACTCCTCTTTTTCCAAGGCTTTTCTTAAAGCATTTTCAAGTGTCAGCCTGCCGGAAGCTCTCGTGTCCATCTCATTGGAATATAAACGAAAGCTGTTACGTCCCTGTTCCTTTGCCCTGTACATGGCGCTGTCCGCCTTTTTCGTAAGAGCTTCCACTGTATCGCCGTCACCGGGGTAGATACTGATTCCTATTGTGGCGCCTATGAATATCTCCTTGCCTTCTATAATAAAAACTTCCGACATCTTGTCAAGTATTTTCTGTGCAATGGTTTTGATGTCCTCAATGTATTGTAAACCGGAAAGGACCATAATAAAGTCGTCGCCTCCCTGTCTGGCTACCGTATCGTCGTCTCGCAGCGAATCGCTTAATCTTCCGGCGACTTCTCTGAGCAGGAGGTCTCCAAAATCGTGACCCATTGTCTCGTTTATAACATTAAATCGATCCAAATCAAGGAACATAACGGCAAGTATCTGGTTGTTACGCCGCGATTGAGCGATGTGAAGACTAAGCCGTTCTTTCAAAAGCATACGGTTCGGCAGACCTGTAAGAGCATCGTGATAGGACATATGCTCTATATGTTGCGTCCTTTCTCGAACCATCTCCTGGAGATCCTGGTTTTTTCTGTTAAGAAGCTCGTAGAGTTCATCACTTTCCAGTACATTGGCAGCATTCTGGAGGATAATGGAAAGGAGTTTTGAATGCGTGTCCGATACAATTCTGTTTCTGTTTTCAAGGAGACCGAGAAACATTCCTCTTATTCTCGATTTTGTGGCCAATACGTGAAGAATAATTGTGTGGTCAAATGTCTCCGATCTTGTAACGACTGCGCGATTCTGGTTCAGGGCCCAGGCGAATGTGCCGTTGGAAATCTGTTCATTCAGTTCTTCCTGAACGATGGACTTCATTTCGATCGGTTCGCAGTCCGCAACTTGAAAGGATGAGTCTTCGTCGTCCACTGTCAAAAAGGCAGTGGCTTCGAAATTGAGAAAACCTTTCAGATATTGTCTGGTTGAAGCGAATAATTCGGGGGGTTTACGACTCTCCTTAGAATATTCGTGAAGTTCTCCCAGAGAGGCGACCATGTCGAGAGCGAAAATGTGCCACCTGTTCAGCTCTTCCAAATACTCGAGCCTGGCGTCCATCCTTTCGTTAAATTCTCTCTCTGACTCTGTGTAAGCCATTACTACTCTCGTACAAATATGTTTATTGCATCCGCGAACTGTTGGTCAACCTGATTCATGATGCCGGTTAACACGCTTTTTTTAAGTCCCAGCATTTCCCATGCCGCCGGATCGAGAGGCGGTACGTAGTCTTCGGCGCTGAATCCGAGTTGCATGGCGCAAGATATTATGTCGGCCATATGTATAATCGATGCTTCTAAAGGGTAGTTAGGAGAAGCAGATGGATTGTGATGGTAACTGACCATTTGTATCAGACTGTCAGGAAGATTCCATGTTGACAACAATTTGCCTCCCACTGCGGCGTGGTCAAAGCCGAGAATTTTTTGCTCCGACTCGTATATGGTCGTTTTGTCGGTATTGGCGCGAAGTTGAGTGATTTTTGTCAGTTCCGGGGCTTTCATGTAAATTACAAGCCTTCCCAAATCATGAAGAATGCCGGAAACGTAAAAACGCTCTACATTGACTTCCCTTCGATATGTGGCGATCACTCTGGCTGTTATACCGCAGGCGATATTATGATGCCAGAATGAATTTACAGTCTCTTTATCCAAATTGTTCTGCTGAAACATGTCGATAACGCTTGTGGCCAGTATAAGGTCTCGAAGCTGTTGCATGCCGATAACTGTAACTGCCTGGCTGATTGTTACAATTTCGTTGGAAAATTTAAAGAGAGCACTGTTTGCTATTTTCAAAAGCCTGGCCGTAAGCCCTGCATCTTTACTGATAAGGTCCGCAATAACCGATAAGGAACCTCTGGGATCGTTTATGGCGTTATCCAGCCTGGTAAACACATCGGGCAGTGATGAGATCGTTATGTCTCCCTTTATAAAATCTTCAGGTGTTGTCATGTCTGTTAGTTATTTTCGGCTTTTGCTTCGTGTTTGATTCTTCGCTGAAGACAAAGGCGGAAAAGCTCGTTCATTACGGGGTGGTCAAAATTGGAACGTGAAAATATCCTTTTCATTTCTTTTTCCACTTGTTCCAACCTTTCAGGAGCTATATTGGGAGCAGACGGCTTTTCGATGCTTTTGCAGGACTCCTCTTCTACCTCGGCTTCCGTAATACCCCATGTTTTGAGGATATAAATCTCTCTTTCCGTAAACTCTACGCCGGAACGTAAAATAATACGACCATAACTGTTCATAATATCTTTGGCAAGCACCATGCCCGGTCTCAGATTTTTTAAATTAACGGAAGTCATATTAATGTGTGGTTCGTTTTTCTGTTGATTAAGAAATGTTTACCGGTTTAAGATGTTTTTATTGCTTTTACTGACAATATAACACAATTATAAATCCTATATCAATGTCATTAACTTAAGGAGTAAAGCACCATCCGCCTTCAGCGGCTAAACTCGAAGGCTCCGCTTCGCTGCGCCTTCTCAAACATGACCCGCTTCCTTCGGAAGGCGCTTCACCCCTTAAATTAATGGTATAGAATCCTATATCAAATCATCATTTTGATAAGCATTACTGAAAAAAAAGGACATCTCTTGATATTTCCGAGTCAATAAATTAATATTATCAGGGTCCGTTCAGGAGTTAAGGCTGAAGACTATTAGGTAAAACATGCGTTATTGATAAAAATCTAAGTTTTTTATTGACCGACACTCCCAAACCATCAGATCTTTTGCTTCAGCCTTCAGTCTAAATACCTTAAGTAGTTACTGTAATTTTATAATGGAGGTTAAGAGATGGAAGAGATGAAGAACATTGAAGTTTTAATGGATGAAAAGAGGGTTTTTTCGCCCGGCCCCGATGTTGTCGAAAGGGCGTATATAAAGAGTTTCGCCGAGTATGAAGAGCTTTATAAAAGATCTGTAGAGGATAATGAAGGTTTTTGGGCGGAGATGGCTGAAAATAATCTTCACTGGTTCAAAAAATGGGATAAAGTCTTGGAGTACGATTTTCATAAACCCTATTCGAAATGGTTTATTAACGGTAAGCTCAATGTTTCTTATAATTGTCTGGACAGGTTTATAAACAGCGATAAAAGAAACAAAGCAGCCATTATATGGGAGTCCAATTATGGCTATATAAGCAGAACTCTCACCTATCGACAACTCTATCATGAAGTGAGCCGATTCGCCAATGTTCTGAAAAAGCATGGTATAAAGAAAGGCGACAGGGTCATGATTTATATGCCTATGATACCGGAACTTTCCATTGCCATGTTGGGTTGCGCCAGGATAGGGGCAATACACAGTGTCGTGTTTGGCGGCTTCAGCTCTCAATCCTTAAAGGATAGAATTCAGGATTGCGGTGCAAAAATGGTAATTACCGCCGATTATGGCGCCAGGGGAAGAAAGTTCGTCCCTTTGAAGGCGAATGTCGATGAAGCCGTGGAAGTCTGCCCTACCGTGGAGAGAGTGCTTGTAGCCAAAGTTCAGACAGTAACGGGTTACAGAACTGCGATGACTCCTGATAGGGATTTTTGGTGGCATGACGAAATAACTGCCGACGATATAGAGAGTTATTGCGAACCTGAGTGGATGGACTCGGAGGACCCCCTCTTTATTTTATACACTTCCGGATCCACCGGTAAACCGAAGGGCGTATTGCACACGACAGGGGGATATCTTCTGTATACTGCGCTTACGTTCAAGTGGATATTCAATAATAAAGAGGACGATATTCATTTTTGTACGGCCGATATAGGGTGGATAACCGGGCACAGTTATATAGTGTACGGCCCTTTGTGTAATGGCGCCACTACGGTCATGTTCGAAGGCATTCCTACTTTTCCAAATCCGGGGAGATTTTGGAAGATCGTTGAAAAGTACGGTATAACCTCTTTTTACACGGCGCCCACAGCCATCCGTTCTTTGATGAGAGAAGGCGAGAGTTGGATGAAAAAATACGATCTCTCCTCTCTCAGAGTGCTCGGTACGGTAGGCGAACCTATAAACCCCGAAGCATGGATGTGGTACCACAAGAATATCGGTCAGGAGAAGCTGCCTATCGTAGATACATGGTGGCAGACAGAAACAGGGGGAATATTGATTACTCCCCTTCCCGGAGCGATACCGACCAAACCGGGATCGGCATGTAAACCCTTTCCCGGAATTTCTCCGGCTATCTTAAAAGAAGACGGCACGCCGGCAGGACCGGATGAAGGCGGTTATCTGGTCATAAAAAAGCCCTGGCCCGGAATCATCAGAGGTACGTACGGCGATAGCGAGAACAAGAGGGTGAAGGAGGTCTATTTTTCGAAATTCCCCGGCATGTATTTCCCCGGGGACAGCGCCAGAGTGGATAGTGACGGAGACTTTTGGATTATGGGAAGAGTTGACGACGTAATCAATATATCGGGCCACAGGATAGGCACCGCTGAAGTGGAATCCGCCCTTGTCAGCCATCCATCCGTTTCCGAGGCGGCTGCTGTCGGCTTTCCCCACGACATCAAAGGGGAGGGATTATATGTGTTTGTGACTGTAAAGGGAGATGTCTCCCCGACGGATGCTCTTAAGAAGGAACTGATCAATCATGTAAGGGAAGTGATAGGGGCCATCGCTTCGCCGGACAAGCTGCAATTTGCATCGGGCCTTCCCAAAACAAGAAGCGGCAAGATCATGCGGCGTATCTTAAGAAATATTGCAAAGGGAGATGTAGAGAATCTCGGCGATACGACTACTTTGGCCGATCCTTTTGTCGTAGATGAAATTCTTAAGGGGATGTTGTAAAAAAAGGTGGGGATGGGTAAAGCAATCTTTACCCATCCTTAAATAGTGCTATAAAAATATAAGTTATAGCGTAAAGGAAACTTTTCGTCATTTGCAATGTCCATAATTTACCTCCCTGTAAATATCACCGAAAACAGCATCCCGCTGTAATATTGCAGACAACATGATAACTATAATCAACTTTTGGAACAAAATGTCTCAATGCAATGTCGTTTTGAAACGTTTTCATTTCGTAAGAGGCAACTTGTCTCTCAAGTTAATTATCTGTCACGTTTCCTTATTAATTTTACACTATATATATCGGCAGTCATGATATAATCTTTAAAATAAAAAATTATCTAAAAACGGCAGTCAGCTATCAGTGAAAGGAAGTATTGATAATATGCCAATAATAAGCTTCACCTTATGGGTGAATGTGTTTTAAACCATAAAATATTACAATTAAAAAGCTGATAGCTGATAGCTTTTTAAGATTATGCCAATGAGCTGTTTTTCCACTTGACATAAGCAATTGTTAGTAGTATAATTAATATTGATAATCATTATTATTTGAAAGCTGAATTTTATAAATGAATACTCATACACAGGATATTATCAACGTCTTCACGGAATTCATAAAAAAGAAAAGCCTGAAAATGACAGGTCAGAGAAAGACCATACTCCTTACTTTTCTTGAAATGAAGCACCACGTCTCCCCTGAGGAACTCTACAACAGAGTAAAAGCCAGGGACAGCAAAATCGGAATCGCCACTGTATACAGGGTTCTGAAATTGCTTAATCAATCGGGAATCGCCAGAGAGGTAAACTTTCGCGATGGTTTTGCACGTTACGAAAGTAACTACAACAGGGAGCATCACGATCATCTGGTTTGTCAGAAGTGCGGCGCTACCGTAGAGATCGTGGACAGCACAATAGAGGAGATGCAGGAAAAGCTGGCTGTAAAGTATGGTTACGATCTAAAAGACCATGAAATGCTGTTATACGGCATTTGCAGCAAGTGTCAATAGAAATAAGGTAACTGCTTAGGTGTGTAGACTGAAGGCTGTCAGGTAAAACATACGTTATCGATAAAGCGTTAAGCTTTTTATTGATCAACTCAGCAAGTCATTTGATTTATTGCTCCAGTCTTCAGCCTAAACACCTGAGTAGTTACTAAAACAAGGAGGATCGAATGAGTACATTGAGCGAGTTGCCCGGCAGGTTCAGGGTGAAGATACCTTCTCTTATCGGCCTTAAAGGTCCCGGGAATTATATCGAGAAGGAGATTGCCGCACTGGAAGGTGTCATATCGGTAACCGTGAATCACAGAACAGGATCGGTTTTACTCTATTTTGACGAGATGAAGACCTCGGTGTCCTTATTAAAGGCCGGAATTAAAGATATGATTCAAAGAAGCGAGACCTGGGAAAAAACATTGCCCGCTACATCTGTAAAACCAAAATCTTCGAAAATAAATTCCGGTGTCTCTGATCTGCTGGATTCCGTTGTACGACTGGCGGCGCCTAATCCATATAACGTTATATTGCCAAAGGTCTTTAAAATCTTAAAAACCACTACGGCATAATGACACAATTCACTGTCGTCAGGAAGTAAGTAAAAGGGGAACGCAGCATTGAGTTTTAAAATATTAAAGGTTTTCGGGCCGTGGGGTACTGCCATTGGCATTGCCGGTGCTGTCGGTGCTTTTGTTTTGGGTAAATCGTCGATAAAGTTAAGACCGGCTCTCGTAAAAGTTGTTGAGTATGGTTATGCATTTAAAGAGAATATCTTTGGCGGTTTCGATACAGTTATCGAAGATATGGAAGATATCGTTGCAGAGGCGAAACACAGGTACGAGGACGAAAAGAAAAGAAATATATCCATAGAAACCGATGAAGAGTAATACCTCTGAACATGTCCTTACTCATATCCGATAACTTAAAAATTAAGATTACACGATTTTTTTCTAAAGAACCACAACTCCGTTGAATTATCCTACCTCATGCTCACCTTTTTTTATGCAGGGTCGATAAGAAATTTCGACCTGGATTACCTAAATGCCTATGCTGGAGAATTGCAATCCCATATATTATAAGTGTAAAATTGACGATGAAGAGAGGATGCTTTCGATGGCAGGTTTTTAGGCCCTTAGAGACTCTATATCAATAATTTCTTGTCGATCGACGTTTTAAAAATAAGGCAAAAGTGTTTAGAATGCGGCAGCTCAAAGAAAACAGCCGCATCAATAATTATTAATTGACAATCTTTAAATCGTCAATCGAAAATCGTCAATTTAAATATGCCCTTATAAGTAAATTTACGCGCAAAAAACGACGATTTTTCTCTTACTCCCTCTCCCCCTTCAAGGGGGGAGAGGGAGTAAGAGAATAGGGAGCTGCTGAAGGCGGCTTGACTTGGATGTGTTAAAATTTTACCGTAAACCGATAACATAATAGACCTGAGACTAAAGATGAGCAGATGGATATTAAAAACCCTGTCCGATGATCTCTTTACTGACAGAGAGAAGTGGCTGGAGTCTCTGTATCACTACGGCGTCAAAATGACAGAGGGGAAGACCTTCGGATCAACAGCCCTTATCGGATTGAGGCGGTTGGGAAAGACGGAGCTGTTCAAGAGGGTCTATAACAGGCTGTTTTTCGAGCAGGACGAGGTGGTTCCGGTGTTTTGGTCCTATGAGGGAAAGAATTTGGAGAACCCCGATTTCTCCAGAGCTTATCTTCAAAACTTCTTGAGACAATATTTTGCTTTTAAGAACAAGAAGATGTCAGAGGAAATTTTAAGGTATGACTTATCGAAACTAATGGATTTTGGATTGAACGAGGACGGATCAAGGGGGATGATAGAGGTGCTGGAGAGGTTCAGGAACGAGTCCGGAATCAATGAAGTCAATCAAATGTTAACCATTGCCATTAACGCCCCTCGCACTGTATCGGATTACAATGAAGAGCTTGTCATCGTATTTGTCGATGAGTTTCAGGAGGTGTTGAAAGTAAGGAATAAAGACGGAGGAAATCCCAATTGCATAGGAAACTATCAGGAGGCTGTAGAGAGCCTGGAGTGTCCCCATATTATTACCGGGTCCTCCAAGAGCCTGATATTATACGATATTCTTCGGACAGGGCCTTTGTTTGCACGGTTCGATTTGGACTATTTCGAAGGCATGAACGATTATCATGGAAGGGATCTTGTCATTAAGTGGTGTAAAAAGCTGAATGTGAAGACAGAGGAGCTCTTCGCTTTGTGGCTTGCCAGAAAGTGCGGAGGGAATCCCTATTATATCGGGTTGATCGTAAAGGATGCTGCCAGGTTGCAGGTTCCTTTGAATAGTGTCGATAATATTCTCAATGTATATACATACAGCCTGTTAGAGGGCAGAATATGGAGTGAGCTGGAGAGGCAGGTGCAGGGTTTTGTTAATCAACAGAACAGAAAGGGGATCGGAAGGGAGCTGATATATCATGCTTCGAAGTATGACACGATCAACTATAATCAGATGGAAGAGATTGCCGGAAGATTGGGGCGGAGTTTTGAAGAGGTTCGCCAAATGCTGACCGACCTGGCATGGGCCGATCTGCTTGAGGCCGACGCCATGAAGGGTTGGTATTTTGTAAAGGTGAAGGATCCGGTTTTAAATGAGTTTCTGCAGGCCTGGTGCGAGGTGGAGGTTGAGAATAAGGAGAGGGATAGAGTAAAACGGGGTAAATTCGAGGAGTATAAGAGCCTGGAGGGTCGATACAACTATTTTAAGGGAGTGGCGGTAGAAATATACATACTCTATCTGATGAGCAAGTGGAGAAATGAAGAGGTGGATGGGAAGGCGTATTTCGGGATCGATAAAAAGATCAAACTGCCAAAGTTCGATTTGATTGACAACCGATTGCTAAAGGATCGTGACAGGGGCAGAAAGGCGCAGGTCGATATTATTGGCTTAAATCTTTTTGTTCAGTGGTTCGGGGAGTGTAAGTATCTGAAAGAGAAGGTGGATATCGAGTCTGTACGGGATTTGGCGGAAAGGAAGGCGGATATCGGTAACGCCGTATTCGGAGAAAAGGAGACGGTATTGTGGTTTTTCGGCAGGAAGGGGTTTACAAAGGGCGCGATCGAGTATATGGAGGAGAGGGGTATTTTATATTCCGACGAGGAGATGTTGAATAAGCTGTTAACCAGGTATCATGTGAGGACGCTGCCTGAGGATTTGGATCGGGAGTGATAGCTGACAGCTGACAGCTTTTTTTTACATAATATTATAAGGAGGTGTTATATATGCACTTTAAAACGTATAGAATTTTAGCAACGATTTTTTTCATTTCGATCTTTTCCCTCTCTTTTTTAGTCCATATCGATCAGGTCTGTGCTGTGGGACTTAAGCACATGGAAACCATTAATCTTACTCCTCGTGGAGATCTTGAGCTCCGTCCTGAAATTCATGTTGTCAAGAGGCAGGGAAAGGAGCGTATTTTTGTGGTTATGAGGAAATTGAATACGCCCTTTTTGGTGCGGGAATTCTTTTTCAACACCAGGCAGCAGGGGCCGTCAATACCTCTCTTCCCGGTAAATGGCGAAAGAGGCATGATGATAACAGATTTCGGTTCTCTTTTTGAAGGAAAGGACTTCTATTTAACGGCCCTTGCCGGAGAGCGCGGGCAGGGACGACCTGCAAAGAATATGAGACAGGGGGGAGGTTTTTTTCAGCGCAGACAGGGCGGAGGCTCTTCCAGAGGCAGGGGGCGGGGAAGAAGCGAGATGTCCATGAAGCTCTATCTGAACAGGTATGATCAAAATTTTCAAATAACCGACTCTGTCATTGTACTGGAAGAGCAGATGCATAAGGAGCATCAATTAATCACCGGCGGTCCCGAGGCAGACACGATTGTTTTGGAGCAGGGAGACGATCCGGGGATCGTTTCGGACGGCGAAAATATCTATTTGATTACCGAGCTGAGAAAGCGTGGTCGATTCGGTCCTGACGATCCGCAATACCGGGTTCGTGTATTCGATAAGAGGCTCAACAATCTTTTGACAAGAGATATTCCGGCGCCCGGTTTCAGCGGAGGCTTTCATAAACTGGTCTACCCGGTTTATCATCACAACCGATTCCTTCTTCTCGGAGAGTTCGTGCCTGACGGCTTTGGAGACCCCGATCTTCCGCCGGCGCTTAGAGCGAGGCAGCCGAATCAATTGAATAAAGACCTCTTTGTCATATCCTATGACAGAGGGTGGAATCTTTTTAATAAAGGAAAACGCCTTACCGACACCTTTCCGGGAATAGAGTATTACGCCACAAACTTTCTGCCCTATAAATCTTTCTATTTCGCAGCCTATTCCTTTGCCTCCGGTTTGGACAATAAACAGAGAGGACGGTTGGGAGACGGAGAGTTGCATATCTCTGTTTTTAATGCAAATTTCAAAAGAACGGCAGAGTATGTTGTAAGCAGAGGCGTAAGTGCTCAGGGCAGTCTGGCAGTATACAAAAACCATTTAATTTCCGTTCATTCCGAAAAAGAAATACCCGATATTCCACACATACAGAGGGTTAAGGGAGGTTTTAAACCAAAAAAAGCGGATGTTATCATGAATATATACCAGATCGTCAGATAAGGGGTTGGCCGATGGTTCATCTCTCTTGTAGACTGCTCCTGCTTAAAATGATCATGCTTCGTGGTTAGCCGAACCCGGCCGCAGGTTGAAGACTGCGGCTACATTTAAAGACATCCGCCGAAGACGTTAGCTTGAATACAAAGAATTTTCATTTTTTTTATACGACTTTGCGAGAAGTCAGATTTTTAGACAAAGGATTCATCTGTCTTTTTAACGTACGAATTCATACAAAACAAAGAGTCATTCCCGCAGTCCCTTAAGCGGGAATGACTCTTTGTTTTTGAAACCATATGTGGTTGTGGCAATTGAATCCCCGGCGTGAACATCTGATCAGCTGAATTTAGGCTCATGCAATATTAAGTCCACGACCCGAAGAGACCGGGCTTATATAACCACAAAGACCACGAAAAGCTTTGAGAAAAGACGTTTATTGTCATTTGTTTCTTGTTTGCCTTGCTGACAGCGGTTGATATTAATTGTGATAATTCTATATACTACTTCAAATTATCATGTTATTTTGAAGTAGATGTTCAAAAGAAAACTACTGTTACCCAAAAACAATCTCGAAAATTTTTTCCTCTGGGGAGCCAGACAAACAGGCAAAACCACCTTGCTGAAACAGAGTTATCCCGACGCTCTGTGGATAGATTTGTTGAAAAGCGACGATTACAGGAGATACACGGGCAATCCCGAGTTGCTGCGCAAAGAGCTCGAAGCGAAGAAGCATAGAGGACGGATTGTTATCGATGAAATTCAGAAGGTACCGAAATTGTTGGATGAAGTTCACTGGTTGATAGAGAACGGGGAGTGCAGTTTCGCCTTATGCGGCTCAAGTGCGCGAAAAGTAAAAAGAGGGGGGGCAAATCTGCTGGGCGGCAGGGCGATCCGCTATGAACTCTTTGGATTGACATCCTTTGAGGCAGGTAATGACTTTAACCTTAACAGATTCATTAATAACGGATATATTCCACGACACTACACATCGTCACGTCCCACCCGCCTGTTGCAATCATATATAGGTGATTATCTGAAGGAGGAAATAGCGGCTGAAAGCACTGTTCGAAATCTTCCTGCATTTTCACGTTTCCTGGACATCGCGGCCCTCTCTGATACGGAACTGATTAATTTTTCCATAATTGCCAGGGAGTGCGGTGTTTCATCGCATACTGTAAAGGAGTATTTTCAGATATTAACGGATACTCTTTTGGGGCAATGGGTTCCTGCATACACAAAAAAACCAAAGCGTCGAATCGTAAAGATGCCGAAATTCTATTTCTTCGATGTTGGTATCGTTAATGTTCTTGCTAAGAGGGGCTTTTTGGAACAGGGCTCTCCGCTATTCGGAAAGGCTTTTGAAAATCTGATATTTCATGAACTAAGGGCCTACAGCCATTACAGCGAGGCATTCTTCGACATCGCTTACTGGAGACTAACGAGTGGTGTTGAGGTGGATTTTATACTTAATAATATGGAAGTCGCCATTGAAGTAAAGGCGTCTCAAAAAATCACATCCGATCATTTAAAAGGGCTCCGAAACCTGAGAAGAGACTATCCCGATGCAGGCAAAGGGATCATTGTATCTCTTGAGTCAAAAGCACGTTATGAAGGCGACATATTGGTTCTTCCTGTATGGGAATTTATCGAACTTCTGTGGAATGGGGAGATTATAGGATAAAGAAAATCGATCGAGCGTGAATCTGTAAAATTGAGGTCACCATTCAGCTGGAGAAATGAACCTTTATCCTGTCTGAAAGTTATTTTATTTGTAACTACTCAGGCTGAAAACTGAAGACTTGAGGCTGAAGCAAAAAAATCAAATGACTTGGGAATGTTGGTCAATAAAAACGTAAAGTTTTATTGATAACCTCTGTTTTACCTTACAGTCTTCCTTCAGCCTTCAGTCTATACACCTAAGTAGCTACTTTTATTTTAATCACAGGCTGGAAGGGATGAGCGGGGTTAGGAATTAATCTGTTATTTCTGCAATCCACATAAAGGTCGGTCGACTCCAGAGCCGTTTGACCGATCAGCACTTCATCGCCCAAAACGAGACACTCTTCATAAACTTTCCTGTTAAGTATTTCCATCAACACAGGCTCGGTTACGTCCACTTCTTCCTTGCGACCGTCGGCAAATTCAGCCACCTGACGAAAAGGTCTTGCCAAACCCAGCCTGTCTGCTACATATTGAGGCAGAACACAATTAACGGCTCCGGTGTCGATAAGGGCGTCGACTTCCAGAAACCTTATGTCTTCCTCTTTTTTAAACCCCTCCCTCACCATTGCCTGATCGAAAGGGTTTGTAAGATTTACCTTAATACGAACTTCTCCCATTTCCTGAATTTTAACATATTTATCTCATAGTAAGCGTAGCATAATAAAGATACCGGCTTGGGATTGTAACGGATTTTGTTTATGTCAGAAGCTTCTTGAACTGTAGCAGGGTAGGGCGCACGGTAGATTAGAATAGAGTCCATCAACCTAAAAGGGTGGTTGAAAAGAAGCAATCTGTCAAACCTTTTACGGCTTAACTATCGAATTTAGGAACAATTAAAGATTTCAAGGCAAAATAATTCAGGGGATTCATGAAGAAAATTGAGCAAAAACAGGGGGGTAGGTTATACTATAGAAAATTCTAAATAAGTTGAGTGTAGAGGAGCAACACCCTACCAAATAAATTCATACACATATGAAAAGAAGAGATTTTCTTAAGACTACGGCTTTGGGACTTGCCGGGGCCTGCTTGGATAGAAAGCATTCCAATGCTTCGATTATCGAGCGCCTGCCACTGTGGAGCAGGCCGTACGATACTGTTGCAGATAACCCGGTGATTGTCTGGATTGTGGCCGATACATTACGGGCTGATCATATAGGCTGTTACGGCTACCCGAGAGATACGACTCCCTTTATGGACTATTTATCGAAGAGGGGGGCTCTTTTTTATAACGCCATAGCTCCCTCCTCATGGACTCTTCCTTCCTTTACAACGATGCTGACAGGGCTCTATCCCACAACGCACGGTATGATTACGCCTTCGGATTTTTATGAAGGAGAGTCGCTCATGCTGGCGGAGATATTGAGAAATCACGGGTTCAATACCGCTGCGTTTCAGACCAATTCATTTGTAAACGACCATTTTGGTCTGCTGCGCGGTTTTGATACAAAATATCAATATGAAGATTGGGTGGGAGAGCCTTTTGAAAATATATACGATATGCAACTTATGGATAAACTGATTTCATGGTTGGATAATCCTGAAAACAGATCGGGAAAAGTTTTTCTTTTTATAGGACTTATCAGTCCTCACACGCCATATATGCCCGACGATAACATATTGAGAAGTTTCACGGAGGACGGGCTTGTGCGTAAAGTTACATCGCTTACATGTGAAGATTTGGTTGCAACTACTGATCCTCTTTGGTTGATGACAGCTTCCTATTTGACAACGGATCGCTATCCCTGGTTGGATGATTTTTACGGTGATTGCAGCTTTGAAGATCCCCGAGGAAATTTCGATCCCAATCTCTGGATATCCGGTTATGACGGTGATATCAGGCAAACGGATATGTTGATTGAAAGGATTGTTCATCACCTACATGAAGCAGGATTGTGGAATAGAACATTACTGATAATTACTTCCGATCACGGAGAAATCATGGCGGAAAAGCCGGAAATTGCTTTTTCCCACGGGAAATCTCTGAATGAAGGCGTAATACATGTACCGCTTATTATCTGTGCTCCGGAACTCGATTCAGGCGATCTAATAAGTCATCCGGTAAATCTAATCGATCTTACACCGACAGTTCTTGATTATGCCGGTATAGAGATTCCGCTTTATATGCAGGGAACAACTCTGATTCCCATGCTTACAAACCAACTGTTCGAGACGCAGGATATCGTGTTTTCTCATCTTCTTGCCCTTTTACCGGAGCTTGGAGACACAGGCGGCCCTCAAAGTATGTTTGCCGAGTTCTGGTGCGCAAGAGGGAGTCAATTTAAACTGCTGAAGCAGGGAAACAACTTTTATTTTTATGATCTGGAAAATGATCCCTTTGAAGAGAGAAATCTTATCGATGCACCCTATTTTAATAATCTGATACAAGAGATGATAAACAGTCTGCATACCTGGATAAAGGAGACCACAAATGTCGGCTAAAGTGGTAGTTATCGGTTTGGATGGCGCTACATTCGACGTGATTCGTCCCATGATCAAAGAGGGAGACCTTCCAAACATTTCTTCTCTTATCGACTCCGGTACAAGCGGCGTGCTCAAATCCACCATACCGGACCTCAGTCCCGTGGCCTGGACTTCCATGATTACCGGAAGGAAACCGGGTAATCATGCGATATATGATTTTATGACACGAAAAAGAGATTCCTATGACTTTCGCGGAGTTCGCGGCGGAGATCGTGTGGTAAAACCGGTATGGTCCTTTCTCAGTGATAAAGGTAAAAAAGTGGGGGTAATTAATGTCACAATGTCCTACCCCCCGGAAAAGGTCAATGGTTTTATTGTTTCAGGTATCGACGCACCGGGAGTGAATGAAGATTATACTTACCCCCCCTCTGTTCAAGAGGATTTAAAAAAAGGTCTTGGTTCTTATAATATTATCAATCCGGCCTCATTTATGAAGTCCAAAGAGGAACACCTGAACGGTCTCTTTAAAATGATAGATACCCGTCAAAAAGCAGCGGACCTGCTTACAAAGAAGTACGATCCCGATTTTACCATGATTGTATTTATTGAAACAGATGGCGCACAACACTTCTACTGGAAGGATATGGACAAAATTCATCCCGACCATAATACAAATACACCGGAACGATTCAAAAATGCAATTCCCGATGTTTACAGGAAAATGGACGAATATATTGGTACGCTTGTAAACCGATATAGTGAAGACACGACTTTTATGCTCGTTTCAGACCATGGATTTCACGGGCTTCATAAGATTTTTATTTTAAACAACTGGTTGAGCGAAAAGGGTTTTCTTTGTTTTAAAGAGGAGACATTGGCGTCCAGGTCTATGGGCAGATTATCTTCTCTGGCCGGTAAAGTTAAAAACAGGCTTTCCCTTAAAAAGAGAAGTCCAAGGGATAATTCTCGAAATCCCGCTACATCTATAGAGTGGGAGAATACAAAGGCCTATTCAGACGGAGCATTCGGTTATATCTATGTAAACCTCATAGGCAGGGAGCCGCTGGGAATTGTAGAACCCGGAGATGAATACGAGCAGGTCCGTAACGATATAATGAGTGGATTAATGGAAGTGAGGGACCCTGAAAATGGACTTCCCGTAGTAGAGCGCGTTTACAAAAGGGAAGAGATTTTCACAGGTCCCTTTTTTGAAGAAGCGCCTGATATTATTGCTACAAGCAGGGAACATTACTTCGTTTCATCCGCTGTGGAGAGGACTCCTCTGGCGGAAAAGAGAGGAAAGGATAAGGGACTCTTTCAAAAACATATATGGTCAGGGAATCATTGTCCTGAGGGTATATTCGTTATAAAAGGCCCGGGCGTTAAAGAGGGCCATACAATTACAGATGCCGCCATTGTAGATATTACACCGACTATCCTTTACCTGATGAATCAGGAGATTCCCGGAGATATGGACGGCGACCTTCTCAGTGATGCATTTACCAATGACTATCTTAAAGAAAACTCCCCTGTTTACTCCGAGCCGGGTGATTTGGTTAGAGAAAACGACTCCGCTTCGGAAGGTGAAAGACACTTCTCCGAAACCGAAGAGGAGGCCGTTAAGGAGAGATTAAGGGGATTGGGGTATATAGACTAAATGGAAAAAAAAGAGAAAACAGAGACTTCGAAAGTAATTGTATTCGGAGTGGACGGTGCTACATTCGATATAATCGATCCAATGATAAAAGAGGGAAAACTCCCTAATCTGAAAAAACTCATGGGCTCCGGAACAAGAGGCTGCCTCACATCTACTCTTCCCCCTCTCAGCGCCGTGGCATGGACGTCGATGGTTACCGGCGTCAATCCCGGAAAACACGGAATTTTTGATTTTCTTTTTAATAAAGAGGGAAGTTACAACTTTGTCCCGCTTAACGCCTCATTCAGGAGGGCGAAAGCCATTTGGAAGATCATCTCAGACAATGGAGGCGATGTGGGAGTCATGAATATACCCATGACTTACCCGGCAGAGAAAGTGAACGGTTTTATGATCGCCGGCCTTGACAGCCCGAAGGTGAAAAGCGAATTTACCTTTGAACCTCACGATCTGTATGATGAGCTCATAAGAGAGGTTGGAAATTATGCCATCAATCAGGACGTGATTATCAATTCCGACCCCGAAAATCCGAGATTCTTTAAAGCCCTCACCGATATTATCGATATTCAGGGAAAGGCGCTAAAGTACTTATTGCAGAACAAAGAGTGGAACCTTTTCTTTTATGTACTTACCATAACGGATTTTATTCAGCACAGTTGCTGGAAATATATGGATAAGAATCATCCTGAATATAAAGAAGAACTCCATAAAAAATTCGGAGACTATATTTTCAGAATATACGAGAAGATGGACGACCTCTTAGGCGAGGTGATCGCTTTAACGGACCCCGATACATCCATATTGATCGTATCCGACCACGGTCAGGGGCCTCTTTTCAAAAACTTCTCGATCAATAACTGGCTGAGGAAAGAAGGATATTTTCATCTTAAAGAGGATTCTGAAAAAGGTCTTACATACCATGCAGTGAAAGCATTAAGAAATATCTCCAATAACATCATCATCCCTGTGGGTCAAAGGGCTGGCAGCGATACGTTTCAGAAGATTATGACGAGATTTCTAAAATTCGCCACTGCGAAGATATCTTCTTACTATATGAATAACGTGGACTGGGCAAGGACAAAGGTTTTTTGTGAAGGCAGTTATCCTGCCATTTTCATAAATACCAAAGGTAAGTATCCCGATGGTAATGTAAGCCCCGGTAAAGAGTATGAAGAAATGAGAAGCGAGATTATCGAAAAGATGAGTTTAATTAAGGACCCCGAAACAGGCAGACATATCGTGAGGGCCGTTCATAAACCTGAAGATATATATACAGGCGACAGCTCTGTCGACGCTCCCGATCTTATATGTATTTTAGAGGACGGATACCACGGAAGCGGTGAGCTTCAACAGATTTATATGGGTATTGACAGTGAGCAACTCTTCGCCGGTCACAGATGGTCCGGGAATCACACAATGGACGGAGTTGTCGTTGCATCCGGTCCCGGAATAAAAAAAGGTGCAACAATATCCGATGCCCGTATTATCGACGTAACGCCTACTTTGCTCTATTTGCTCGGGTTGCCTGTCCCGGAAGAGATGGACGGAAAAGTACTGGATGAACTTTTCACGGAAGATTACCTGAACTCCCATGAGAAGAAATTTTCCAAGGAATCGCAAATGGAATCTCATGAAGCACAACCCTTTACAGATGAGGAATCAGAATTGGTAAGGGAGAGGTTGAGGGATATCGGGTATATAGAATGACGATTGATGATTGATGATTGATGATTGATGATTGATGATTGATGATTGATGATTTTGGTTTGTTATGCAGGAACAGATGAAGATAAAAAGGCGGGCTGCTCTTTCGAGGTTTCTTTTACTCAAGCGATACAGTCGACTTTTGGGATCGTTCGTTAAACAGAGCGATTTTAGAAAGGTGCTCAACTTTTTGTCCGTTAATATTCAATATCATTTAAAAAAAGAGAGAGTCAGGGGATATCCCTATATTGCTCAGATAGAGCCTGTGAACCTTTGCCAATTGAAATGCCCTACCTGCCCTACAGGCTTGGGAGTGAATCCCGATCCTCCGGGAAAAATGGAATTGAGTGACTTTAAAAAAACGGTTGATCCCTTAAAGGAATATCTTTACGAAATCCTTCTCTTCGGTTTTGGAGAACCCTTTCTCCATAAAGATATTTTCGACATGATTAAGTATGCTTCAGGTAGTAAGATAAGAACGGTTTTGAGCACTAATCTCTGTCATTTGAAAAACGGGGATATCGATAAGATAATCGATTCCGGTCTTGAACTGATTGTCGTGAGTCTTGACGGATTCAGCCAGGAAACTTACAGGAAGTACAGGGTGAACGGAGACGTTGAAATCGTTAAGCAAAACATCGAAGCGATTATGAAGAGAAAGAGAGAACTCTCAGCCGGAACTCCGGTAATTCAAATACAGTTTATCGTAATGGATCATAACAGGCATGAAATCTCCGAAACCATGGAATTTGGAAAGCGCCTTGGCGTGGAGGAGTTTATATTAAAAGATTTTGGCCCCAGATATGTCCCCCATAAAACCGATCACAAGGAAATAGCGGAAAAATCGAATCTCCTTCGTACAAAGATGAAAAAGTGTCATAGATTATGGAGAGAGGTGTATATTGCATGGAACGGAGAGGTTCGGCCCTGCTGCCTGACTTTTGACGGCTCTATGGGCAATATACTGATCGATGATTTCACCGAAATATGGAATAGCGAGAAATTTAGAGCTTCCAGACGAATTCTCGGAAACGAATCCGAGTACACACCGGATTTTCACGTCCCCTGCCTGAGTTGTCATCTTCTGGATCATTAATGCTACATTCAAACGCATTTATGCCTTTATTCATAAACTATTGACTTTATCATTCTTACGTAAGTATACTGATGTAAGAGTGGGGGTGATGGTATGGATAAAGTTTTGTCGGCCAGAATCGATGACAGGATTCTTCGTCAAATAAACGATCTTGCAAATCGAATGAATACAACAAAAAAAGCTGTTATTGAATCAGCGATTGAATTGCTCAGCATGAAAGTGGACTCTGAAAAGAACAGAGATGTGTTTGACGATACCTGTGGTGCGTGGTTAAGGGAGGAATCCGCCGAAGAGACAGTTTGTCATGCCAGAGCTGCATTCAGAAACTCAATGTTCAGATATAATAAAAACAGCATTTAGCTGTCAGCCATCAGCTATCAGCTCTTTAATTACAACACTTTATGGTTCAAAACAGATTCACCCATAAGGTGAAGTGGTGAAGATTATTATTGGCATAACATCAATGCTTGCCTAAGCTGAAGGCTGACCACTGATAGCTGACTGCTGTTTTTAGATAATATATGAGAGCATACATCGATTCGGACATCTTAATCTGGCAGCTTAGAGGTAACACCGAGGCAGCTGAATTTTTAAAGAGAATTAGGGATGCCAACGAGTATGAACTTTGGACAGGAGCGCTACAAAGAGCTGAAATCGTTTTTTTTATGAGATCCAATGAAGTGGAAACCACGGAACTGCTACTTTCTCAATTTAAAACCGCATCAATCGACCAACGCATTATTGATACGGCAGGGAAGCTGTTTCGAAAATGGCATCCCGGTCATGGAGTCGACGTAAATGATGTTATCCTGGCTGCAACGGCTATTGAAACGGGCGGACATATCTATACTTTGAACAAAAAGCACTACCCAATGCCTGAAGTTATCGTAAAAAATGCATGGTGACTACCCCGGTTTAATCTCCGATTTCGTAACTTCTCAGGTATTTAGCTGAAGGCTGAAGCAAAAAATCAAATAAATTTGGTGCGTTGTTCAATAATAAGCTTAATATTTTATCGATAACCTATGTTTAACCTGACAGTCTTCAGCCTTCAGTCTAAAAACCTAAGTAGTTACCTGACTTCTTTATATCTGAAACAGCTTGTAATATGGTCGTTTACCATTCCCGTTGCCTGCATGTGAGCATAAATAATTGTGGAACCAACAAATTTGAAGCCCCTCTTCTTTAAATCCTTACTTATTTTATCGGAAAGTTCGGTATTGGCGGGAATTTCCTCTATTGATTTCCAACTGTTTTGTAAAGGTTTGTGCTCGACAAATCCCCATATGTAATTGGAAAAACTGCCGAACTCTTTTTGAACTTCCAAAAAGGCCCTTGCATTTGTAACGGCGGCATTGACTTTTAATTTGTTTCTTATAATCCCCTTATTCGTTAAAAGTTCCTGAATTTTTTTCTCGTCATATTCCGCTACCTTTACGGGATTGAAACCGTCAAAGGCTTTTCTGTAATTTTCCCGCTTTTTCAATATGGTAAGCCAGCTCAATCCCGCCTGCGCGGATTCGAGAACGAGGAACTCAAAGAGTTTACTGTCATCATATACAGGGACTCCCCACTCCTTATCATGGTACTTTATATAAAGAGGATCGTCACCGGCCCATTCGCAACGTCTGGTTATATTCAGCTCCTTAAACCCATCCGACAGGCATTACAATAACCATAACGCCATCGATATTCTCTTGGATTGAAAATTTGCTCAGAACCTTCTCGTCGTTAGTTGTAATAAAAAGAGCTATAACGACAGAGTCCTGCTTTAATGCCCTTGCATATTGGGCAGCCTGTTTTATTGCATCTTTGACTTCAGATTGAGCGGTACAATCTTCGAACGGTTTTTTTCTGAAAATGCAGAAGTGCTCCTCACAATCGACAGGTCCGTATGAATAGAAGTGTCTCATAGGTTAAGTAATTATAACATAGCGTAGTTTTCATTATAAATTACTTCCATGAATCTGTATTTGGAAATAGTTCCATGCTATAATAATCAAATAAAGACAATCCTCTATCGGTACAAAACTAAAAATACCTGAAATCAACCAGTATGAGAGTTCTGCTGCATTATCTTTTTTCTGTTGCTGCATTAAGTGTATACGGGTCCGAGGTCTGTCCTTTTATGTCGGAGAGGCATTTAGTCTTCTGGATGACCGTTTTTTGGGTTATATTCAGCTTCGTTTTTATCTTGAGACATGGACTTCTGCTTAAAATTGTAAACAACTCTCCTTTTCATCTCCATGTAAAGAGACAATTTGTTGTGGAGATAAGTATGTTTTTTCTTGTCACCATACTTTATACAATATATTCGTCCCTTTTTTACGGCTATCCCGCCGGAAGTGGTGCGAAAGTGGGGCTTGGGTGTGCTTTACTCGGTTTTTTCGCGGCTTTGGATCTCGCTTTGGAAAGAGAGAGAAATCTGTCGAAAAAACTGATTCTCGGTAATGAAGATTTCAAATTACGGGAGAAGTACTTTCCTCTCCCCTTTAAATTAACACTGACTGCCGCGCTTACCGTAACACTTGTAACGACTGTTTTTATAGTGGTTATAGCCAGAGATATCTATTTATTGATGGAGATTTCCGGTATTCCTGACAACAGTTACTTAATGAGTATGATATTCGAAATAGTATTTATAGGAGTCGTGGTATTGGCTGAGATGATTAATTTGATTACTTCATACTCTATGAATTTAAAGCTATTTTTAACGAATGAAAATAACGCTCTCTATAAAGTAGAGGGCGGTGATCTTGACAGCAGGGTTGTTGTCAGCAGTAATGATGAATTTGGATCCATGGCAATGCTTACGAATCGAATGATAGAAAGTCTGAGAGAGAGGACGAAAGAAGTACAGGTAACTCAGGATGTTACGATCCTTACACTGGCCTCTCTTGCCGAAACAAGGGATAATGAGACCGGCGCTCATATTATGAGGACTCAGAGATATGTACGCGCCCTTGCCGAATATCTCGCAAAAAATCCCGAATATGAAGATTTTTTAACTGAATCCAATATAGACCTCCTTTTTAAAAGCGCCCCGCTGCACGATATCGGTAAAGTTGGTGTAAGGGACTCCATACTTTTGAAACCAGGCAAACTTACCAACGAGGAGTTCGAAGAGATGAAAAGGCATACGGAATACGGAAAAGCCGCCATTGCCGAAGGTGAAAAGATACTGGGTACGAACTCTTTTCTCGGTTTTGCAGGCGAAATAGCCTATACTCACCATGAGAAATGGGATGGCAGTGGTTATCCACGGGGCCTGGGAGGAGAGGATATCCCCTTATCGGGGAGACTTATGGCGCTGGCGGACGTATATGACGCTTTAATAAGCAAAAGAGTCTACAAGGAAGCTTTTTCCCATGAAAAAACAAAGGAGATTATAATTCAGGGCAGAGAAAAGCACTTCGATCCCTCTGTTGTTGACGCTTTTATTGGTATAGAGCAGACTTTTATAGATATCGCGGCAAATTTCAGCGATAAAAAGAGAGAATAGTATTATCCTCCTGCTATAGGCGGGAATATACTCAGGATATTGTTATCCTCCAAAGTACTGTCAATCGATCCATGCACTGCATTTAATAAAATAATCTTAGGATATTCTACCGGAATATTCAACCGGTCAAGCACATCCCTTACTGTTGCTCCGCTGTCAATTCTCAGTATACAGATGTCCTCCTCTTCAGGCAGGTATGCTCTGAGAGAAGCGAAAAGCCTCACCTCAACTGTTATTGATTTCATATATATAATTGCATCTTTTGGATTGAAGAGTCTATATTATAACAAAAAGGTCGCTCTATCAGGTAGACAGGCAGAAGGCTATTTGGTATAATAGCCTTTACTATCATCCATTTAACTTATCATTAAGGGGGGCGTAAAAGATGGATATTCAATGCGGTAAGTGTAAAAGCGGATTTAAAATAACGAACGAACAGTTTAGAGGTTACAGCTCGAATCTATCCATCTCCTGCCCTGAATGCAATAGCGATATCGTAATAAGCCGACTTGCCATAAAGAAGGCCGTTAACTCCCTGATAAAGAGTCTGCCCTTTGGCGATGAGCTTAAGGAGAAAATCGTGAAAGAGGTGGAGGATTTACCTCCCATGCCTCAGGTTGCCATTAAAGCACGTCAGGTCGTTTCCAATTCAAAATCCAATGCTCAGGACCTGGCGAATGTAATCGAGCAGGATCAGGCCATTACAACAAGAGTCTTAAAACTGGCTAATTCGCCCTTTTACGGTTCAAGGGGAGAAGTTGCTACCGTTCAAAAGGCTGCTGTCGTGTTGGGAACAAAAACGTTATACGAGCTTCTTACTATGGCTTGCGCATCGGGATTCCTGGGAGAAAGACTGGAGGGGTACGATTTGGACGCCGGTGATCTGTGGATGCACTCTCTTGCCGTTGCTTCGGGATCCAGAATTTTATCGGAGCGGTTTATGCCGGAACTCAAGGATGACGCATTTTCGGCCGGACTTATTCATGATTCCGGAAAACTGATTCTCGATTCATATATTTTAGAGAGAAAAATTGCTTTTATGGATTTTCTCCTCGATGAAAGACAAACTTTTTTAGACGCCGAAAAACATACCCTTGGCTTCGATCATGCCGAGATCGCTTATTCTGTGTGTCTTAAATGGAATATGCCGGAGTATATCGCCAATGCTATCAGGTATCATCATACACCTGCATTGTCTTCGCAAAAGGAACTCTCTTCGATTATTCATCTGGCCGATGCAATCGCTATGATGAGCGGTCTTGGAGTCGGGTTTGACGGAATGCTGTATAAGCTGGATGAATCCGTCATGGAGTCGTTGAATATCGGAGAGAGCGATTTGAATATTATAATGCAGGAGACTGCCGGATATGTTTCTCGCGTAGTCGAGCAAACCTGATTCCGGTTCTTCTAAAAAAGTGTAATTTCTCCTGGCGCCGTTGCTATGGATTTTACTTTTTTAATTTGCATGGCCTCCTTCTCCATAAACTGGTCGCTTCCCTTTGCTTCCGTTTTCTTTAAAAATGCCTCGAATGTATCTGTATGAAAGTAGAGTTTACGAGAATAGGGCCCCCCTGTATTATGCCCTGCAAGTTTGATTTTTTCCATTTTCAGAAAGTCCAGAACGAATTGGACGTTTTTCGGGCCCGGTCTGTTTTTCTCCGATAATCCCAGGAGATGCCCTCCTCCAAAGACTTTCGCCTGAAATCTTGATCTGACTCCGCCAAGATTAACGATTTCGTTTATAAGCTGTTCCATTGCATTAATGCCGTATCTGGCGCTGTCATCGAATTGTGTAATATCGGCATTACCTACAGAGAGGATGTGGTTCATCCCTCCAATTTTAGCGACAGGATCGAAAAGACATGCTGACACGCATGACCCCAGGACAGTCCATATCGATACCGGCGTTTTGCTGGCGTAAAGTTCTCCTATATGTATTTTTACAATTGGTTTCATATATTCAGAGTAGTCTCAGATCACCGGTTTAACTGTTTTTATACAGAGGCGTTTTGACTCCGGTACATAAAGAGGGAGAACGACCTTTCTCTTGACGAAGCAGTTATTATATATTATGGGTTCTTGTTATTACAATAAGCAGGATTGTGGCTTTATGTTGATAAAGCGAATCACTTTAAAAAAAATCGACCGGGAGTCAGAGCGTGTTTAAAAAAATGTCTCCCCAAAAGAATAATAACGTAAAAGAAGCTTTTTCAATGAGATCGTTACATACCTCTTTGGCCTCTTTTTTCAGATTCTCTTCGTCAACTCAGTGAATGAATTGCTAAAGAAGGGCTGCGTTGTGACGCTGCCTCCATTTTAAAAACAAGAAATCGAAAGAAAGTACCATTAGCTTAAGGTGCTTCACCCCTTAAGCTAATGACATTTAGCCTGTTATTACACGGTCTTCTGCCGGGCGATTTTCGTAAAACTGCCACTGTTTAGCATTTCGGACAGGGGTTTTCTGGTGTTTGGTTTTTCCATTTTTCTAATCTCCTCGGGAAGATCGTCGGGATCGCCCTTTCTTCCAACTGCGATGGCAGCCATTATTTTATAATCTTCCTGTGGTGCTTTTAGCACATCGTGGGCCTTGTCTCTGTCAAAGCCGGCCATTGCATGGGCGTAAAGTCCCAGATATCTTGCCTGCAATGCCAAGGACATCCATGCCGCCCCGGCGTCGAATTCCGACCATTCGTTAAGGTCTCCATTTTGTGAGAAGCTTTTTCTCGACGCCAGAAAGATAAGTACAGGCGCTTTCGATGCCCATGCACGGTTCTTTTCAGCAAGCACGGAGAGATATTGCTCCTTTTCCTTTTCGTTTGTTGCACAAAAAAAGAGCCACGGTTGTTCGTTAAAGCAGGAAGGCGCCCATCGAGCTGCTTCAAAAAGACTTAATAATTGATGTTCAGGTATAGAGTCACCTGTGAATGATCTTGGAGACCACCTGTCAGTAAAAATGGCGTTGACTTCGACTTCAGGTACTCTGGGATTCTCTCTATCGTTTTTCATGTACTTACCTCCATGATGAAAAATAGTGAATTACATTTCAATGTCATTAACTTAAGGAGTAAAGCGCCTCCCGCCTTCAGCGGCTAAACTCGAAGGCTCCGCTTCGCTGCGCCTTCTCAAACATGACCCGCTTTAGTCGGAAAGCGCTTCACCCCTTAAGTTAATGGTATTGAATTACACTTTTCTGTTTTGGCTGTCATCTTTTTGAATTTTTAGTTTGCAAAAACTATTAGGAAAAGTTATAATAACTGCTTTCAATACAAAGGCATCAAAAATTATATAATATTATGACAAAGCTTTGCTATGTAAAACAAAAACTGTCCTTTTAAAACGCATCAGATAAATTCCCAGTTACCTGCTTTTAAATAAGAATATATTTTATGTGTAGATTATGCGCCATAACATCGAATGAATTTTTCTCGCCTCTAGATAACATCCTTGCCCTTGAAACTATGAAAGAGGGTCACGACGGCTCCGGTATGGGGCTGATTCTGAAAAATCTGGGTGGAGAATTCGAATCTTTAAAAGATTTTCCAATTCTTTCAGGCATCTGCTCCAAAGACGGCCTGCATAAAATGGATGTCTTTTTTAACAAAAGCGGATTTAAACTCAAATATACCTGGACTCCAAAGATCAAGCCTGTAAAAGGTATAGAAAGCAGAGATTATTACTTTGCAAGAGTCTACGATTATCCTGATGAATACAAAGATAAATCCTCTGATGAAAAGGAAAACCTGCTGTTAAAGACAAGACTCTATCTCAGAGCAATGGGAGAAAAAGATGAGTCTATCATCGTATTCTCCTTTTTCCCGGATATTATTACCTTGAAAGAGGTAGGCGATCCTTTGCAATTATGCGAATTTTTTGGTCTTGACAATTCTCAGTTAAAGGCTAAAATAATCTTTGCCCAGGGAAGACAGAATACCAATTACGCCATCAATTTATATGCCTGCCATCCCTTTTTCATACAAGGTTTCGGTTCAATGACGAATGGTGAAAATACCGCATTTGTTCCAATAAGAGAATTTTTGATAAGCCGGGGATTTCCCGGTTATATTGGATATAACAGCGACAGTGAGGTTTTTGCTCATATTCTTCATTATACCTGTAAGAGTTTGGGATTCCCCTTAACATACTACAAGGATGTGATAACACCTTTAAAGACATCGGAAATCGAGAAGAGGGAAGATAAAGAAGCAGCTGAATTTTTGAAGATATCTTTACGACCGTTATGTATTGACGGCCCCAATTGCGTAATCGGTTTTATGCCTGACGGTACCTGCTTCATGGTGCAGGACGCCAAAAAACTGAGACCAGGCGTCGTTGGCGGAATAAAAGGAAGAGTTGGAATGATGTCTGAAGAGTGCGGACTGGAAAGCGCCGTTTCCAGTCGTGACCGAACAAAAGATGTTTTTCCGATGAAGTACGATATGGTTATTGTTACACCGGGAGCCGAGGAGGTTAAGATATGGAACCAGCTACAAGGCTGGACAACAATCACGAACTGACTGCACAGGACTTTCCATACATAATCAGATGGAGAGACGACAGGTGTAAAAGATGCGGCAGATGCACCGCGGTGTGCCCTATGTTCGCCATAGAGCCTTCAGTTGTAGTCAAGAGACAAATAAAATCCATCGGTCTTTCCCCTGAACCAAAGAGCGAAAGAAGCGTAGAAACAGTTGTCAGACAGACGTCTGACATTCAAAAGTTCTGCACAGGCTGCGCTACGTGCAACCTGGTGTGCCCGAACGATGCAATAGAGCCGGAATATAATCCACAACATAAATTTTTGTTTCATAAAAACGAAGGCGGTCATCCATACAGAAGAGGCGGCAGAAGGAATGACCCCGAGACCTCAACTCTGGACAGACTGAAATTCACGAGAATTTCCATGCTTACCGACCCTGCTCTCGATGCAGGAAGACATGAATTCAGAATAAGGACTTACCTTGGAAGAATTTTACCTGCCGAAGAACTCCCCTTAATCGAAGACAATGGTAAACTGATTTTAAATAAAAGCGCAGGCAAATTCGTACCGCCGGTAAGAGAGATTTACCCTGTTATGATAGGCAGTATGTCAGTGGGCGCTCTTTCCCCTACTATGTGGGAGGGGCTGGCTATGGGCATTACATATCTCAATGAAGTGGAAAAGATGCCGGTTGTCATGTGTTCCGGCGAGGGTGGTATTCCGAGGCGTCTTCTTAAGTCAAGATTTATTAAATATTTCATTCCTCAAATTGCATCCGGTTATTTCGGATGGGACGAGATCGTTCGAGCCATACCGGAAATGGTAGAAGATCCCTGTGCAATTGAAATCAAGTATGGTCAGGGAGCTAAACCGGGAGACGGCGGCCTGCTCATGGCGCATAAGGTGCTAAAGCTGATTTCCGAAATAAGGGGTGTGCCACAGGGTGTCGATTTGCCGTCGCCGCCTACGCATCAGACGAAGTACTCTATTGAAGAAGCCGTCGCCAAGATGATTCAGTCAATGTCAATGGCCTGGGGTTTCAGAGTCCCTGTTTATCCCAAAATTTCCGGTTCCAGAACGGCCAAGTCCGTTTTAAACAACCTTGTAAGAAATCCCTATGCCGCGGCTCTTTCCATAGACGGAGAGGACGGCGGAACAGGAGCGGCTTATAATGTATCAATGGATAAAATGGGTCATCCCCTTGCTTCCAATCTCCGGGAGTGTTACCTCGATCTTGTAAAGTCCGGTAAGCAGAATGAAATCCCTCTTATCGCTGCAGGTGGTGTCGGACGAAAGGGAAATCTTGCAGCCAATTCGGCGGCGCTCTTTATGCTGGGAGCTTCTGCCATATCAATAGGTAAATATATAATGCAGGCTGCCGCTGCCTGCCTCGGCGACGAGCATAACAGATGCAATGTTTGTAATATAGGAAAATGCCCCAGAGGTATTACTACGCAGGATCCAAAGTTATACAGAAGACTTGACCCGGACAAAGTGGCTGAGAGAGTTGTGGAAGTCTATAAATCCCTTGATATAGAATTGAAAAAAATCTTTGCTCCAATGGGAAGGAGCACCGAACTGCCTATCGGCATGTCCGACGCTTTGAGCGCCGATGACAGGGCTGTTGCAGAGAGGCTTCAGATCAGTTATGCATGTTAGTGTAAGGGAATTACAGCAAAAATGAAAAAAATTACAATAGAAGGCGCCCTAAATAACGAACGTCTTTCTTCCAGGGTTCTGGAAGAGCGTATTCAGAGCGCCGTGGAGGAAGGTGCAAGGGAGTTGCACGTAATTGCAGGCGGTCAGCACGGTATAGGCGGAAGAATCTGGCCCAGAGGCGAGTCAGTTAAACTGACTGTCAAAGGCCCTGTAGGACAGAGACTGGGAAGCATGGGGATGTTCGGTACAGAGATAGTTGTCGATGGAAGCGTATCCGATGATGTGGGATGGATAAATTGCGGCGCCGATATAACAGTTCTCGGCGACGTTACAAATGGTGCCCATAACGCCGGCGCACAGGGCAAACTTTATGTACAGGGCGGCGGCGGCGCCAGATGCGACACCATGACAAAACACAATCCCCGTTTCGAACCTCCCCAGTCGTGGTACTTCAGAGATGTAGGCGATACATTTGCGGAATTCAAGGCCGGCGGTATAGCCGTTGTTTGTGGCGTAAATCCCAGGAATCCGAAAAACGTACTCGGTTACAGACCCTGTGTCGGCATGGTAGGAGGAGTCGTTTATTTTCGCGGCCCTTTGGAGGGGTACAGTGAGTCGGATGTGAAACTTCTCGACTTAACGGATCAGGACTGGCAGTGGCTCACAGATAATATGAAGCCCTATCTGAATGCTATACAGAGAACAGAGTATTATGACGAACTTGCAAAGTCCATAGAGGATTGGAAGAAACTCATTCCATATACGGCGCAGGAGAGAGCACAGAGAAAATCATTTAAAATGAGTATTGCCGAATTCCGCAATGAGCTGTGGGAGCCGGGAGTAGGGGATGGCGGTATATTCGGAGAGTATTTAACCCATCCTCAAACAGTGCTTCCCTATGTCACGACAGGAGAGGAGAGGAGGTATAAACCTCTCTGGCATAATAAAAAATACGCTCCTCCATGCGAGTATAACTGCCCCAGCGGAATACCGACACAGAAGCGCGCGCAGCTTATAAGATCGAACAGACTGCACGAAGCTCTTAATCTGGTTTTACAGTATAGTCCTCTTCCGGCTACTGTATGCGGAGAAATTTGTCCTAACCTCTGTATGAATGCCTGTACCCGTTCCGTTGTGGATAATCCTCTTAATATCAAAGAGTTGGGTAGGGTCAGTCTTGAGGTTGAGGCCCCTAAACCTGATAAAAAGACGGATAAAAGAGTTGCCGTAATCGGAGGCGGCCCCGGAGGTCTTTCCGCTGCATGGCAGCTTGGTTTAAAAGGGCACAGCGTGGATTTATATGAGGCCGAAGAGAAGTTGGGCGGTAAAATCGAGCTCTGTATACCCAGAGAAAGACTCCCCCAGGAGGTTCTTAAAAAAGAGCTGTCCAGATTTTCTGAAGTGGGAATTACCGTTCATACAGGGAAGAAGGTGGATAAAGAGGTTTTCGATGAAATCCATAAATCTCATGATGCCGTTGTATTGGCCTGTGGCGCTCATAAGCCTCGTAAAATGAAATGCCAGGGCGCCGATGATATGGTGACTGCCTATGATTTTCTAAAGGGAATCAATCTTGGTAATCCTCCCGATTTAAAAGGAAGTTCCGTCGTTATTGTAGGCGCCGGGAATGTAGGTATGGATGTTGCGGCTCAGGCTTTTCACTGCGGCGCCTCCAAGGTAACTGCCGTGGATATTCAGAAACCGGCTGCCTTTGGTGATGAGTTGGAGATTGCCGAGTCTCTTGGCACTCAAATCGTGTGGCCAAGGTTTACGGATAAATATATTAAGAGCGAGAAAAAGATATATTTTAACGACGGTTCTACAATGGATGCAGATATTGTCGTTGTCTCTATTGGTGACACCCCTGTTACGGATTTTCTGCCTCCCGGTGTGCATACCGATAAAAACGGATGGATCGAATCGGATGAAGTGGGTCATACTTCCGATCCCAAGGTGTACGCCATTGGCGACGCCACAAGGTTAGGTCTTGTAACGGACGCCATAGGGCACGGCAGAAAGGCCGCCGAGGCGATTCACACTCTCTTTTCCGGTATATCCTATCACAGACCTCCGAGAAAACCCGTTGTTCCCTATGACAAAATTAAAGACGCCTACTATGAGGCATGCAGAGGAGAACCCTTTGAGATAAAATCCGAAGGCAACCGCTGTATGTCCTGCGCCGTGTGCAGAGACTGCCACATGTGCGAAGCCACCTGTCATTACGGCGCTATTGGCAGAAAAGAGCACGAAGACGGTTCCTTCGAATATATTGTAGACGAATCGATCTGCATCGGTTGTGGCTTTTGCGCCGGTGTCTGTCCCTGCGCTATATGGGAAATGGTCGAGAATATTTAAATAGTATAATTTGGAATCTGTACCTAACCCACTAAGCGACCATCAGACACGATTTTAAGTATAATCTCCATTTAACTAACTCTCTATCATACATAAACTGCCTCTCTGCCTATTCGATACTTCAAATATTCATTCATTCCATCTCTATATCTGACAATGTCCACAGGACAGTGGAACTGTGCTTCTAATGTTTTTTTATGCCAATCAGGCTTGAAAAATCAGCTCCTTCCGGTGATCAGCCCTCTATCCTGTTGAGAATGCTGTATATCAGGAGAAGAAATACTTCTCTATAGGGAGTGGGACGATTTTATTTTTATAAGCAGAATCGTTGTCAGAAAAAAAGTGGCCGGATAGTATGTGAGCATGTTTCGGTAGCATGATGTGATTGCAGTGAGATGTTCATGATAGAAGGGGACAAATGAGTAAAGGCAGATAAAAAAGAGGGCGTAGCATAAGAGAGGGAATAGGAGATATAGAAACTCCCTGGAAGGACGACCTGATACTACGATGAGTATGGGAAAGAAGAGGAAGATGATGTTGAAGTTATCTAGAAGAACAATTCGGTATATGGTTTTTGTGATCATTTTAAAGAAAAATATGAAATCGAGGCTGTAGTTATATTCCGTATTTGAGAGGCCGATAATGTAGCCGCCTGAAAATTTATATATAAACCAGGGAATTATCAGGATAAGCGGGGATAACATTGGAATGAGTTTTTTATATGGGAGTTCTCTGTGGCTGTTTCTAAAGAGATAAAGGAAAAATGAGGTTAACAACGGCAATGCGAAAAACAGACCTTCCTCTTTGGTAAAAACTGCGGCGCATGTGAATATGACTGTAAGCGGTAAAAAGGCGTACTTGCCCTTTAGTACGTTATAAAAGGACGTAAGAGCAAAGAAGATAAAAGAACTCAGAGCCAGATCGCTGTATACATCGGTGGCGTGAAAGGAGAGAAGAGGAGAACTTATAAATATAACACATAGGAGCAGAGAGAAGAGGCTTCCGGACTGTTTTTTTGTAAAGAAAAATAAGTAGGCAACCATGGAGAGCAGGTAAAAGGGACTCCACATCTTGACGAGCACTTCATCGAATTTACCGGAAAGAAGAGCGAACCATACCTGAAGCAGGGGCGTGTGAAGGGGGTAGGCGATAAAAGTTTTCAGCGTTGATGTGTGTGTGTAGTTTTTTATCATCTCCTCCATGGAGACAGCGCCTGAATAGAAGATTATTTTTGCCCTGGCTGCCCAGTTTGTCCACGAATCCCAGGCAAAGATCGGTCTTAACCATGTATCTGTAATGATAGAACCTGTTTTGAATATGAGCCATATAGAGAGTAGGGTAATCAAGAGTTTTCTTATCATTTTTATATGGGCAGGGGAAGGCGGGGGAGTAAAAGTATTATGGGAAGCGTGTTGTTTTTGTTTTTTTTGTCTGATTGTGATAAATGAGAGTATGACAATTTCGAACAGTATGATGGGCAGTAAATAATTTATCGTTACAGGTACTCTCAGCACTCCTGTTACAAACATTTGAAGAGTTAAGAGAAATGTTCCCACAGGATAGGAGAGGGCGATTATTTCATAGAGAGAAGCTTCGCTTTGGGCTTTCGGTAATATTGATATTACCAGAAAGCCTAAAATGGCGGGAAGGAAAATTGCAGATAAGATTCCGATCATTATTATCCTTTGTTTTTCTGTAGATGTCGAAGCACTGTCATTAACCTAACCCGGCATAGCCGGAACCAAAGAGGTTTGGGGAATTTCGAAGAAATTCCCTTCAAGTCTCCTCTCCCCTTGAGGGGAGAGGATTAAGGTGAGGGGTGACGGTGGAGAAGCGTTACCCTATCGAGTACCTTACCGCACCCCCTCACCCCAACCCTCTCCCCCTTCAAAAGGGGAGAGGGAGTAAATCGCTGCTTTCGCAGCTTTATTTTAAAAAGTCAGTGCATATTTCTATATGCTTAAAAGCCTTATAAATAAAAGCTAAAACTGTGACAATCAAAAATATTGTTGCTTTTTTGCGCACAATTTCATTTATAAGCGACTAAGGAGCAAAGCACCATCCGCCTTCATCGGCTAAACTCGAAGGCTCCGCTTCGCTGCGCCTTCTCAAACATGACCCGCTTCCGTCGGAAGGTGCTTCACCCCTTAAGATAATGGTATTGGATGTCGAAGCATAATTGCCTTTCTATATACTTCCAGTAATGCAGTTAAATGAGATTCTCTTCTGTAAAAGCGGTCAACTGTTGTTTTGCCGATTGTGCCCATTTGATTTGCCTTTTCAGGATTGTTTAAAAGATAGAGAATTCTGTCAGCCAGCGCTTTGGTGTCTCCTCTTTTTATGAGAGCTCCTGTTTTTCCGTTTGTCAGCCACTGGTCAATCCCGCCGGAATCGAAAGCCACAACAGGTTTTGAGAAAGCCATGGCTTCGATGCCGACCAGACAGAAAGACTCGGGTATCATAGATGGTATTACAACAATGTCAGACTCTGTATAGATGCTGTCGATCTCATCATTGTACAGGGAACCTGTAAATGTTATTCTGTCGGAGAGTCCAAGTCTTTTTGCCCTGTTTATGGCTTCTTCCTTTTCCCGGCCATCTCCCACTATGGTAGCATTCCAGTTGTTTTCTCTTATATGATCAAGGGCAGTAATGAATTCGAAAACACCTTTAATCTTCTCCAGTCTGCCTGTGAAAAGTATGAATTTACACTCCTTTTTGTCGTTTTGGGTTGTACGATTCATGGCTTTATTCGTATACATGGGAATGATTTTTATTTTTTCATCTTTGAATCGGTTTTTCAATAATTCAACTCGCATATAATTACTCGATACAATCAGGGTGTCGATTATTTTTCTGTGCAATGCCAGGTCAGCAAGTATGAGCAGCAATTTATGGAGATTGCGTATAACTCCTTTGTCTGATGGAATAAAGGGATAACAGCCACGGAGAGAGCATGCAAGCCCGGCAGGGTATTTACACTCCTGTCCGCTTTTGGGTATTACCTTCCACAGGCGTCCGGGGCAAAAAAGACGTGTGTCATGTACGGTTTTTACAACCGGCGCGTAATGGGAGAGCGATGCAAGGACAATGGGGCTTATGAAATTGGAGGTATTGTGGAGATGGAGTATATCGGGTTTTTCTCTCTTTAATATGTTTTTAACACGATCAACAGTTCTTAAAGAACTTCGTATTCCGTATGAACCGGCAATAAAATAACCTTTCTCCGGTTTGGTGTCAGAATTTTCGCTCTTCACAGATGACAAAAAATATGATTCATGACCGTACTCTTTCAAATACCCGGATAGATCACTAACATACTTCTCGGCGCCACCGATATTGCCATGAAATTCGTTTACATGGAGTATCTTCAAAATCTGTCCGAATCGCTGTAGGTGAGATGCCAGTTTGATGGATTTTTTAGAAAATCGTCTCCTTCTTTACTGTGAAAGTGAAAATAGACCAAAGGGAACGGTTTAAAAGAGGTGTGCTCGGAGAAACCGCTCTTTTTTAAATCCTCTGCCATCGGGTCTCCATCAATGAGGGCGCATAAGATAAAATCCGCTTTCCTGTCCAGAAAATACCTGACCGTTTCATTTATGAGAACAGTCACTTTATCTTTGTAAACAATATCCAGAATATAGCCGGTTCTCGACTCTTCTTCCTCCTCCACGGTAACTACGGCAAAGCCCGTCATTTCATTTTCCGATTCAATAGTAATAATCTTGATCTCTCTGCCGGTGTATCTCCAGATCAGATAGGGTATGGTCCTGATATTGATAATCTCGTATCTATCCTTCATGGCGTTGCAGAGAGACTCTAAACTCTCTCTGTTTTCTATTTCGGAGAATGAGTCGTAAAGAGATACATCCACGCTTTTATCTGTTTTTCCGGTTTTTAGCAGAAAAGCATATATAAAACACATCAGTTTATGTAGAATATCAATTATTAAAGCCGGGAGCCAGGTTAACCGTCTTTTAATGATCGTTCTGACGCCAAGTCTTCTGAACAGGGGGATCATCCTGCCTGTATCCATATACCCGAGCATCTTTTTACCGACTTTATAAGCTGTTTCATTGGGAAATCCGAAACCGAAGTATGTATGTTTCGATGTTATCTCCACATTATGTTTATTGAGCTGTCTGAATAATTTAATTCCTGCTTTACTGTCAGGGTCAATCATGGAGTCCACCGGTTGGGGCGTTTTTATGATTCTATCTCCCACCTTCATTTCAAGAGAGATACTGGCGTAATGGCCAATGATGGAACCCTCTCTCTCTGCAATGGATATCCAGTCCGAGGGATCGTCAACTGCGGGATTGTCCAAAAACTTCCATTTCCACTCTTTAAAACTTCGTTTTTTATGAAAGACTTTTTCAAAAAGATTATTGATGGCCTCACCTTCACCCTCTTTGTATGGCCTTATTTCAAAATTTTTTTCTACCATTTAACAACCTCCGCAAGTCTAATATATTGATCCGAATGACAGGCGATAAACACTTCGGCCCATCCGTTACCGCCAGACATGACCGAGTAGTACTTGTTAAGACCAAAAACCGCTCCAACGATATCGGCTTCCTTTGTCTGTGAAATGTGGGATTCTATGGCCTTTTTTTTAATATCCATATATGGCGAAATATCGAGGATGCAGTTAAAAACCGATAACGGAGTCCATAATCCCCAGGCATAACACATGACAGAGGGGAGATTCTTTAACGCAGCTATAAATATTCTGTTTGTAGCTATGTGATCATGATGGGAGTCCATTATAAAAGGGAGGAATACAGCATCCGGTTTGGTTTCTTTAATAACTTCTGAAAGAGCGGAGACTGTTTTGTCTGAAAGGGCGAGTTCAGAGTCTCTGTTATCGAGAAATATCGTTTTTTTTATGCCTATAATCGAGGCGGCAATACGAGCTTCTTCCTTTCTGATCGAGATCAGTTTCTCTTCGGAGATGGATGTGCTCCCCTTTCTTCCGTCAGTCATATATACGGCTGTTATTTCTGAGTCATTCAGAAAGCTTTGGTATATGGCGCCTCCACAGGCAATTACATCGTCGTCAGGGTGAGGCGCTATGGCAAGGATTTTTCCTGACGGAGTATCGATTTTCCGCCTGTCCCTGAGATTACTGAAAATATCGAGGGTCTGTCTCATGTGAGCAGGCAGAAAATTATGGTAAACATGCCTTAGTAATTTTCTTACCATTTCATCGTATTTTAATATAACCTTAATAAATTCGCCTGTAATGATAATTAAAAACGATTATACCATATTCGTAATTACTTAGGGTCTGCGCAAAAAAAATTGGTCTGTTGGCGTTCATAATTGTATCATATTCGGCTGAACTGATTGAGCAAAAGCGGAGGAATAGCAGAGCTCTTTTGAGCATTTTGCGATTAAAATTCTGTCGAAGATGATATGAGTATGAAATGCAAAGAGGGTAATTTATTTTTGCGCAGACCCTAAGGTGTATAGACTGATGGATGAAGACTATTAGGTAAAGCATGGGTTATCGATAAAACTTCCGGTTTTTTATTTGCTGACACTCTCATGTCATTTGATTTTTTACTTCAACCTTTAGTCTTCAGCCAGAGAGTTACGAATATGATGTAGGAATTTTTCTTTTGCTGCCTTTCCAAAAACTCTCTTTCACAGTTACAATAAATGTGTGTTCGAATAAAGATAAAGAGACTTTCAAATCAATGTCATTCACTTAAGGAGAAAAGCACCATCCTCCTTCAGCGGCTAAACTCGAAGGCTCAGCTTCGCTGCGCCTTCTCAAACATGACCCGCTTACATCGGAAGGTACTTCACCCCTTAAGTGAATGGTATTGACTTTCAAGTTACAAAAATGAGACAAAGATATAGATCGATTTTGTTTACTTTGTTGTCCCTCCTTTTTTACATCGGTTGCCTCTGTTCAAAAGCTGATGGTGAGCATACCGGTACCGTTGAATCCAATGGAAGGCCGGTATTGTCCCTCGGTTATATGATAAAAAATCTGATGATGGGCGATGTGCCGGAGGAGGACGCTTTAACGGCAATGGAAATGTGGTCAAAGGAACTTGCCAATGAAATTAATTTCAGGAGCGTAAATCATGTTTATGACGATCTCGATTCGCTGGTAAATGCTTTTAAACAGAAGAAGATCGATATGGCGGGCGGATCGGCCCTTGAGTATATAAAGATCCGGAACGAGATAGAATCCGAGCCCGGTATCGGTTTCGTGAAAAACGGTAGAAAAGATGTTGTCTATCTGCTTCTTGTACAACATGATTCAGGAATTGAACGTTTAGAAGATCTGGAAGGTAAAACATTAACAACCGTTAAAAACAGCGATAACGCCATGCTTTTTCTCGATACCATATTTCTCAGGAATAAAGGAAAAGAAGCTGACCATTATTTTGGCAAAATCACAAGTAAAAGCCATTTTTCCAAAGCCATCCTTTCGGTTTTTTTTAAAGAGTCCGATGCCGGGGTTGCAACTGATACTGCGCTGGAAATTATGTCAGAGCTAAACCCGCAGATTGGAAAGCGTGTTAAAATCATCGAGTCTTCACCTCCTTTGATAGATAGGATCAGTTTTTTTCACAAAGATTTCGAACATAAAGAGGCGATAAAAAAGAAGAGCGTCAGAATACAAAAGAAGGCAAAGGGAAGACAATTTCTGACTCTTTTTAAGATCGACTCTCTGGCCCCTATCGATGAGTCGGACTTAAAACCACTGGAAGCTCTTTACAATGAGTATAAAAGTCTAATCAACGATAAGAGATTAAAAGGCGGAAGTAAGTAGTCTGAACAAAAAGCATTCAATAAAAGGTTAATCGAATAAATCCCATTTTTAGGAACCTTGCTTTTATATTTTATGTCATGTTCATGCTATAATCTAAAAAAAGCATTGAGCTGTCAGCCATCAGCTATCAGCTTTTTAACTGCAACACCTTATGGTTCAAAACAGATTCACCAATAAGGTGAAGCTTATTATTGACCTAACATCAATACAATCCTTAGCTGAAGGCTGACTGCTGATAGCTGGCTGCTTTTTTTTAGATAATTCATAAAAGCGATTTACACTGTATTTTTTATCGATCTAATAATATTTTATACGTTTGATAAGATGAGTCAGAAACCGGCCGATATTTTGGAAAAGCATCTTCAAAAGGGTCAGGGGCGTTTTAGCGTAACCGAAGCTGTAGCCGCTACCGGACTTGGCATCGATATGGCAAAGGATGGCCTTAGCGAACTTTATGAGAAATATATCTGCCGCGTTCAGGTCACGGAAAAGGCTGAGCTGATATACGATTTCGGCAATCCGCTTCAGCGTCGTGATCAGAAAAGCTCACGTGAAATTTTGGATGACATCCTTGGAATTTTATGGAAATGGTTTGTCCTTGCTTACCGGTTTATGATCGCTGTTGTACTGGTTGTGTATTTCGTTGTCTTTATTGTTCTTTTTATTGTTCTCTTGCTAATGGCTTTGACCAGAGGGGGATCGAGTAAGAATTCGGGGTCGAGTTCCGGCAGTTCCGGATCCGGTGGGTTTCATTCGTCATCTCGTTCCTCATCAGGTAAAATAAGTGACATAAACAGCGCATTCACGGCTTTTGGCCGTTTTTTTTCAGATATTTTCGACTGGAATACCGTTACCGGCGCATATTACTATGAAACGGATCAAAGGGGATACCGCTATCGCCATGCAGAGCCTAAAAAGAGCAGGCTTGATCCGGATAAAAAACGATTCGTCACCTCGGTATACGATTATGTGTTCGGGCCGCCCCGTTATCCGATCGATCCTTTTTCCAATGAAAAAGAAGTCGCCCGTTTTTTACAGGAAAACAAGGGCCTGATTACAATCGCCGATTTAATTGTTCTTGCCGGATGGACAGCCTCGGAGGCCCATAAATTCTTTACAGACTGTCTGATACGATTTCACGGGGAGGTAAAGGTTACTGACAACGGTGTCGTATACGGGGAATTTGATCAAGTCTCTCGGAGTATCGGTATAGGAGATGGGGGAGATATCATCTATTATTGGGACGAATACGAACCTGAATATGAATTAAACGGCAATACGACGCCGGTAAACTCATGGATCACTTTGCTGAATGGTTTTAATCTGATATTTTCTTTCCTTGTGGTAACGGACCTGCTCGAGACAATTATGCAGAAGCTGATCACGCCGGACACCCATGAGTTGGCCCTTGCCATCGCCACATGGCTCATACCCTATCTGGTATCCGACCATTGGGGTTTCAATTTCTTTTTGGGATGGTTTCCCCTGATCTTTTCAACGCTCTTCTTTATAGTCCCCTATGTGCGATGGCGTTACATTCGTAAGGCCGGGGAGGAGCGGCATGAAAACAACATTCGGAAACGTTTGTACTGCGCTTGCTTCTATAGAGCCAAAGGGGCGGCTCAGCTGATACAAAAAATCACGAATATTGTCAACAATATGACCACCGAGGAAAAGCTGTCCAAAAAGATTGTGGACAAAAGGATGAGCCTGTTGATCCTCGATCTGGATGGAGAGATGGTTGTCGATGAGAGCGGAGATATTTTGTACTCCTTTCCGAGAATCGAATCAGAGTTCATGGAAATCTCAAAGCTGCGCGAGGGCAAAGAGATTGACTATTCGTCCGGTGAGATCATCGCAGATACGGATGGGATCTGAGTGTCAATGTCATTCACTTAAGGAGCAAAGCACCATCCGCCTTCATCGGCTAAACTCGAAGGCTCCGCTTCGCTGCGCCTTCTCAAACATGACCCGCTTCCGTCGGAAGGTGCTTCACCCCTAAAGTTAAGGTGCTGATCTGAGTGTTGCTTGTTTTACAAAATCAACTTTAGACATCTCTGATTAAGAAAAAAATCAGCTCAGTATATAGATTGTCAGTGTTTTATATCTTAAGGAGTTGTTCCACTGCTTCGAGAAGCTCATCATCGTCCCAGGGTTTGCTGAAATACTTGTCAGCCGAGTTTTCTGTGATACCTTTGACTTCAGTTTTTATGTCAGTGTATCCGGTAAGCAGTATTCTTTTGCAGGCAGACTTTTGTTCATTTATTTGAACAAGTAACTCGCTTCCGCTCATTCCCGGCATTCCCTGATCGGTTATTACAAGTGCAATATCTTCTTCATTGAATATTTTCAAAGCCTCCTCACCGTTTGTAGCGGTCCTTACATTATGGAAATCCATAAATGTATCATAGAGACTGTCAACAATATCCTGCTCATCATCTACACACAGGATGGTGCATTTTTTGTCAGACATTATATCTCATACCTCCTTACAACAGGTGTTTGCAAACATACAAGTACTTGCTGTCATATTATTAGGGTCAAAAGTCGGATATGACAGCTTTTTACCATTTAATCAACCATGACATGACTCATTTTGGGTCTATTAATGGTATGATTTCATTGAATATTATAGACAAAAATTGCTGCTAAATTCCACACAAACAATTCTTCCAGGTTGATCCCGGGTCAAGGAAATAGAGTCTTAGCTGAATGGATATCAGAGGCTGCTTTATGACGGAAAATGGTATTATTATTAGTAACTCAATGCCATTTTTAGTTTTTTGGAGGTACTGGGCCTTATTCATTTTTTTTAATTGGTCTGAATCACCGGATTCAAGCCCCATTCTGGCGCGTTTAAGACCGGATATTTCAAGTATTTCAATATTCCTTTTATCTCAAATGGATTCTCTGCCTTGTTTTATCTACTTTGCCCCTGTAGTCCATAAGTTTCACCATGGGAGATTTGAATCTGTGCTCAAATCCCCATCTGCTTACTTCATATACTTCGGGTCGATAGTTTTCATCCTCATCTGTCAGTACGACAAGAGTTATTACCTCCATCTTGTACTTGTCATATATCCTGTAATTATATACATACAGCCTAAGCTCAAATCCCTCCTCATACGATCCCTGCACATCTAAGGGAGGGCCTCTTGTCAACGCTTTTAGTGACTAATGCAGTTAAGTATAGTGAAGTTATCGGAGAATTTAGGCAACATAAGTGATGCGTGCCGAAAGTTGGGAGTAAGTCGTCAGCACTATTACGATATAAAGAGGGCACTTGAAGAGGAAGGAATAGAGGGTCTTTTGGAGAAGGCCCGAAACAAACCGAGAATAAATAACCGTGTGGCGCCTGAGATAGAAGAGACATTACTGAATTACAGCCTTGAGTATCCGACTCACGGCCAGGTGCGGGTAGCCAATGAACTGAAGA
>JAREWP010000042.1 GCA_029001845.1 Candidatus Magnetocorallium paracelense | reverse complement strand
CAATCGTCAATCGTCAATCGTCAATCGTCAATCGTCAATCGTCAATCGTCAATCGTCAATCGTCAATCGTCAATCGTCAATCGTCAATCGTCAACCGACAATCTTTATTTCAGACTCAAGGTCCACACCAAACCTCACCTTTACTCTGGAGGCAACCTCCTCTTTGAGATTCATAAAATCCTTTGCACTGCCATTCCCCCTATTTACAAAAAAATTTGCATGCTTCCTGCTGACCTCAATGTCTCCCACTCTCATTCCCTTGCAACCTGCATCTTCAATCAATTTCCCGGCAAACATTCCCTCCGGATTTCTGAAAACACAGCCTGCCGAAAACTCTCCTACAGGCTGAGTATCTCTCTTTTTATTCATGAAACCATCCATTAATGAGGAAACTGCATCCACATCCCCACGCCTGAGCCGAAAAACCACCCCCGTTATAAACATCCCCTCCCCGATTCCGGAGTCCCTGTATCCAAAGTCAAGAGTGTCCCTTTCTATTGTTTTTAGAGCGCCCTTTCTATCGACAACTGTAACGGATACGATTACATCCTTAATCTCGTAGCCAAAAGCTCCTGCATTTCCGAAAACAGCCCCTCCAACGGTTCCCGGGACACCGACAAGTCCCTCGAGCCCCGGGAGACCTCTTTTTTTGGACATGGAAACTAACCTTTGCAGAGATGCTCCGGCATCGGCATAAAACATAATGCACTCTTCACTCTCTTTCGCCCCCGTCATTTCGTCGATATTTCCCACTCTTTTTGTTGAGGCGACAACACCATAAAATCCACTATCACTAAAAAGGATATTGCTTCCGCCCCCTATTATCATTAAAGGTATAGAAAACTCATTGACTGTGACGCAAAGATTCTGCATGGAATCCCAATCGTTTATCTCTACAAAAACCGAAGCCTCCCCTCCAATCCTCAATGAGGTATGTCTGCCCATCGGCTCATTATACTTAAACTCCCCGCTTATACCTGTCAAAGAACCCATTGCTTTTCTTATATCAGCGGGATTACTCGGGTCCATTGATAAACTCCTCACCAAGCTTCCACACATCTCCTGCTCCGAAGGTAATCACAATATCGTCTTTTTTTACATCTTTGCTTAATTCTTCTACGATCTCCTCTTTATTCTTAAAATATATAACATCAATTCCGCTGCTTTTGATCTTATTATAGAGTACATCGCCGCTAATCCCCTTAATAGGCTCCTCGCCTGCGGCGTAGATGTCCGTAAGATACACTCTGTCTGCATTTTGAAAAGAAACTCCAAAGTCCTCTATAAGATCTCTTGTCCTTGTATAACGATGGGGCTGAAAAACGACGATTGCCCTCCCCTTTAATTCATTTCTTATTCCCTTTAAAGTCATAGCGATCTCGGTAGGATGGTGACCATAATCGTCAAACACCTTAACACCCTTTGCCTCTCCTTTAAGTTCGAATCTTCTTTTAATACCTTTAAAATTTCTTAAAGATTCCTTAATGGTCACAGGATCAATGCGTATTGAAAGAGCTACGATAATCGATGCCATTGTATTTAGTATATTATGCTTTCCCGAAAGAGGGACACTGAATCTGTCAAGGAATTTACCATGACGATACAAATCAAACTCGGACCTCATAAATCCGGTGTAAATGTTATTCGAATAAAAATCCGCTTCTTCGCTAAAACCATAGGTCGTAAATCTTCGGTTGATTTTCGATAAAATATCCTTTATATTCCTGTCTTCCAGACATAGTACCGATTGTCCGTAAAAAGGAGTCTTATTGAGAAATGAGGTAAATGCGTTTTTCAATTCATCGAGAGTTCCGAAATAATCTAAATGCTCTCTGTCAATATTTGTCGTTACTGCTATTGTAGGATTTAACTTCAAAAAAGAGCCGTCGCTTTCGTCCGCTTCTGCGACAAAAAAATTTCCCTTTCCAAGCATGACATTACTGTTTGTAGCGATAAGTCTTCCTCCGATCACAACGGTAGGATCCTCCCCGGCGGAAGAGAAAATGGTAGAGATCAATGAGGTAGTCGTTGTTTTACCATGTGATCCGGCTATAAGTATCCCGTATTTCAGTCTGCCCAGTTCGGCCAGCATCTCGGCCCTTGGAATAACGGGGATAGAGCGTTTCCTGGCCTCCAAGACCTCCGGATTGTCTCCGTTAACAGCAGAAGAGACCACTACGACATGGGCGTTACGTACATTCTCCGCTCTGTGGCCGATCTGAATCCCAATCCCGGCCTTTGCCAGCCTCTCTGTATTTGCAGACTCCTTAATATCGGAGCCTGTAATCTCATAATTCAAATTTTTGAGAACTTCGGCAATACCGCTCATACCAATCCCGCCGATCCCCACAAAGTGTATCTCCCTATACTGTTCAAACATATACGAGTCCCTCCTTAATAAAACTACCTGTCACAATCAACAGCCAATCGTCAATCGTCAATCGTCAATCGTCAATCGTCAATTGCAAATTACTATTCCCCACACTGCTCTCGCTTGTTAAATCAACTCCGCTAACGCTTACAGCAATACTGACCACCTTCTCGGCGGCCCTTGGCTTACCAAGAGAAAGCGCCTCCCTGGCAAGCTTTTCTCTCAATTCTGTATTCAAATAGATATCTCTTATTCTTTCGGCAAGAACCCTGCCGGAGAGCTCACTCTCCTTGATCATCAAAGCCGCACCGTTATCGGATAGTTTTGAAGCATTAACCTCCTGATGAGAAACGGCTGCATAGGGATAGGGAATGAGTATGGAAGGTAACCCTGACGCCGTAATCTCGGCAAGTGTCGTTGCACCGGCCCTTGACAGGACAACATCGGCTGCCGAATAGGCCTCGGCCATCTGAAATATGTATTGGGTAACCATACCTTTGAAACCATAGTGCAGGTATGCACTCCTTACAAATTCATAATCATTGTCCCCTGTCTGATGTAATATTTGTATATCTTCTTTTATATCCACTAAAAATTGTAGAGCATCCACTACTGTTTTATTAATATTTTCGGCGCCTGCACTGCCGCCGAAAATAAAGAGAGTAAATTTATCATCTTCAAGCGAGAATGTTTCCAGGGCGTTTTCCTTTTTACCCAATACAATATTGCGCCTTATTGGATTGCCGGTGATAAAGCTCTTTGCCTTGGGGAAGTACTCCAGGCTGCTTTCATAGGTCACACAAATTCTTCTGACTATTTTAGATAACATTCTGTTACTTAAACCTGGAATAGAATTTTGTTCCAAAATCATTGTCGGAATGAACATCATAGCGGCCGCGGATACGGCAGGTATCGATGCATATCCACCGGTGCCTATTACAACATCCGGTTTAACACTGATAATAAAAAAGAGAGCATCGAAAAATGAGTATATGAGCTTGAAAAAAGCTCTGATCTTGTTTTTAAGGGATACCCTGACAAAGCCTTCGGTATTCAGGAGTTTCACAAAATAGTTCTCCTTTGGAAGCACCTTCGCCTCTATACCCCTGTCAGTGCCAATAAAGTAAATCTCAACGTCGGCAATTCTTCGTTTTAACTCCTCGGCAACAGCAATACCGGGATAAAGATGCCCCCCTGTTCCACCGCCGGCAATTATGACTCTGAAACTTTTTCTATCCATTAATCATTCTCCGATTATAAAATCTAAGTTTACAACTTATCCTTTATCCCTGGATATATAACCGTGCCAAAGGAGATTCTCCTTCCAACATCTCTCTTTACAGCGGCATTGTGAAGAAAAGATCTGGAACATTTTCCTTCAGAAGCACCACATCTCGATATATTCAGTAATAATCCCACAGCCATAAGATTAACCATCAACGAAGAACCCCCATAACTTATAAAAGGAAGTGTGAGACCCTTTGTAGGTAAGAGACCTGTAACGACTGCCATGTTGATAAATGCCTGAAGTACTATCATAAGCAAAACACCCGTCGAGGTATAGAAAAGGAACTTATCTTTTGTATTGTTTATTATCGCCAGGCCTCTTATAAAAAAAAGCAGGAATAATAACAACACCACAGTAACTCCTATAAGGCCCAGTTCCTCACCGAGAATCGAGAAAATAAAATCCGTTTTGGCCTCTGGAAGAAAAAACAGCTTCTGGGCACTCTTACCAATACCCACACCTTGTATACCTCCACTGCCAAAGGCGATCAGCGACTGTACAAGCTGAAACCCTCCCCCCCGTTCATCGGACCAGGGATCAAGAAAAACCATAATTCGCTTTAATCTGTATGGCTCCATTATAAGTTTGATAATGACAGGTATTATGACAATACCTGTTGACATGAGATACCTCATTCTGACTCCGGCTATAAATAAAAGTGAAAACACAAGGGCGCCCAATATGGAAGCGGTTCCAAAATCCGGTTGCAGCAATAACAGAGTTTGGATAAAAAGCATCAGAATGATGGGTTTTAAAAAGTCCGTAAATCTGTTTTTGCTAAAATTGCCGGCTGAAAGATATCTGGCCAAAAGAATGATGGACGAAAGCTTGACAAGTTCCGATGGCTGAAAAGTCATTCCGCCCAATCTCAGCCACCTTGAAGCCCCGTTGATCGTTCTTCCGATATTCGGGATAAAAACAGCCAGAAGAAATACAATGGAAAAGGCAAAGAGATAGGGAGAAATCCTTTCAAGCAAATCAAGATCGATCTTATAAAAAACAGCCATCATACACATGCCAAGCATAAGAGCAATTACATGTTTTTTCAAATAACGGAGGTCTATCAATTCATATGAGCCGCCATCATTCCCATCAATACCCGTAGGCGCAACAACGGCTGTGGTGCTGTAAACCATTATCACTCCTACCAAAACCAGCCCCATAGTGAAAATGAACAAACAACTGTCACACTTTTTATTAAAAATGCCTTTTTTAGCAGACCTGTAATTAAATCTCTCTTCTGTTCTAGCTGCCATTTCTTCTCAGCTCACCTACGGCTCTTTTAAAGGCCAGACCTCTCTCCTCAAAATTACCAAACATATCGAAACTGGCGCATGCAGGAGAAAGCAATACAACATCTCCTCCTTTGGCAAGAGTCTTCGATCTGGTTGTCGCTTCTTTAAGTCCGGCTTCCATAAAAACATTTGTGCAATCCCCGGCGGCATCCTGAATTTTCTCTGAGGCTTCACCGATAAGAACCAGGGCTTTCACCTTATCTCTTATAACACCTCTTAAAGCGGAAAAGTCACACCCCTTATCCTTACCTCCGGCAATTAAAATAACGGGAGAGTCAAAACTCTCCAGAGACTTAACGACGGCGCCTGTATTTGTGCCCTTTGAATCGTTAATATACTCTACGCCGTCGATCTTGTCTACAAACTCGAGTCTGTGTTCAAGACCCGGAAAATCACGCAGCCCGGAGGCAATTCCATCAATGGCGCACCCGCTCAGCACGGCCATAAGAGATGCGGCCATAGCATTTTCCATATTGTGAATCCCCCTTATTAAGAACTCCTTGGGATTCAATACAGATTCCGCTGTTTCAGGTATTTTGAGAACTATTTTCTCATCTCTGAAAAAGGCGCCCTTTACTTTTTGTTTTGTACTGAATTGATAAATATCCGGGCCTTTGTCGGCTAAACGTTCATGAATCCCCGCCATATTCGGATCGTCGGCATTTATAACAAGAAAATCCGATTTCTCTTGATTCAAAAATACTCTCTGCTTCGCCATACAATAGTCGGACAATGAATCATACCTGTCAAGATGATCAGGAGATATATTTAAAATCGCTGAAACCTTTGGCCTGAATCTACGAATACTTTCCAATTGAAAACTTGAAAGTTCCATTACAATATTAGAATTCTCCTTTATTATCGGATTGGGGCTTTCCATCCCTCTTATGCGATTTTCCGAAACCAGTCTGAGAGCGTCAACTGACAGCGGATTACCGATATTGCCCGATAAAAGAGCATCTTTTCCCGACTTTTTCAACATCTCATAAAGCAAGGTAACGGTAGTTGATTTTCCGTTAGTCCCTGTAACTCCGTGAAACACACATGTAGGTACAACGAATTTGATAACATTATAAGCGAGCTCTGTCTCACCAATAACTCTTTTCCCGGCTCTGACGGCTTCTTTCAACAGAGGAATACTCAAAGGTACGCCCGGACTGACGACAATAAAATCGCTGTCTCTAAAGAGATGCTCGATAAACGGCCCGTAAGAGATACCTACGCCAGGAAGAAGTAATTTAATAAAGCCCGCCAGCTCCTCAGGAGATTTGTTATCCGCAACCGTAACCGATGCACCAAGAACAGCGAGCAGGTTGGCCGCCCCTGCGCCGCTTCTGGCCAACCCGAGAACCAGCACATTTTTATCTTTATAATTATCCGGTAATCGCAACTTTTTACACCTCACATCAATACCATGAAACTTTTATCACAACTTACTCTTTACATCCTTCTTTTTAGAGGCGATTCTCACCTGGCTTCTCTGTTTGTTATCTTTCAACGCCAATCTGGCTTTCAAAGCTCTTTTATTATTCTTTTGCACATGTATGCTCTTTTTCGTCTCTCCTTTACTCTTTGCAGCGACTTTCACTTTGGTACTGTCATAGTTCTTAACACTTACTCTGGCGGAGCGCGCCTTTTTATTCTTACCCTTTTTCTTTGCTCCGCTGCTAGCATATACCACGGGAGTTAGATTGTTGGAAACAATCTGAACCCCCTTTTTTAAAAGCCTTTTTGCATCACTCCAAAGCAGCCTTCGCCTGTAATCACCCAACAAAGCGGCAACCAGTGTTTTTTCGCCCTTTTCGGCTGCAAAAGCCAAACAGTGCCTGGCAGCACGCGTATAACCGGTCTTACCGCCGATTACGTCCTTCTCCTTCCAAAGCATTTTATTGGTATTTTTAAGGTAAATCTTCCTGCCGTCAACGTTTTTAATCCTCTTTGTTTTTGTGTTGATTATCTTTTTTATAACAGGATATTCAAGAGAGGCCTTCATAATCTTGGCCAGATCGTAGGCAGTAATGTACTGCCCCTTACCCGGCAGTCCGGAAGCGTTAATAAATCTGGTGTTTCTTGCACCCAGGCTCTTTGCTTTTTCATTCATAAGCCTGGCGAATCGCCATTCGCTTCCTGAAACCTTTTCAGCCAATGCAACGGTTGCCCCGTTTACCGATCTTACCAGAGCCATTTCAAGGAGCTCCTGAACCCTGTACTTCTCGCCCTTTTTAAGTCTCGGGCCGGCGGATTCGGTGTTTGCCGCTCTCTTGCTGATAACAACAATACGGTCTGTTTTAAGTTTATCAAGCACAACCATTGCTGTCACAAGTTTTGTTGTACTTGCAGGCGGTTGTTTTAAATCCTTATTCTTTGCATATAAAATCTTTCCGCTGTCTCTGTCCATAATAATGGCGGCCCTTGCTTTTATATCGTCAGCGTACAGAGGCTCGATAAGAGCCGGCAATAAAAATAACGTAAAATAACAACACAATTTTAAAAAATTCATTTTTTACCTCAGCTTTAATGTCGAAAGACTCAACAGCGCCAGCACCAGGCCGATAATCCAAAACCTGACAACGGCCTTTGGCTCGGGCCAGCCCTTTAGTTCGAAATGATGATGAACGGGAGCCATCCTGAATATTCGTTTACCTGTCATTTTAAAAGAGGCCACCTGGAGTATTACTGAAAGAGTCTCCAATACAAAGATACCTCCCACGACGGCAAGAACAATCTCATGTTTCGTTATTACTGCCAGAGTACCAAGTGCGCCTCCCAGTCCGAGAGAACCAACATCTCCCATAAACATCTCGGCAGGATAAGTGTTATACCACAAAAATCCGATAGCCGAGCCAAAAAGAGCACCGCAAAAGACTGTCAGTTCGCCGGCGCCTGTAATATAAAGCACCTGAAGATATTCCGCCAGTCGTGCGTGGCCGGAAATGTATATAAAAATAGCATTCGCAAGAACGGCAATGGCCACAAGACCAATGGCAAGACCGTCAATGCCATCGGTCAGATTTACTGCATTAGAGGCCCCTGTAATTACAAATACGGCAAAGGGAATGTAGAAAACTCCCATATCTAAAAACCACTGTTTGAAAAAAGGCAACATAAGCTTTGTCGCATTCGGCTCCTGAGGATTTAAATAGAGTATGACAGCAACAAACAAAGCTGATAAAATTTGAAGCCCGAATTTGTATTTAGCCCTCAGCCCTTTCGAATTGTGCCTGGTAATTTTCAGATAATCGTCAACAAAACCGATGCCGCTGAAACAGAGAGTCGAGACAATCATCAGCCAGATATAACGATTACTTAAATTGGCCCACAACAGGACAGCAGTGAGCGTCGAAATTATAATCAGAATACCGCCCATAGTGGGCGTACCTGCCTTACTCTGGTGATTTTTAGGGCCCTCTTCCCTGATCTGCTGTGTCAGACTGAATCCCTTGAGCCATTGAATTATATATGGCGCAAGGCAAAATGTAATTAAAGCCGATGTGATAACAGCCAATGCTGTCCTGAAAGTAATATATCTAAAAACATTAAAAGGAGAAAATATTTCATGGAGTCCGTATAAATAACTATATAACATAGGCCCCCTGCTCTGTATGTACGAAACAAAAACAACAGCTTCTCATAACTTTGCTCCGTTTCCGCCTGCTTTAAGCGATGATGTCATCTTCTCAATAACGCCTGAATTATAGGAATACATATTTCGTTTCTTATCTTTATGCACATCCAGCGCCAGCCCCACAAGCTTATCTATAAGGTCGCCGAACTTCAATCCCCCGGCTTCCCACAAATAAAAAGAAACCGAACCCGGTATTGTATTAATCTCATTGACAAAGAACTCGCTCTTTTCTTTATTCACCAGAAAATCTATCCTGGCCACTCCACGACAGTCAAATGACCTGAAAGCGCTGACTGCTGCACGTTGGATGCTCTTTGTCAGACTTTCCGGGACAGGAGCGGGAATTCTCCTCTCCGCCCCCTTTAATCCTTCATTTTTACCTCCACGCAGATACTTCTCGTCGTAGTTTAGAAAGTCCTCCCACGATACCGGTTGCTCACATACTGAAGCCACCGGGTCTTCATAACCGATGACGGAACAGTTAATTTCAATACAGCCTTCAAGAGACTCTTCAATTAGGATACGCCTGTCATAGCAGGCAGCTATATCGATGGCCTTTATCAGTCCCTCTCTGTCCTTTGCTTTAGAAATACCTATACTCGAACCGAGGTTGGAAGGTTTTACAAATAACGGATAATTAAGCACCAACTCTATATGACTGATGATGTCTTCTCTCTTACTCTCCCATTCGCTCCTTAAAAACCAAATATATTTCATTACAGACAAACCGTTTTCTTTAAACAAGGCTTTCATACAAATCTTATCCATACCAAGAGCCGAACCAAGCACGCCGGAGCCTATATATGGTATATCCGCCAGTTCGAGCAGTCCCTGGAGCGTGCCTTCTTCTCCATAGGTTCCGTGAACAAGCGGAAAGGCAACATCCAAATCAGGCAAAGAGGGTATGGATCCCCCTCTGGTAAATAAGTTCATAAAACCACTTTTTCTAACCTTGCTTCCCATGGTATTTTTAAACAAAGGATCTGGCGCGAGAAATACAGCTTCAATACCGGGATCGGCAATGGAAAACTCTTTAAAGCTCTTGATCTTTAAAAGCCCTTTCCCTGTACACCATTGTCCTTCCTTCGTAATATATATCGGAACGATTTCGTACTTACTCCTGTCGGCAGCCTCTATAACCTGGTGGGCCGTAATGATTGACACTTCATGCTCAACGGAACGAGAACCGAAAATCATGCCTATTTTTATACGTTTCATATCACCTCTTAATTCTTAATATCGAAATTAACCTACAAACAGCATTCAGCTATCAGCATTCAGCTGTCAGCCCTCTGTTTTCAACGTTTTGCATAAAAACCGGCATATCACTTTTAGGTGAGGCTATTTTTAACATAACGCTTTGTTTTTTCTTAGCTGACCGCTGACAGCTTTTTTTAGGATTAATAGTGTTCACGGCAGACGATGGTCTCTGTTTATTTCTCTAAAAACCAATCAAAGACCGCCGGCTGCCATAAACAGTCATTAATTAAATCCTAGTATATACAAGTATTCCCTTTTTTTAAAAAAAAATTATTCGTTATAATTATCGGGCAGATCGTTCTCGAAAAGAACGACATCTCCAGGGATCAAAAGACCTTTGAATTTCCTGGTCACATCATCGAGACTTATTTCTACAAATACATTTGTGTCGTCAAATCCGCCTTCCCTCAATCCTTCCAAAATGGGCGTTGTCTTTTTCGGACCAACCAGAAAGACCATATCGCACACCTCAGCAGCAAGGAGACCGAGGTACTTGTTTGCTTCATATTCTCTGTCTCCCATTTCTACAAAACCAGGTGTGACAAGAATTTTTCTCCCCCCCTTAAACTCTCCCAGAACCTCAAGAGCGGCCTTTGCTCCAACAGGATTTGAATTAAAGGCGTCATCGATCACCGTAATCCCGCCTGCGCCATGCATAAGGCTAAGTCTGTGAGCCGAGGACCTTAATTTTCCGGTAACCCCTGCAATATTGTTTAAAGACATCCCCATGGAAACGGCAGCAACAGATGCCGCCAGAATATTGGAAATATTGTGTCTTCCAAGGAGAGGAGCTTTCACCCGAACCGAATGAGCGGCGCCATTCATGGCTGAAAAACTAATACCTTCGCTATCCGTTATAATATCGAGGGCCTTTACAAATAACTTCTCTGCACCTTCATCCATTCCATATCGCAGTACCTTTGTATGAAAAGTCTTATTTGCAAGCTCCCTGCAATAGGGATTGTCGTTATTGAAAATCGCGACTCCCCCTTCAGGCAGTGACTCTATTAGTTCATATTTCGTATTTACAATATTCTCCATCGTTTTAAAAGTCTCGAGATGTTGCGGCCCGATAGAAGTAATTATTCCTATCTCAGGTTTCACAAGCCTGCACAACTCTCTGATATCGCCCTTTTCCTTTGCCCCGGTCTCAACTACGAATATTTCATGATCCTCTCTTAAATCGTTTCTGATAACTTTACAAATGCCCATCGGCGTATTAAAGCTCCCCGGAGTCTTCAACACCTTAAATTTTAGACCTAAAATGGAAGTAAGGATATCCTTGGTGCCGGTTTTGCCATAACTACCGGTTATAGCAATCACTTTCGGTCCTATACTCTCCAGTTTTTTCTTCGCATCCCTGAGATAAAGAAAATTGATAAAAGCTTCGAGGGGATAAACAACAATCCCTGACAGGGGCAAGAAGAGGGGAACAAAAAAGACACAACCGGCAGTAGTGATTAGAAGTTTTGCTCCTTGCACATCAATTAAAAGAGCTGTTATTAAAACCGAAGACATGGCAAGTATGTTAAATGAAAAAAGTCTGGTCGCTCTGGCTGTAAAAACCAATCCCTTTTTAGGGTTTACAACGGGCCTTACCATAAAAAACCTGTTCCTGCTTTTAGCCAGCCATCTCAGATATCTTTTCACTCTGTAACCCTCGAGCTGCATCATGTGAAGGTAGACAATACTCCTCTTTATGGCAAATAAGAGCAGAAGTATCGACGCCAACAAAACAGTTATAAATTCTGTGCTAATCATCATATTATTAAATTACCAATTTATCCGACAGCGGCTTCTCCCTCTGAGAGAGAAAAAAAATTCGACACAATTATGCAAAATTCATGAAATTTGTCAAGATATGAGTAATGCCCTGCATCCTTCAAAACAACCAGACCTGAATCTTTAATACGCCTCTCCATTTCCCTGGCATATTTAACAGGTACATCGGTATCGTTTTCGCCCCATATGAGTAAAACAGGAACAGAAATTTTAGGCAGCAACTCCTTTAAATCCTCATTTACCACCTTGACAAGTATGGATCTCATAATACCATGCTGACTTTTGTAGTCCTTTGAACCTAACAACGAATACAACCGACTCAAAACATCTTCACCAAAGGCGCCTAATATCCGCCTCTTCAATATAAATCTGCCGGTCTTTGCAGTTCCTGTTTTTAAATAATACGTAAGTCCTCTTGAGGGCTTTATGCCTGCACTGTTAACCAAAATTATCTTGCTTACCCTTTCAGGAAAGTGAGCAGCAATCCATATGGCCACTCTTCCGCCAAAGGAGTGAGCGATCAGCCTGACACTCTTTAGCTTTATGGCGTCAAAAAAGGAAAGGAGAAACTCTCCATACTCCTTTACCCCCCAGACCTCACTTGGAGTATCGCTGTTGCCAAACCCCGGAAAATCGAGGGCGAGTGTTCGGCTCCTTTTTGACAAATAGTCGAAAAGAGGCCTGAAACTTGCTGCTGAAGCACCCCAGCCATGGAGTAGCACAATATCCTCGCCCTCGCCTTCCTGCTCATAAAAAACTCTGATTCCATTAACATCTGTTGTCATAAAAAACGTAAATCCTCAAATGAATCGTACTAAGGGTTTATCGTAACCTATGCTTTTAATTACGACAGCCAATCGCTTACCAAGTAGAATTAAAAATTCCTCAGCTCATAGAGACAATACCTGCCGGCAAACACTTTTCAACAACCTCTCTGTCGTCAAAATGCAATCTTTTGCCATTTATCTCCTGATAATCTTCATGTCCTTTACCTGCAATCAAAACAACATCACCTGCATACGCCATACGCACAGCCTCCCTGATCGCCTCTTCTCTATCCCGGATAATCGAATAATCGCCTGTAATGCCTGCCTCTATATCGTCTATAATGGCTGCCGGGTCTTCAAATCTTGGATTGTCTGTTGTAATAATCGTAAAATCGCTTAGTTCGCCGGCAACCTTTCCCATTAAAGCTCTCTTCCCCCTGTCCCGGTTTCCGCCGCAGCCAAAGACAGTTATAATTCTGCCTGACCTGTCGGCTTTTCCGTTTTTTGTATTTCTGATATTGCTAAGTACACTCCGCAGTGCATCATCTGTATGGGCATAGTCTACAATTACCGAAAATCCCTGATTGCACTCAATATTTTCGAATCTGCCGCGAACATTTTCCAAACCTGTAATACCTGCGACAATATCGTCTGTCCCGATACCCAGGGTGATGGCAACTCCAAATGCAGCCATTATATTATAAATATTAACGGCTCCTTTAATTTTTGGAGCGAAATGATACAGTTCCCCATTATAATGAATATCAAAACCTATATCCAACATGGAATGGCCGATATTGACAGCTTTGAGATCGGCCTCTGCCGACTTCCCGTAAGTAATTATCTCTTTTACTCCTTTATCGGCCTCTAAAATATCAGAGATCAGACGTCGTCCATACTCGTCGTCAATATTTATGACAGCAGAACAGTGAGCGTCGGCTATATCCCAAAAGAGCCTTCGCTTAGCTCTGTAGTAGCTCTCGATATCACCGTGATAATCAAGATGGTCTCTCGTAAGGTTCGTAAACACGACAACATCGAAAGCAGTATTATCGACCCTGTTTTGAGAAAGGGCGTGAGACGATATCTCGGCTACAACATGACTACATCCATCATCCGCCATCTGCCTTAAAAGAGACTGAAACTCCGGAGATTCAGGTGTGGTATGGGCTGCATCATAAGAGCTTTTTCCTGTAAGATAGCCAATCGTTCCAATCAGCCCTGACTTCAATCCTGCCTTGTCGAACACTGATTTAATGAGATAACTCGATGTCGTCTTTCCGTTTGTACCGGTAATGCCAATAGTTTTTAAGGCTTTCGAAGGCTCTCCGTAAAAAAGAGCAGAAACACTTGCAAGAGCCTCTCTCGAATTTGCCACCTTTACAAAAACCACTTCCCCGGAAATTTTCTCATTTATATTACTATCATAAACGATTACAGATGCGCCATTTTCAATCGCCGCCTGCACATAATCATGACCATCGGAACGCTCACCCTTTATAGCAAAAAAAACACTCCCCGGAACAACCTTCCTGGAATCATAAGCAATCGCAGAGATCATAACATCAGTGCTCCCTCTAATCTCAGCAACACAATCTTCTCTCAAAATATCTCTCAATAACATACAATAATTATAAATTATTTAAATTATTCAATTGAGGGATTAAGGAATTCAAAAAATTCCCCCCCCCTCAATCCCTCAATCCCTCAATCCATAATTACTCCCATTCATCACAACCAACAGCGCATCTTCCGGTTTATCATTCTTCGGTACATTAAGATATGTAAGGGCCTTTTCCGATATATTTTTAAACACCGGAGCAGCCACGACTCCACCGTAAATCTGCCCCCTCGGTTTCCACAGCACGACAATCATAACAAATTTTGGTTTATCGGCAGGGACAAATCCTATAAAAGAACTGACAAAATCTCTGTGAGAGTATTTACCGGTAGAGGGATTAAATATCTGAGCCGTACCTGTCTTGCCTGCAACCGTGTTACCATCAACCGTTGCAAAGCTTGCCGTCCCTTCTTCATCGGTGACCATGACAAGCGCCTTTTTCACTATTTCGATACTCTCTTTGGATATAAGTCTTTCTCCTTTCGTTGTCTTTCTGACACTCTCTGATTTACCATTCGAATCTATTGTTCCTTTAATAATATAAGGACTTACAGAGTATCCGCCATTAGCAATAATAGAGTACGCAGTCGCCATTTGAAGAGCAGTAACGGCCACCTCATGACCGATTGCCGCCGATGCCTGAGAAACGCCTGACCATCTGTCCGGTTTTCTGACAAGCCCGTTGACCTCCCCGGGTAAGTCTATACCGGTTTTCCCGCCAAACCCGAAAAGCTTTATATAGTTATAAAAAACCTCCCTTTCCAATCTTTCCGTAAACATAATAGTGCCTACATTGGAGGATTTTTGAATTACTTCCATAAATGAAAGGACCTCATGCCTGTGAGAGTCTCGAATCCTTTTCCCGCCCACATCAATGTAGCCCTTGGAACAGTCGAAAAGTTCATCCGGTTTTACCAGTTTTTTTTCAAGAACAGCTGTTGCTGCAATCACTTTAAAAGTGGAACCTGGTTCGAAAATATCAGTAATGGCGCGGTTGCGTCTGTGAGACATAGCATACTTACCTGCCCTGTTAGGATCGAATGTAGGCCTGTTGGCTATTGACAAAAGCTCACCGGTATAAGGATTCATCATTACAATGGTAGCGGCTTCCGCTTTCCACTTATTGACTGCCTCATCGATCTCCTGCTCTACAATATATTGAAGACCGGCGTCTATTGTCAGGACAATGTCGCTGCCCTTTCTCTCCCTTACTGCATCGGTGTATAGTCTGTTCCCCTTTGCGTCTTTAACAAAAGATACCTTACCTCCCTTATCAGTAAGAAGTTCATTGAATTTCAACTCAACGCCCGCAATTCCTTTATTATCAATATCCACGAAACCCAGAACATGGGAAGCGCGTTTACCAAAGGTATAATACCTTCTTACTTCCGGTGTCACTCCCAGGCCGTCAATTTCAAGCTCCCTTATTTTTTCCGAAACCACTAACGGCACTTTCCTTTTCAGCCAGATAAAATTCCTGTTCCCTTCAAAACTTCCGGTAAAATCATTATACTGAATCTTCATAAAGCGAGACATCTTATCGTAAAGACTTTTTGAATCGATTTTCAAACGATTTTTATAACAAAAAATAGAAGCATGTTCGAGATTAACGGCAAGACGTCTTCCCATCCTGTCAGTGATAAGCCCTCTTCGTACCTGAATATCCTCTTTAGAATGGCTCTGCATATCCGCTCTGTCGGAAAACCATTCGTGTTGCGATACCATCAGATCGAAAAGACGGCAAACAATTGCGATAACGATACAAAATATACCGCCTGTCAAAACAAGCAAACGTTTGTTCATTCACCTATACCAAAGATGTAACGACACAGGCAGCCTGCTTCTTTATTTGAATTGGCTGCCTGAGCTGCTACAAAAAAACAAGGAGGATTAGGATTGGAAAAAACAATTGAAAACAACATCTTAATCGGAGGAAGTACAGTCATTCAGAACTGTAAGAGGTCTGAAAAATCCCTTCCGTCGGTCTCTCCTTTACAAAAATCGTTTTATCTCTGTCCTGTATAACAAAGCCAAGTTCATTCTTTGCTATGTCATCTATATTCGCAAGAGACAGGAGTACATCCTTATGGGATGTAAGATTCCTGCATTCCTTCCTTAAGTTCACTTCCTTCTCCTGAAGAGTACCCAAACGATACTCAAGTGACTTAATGCTCGATCTGAGCAAAACGAGCGAAAAAACTCCCATAATAATGAGAAACACACAAAAGGGCTTTACAAGAGAAGCTCTCAGGCTTTTATGTCTTACAAATGTCATGTCCTCTCACCCCCTCTGAGTTTTGCACTTCTGGAAGAAGAATTCTCCCTAAGTTCGTTTTTACTCGGAGTAATGGGTTTTTTCGTCAGTACATTATAAACACTCTCCTTACCCTTTTCACGTAAATAGGTCTTAACGATCCTGTCCTCAAGAGAGTGATATGAGATAACACATAATCTGCCGCCTCTTTTCAGTAAGCTTGCAGAACTCTGTAACGCCTTATCCAATGCTGACAACTCATCGTTTACCAAAATTCTGAGTGCCTGAAAAGTTTTTGTAGCAGGATGTCTTTTTCCCCTTTTACCATAAATTCGCACCACAAGGCCGGAAAGTTCTCTACATGTATTAATTCCTCCCCTTCGTCTTTCCGTCACAATAGCTTCGGCAATCCTCTTGCTCCTGGCCCTGCCTTCTTCGCCATAATCTCTGATTATTTGCTCTATCATGACAGCATGGTAACGATTGACAACGTCCCAGGCTGTTAACTCGGCATTCCTGTCCATTCTCATATCCAACCTGCCTTCCGATTCAAATGAAAATCCTCTTTCAGAGGCTCTGATCTGCATCATCGACAAACCCAAATCCAGCACAATTCCGTCGATCTCTCTGTAACCGACACCATTGGCAATTGCTTTCATATCGGAAAAATCACCCTTCAAAGGCATTAACGCCGGAGAATTAAGTTTTTTTAAGACAATTGATAAAGCATCTTCATCTTTATCAATTGCAAGCACCCTTCCACTTTCTCCCACTCTTTTTAAAATCTCTTTACTATGGCCGCCCAAACCGGCAGTTCCATCAATATAAATACCGCCGGATTTAATATTCAGAAGCTCGATAACCTCTCTTACAAGCACCGGATGGTGGATTTCAAAATCAGAGTCCAAGCTCGGACAGGCTCTCCCCGTACTCCTCTATATCGCTTTCATCGGGATTCATAACTCTGTTCCATTCGCTCCTGTTCCAAATTTCGATCTTATTAATGTCACCTACGATTACGATATCGCTGTTAATCTCTATTAACGAATCCTCTCTCAATGCCTGTGGCAAAAGAACTCTCCCCTGTTTATCGAGAGCTGTTTCATATGCGGCTCCAATAACCTTCCTCCTGAAATATCTCATAGCCTTATCGTTCCTCTGTATTTCTTTCACTTTCTCCAAAAGCTTGTCCCACTCCTCCTGTGGATATATTAAGAGACACTTATCGGACTTGTGGTTAGTAACGTGAACTTTCTCTCCAAAATGGCGCCTTAGGGTTTCTCTAAATTGAGCAGGCATAATTATCCTTCCCTTTGTATCGACTGTGTAATAAAATTGTCCCGAGAAAGTAGACAAGCCGCCCTCCACATCAAACCACTTTCACCCACATTATATTACAGACAATCCCCTATGTCAAGAAAAAAATCCGCTTTTTACAAAAAAACTTCATTGATCACCTCGCTTTTAAAATAATTTTTTATTTATTTTCAAATGGTTATAAATTTGATACAGCCTTTTATGGAGGAATATTTTTCGGTGGTAAATTGTGGATTATCTTAGGAGGAGTCTAAACTCACAATTATCATGAGTCAATGTTTTGACACAAAAGGTTAAGAAAATTTACACTACTGCCGGTATTCGGGCATGATTCTTGAAAACAAAGACAACATCAGGGCTACCGGTTCCATGCCCGCAGCAGAGCATTCAGCCTGAGTGCAGCCTCCTGATCTCCCGGTTCTATACGCAGAACTTCTCTCAGGTGCTTTATCGCTCCTTTTCTGTCACCCTCTATTTCCAGAGCAATGGCAAGATTGTAATGAGCTTCATTGTTGTCGTTATTAATAATTATCGCCTGCCTGAAACGACTTATCGCCCCATCCATTACTCCATTTGCAGCCAGAGCCATACCGAGATTATTGTGCGCTTTTCCATAGTCAGGTTTCAGGGAGAGCACCTTTTCAAAACGAGTCACCGCTTCATCCCACTTATTGAAGTTCATTAATAACAGACCGAGATTATTGTTCGTTTCAATGGAATCGGGCCTGATCTTTAACGCCTCTTCATAGTGCCTTAAGGCGCCTTGCATATCTCCGGCGTCATAAAGGGCAAGACCGAGATTGCCGTGGGCCAAATAATTAAGTTCCGTAACTGAAACGGCATGAGCAAAAAGGGAGATACTGTTTTTCCAGTATTTTACCTGATTCATGGCGCCGAGCATAGATAAAACGATTACGGAACAAACAACACAGCACAGGATGAAAGCGTTGATTCTTCCTTTTACAACCCGATCGGGAACTGCCCATCCAAGGACAATGAAGAGCCCTGTTAAAGAGATGTATGTATACCTGTCCGCCATGGCATGTCCACCGACCTGTATGAAACCAATGACAGGGAAAAGGGTTATCAAAAACCACAGCCAACCGACAGTTAAAAACGGTTTATCTGTGATCTTTTTTAGGGCGATCACAGTTACGGATATAAGAAAGAGGGCCGACAAAGCAGCCTGTAAAGGATAAGCCTTCTCCGGATGAGGATAAAACACAGCCAGATTAAAAGGGAAAATCATCTTTTTAATATATTCTATATACGAGATCAAGGCATTGCTCATTCTCGCATCCATGGGAAAAAGATCAAGCGATTTGAGAGCGCCCCCCTTTGACTGCGACAAAACCACCTGAAATGAGAATACCAGAGAGAGGATCAGGAGAGGAATTTTTTCAATAATAAGGCCTGCACCCTTGTAACCGTTTTTTAGTCGTTTCCGATATCTTTCAAGGGGCCATATGTCCAGCAGCAGTAAAACAATAGGAAGGGTGACAATCATAGGTTTTGAAAGAAGGCCAAAGATGAAAAAGGCGATAACAGCCAAATACTCTTTAATTCCCGGTTTCTCAATATAGCGAACATAGGCCAAAATTGTGAGATTCCAAAACAGAGCGCATAACAAATCCTTTCTTTCAGCCGCCCAGGCCACAGACTCCACGTGCAGTGGATGAAGAGCAAACAGGATAGAGACAAAACCGCTCCGCCACACGGCGCCTGTCATTTTGCAAAGGAGTATAAAAAGCAGGACAGAGTTGATTATGTGGACAAAAAGAGCCATAATATGGTGCCCTCTCGGAGCAGCACCGAATAAAGTATAGTCGGTCATATGGGAGAGCCATGTAACAGGATGCAGAAAATTCCCGTGATTTGTTGTAAAAGCCCATTTCATTCCGTCAACGGTCAGACCACGCTTAACCACAGGATTGTCTGTGATATATACATCATCGTCTATATTGACAAAATCGTTATCAGCAACGCCTCGGTATGCAGCTGTGCATGAAAGAAAAAGGAAAGAGATGATGAAAAGTTTTTTTTTGAGGGAATTGTTCATACCTTAAGGCGACTTCTGTACGATCAAAATATCGGAAGATTCTTTTGTAGAGGAGTAAATATTTTGAAGATAAGAAATTACGGCCTTTGTAAGGACAATACGCTTTATATTCAGATCATGCCTGAGCATGGTGACAGCTTCTTTCGTCCATCCGCCGTCGCTCATTTGCATAAACATATCCAGAGGACAAAGAAAGCTTTCCAGTAAACTTTCTATCGCCTCTGTTGCAAAGAAAGAATTTCTTAAACATTTAAACCTGGGTCGTATAGATCGGTTATCAAATAGAAGTGTCATAATGGGGTCCGCTCCGGTTTAAAGAGATTTGGATGAAAATTTCCAGTATCTTTGCCCAGAAGCACTTGCGCCTCTTTTCCCCCGGAACGATTTATGTATTTGTTTACAGCTATCTGAGCTCAGAGATCAGTTTAAGACAAAAGCCTCCCACCTCAGTCTGCAAACCCGAGAAATTACTAATTTATTTCGTAACTACTTAGTGTATAGACTAAGGGCTGAAGACTATCAGGTAAAACATAGATTATCGATAAAATATTAAGCTTATTATTGATCAACGCACCAAATTCATTTGATTTTTTGCTTCAGTCTTCAGCCTGAATACCTGAATAGTTACTTTATTTCTTTATTAATTTCTTTCCCTGCTCGATGGTAGAGAGTGTCGAATCCTTTATATCCTGAATTATATCCTTTCCTTTATTAACTGCATTGTCAAATTTTTTCTCGGAATCCTTCTTTATGTGTGTCAGGTCGTTTACAACCCAGGCAGGCATGTCCTTTACCTCGGATGTAATTTTTGCAAGCGCCTCAGGTAAAGTTTCGTCCACCTTTTTTATTACATTATTAATTCCCTTTTCTGCCTTGTCATAATTTTCACGAACCTGCTTTCTTGACTCCCGACCCGACTGCGGAGCCAGCAGTAAAGCAATGGTAGCGCCTATTAAACCTCCTATCGCCGCAACAACAGGCATAAAAATATTTGTGCCATTCTCTTTCATTTTACCCCCTCCGTTATTTTTAGAGTATGTTTATAAATTGCAGCTCAATACCATTCACTTAAGGGGTGAAGCACCTTCCGACGTAAGCGGGTCATGTTTGAGAAGGCGCAGCGAAGCGGAGCCTTCGAGTTTAGCCGCTGAAGGAGGAAGGTGCTTTGCTCCTTAAGTGAATGACTTTGAATTGCAGCTGTTAAAGCGCCAAAAAAAATATAGGAATTTATTTTAAATAATAAAAACATCCGATGTCTGTATCGTAGATTACATGAGATGTACTTCATAGTATTCACGATCCTTCTCTTTTATTTTAAAGTGCTTTTGATGTATAATTTACTATCTGACCCGGCACAGCAATCACTAAACGCGGTTGGAGGCACAAAGCAAATTGTTGTTTTTTTGCGCACAATTTTATTTATAAGTGACTATTTTAATTGACGATTTTCGATTGACGATTTTCGATTGACGATTTAAGGATTGTCAATTCAATGTCATTAACTTAATACTGCTAACACAGAGGTTTGTATAATGAAAGTAAAATTATCAATATTTACGGTTTTACTGTTCCTTAGCCTTTTAACGAATCCCGCCGAGGCTATACACAAAAAATTCAGATATCCTGATAGCAACGCCTATCTGCATTATATGATAGGCTATACCTATGAAATGTTATATAACTGGAGAAAAGCCTTAGATGAGTACATAGCAGCAAGCCGCTCGGACCCGGACTCTTTGTATCTCAGGATGCAGGTAGCCAATATGATGCTCAGACTCGAAGAATTCAACGATGCCATTAAAGTGTGCGAACAAATTATCGAGAAAAAACCGGATCACCTCCCGGCGTTGGAACTTTTAGGTGAACTTTATAACTCCCATAAAAGACTGGACGAGGCTATAGAAGTTTATAAAAAAATAATTGAACTCGACCCCGGCAACACAAATGCCTATGTATATATCGGAGTATTATTTTCCTCAAAAGGCGATTTTGAGAAAGCCCTTGAATATCTTACAAAACTGGTTTCCTCCCATCCCTCCGACGTTATGGGTAATTACTATCTCGGACTTCTCTATCTCGATAACAAAGACATAGACAACGGAGAGAAATATCTGCTCAAAACCATAGAACTACATCCCTCTTTTGACTCCGCACTGGTTAATCTGGGAATTATCGGCCTTATGAAAAAAGAAAGGAACAGGGCTGCCGAATACTTTGAAAAGGCATTGGAAATAAACCCGAGGAATATCAAAGCAAGAGAACGACTATCACAAATTTATATAGAGGAAAACGACCTGGACAATGCCATAAAGCAACTCAGGTATATAATCAAAGGAGCTCCTCAAAACTTCGACATACGTTTCAGACTGGGGCTTTTGTACCTTGAAAATAAAGACTACGAAGAAGCTGTGGAAGAATTCACGGTCATTAAACGCAGCAGTCCTGAGAACGTTCATGCCAGATTCTACCTTTCGGTAACATACGAGGCAATGAAAAAATACGACATGGCTATAGATGAACTCAGGGGTTTAATAAATGTAGACCCCGAACATACAAATGCATTTATTAAGCTTGGTCACATCCTTTCAGAACGGAAGGAATTCGAGCAAGCGATTCAGTACTATGAGGAACTTCTGAGTTTCAACAATTCCAAACCCGAGTTTTTTGTATATCCCGCTTATACATACACGGAATTGAAGGAATATTCCAAAGCAAGGGAACTGCTCTCAAAGGGTCTGGAAAAGTACCCTGAAAACGATGAATTATTGTTTAACCTGGCTGTGGTTTACGAAAACGAAGAGAATTTCGACAAGATGATAGAGTATCTGAAAAAAGTACTCGAAATCAATCCTGACCATGCCGATGCTCTGAATTATCTCGGTTACAGCTATGCCGATAAAGACATGCACCTCGACGACGCCCATGATCTGATAAAAAAGGCGATTGATCTCAAACCGGAAAACGGTTACATTATAGACAGCCTCGGGTGGGTTTATTATAAAAAGGGAATGTATGACAAAGCCCTTATAGAGCTGGAAAAGGCAGTTTCCATCGTTAATAATGATTCGGTGATTTTCGAGCATCTCGGAGACATATATATAAAACTGGGCAGGCAAAAAGATGCTCTTAAAGCGTGGAGCGACTCCCTTGAACATTATGAAGACGAAAAGGGACTTAAGGAACGGGTAAAAGAGAAGATAAAGCGATTTAAGCAAGATGACTGATCGAGATACTCATGATATCACTTCACGCCCCTGCAAAGATTAACTGGTACTTATATGTAACAGGCAAAAGACCTGACGGATATCACAGTTTATCTTCAATCCTCCAAAGCATCTCCATTTACGATCACATTACTATCGAACGGTCGGAGTCCATTGAACTGCAATCTGACTGCAATATCCCGACGAATGAAAATCTGGTTTATAAGGCGGCGGTTCTTTTAAAGGGAAAAAAATCCTCCCAAAGCGGAGCTCTGATCAGACTGTCAAAAAATATCCCCCTTCAGGCAGGGCTGGGCGGGGGAAGCAGTGACGCAGCATTTACGTTAATCGGCCTGAACAGATTATGGAGACTGGGGCTTACAACAGAGGAGCTCTCCAATCTCTCCTCTGAACTGGGTTCCGATGTTCCCTTTTTTGTTAACGGCTCTTTTGGCTCTGTTAGTGGGAGAGGCGAGAGTGTAAGCCCCCTTGAAGCACCTGATTCCTTTGAATTACTGCTTGTCAAGCCGCCTGTTCCAATATCTACAGCATGGGCATATGGTAAAATAGGAGGTTTTTCCGCAGGTATTGGAGACAATTATCCCAAGGATTTTCTAAAAGCCCTTAACCAACGGGATTTCGATATGTTGAAGATTTTGATGAAAAACGATATACAAGAGGCAATCAGGGATGAAATGCCTTTTATAGACGAAATAAAAGGAGCCTTAATTTGCGAAGGCGCAGAAGTCGCCATGTTGAGCGGAAGTGGTTCCACTGTTTTCGGAGTATTCAATGGCGGCGTTGCTGCGGACAAAGCCTGTGAAAAACTAAAAAACAAATATCCCGATTACTGGATATCAAGGGCGGTTACCATTAATTAATCGAGAGATAACGAACGCCCTTCACTGAATGTTCAACGACATTCTTACGACTACACGATATAGGATTATCGGATAACCATTATGAAAGTTTATAACTACTGTAATGAAGGCAACAAATATTTTAACGCCGGGAAATTAAATGAAGCCATTGCCGAATATAACAAAGCCATAGATGACGACCCGAAATATGCGCAGGCATATTATAACAGAGGTCGCGCCAAGTATCAACTGGGCATGCCAAAAGAAGCTGTCGAGGATCTGGACGAGGCTGTAGAACTAAAAGATGACTTCATTGCCGCATATTTAATGAGAGGCAATATTAATAATGAACTCGGCAGAATAGGCGAAGCTGTAGACGATTTCTCTTCGGTTATTAATCTAAAGCACGATCACGCTCAAGCCTATTTCAAAAGAGCAGTCGCCAGGCAGGAGATGGAGGAGTACGAAAAGGCCCTGACCGATTATGATCAGACATTACGATATAAACGTGACCATTCCGATGCTTTTTTAAACAGAGCTTTCATAAAAGAGATACTTAACCGCCCTCAGGAAGCTCTTGACGATTATACACAGGCAATAAATTTTAAACGGGACCACCCCATCGCTTTTTACCGCAGAGGAAAATTACTCCTTAAATTGAAAAGCAAAAATGAAGCAATAGAGGATTTTAACAGGGCAATCGAACTGAATCTTGATAACAATGCCGTTTACTTCCATCGCGGCGCGGCGCTGGTTCAGGCCGGACTCAAGGAAGAGGGAATTGCCGATCTCGAAAAATTCCTGACTCTGGCCGGAAACAGCAGGAGCCCTTTCGTCGGAAAGGCAAAGACCTTTATTGAAAAGAATAAAGATAAAAAAGGAAACGAGAAGAGGAGCGCAAAAAAAAGAGATATCCGTCAGGAAGCGATACTATTTATGGATGTAAAAGACTCAACCGGTATTCTCGATAAATACGGCCCCCTTATTTATCTTGATCAGCTTGAAAAAATGGAAGAATTTTTTCTTCACAATGCCAATAAAAACGGGATGTTGTTTAAAAAAGGTCTGGGAGACGGATTTATGGCTGTATTTAAAGAGAGGATGGAGGCTGTCAAAACTGCCATATTGACTATGAACGACCTTGATGCATATAATAAAAGCGAGAAGGAGATGCTTAAGAAAATTAACGTAGGCATTGGAATTGATTATGGCGAAACGATTATAAGGACAGATAACGATCGATTCAGTGAACACGTTGTTGTAGCATCAAGGCTTTTATCCCTGCCGGGTAACAGCCACAAAATATTCATTACAGCCAATGTTTATAATTCTATTAAAGATGATCCCGATATGGATTTCGAAAAAAAAGGGTTCGCAACAATCAAGGGATTCAGAACTGCCAAATATCTTATTTACAGTGTTAATTGGGAATAGTTCAATTGCCTGTAACTGTACTGTTTAAACGAAAGCCGAATATAAATTTATGTCATTACAAAAAGTAAGTGTAAATCAGTTGCAAGTCGGTGTCTTTGTCGAGCTTGAAATCCCATGGTATAAGCACCCCTTTCTGACCAACAGTTTTAAAATATCCAAACCTGAGCAGATACAGGTTATTCGGGGACTCAACATAAAGACAATTACCGTAAACCCTGACAAAAGCGATAAACTTCCTCTCTCTGTCGGCGAAAAAACCGACATCCCTCCAACGACTGACAGTGCGGCAACAAATGCCGTGAAAGCGATGTGGTTCGTTAAAAAAAGACGCATCGAGCGATACAGGCAGTATCAACAAGAGCTGAAGGAAACGGAACAGACATTTCAAAAGAATATTTCAAATCTGAAAGTAACAATGAAAAATATAGAAAACGCAACGGAAGCATCTTATGAGGAAGCTGAAAAGATAGTACAAAGTCTGGTCGACGATTTAATGCCCCAAAGACAAATGGCTATTCAGCTTATGACATCCAGCCCCGGTACGGAAAATGCTTATTTTCACTCCTTAAACACTGCCGTTTTATCATTAATGATAGGAACTCAGTGCGGATTTGACGAGCATCAACTGAAAGAACTCGCCCTTGGCGCATTGTTTCACGATATAGGTAAAACACGTATCCCGAAAAATATTCTCAACAAAACCTCTCCTCTGAAAGGTCATGAACTCAAACTCTATGAACTCCACCCTGCCTATGGAGTCGATCTCCTTAGTAAGATTTATATGCTGCCCGGAGTTATGCAAATAGTATATCAACACCATGAGGCGGTAAACGGCAGCGGTTATCCCAAAAAGCTCAAAAAAGAGGAAATATCCAAGGCAAGCAGAATTGTATCCATTGCAAATGTATATGACAACCTTTGCAATAAACTTGATTTTGAAAATGCTCTGACTCCTTATGAAGCAATGTCTTATATGTTTAAAAAAATGAGACATAAGCTGGACGAAGAGATTCTGGCGCTTTTTATTAAATCCCTTGGCATGTACCCTCCCGGCTCTATTGTAGCGCTCTCCGATAACCGCATAGGAATAGTAATGGCCTCGAATCCCGACAACCTGCTCCGACCGGACGTATTGGTCTATGATCCCGATATCCCGAAAATGGAGGCAGTCGCCGTCAGGCTCGAAGAGGAAGAAGAGATAGCCGTAAAACAAAGCATCCGCCCTGCCAAGCTTCCTCAGGCTGTGTATGAATACCTGAGCCCCAGAAAAAAAATCACCTATTACTCCTCCTCCCATGGCAAGGACAGATAATCAAACACGAACCGGACAGACGACGCGTTTGTCTCTACAATATTTCAAGAATTTTTTCAGGAGGCTTACAAAGAATAGCTTTATTTCCACTCACTACGATCGGACGATCGATAAGTCTCGGATGTTCTGCCATCTGCCTGAATAACTCATTATCGTTATCTAACTTTTCTTTAAGAGCAAGCTCTTTAAATATTTTTTCCTTTCTCCTGATAAACTCACCAGGAGGCAGTTTCAGCTTCTCGGAGATTTCTCTCAACTCCTCTTCATTAAGAGGATTTTTCATGTAATCGATGATTTGGACATCGACTCCTCTGTCTTTTAGAATCTGCACGGATTCTCTGCTCTTTTTTCACCTGGGATTGTGATAGATTGTGATATTATTCATCTTGGCTCTCCTATAAAAATGAATTGGATAATTGCTAAAGAGACTTCAAATGCTAATTAAATTTTAGATTATAACAGTTCTATTGCAATATTAACAAAATGCATGATTCGAACAAGACGACAGTTGACAACGGATACGTTAGTTAAGTACAATTAAAAAGAGTTGTTAAACATTGAAAACTATGCACTAATGGAGGTTAATAATTTATGGCGAGGACTTCTCGATTGCTGGTTGAAGAGGAGGAGGTGGTTTATCATGTTATAACAAGAACCGCCCTTGAAGGGTTTGTACTTGGGGACATCGAGAAGGAGTTCCTTGTCGATTTGATAACGTGGATGAGTTCGGTGTTTTTTACGGATGTCTATGGCTATTGCGTTATGGGAGACCATTTCCATTTGCTTGTAAAGATGAAGTCATCCCAAAAATGCAGCTCCGAAGAAGCGAGAGAGAGACTGGAAAGGTATTATAAAGGAAAAGAGGGACAGTTAACCAAAGTTCGCTTGTTTAAACTGAAAAGCAGACTGAGTAACCTTTCAGCCTATATTAAGGATATCAAGCAGAGGTTTTCAAGGTATTACAATAAGAAGCACAAAAGAAAAGGGTATTTCTGGGCAGAAAGGTTTAAGAGTGTAATAGTGGAAGAAGGAGAAACCCTGGTAAATTGCCTTGCCTATATAGATTTGAATCCCCTAAGGGCTAAAATAGTTGACAAACCGGAGGACTACAGGTGGAGCAGTCTCGGATATCGCGTGCAAAATAAAGGCAAAGAGAATTTTCTTTCATCCGATTTCGGAATTAGCGAGTATAAGAAGATGAACGAGAAGGAGAGGATAGAGGCATATATCGAGTATGTATATGAGAAAGGTGCAATAAATTCAGAAGAAGGAGAGTTTATCTATAACAATGAATTTAATGAAAAAGACGATTACATCCCGACAACAACAGGTCGTTTAAGATACAGGACAAGACATTTCAGCGACAGCGCTGTAATAGGAACAAAGGGGTTTGTTAGTAAATATTCCATGAAATTCAAGAGCCATTTCAACGCAAAAAGAGAAAAGAGGCCAATAAAAATCTCAGGACTCGACGACACCTATTCACTTAAATCTTTGGTTGAAGACATATAACAAAGCCATTAAAAACGTCTAGTTACCAGCATTTCATTAAAAATTTCTTAAGACAATTTGCCCAGTAATAATTCTATGGTTTCTCTGACCGTTTCAAATCGTACTCTCTCTCTGTCGCCTTTAAATTTGAATTTTTTAACTTCCTCAAATATATCCCTTCCGGCCACTGCAATATATACCAAGCCTACCGGTTTTTCCGCTGAACCTCCTCCGGGCCCTGCAATACCTGTCACTGCGGCATTGAGATCGGCGCCGGTTGACTCCATTACGCCTCTTGCCATTTCAAGAGCAGTATGCGGACTTACGGCGCCATGAGAGTTTAGTGTTTCCTGAAGTACGCCAAGTAAACTCTTTTTGACTTCATTACTGTAAGAGACAATTCCGCCGCTAAAAACAGCGGAACTACCTGAAACGGATGTGATCAGTGACGAAATGAGACCCCCGGTGCATGATTCCGCAAAGGAGAGAGTAAATCCTCTCTCTCTGCACAGAGCGATCAACTGCCCTGCTTTATTGTGCAAAGCAACAATTTCGCTTTTATCTATTGTCGTAAACATTTTTGCGCATGATTCGTAGGGGCGAACCTGTGTGTTCGCCCCGGTCGCGTGCCGGTACTCCAGTGTGTTTATTCGTTCGCCACCACCGAGGCAGACACGCAGGTCTGCCCCTACATTTTTTGTGTTTGTCTATTTCCGGGACAAACGTCCATGGCCCTCCGGGCCACAACAAAGCATGAAAATGGTTAGAAGTAGCAGTGATGTCCTGCCAGAACAAGGCGGTGTTTGAGTTTACGAGTTTCAGCTTGTTCTGGCAGGACATCACTGCTACTTCCGGTGCGCATTCGTTTATTTACGGAGTAAAATCGATTTTCAGAATACTACTTTAGTTTCGAATGACGAAGAGAGAGTTAATTTCTGATCTCTTTTTAATTCGACCTTTCTGTTTTTTTCTATCCTCACATCGTCGAGAAAAGACTCGTTCGTAGAATTGAGATCTTCAATAAACCACCGGCCCTCTTCACAGGTAAACCTGGCATGTTTTCTGGAGACTGACTTGAAGTCATCTATAATATCCCCGCCAACGGCCTTACGACCAACAATATCTCCGTTTTTCACCCTTATCTCCCTGCCGTCTCCAACTTCTAACAGAAGAAAATCTCCGTCCTGAGGCGCCCCCCTTTTCCCTTCACGGTCTTCACTCTTCTGATTCGCCAAAGAATCATGACCAATCGGCGATGGGCTTATGCCGGAAATATCACCAAGGCAACGAGTGCACATCATTTCAGTTGATGGATTTTGAGTATTACACCCCGGGCAGATCTTAACAAAACCCATTTCTTATCCTCCGGGAATCCCTTTGCAAAGGAATTCCAATAATATATATACAATCCTCTTTCTCTACGATCTGAAGCTCTCTCTTTTCGACCTTTCTCTCATAATAACGAAAATATTTCTCCCTTAAGGAGCTCTCCTTTGTGATCATGATCATCTTCTGATTATCGGACCCCTTCCAAAAAGCTTCGCTTTCTAAACCTTCGACAAATCCGCCGTCTATAATCACATCGATAAGCTCAATTATATGACCGTACTTCTCCTGTAAGATACTGTATTCGTAACCGCTGTACACTACAATATCGGTTACGCCGATCTCTCTTGCTTCCTTTAATAATAAATAAAGGGCCCTTTCCTGATCAAAGGGCTCTCCTCCGGAAACAGTCATGCCTGAAGGACAACGGGACATAAATCGTTTCAAACTCGCCACGATCTCTGACAAAGGGATTTTGAATCTGTCGTCAAATTCCCGAGTATGGATCGATATACAGCCTCTGCATCTTATGAGACATCCTTGAAACCATATCCCTATTCTCTCTCCCATGCCGAGAGTATATACAGGATAGTGGAGAAGGTTTATGAAGACCTTCTCTCCGTCACAAGACTCCATAAACTGCCTCTCTCTTCAATGTCCTTTATGATAATCGTCTCACCACTCTCGATCCGACTGTCAAAGAGCGCTCTGGACAGCGGGTTTATAAAAGTCACTTCCAGTTTGTTCCCTATCCCCCTGCCTCCCATTTCAAGATTGGAGCAACAAATACGTTCCAGTCTCTTTTCGCTCTCCATGGTGAGCTCTATGGATATGCCATAATTTTTCCTTACCCTATCCAGAACCATTCCAACCATTCTGTCCAGTATCTCCTTGGCCGCTTCCCTTCTGATGAAATCGAAAACAATAATATTTTCTCCTATCCTGTTTAAAATCTCCGGCCTGACAATATTGGTTTTAAAATACTCCTCAACAGCATCTCCGATTTTCTCCTTTACTTCGCTGTACGGCATCAGGGGAGTTACCCTCGATCTTTTTTGTCCCTCCCCTTTTGTATCGTAAACACCCAGATTACTGGTAAAGACAATCAGTGTCTCGGAAAAATAGACAGTCTCTCCTCTGCCGGAAGTAAGCCTTCCGTCATCGAGTATTTGCAAAAAAATATCGAGGATACGGGGATTGGCTTTTTCAATCTCATCAAAGAGGATCACGGAAAAGGGATTCTCCTTAACTGCATTGGTCAATTCGCCTCCTGTGTCATAACCGACATAACCGGGCGGAGAACCGACAAGCCTCTGATCTGCATGCTCTCTTGCGAACTCACTCATATCGAACCGCTTATATCCTGTCTCGGAACCGAATATAAGTTCCGTCACGGCCTTGGCCAGCTCGGTTTTACCAACGCCGGTGGGTCCGGCAAGAAAAAGCACACCCTTCGGTCTCTGTGAATAGCCGGCGTATTGAGCGCCCGACAGATTGAAAACAGCCCTTTTAATAATATCAGATGCTTTACTAACAGCCTCACCCTGCCCTTTCACTCTCCTTTGGAGCACCTCCTCGGCCTTTTCTATTTTATCTGTATCGATCCTGGACCATGGGTTTTCGATAATTCCAAGTTTATACATCCTCAATGCCTCCCCGATATCGGGAAATATAACGCCCTGCCTCCTTGCCAGAGAGACAATGGAAACAATTTCCGAAGCCAAAAGACCGCCGGTCTGATCGATAAAGAGTGAAAGAGCCTCTTTTCTCTCTTTTTCGTCCATTTCGCCGTACCCTTCGATCCTCTGAGAAAGATTTTCTATCACAATCTTTCTTATCCGGTAATCCGGCTTCGGTACCGCCAACACCCTTATTTTGTGGTTGTCCAACGTATACCAGGCAGGGATATCGTTTTCCTTATCCAAAATCCAAATCAGGAGATTGAATTTGGGGTATTCACTTTCACCGGCCATTACAGGTACAGCCTGATGCGATAGTCTGAACATGGTATAGTAGAATTCTTCCATATCCTTTCCCGATATGTCAGGCAGCCTGGATGCAAAATTCAGTATAACAGCAGAAGAGACTCTGTTGTTTTCAATAATCTTTTGTATAATGTCACCTCCCCTGACAACAGTACATGGCAAAGGGACGCCCTCATTCATTTGCTCTCCTGCAATATCTTTAAGTACGCTGCCCTCTCCTTTTATCGGAGTCAGGCCGCAAAGGGGCTCATAAATGAAAATTTGATTGTATCCATTAACCGATAAAAGACTGTCAAGGTAGTTGGTTATCCGTAAAGTAATGATCCCGTGGCTTGCTTCAAAGGGATAGACATCGTACACATTCCCCCAAAGCATATATTGAGACTTTACGGACATAAAGCGAACAATTTCTCCGGCCCACTTGGGTGTAATCCTGTCGTTTTGGTTCATTTTATATTCCCGTCCCATCGGATATTCTTAAAACTGCAAAAAAGCCCGTCTATCCTGTTGTGGTATTTATGGTAGATTTCACGGGTCAGTCTCATGAATGAGTTATTATTAAAAAACCCCAGCAATACTCCTGACATAAAAGAAGTAAAAGCACTCTTCCCTCTTCTCTTCCTCAGGCTCATTTCCATCTCTCTTGAGGTTGAACCCATGTTATACGAAAAAGCGTCTACAATCTCCCTGTCAATGGGCGCCCAGTCGACTTTGCCTGATCTCAGAGCTTCTATATACCCCTTTAGCCTCACAAAAGGTTTGTGCTCATAATTATACCCCATAATCTCCACAGGTATGCCTTTTCCTATATTATCGATCACGATTGCGAGTTCCTTATCAAGCATGTCCAACACCGAAAACAACGATAAATCGACAACTCCGTTTTTATGTCTCGCCAGGGCCACATACCTGGAAAAGTACCCCAAGTCTGATTTGAATCTTTTTATCCACCTCTTTGCAATGAGCTTTTTGTTACTGTCCGGGCTCAATTCATTGGAATCGGCAGAGTCGTTTTTTCCTTCCAGATAGAGAAAAATTCCAGGGTCGGCTCGACAAAGAGAGAGGATATCTTCTTCTGTAAGGAGATAGCTCTTTTTGCGAATCTCCAAAAATTTTTTCGCGCCCCCTTTATATGCTGCGATATCGCCCTTTTCAATCTCCCTTTTAATATTTCCAGGTATAATGTAACGGCTGTTAATATCTTCAAATTCCGATTTTTCGATCAGGAGTTCTTCTGTCTCAAGATATCTTAATAAAAGAGAGCACTCTTTATGCTGCTGAAAATTTCCCTCCCAAATTCCCCTCTCTATTTCCGCCGGCACGATATAGTCTCTTGTTAAATCCTCGAAGCTCCTTTTATTTATTATTGAACCGTCCCTTTTCAGACTCTTTAACAGGGAGGCGGCCTTAAAATAGGAATTTGTCTTTTCTCCTGCTATCTCCCTTTTGATCTCATCAGGAATAATATACTCTTCAACCAGTGTGGCGTACTCGTCCCTCCTGATAAAACCATCGATATGATCGACAATAAAATCAACATGATCGTAAAGTCTCCTCTTTATCTCCACAGGAATAATATATGCATCTGAGTGGATTAGAATATCGAGAACAGCCAGACGTCGTATTCTGTTCTCATCAGCCAGTTCGTTCAAAACCGCTTTTGTCAGTCCCTCGAGCAGAGTGAAGAAGCTGTCTTTTTCTCTTTTTGTAAGGCGCAGATACTCTTTGTAATAAGACAAAAGTCTGCCGTCCAACAGAGTGTTTACGATTGTTCGCTCTCCTTTAGATGCTTCTTCTTTCAAAACCTTTCCAACAGTTATATACAGGTTTCCGGGAGTAATCAATTTCCCGTAAAATACAAAGGGAATCGACTTACTGAATGTATATATGACCGTTAACAGAGCAAGGTCAGGATCACCCTCGGTCCTTTCCATTATTTTATCTACCCTCACTGCGACTCCCAAAATATCGTTTTTTGCAAGCCATTTGGAAATGTACCCCCTTTTCAAATACTCCTGCCACTCCTCCCAGGAATCCTCGTCCTCTATAATCCCTTCCGCCAACTCTTCCATATTGAAATACTCTCTGTTATGACCGACAAATGGGAATCGATATCTCTTATTGTCATGCGTCTCATCGGAAAAATATACAGGAATATTCTCCTCTCCATTAAGCCACCTCTTTGTCTGGTCACAGGACCATCTTTTTTGAGGGTCCCTCGTTAACAATCCTTTTAACAATAAAACATACTCCCCCGGAATCTCTCTCGGAATATCGAGCCCTCTCGTTGACAGAGTATACATAATCACTTTTGTATCCAAATCCGCCAGAGGGTGCCTGCCTGCGAGCATTTCGAGAATCAGAACTCCCAGGGCCCACCAGTCGGTTTCTTTACCGACAACGCCTGTAAACGATTCAGGCGACCAATACAATGGCGTGCCTTTCACAGAGGTAATCTTTTTTGACAGCTCCGAATCGAGCAAAGAGGATATGCCGAAGTCAGTGAATACGAGATCAAGTGGATTTTTACTCTTTACCAGAATATTGGACGGTTTTAAGTCGAGATGGAGAATCTCGTTTTTGTGAAGCACATCAAGACCAGTCGATATTTCGGTAATAACGGTTTTTACTATTCCCCTGTCCCGACACGCCTTCAAAATCTCCTTAAGAGAGCCGGAAGGGGCGTATTCCTGGATTTCGTACCATCTGGCCGTATGGCTGTCATATCCCTGGTCATAAATAGATATAATATGCTCAGGGAACTTCTCGCTAAGCTGCTTTGCCTTGCTCAGGACATCTTCTCCCGGATTTATACCATATCTGTAAAGCTTGAGAACGACTTTCTCGCTTTCTCTTTCTGCAAGAAAGATATCGGATTCCCCTCCCTTAACGGGAAAGGCCTTTGTCAAAATATAGTCTCTAAATCGTCCCAATCCGACAGTAGAGGAAAGCTGATGATCAAAAGCAGAAGTGGAACTCCTGCTTTCCACAATAGTCCTGTCGTCCTCTACAATTGTCTTGTCCGCTTCTACTACTGTTTTATCGTTATCGTTCATTTTATTATTTGTTGCTTAATTCTATTCACTTAAACAGTTTTCATGCTTTATAGTGACCGGGAGGGCCATGAGTGTTCGCTCTGAAAAAGTCCTACGATCTGTTTTAGCTTTTATTCTTATCTTTTTTTCGACTTCTTCAGGTAACCTTAAAGTAAGCACTTTCATGATGCTCCTCCTGTATTTGTTTGAAATAAAATAATAAAAATGGTACAAGCCTGTCAATGAAATAGTGCTGCTTCAATATCCGGTGTTTTCTTATTAGAACTACACTTCACATATCCGAAAAGAAACCTGTGTCAGTCGACATATATGAGGATCGCGTTCTTGTTTAGGACAAAAAGAAAGATATTTTAACTATAGCAGACCTGAGAACCTATGAGATACCGTTAGAAATTCCTGTTGCGGATTCTCCCGATGCATTGGCAGTAGACAATGTTACGGATACAGCGTTAATAATCAGTAAAAAGAAGGATATTGTACATAGAAAAGCAAAGAATGAGATACTTTTAAAAGAGGATAACATGCCTATTGAATCAGCAAAAGCCTATTTAGAAAGGCTTAAGAATGATGAAGAATTCAGAGAAAAAGTGGCAGCCTGCAAAGACAAAGAAAGCAGGGCTGAATTAGTAAAAGCAGAAGGTTTTGATTTTACTAATGAAGATATTTTCAGACTATTATATCCATATGTACAATTGCACCTTATTATTGTAAGTTTGTAAAGTGTATAAATTCTGAATCTTCAGGTATTGCGTAGTGATTAAAAGTTTGCCTGTCTCCTGTCAGGCTTACTTTATATTAATGAAACGTTATAGAAATCAGGTCTTGCCCTTGGACTGATAATAGAGGCTTTTCTCAGACAATTAGATGCGAAAATACCTAATGTTTCATGTATAATACATACTGGGGAATTACAAGGGTTAATTTATTGACATCGTTTATTCATTGACAATGGTCTATCGAATATCGTCAATTATAACAGTCGCTTAAAAATGAAATTGTGTGCTATCGGAGGCGGATAAATGAGAGTTGAAAAAAAACTACCTGAAATCCATAGGCCTTATACAGATAAATATTTTTTAAGAACCAATGAGATTCTCATAAGAGAAGGACTGAATCCAAGGGTATCCATAAAAGTTTTTACCAGGGGAGAGGGGAATGTTGCCGGAATTGAAGATGCAATCGAAGTTATTGAGAAATACTCTGATTTGAGAAGCACGGGAGGAGAGTTGTGGGTGACCAGGTGTAATAAATACGCCAACAAAGAGCCTTTGATGATTATAAAAGGACCTGTTCAGAGCTTTGAGGAGCTTGAGACAATGTACCTGGGTGTTTTGTCTCATGCAATTTCCGAGAAAGCCGGGATCAAAGCAGCAACGGCAGAGGAGGTAAGAGAAAAGTGTGGCAGGCTCAGGGATATCTATGGAGATAAGCCAATGCTGTACTTCGGAGCCAGACACTATCATTGGTCTCTGGATAAGCAGATAGCCAAGGCCGCTTTGGAAGGAGGGGCTGTGCAGACCTCAACAGATATTGGCTCTTCGAATATCGGACTTGACGGAGTAGGAACCACTCCACATGTTTTAACAATCGTACTTGCAAACAAATACGGTAAGAAGCATGCTACACTGAAGACAGCACAACTGTTTGATAAGTATATGCCCGCCGACATTCCCAGAGTTACGCTCTGTGATACATTCAACAGGGAACTTGACGACAGCCTTACTGTGGCCCAATACTTTGGAGAGAGAAAGAATGTTTTCAGGATTGATACTTGTGGAGAGAATATAGGTCAGGGAGGTGCTCTATATAAAGGACAGAAGGCAAAGGATCCCGAGTATAAAACAGGAACAGGAGTAACCATTGAACTTGCCGAAAATCTTCGTATGAATTTGATTCATCATGGATACGGCGATTATACAAGTACGTTCCTGTCCAGTGGATTTAGTAATGAAGAAAAAGCGAAAGCCTTCATGCGGGCGGATGAGGCCTTTCGGAAAAGAACAGGATACGATTTATTTGCAGGCGTCGGGATTGGTGAAGTAACCAAAGCAATATTCTGTACAGCCGATATTTTCGAGATAGACGACAAGCCAATGTCCAAAACCGGAAGGGAAGTGTATAATGTGGATTATTCCAGGCTGCAAAGAGTTTGGTGAAGCTGTTTTGAGCTGCGCGTCATTAGATCACCGGGGCAAAAGGGTTGAGCAGAGCAGGAGTAAAGGAAGAATAAAAGAGTAATAGTAACTACTTAACGATTTTTTTTGACAGGATTAAGCAGGATAAAACAAGATATTTTATCCTGCTTAATATTTTTGCTCCGTAACTAGACTCATGCGAACCGGAAGGAGCAGTGATTTCCTGCCAAAACAAGCTGAAACTCGTAAACTCAAACACCACCTTGTTTTGGCAGGACATCACTGCTCCTTCTTAACCATTTTCATGCTTTGTGGCCTACAGGGAGATGGATGTTTATCCTGTAATCCTGTCTGAATCGTTACTAATAAGAAATTAAAAGAAAAATTGGAGATTGCAAAATGAATATAAATATGCTGGTTGATTGGGGAATCGCCTTTGTTGATAAGGAGGGAAGTTTCTATTGTGGAACTAGCGAAGTACAAAAAGATAATGCCGTGTTGATCAACAACGTGGCTGATCTGACTGTTTATCTGGGTGATATTCACACAAGGCAGAGTTCGGAGTTTATAGTCAATGGCGGACTGTATCCTGCACATAACCTGATTGTGACGGATCAATACGACCTTGCAGACCTTGGCGTTGAAGGTAAAAATGTAAGCCCTCAATTGACAAAAAAGCTCTATGATTGCGTGAAGAATAGAAAAAGCGGTTTGATTGTTCCCAGGCACGTTTTTTTCCAGGACTATAACGGAGAGGAGTATCCAAGAGTCGCTTTCAGGTTCGAGCAGATTGAAGAGACTTTTGGGATCAAGCGACTGAATGCCAGGGAATTCCTTGATGGAGACATTGAATATATTGTCAATGCAAAGCACATGTTTAACGGGGTCGGTCTGCAATCTACAGAATGGATTGGAAGGGTCGAGGGCGTGCCTGACATGGAGATGAATGCCATAACCCTCCTAAAACAGAAGTATGGTCAGGGGGAAGGATTGAGTATAAATTTTACAGGCGTTGTAATGGGCATTTGCCTTTACCAGAGCGCCTCGAATACCAAGCAGATATTTCCAAAGGCAGAGGTAAATGTGATAGCAGACGGATGCACCCATCTCGTATATGCGCCACTCGGTATAGAGAGTGAGGAGATTGGAGATTTGGTTGCAAGGAAGATGTGTCAACAAGTGGGAATAAACTATATAACAACAGGAGAATATATGGGAGGGAAGGAATATTGAGTCGGGTCGTGTAGATCGTAAAAGTTTCATAAATCGTTAGAGTATTCGCCTGTGAAGAGATGCAAATAACAGATACACTTATCTCTTTGCATCTCTTAAGATATATTATGTATAATGTGACTAACCCGCTAAAGGGTCGCCAAACATGGTTTAAGGCATAAGTTAAAAATTTTGTTGCTTTTTTGCGCACAATCTCATTTATAAGCGACTATTTTAATTGACGATTAACGATTTAAGGATTGTTAATTAATAATTATATATCCTAACGTTTTTCTTTGCGCTACTGCGTTCTAAGAACCTTTATACATGCAAGATCGACAAAAATTTGTCGATACAGGTTCCCTAAGGGCCTAAAGATTATGCTGAAAGTTATTCCCTTTTATACAGGTAAGAGAGATATTGACGAAGTACTTAAAGACAGGAAATCTCTTGAAATATTATGGATGGAGATTCTTTTAAACGGTAATGTAAAGTGGGAATCTTATCTCAATAACGACGTCGTAAAAGGGGCTTATGAAAAAGCCTGCATTTGGTACGATAAATTCGGCTATATGATCGGCGAATACACAGGTCGTCATCCCCTGCCTGTAAGAACCGGTGTTATAGATAAAAAAGAATACAGAAAATTCATAGAGGCCCTAGCCTTTGTCTCATCTTAAACTGAATGATATCATTGAACTACTAAAAGAGTTTACCTCTCAAAGGAATGACACCCTTCAGGTCATACTGATCGGAGGTCTCGCTCTTCATTACTATGGCATGACTGACAGAGCGACATTCGATGTTGATGCAGAAGTAAAGGGAGATGTTGAGGGACTTATTGCTTTCCTTAAACAAAGAGGAATACCTGCCGATATGGGAGAAAACATATCGGGGTGGTCTGTTATAGGCATGCCCGGCCAATACAGGGAAAGATCGATAACGATACATGAAGAGACGCTTTTAACAGTGAAAGTGCTTCATCCGTCTGATTTTGTCATTTCAAAGCTGAGAAGATTTACCAATGAAGATATAGAAGACGCCTTTTTTGTTGTAAACAGATTCGATTTAAAAGAGAACGAGATATTGGAAAGAGCGGAAGATGGAGCAAAGAGGTCTCCAAAAGACACGGCATTGCTCTTATTCAGAAAAAACGTCGCCCTCTTTATAAAAATGATTAAAAGCTGACTTGGTTAAATCACCCGCCCCCCTGCTTCCGCCAAAACCGATCCATATATATTTACACCTTCGGCAATATCAACGGATTGTAATGACATGACCGATACAGGTTTTTCTTTCGTACCTATTCCGACACCCCTCTCTATTACGATTCTGCCCTTTGAAAAGATATCGCCTTCTATTACAGAGCCCTTACCAATATTTACATCTCCATATGCATTAAGATATCCACGAACAGAAACATTATCTTCGATCGTTATGCTTCTGTGGGACTTAATATAACCGTTGATAAGCGAAGAGCATCTGATTGTAATGTTTGAATTGGTAATAAGATTCTTTGGCAATGTAATCCCCTCAGGTACGATTATATCCTTTTTGGAATACCACAACGTATGTTTCAGTTCCTTCACATTAGCACCTAAATCCTCGGGATTTGTAACGACTTTAAGCCCTTGCTCATCCACTTCCAAACCTTTAACAGAATCTTTCTGAGTAAAACTTCTGACAGGTTTACCAAACACAAACTCAAAAATCGTGCCCTTTCCAAGAAGCAGTTCCCCCTCTGTTGTGGCGGAAAGACCAAGATTGCAGTTATCACCAACAGTGATCCCCTCTACTGCGTCCACCCACTTGTAAACCCGCAGCCCTGCCGCGGCGTTCAGCCTGCCGTCAGCAGCAACCACGACAATCGTCGCTTCTTCATCTATATAAACATTGCCTTTGACATAAGCGTCGCCTAACAGTTCATGGCCTTCATCGATTCTCAAATCGTTCATAACGATTGCAGGCGCCTTCAGCTCCATACTCTTATGATCGATTTCGGTAAAAACATTTAAAAAACCCTCTTTAATCTTTTCACTCTTTATCTGTAAATTCCCGCTGTCCTTGATTCTTTGTATATCGATATCGCCGGCGATATCGATAAGATTTCGCCTCATCTCCTTTGCCTTATGTCTGGGGTCGTTACCTTGGTCCTCAGGGAAACGCATACTCTTGGAGGATTTTACTCTGCCTCCAGCTATTGTATCCTGTATCTTCAGCATCAATACGACTCTCTTACGAGTAACGAGCACCAGTAGCAGTACAAAAAATATAAATATCGCAATATAGGGAAAAAAGGGTTCAATATTTTTTCTGTCAGTCAAAAAGAGAATCCCTTTATACAATTTGCTCTCCTTTGGAGGTTGCCTTTCAGTTACCTGAGCTTTATGCTCTTTACCCATATGGGCGACTCCCTCTGTATAGGGAGGTGTTTTAACGGAATCCCCGGACGGCTCAGCAAAGGCTGTTTCATCTGGAGTTGTATCCTCCTCTTGCACATACTCGACAGCATCCTCTCGATTAACGATCCTTCTGATTTTAGGTTGCGCCACCAAGGCCTTTTTAATTGACTTTTTACCCTCTTTGGCCATCTGCCCGACAGGGGGTTCCTTTTTTTTCTCTCCTTTATAAAGTTCCTTAATTCTTTCTTCTTTTACATAGGCGCTTAAAACGAGAGATGAAGAATAATAGTTTTTCACTTTTTTTAATAACTCTATAGCTTTTTTCCGTTCATTGAATTTTCCGATTCTCAGGGTATAATATGTATTGACCAATTCAACCCTCAGATAATCCCTGTCTCCATTGGAAAGCTTTTTCTTTAAAACCAGGAAGTTCGTTTTCGCCTCATTGAACGAAGAGAAACTTCCGGCCTGTACAGTGAAAAACTCCTCCTCTCCATGGGCTGAAACAGAAAAAAGAAAGACAATAAAGAAAACCAATAAAAACATTCTCATAAAATCATACCTCTTTCAGAGTTCTGATCAGGGCCTCCGCCTTATTCAGACTCTCGAAATATTCTTTCTCAGGATCGGAATCAGAGACAATACCGGCGCCTGCCTGAACATAGGCTGTTCTGTTTTTTATAACAAAGGTCCTTATTATTATATTCAAATCCATGGATTTTGAAAAACCAATGTAACCGACTGAACCTGTATATGGCCCTCTCATTACAGGCTCCAGCTCATCAATGATCTCCATACACCTTACTTTTGGTACGCCGGTTATCGTTCCTCCGGGGAAAAGCGCTCGTATAACACCGAAAGAGTCCTTACCAGGGGCCATGTTTCCGGCGATATTTGAAACAATATGGATTACATGAGAATAATCCTCAGTAATCATCAATTCATTCACATGAATACTTCCATAATTGCAGACCTTGCCAAGATCGTTCCTCTCCAAGTCGATAAGCATGATATGCTCGGCTCTCTCTTTTTCGTTAAGCAGCAATTCAGTTCTTATTGAGCTGTCCTCCGCGACATCCCTGCCTCTCCTCCTGGTTCCGGCAATCGGCCTGGCCTCTACTTTTTGAACCGAAACTTCGGAATTGACTTCCGGACGTACCGTTACCAACCTTTCCGGAGAAGAACTGACGACCTGATAGTCGTCAAAGTCGATATAACAGGCAAATGGCGCCGGGTTGATCGAAGAAAGAGTGCCGTAAATATCCCATGGATCGATATCTTTAATATCGGCTGAGACTCTTAGGGAGAGATTCGCCTGGAAGATATCGCCTGCGGCTATATATTCGAGAACTCTTTTGACTCTGTCCATATATTGTTTCTGACTCATTCCCGGAACAATCTCCGGTAAAAAAACGCTTCCCCTTGTTTTCTTAATCAAAGAACTGTCTTTTGATGTACTTGCAGCGGACTCTGTATCAATTATTTCCTCAACGGCCATGTCATAGGCCCTTTCCCAATCAATAAGATTAAAGTCAAACTCACTGTCGCCCATCCGAAGTCCCGGACAGTAAACGATCCAGGCCTTCAAGAGCTTATGGTCAAAGACGATCGCTTTATCGATCAGAAAAAAATGGGCGTCAGGAATGTTTAAATCGTCTGTTCCCCGGGCAGGTATATTTTCAAGGTATCTGACAAAATCATAGCTGAGCATGCCGACAGCGCCACCTTGAAAAGGCGGCAGTTCCTGACAATACAACTGGGGATAGGAATAAACGAGCTTTTTTAATGCAGTTAACGGCCTACTTTTCAAAGAAGAAACAGGAGAACTCCATAGATCGTAATCCGAGCGGGTTCCTCTGTTATTTATGCGTGTAATCTCTATTTCAGAATTCTTAACCTTGAAAGTCATATAAGGATCAAAGCCGATAAAAGAATATCTCGCTATCGAAAATGGTCCCTTTATACTTTCCAACAAAAAAGTGTTTTTACCTTTAAAGACAGAGTAGTAACGGGATGGATTGTTGTAAGGGATTTCCGAATATAGAGGAAGAACTTTGCCCTTATTAATCAAATAAAGAAATTCTTTTTTGTCCGGCTGGACCATTTATTTCGTCACTGACAGTAATAGTTATGAAGGATAAATTACAAGACCTGTTGACATAAAGTCGCAGGGGTACAAAATCTCGCTCACCTGTTACAGGTTTGTTTTTTGTCGTATCGATCCTCAAAGAGGTATAAAAAATGAAAATCCTGTGCGATTCACTTTAATAGCAAACAGCTTCTGAATGTCCGCAAGTGACTGTTTTTATAAGATCAATAATTGTACGTCATTCAAAGAGTTAAGTCAAGTAGATAAATATGGAATAAGAATCAGGATTATAAATGCGAGATTAGTGAGTGGCAGTTGAAGGTGTGGTTACTATGAAATTTCCTTTAGAAATGTTCTCCCCCGTAAATCTGATAAACGAAATCTCGTCGTTTCGTCTCTTCACAACAGCCAGCATTCCCATGCTTATATCCTTGAAATAGAAAAAGCTGCCAGGGAGTGCATCTACAGATACAGTGCCATGATAGAATCCGTATTTTTCTATATTAATAATCATAATATTAATCAGCTTTGTCGAGTCGAATATCTTTAGCAATATTCGCTTTAGCATCTCCTCGATCCTGTTGTCACTACAAGGTGCTCCGGAGCTGATAAAATCATCGTTTTGTACGACTGAAAAGAACTTTTTGTATATCTCGTTAAAATCGCTCTCTTCCTGAAGAAGCTGTTCTAAATCATTTAAATCATTATCAAGGGACATAAGTCGTTACCAAAATATTTTTATTTTTACAAAACAAAATAGACAATAACATAACAGGCGCCTGAATATCAAGTCGCAAAAAATCTGTACCACGTTAAATTTGTTCTATGTTGTATCGCTCTGTAAAGCAAGGACTCAATATAAGTTGCATGCCTGCTCATTGACTTTTTTTTCGAAGTAATATATCATACAAATTGCGACCCGGGCCTGCTCGAAAGAAAACATTGAGTATTTACCTGTCATGAATTAATACCATTAACTTAAGGGGTGAAGCACTTTCCGACAGAAGCGGGTCATGTTTGAGAAGGCGCAGCGAAGCGGAGCCTTCGAGTTTAGCCGGTGAAGGCGGAAGGTGCTTTACTCCTAAAGTTAATGACATTGTATCATGAATAGAAAGCCGTAACCCACTACCGATCGTTGCCTGATATATTTACAAGAAGTTTTTTTCTTTTATATCTCCTCTTTTCGACACCTGTTTTTTTAAGCTACTGTTACAGCTACGAAAAAGAGATCACTCAATTATTTGGTTCTCTTATTTTTCTTTTCCTCACTTCTTTATCAATACTCTCTCTTTCTGCAAAGATAAACAATAGAGGGCTTAATTTTTCATTCGGCCTACTCTCTTTTTCGACGTTATTTTTTTTCGAGATTCTTAGATTCACTTCCTTTTATTTACAGGGTCAAAGCTTCAATGAAAATTTTTTCTTTCACTTCTCGCTGAATACCATAACGGAATCGGGAATCTCCTCTCTATGGTTGATTTGTGTCATTATACTATCACTCTTTTTTTTATTTGCATCTGTTTATGTAATTAGTAAGTGTAAATCCTTCAAATCCATTCCTCTCTGGCTGCCTGTCACATTCCTGCTAATTTCTTATTTCTTGGATTCGGCAATAAAAGAGTTTTTCTCTTATCTCTTTCATCATTCCATGGAAAGTCATGAAATTTCGAATGCCGATATTAGAGGTCCGCTGCTGTCCGGCATTAAAAGAGAAGCCCTTTTACAGGAAAACCTGGAAGCCTCTCCAGGCAAAAACCTGGTATTAATTTATCTGGAAAGCATAGAACGGATATATATGGAAGACCATATATTTACTGGATTAACACCAAATCTAAAAAGATTCTCAGAAACCGGGTTATCATTTACAAATATTTCACAAACACCGGGAACCGGATGGACCATTGCCGGAATAGTTGCATCGCAGTGCGGTACACCGCTTGTATATATAGATGTGACATCCGATGGTAACGATATTATGCAAAGCGGTTTTTTGGGAAATGCCGCCTGTTTGAGTGATATATTGAATCGAGCCGGATATATGCAGGTATATCTGGGAGGCGCCTCCGTTACATTTGGAGGCAAAGGTAATTTTTTTGAAAACCACCATTATAACGAAATAAAGGGATATGATGAGTTAAAGTCGGAAATCGTTGACAAGGAATATAAAAACAGATGGGGATTATACGATGACTCTCTGTTAGAAATAGCAACAAACGAATATGTACGCCTTGCAGAAAGTGACAGTCCCTTCCATCTCACTATACTTACATTGGACACCCACGGCCCGAATGGAGTTCCTTCTCGTTCCTGCAAGCCCTTTACAAATCTGAAAAACAGTATCCTCGATGCGGTTCACTGCACAGATAAACTGATAGACGATTTTATCGAAAAGATATCCAAACATCCTTCATTTAAAGATACGGTCGTTGTACTGATGAGCGATCACTTAGCCATGCGAAACAACGCATATAAATTTTATCCTGACAACTACAATAGAAAACTTCTCTTTACAATACTAAATGGCGGGGAAAAAGGCCAAAGCAGCATTCCGGGCACTGTCATGGATACAGGCCCTACAATTCTGGATATATTGAATGTGAAGCACAACGCCAAATTCCTTGCAGGGAGGAGCCTCTTCAATCCCAGATCCAGGCTTTCAGCCATAAACTTCTCTGACATCGAAACGATTGGAACTATCAAAAAAGTAAACTCCCTTATTCTTACGAAAAGAGAGGAATCTCTTTGTCAGGGAGAAAATCTTTCTATAAGAGTGACCAATCAGGGGGTAATGATAGGAAACTATAAAATTCCATTATCAATAAACGGCAGACCTGTGACAAAGGAAAGATTCGAGGACGACCTGGCTGTTATTGCTTTTGTTGATATTTATGGCCGTATAAAGACATCGTCTGTTGTTTTTGCGGAAATGCTGCCGCATATTCTTTATACTTACAGCAACGAACGTTTTCTCATTATTGCAATAAACAAAAAGCTTCCCTTTGGTCTGGATGAGGCATCACGGCATGACGATACAATATCCGTACTTCTTGGAAAATTTAATGGTTCCGTAATTAACCTGGGAGAAATCGCTAAAGCAGAAGATATCAGGATTCACAGATCAAATTGTAGGGATATAATAAGAAAAACTCACTATCCCTCAAAGGAAAAGCCTGTCTTGCCGGACATAGGAGAAAATTGTCCTTATGACAGCCGATTTTCAGCCACCTATAACAAAAAAACAGGGGATATTATAATTCCGCGCATTATTATCTCACCTGACATAATGGTGAAAGCTGTTTTAAAACTGAACAGGGAGAATCAATTTCTTATAAAGGATTACTCCTTTATAAAACCATTAAAGGAAAAAGAGTTGATTTACTGCTACGCCTCTATTGTCAACGAGACTTTAAACATCCCTTCAATCATTATTAATGGTATTACCCGTAGTGTAAAGATGCAGAGGCTTGTTAATAATAACACTCTTACATACAGAGTCAGCGATTTGGAATTATCATTTTTTCATTGACTGTCTTTTCCATTAAGCACCTTTTGTATGAACCTGTAGTTAATGGAGATAATAGAGATAGAAAATGACAAAGCTTGACAATCAATAAGGTTTTACTGCACACTGATCATATGCATATCAACTAAAAACAGCATTCAGCTATCAGTATTCAGCGGTCAGCTCTCTATTTTCATCGCTTTACGTGAAAATATGTATATCTCTTTTGGATGAGTGCTGTTTTTAAGAGAATAATCGCTGCTCAGAGCACATTTTTTAGTGTCACTTTATATTAAGCTGTTTCCACTCATTACGATCTTATTAAATAAAGATATCAGCACTTTAGATTATAAATATGCTAATATACTATAACGTAACCTGGCACAGCAGTCACCGTAAAGAGTTTTTAACCATAGATTACAATGATTTCAAAGACTCATAAAATAACAAGATGAGAAGCATTCATGCCTATTCGTGAACTTGAAATAAACAACCTCAAGAAAAGCATACTGGAAATGTCTATCCATGTGGAGGATTCTATTAAGAATGCAATTAAGGCTTTTATCAACAGAGATTATGATCTCGCCGGGAAAGTTATAGAAAACGACAACCTGATAGATTCCTACGACGTTAAAATTGATGAAGAGTGCATAGAATTTCTTACTTTGAAGGAGCCCATGGGTAAAACCATACGTCTGATAATTACCGGGATGAAAATAACCAATAATTTAGAGAGGATAGCAGATCACGCAGCTAATATTGCAAAACGAACAATCGCTTTAAAAAATGAAGTCTCTATTAGAATAAATTACGCAGATATAAGCCGTATGAGTGAGGTTACCAGAGGAATGGTCAGAGACACAATTAACTCATTTATTAATGAAGACGCACGACTTGCAAAAGACGTTATAATGCGTGATGTAGACGTGGACCAGAGAAGAGACTATATTATGAAAGACATTATTCATTTGATGATAGAGAATCCTGATAAAATTTCTCCATTCATGCTTGTTAATCAGATTCCCAAAGAATTAGAGCGGATAGCGGACCAGACCGCAAACATTGCAGAAACCGTAGTATATATGGTTGGAGGCCGTATTATAAGACACAGTAAAAATTTTTAACTTATCTATGGAATATATACCGGAATTAGTACCATTGATAAGATACCTGGCTATTTTCTTATTAATCGTTTTTACCTATTATATTATTATAAGACCTCTGACAAAAAATCTTTCAAAGAGTTCCGACCAGAAAGGGAAACAAGCAGAGAGTAAATATTCTCCTGAAAAGATGAAGGAGATGGTGCATGAATTAAACAGCACCTCAGACCTAAAGAAAAAAAAGTGCCTCAGGGAAGAGATAGCAAAGTGGGCGAAAGAAAACCCCGAGGAGGCCACTCATTTGTTACAAAAGTGGATAGAAAAGAGCTGAACTTCTAAGCAACATTCAATTTATCCAATGAATATCTGACAAGTTCGGAGAAATAAACGGAACCGACTCTCAACACCTCTTCATCGAAATCAAATGATGAGCTGTGTGCTTCAGGTCTGTCATCAGGGCCTTTTGCCGCTCCCAGCCTAACAAAACATCCGGGTATCTCATTTGTAAAATAAGAGAAATCCTCTCCTCCGAGAACCGGACTTTGAAGAGAAATAACATTCTCCTCTCCAAATAATTTGCCGGCCATATGCATTGCAAAATCACTCTCCCTTTCGTGATTTATAACAGGAGGGTAACCTGGCTCGATATCCACATCTATAACGGAATCATAAAGAGAAGCAAGTGAAGAAGCTGTTTTTTTAATCTGCTCGATGAGACGCATTCTTGTATCCTTATCGGTCGTTCTCACAGCTCCTTTCAAAATCGCTTTTTCTGCAATAGCGTTGTGAGCGGTTCCTGCCTGAAGCATGCCTATGGTAATAAGAGATGGTTGTACTGGATCGAGATGTCTCGATATGATCGTTTGAAGATGAAGTATCAACTGGCTCGCCAATACAATCGCGTCTCTGGCCTCATGTGGCCTGGCGGCATGGCCTCCATGACCTGTAATGTTTATTTCAAGCACATCTGTATAGGCCGTATGTATCCCTCTCTTGATTGCAATCGTACCTGTATCGTATTCCGTCTCGATATGACCTCCAAAGATCACATCGACTCCTTCCAGTGCTCCCTGCTCTACCATCGGCTTTGCTCCTCCCACTCCCTCCTCGGCAGGTTGAAATATAAAAACCACATTACCATTTGGCGGAGTTTTCTTTAATATAGCGGCAGCTCCCAATATCATCGCAACATGCCCGTCATGTCCGCAGGCATGCATCGTACCATCTGCCTGAGAGGAAAAGGGAAGACCCGTGTTTTCAAATATCCTGAGAGCATCCATATCGGCTCTTAACGCTGCTGTAGGAGCATTCCGATCGGTGATTAAACGTCCGACAACACCGGTACCGGCGACATTCGATCGATACTCCAGGCCAAGTTCATCAAGACGTTCTTTTATTAGAGAAGAGGTACGAAACTCCTCAAATGCGGTTTCAGGCCAGAGGTGAAGACTCCTCCTTATCTCCTTCATCCACTCAAAAAGTCGATCATCTGCTATTTCATTTATACAACTATTCATAATATCGCTGCAATCAAGTCAAAGGTCTATGCCCCCGGTTCGCCACAAAGCATGAAAAGATTAAGAAGCAGCAGTGATGTTCCGCCAAAACAAGGTGGTGTTTGAGTTTACGAGTTTCAGCTTGTTTTGGCAGAACATTGCTGCTGCTTCCGGTACGCATTAGTCTATTTTCGTAACAAATGGTTAAAGCTACTCAAAAGGTAATTTCACTCTTCGAACAGGAGCGTATGACATTCTGTGTATCGGGCAGGGATTAAATTCTTCTATTCTTTTTATATGCTCCTTAGTGGGATATCCTTTATGAGATTTGAATCCATAGTGGGGATACAGTCTGTCATAATAAAGCATAAGTCTGTCCCGTGTCACCTTTGCGACGATTGATGCAGCAGCGATAGATGCGCTTTTACTGTCACCTTTAATAATTGCTGCCTGTTCTGTCTTTATATCAGGAATCTTTATTGCATCAATTAGAAGAATATCCGGTAAAACCCTTAGATCCTCGATAGCTGCGTGCATTGCTTTTTTTGTAGCCTTCAGGATGTTAATCCGGTCTATCTCCTCGGAATCCACAATTCCAATGCCAATGGCGTCAGCTCTGCAAAGAATCTCCCAAAACAGGTGCTCCCTTATCTTAGGCGTCAGCTTTTTCGAGTCATCTATACCATCAATAAACTCGCCCTTAAGCACGACTGCCGCAGCCACAACAGGTCCTGCCAAAGGCCCCCTGCCGGCTTCATCTACACCGGCCGGGCAGGAGAAACCATTTTCTACATACCATTTGTCATGTTCATATAGACCATTGGCAGGTGAAGTGATTTTATTTTTTCTAAGGGACAATTTGAAGTAGTATGACGAGAGGTTTCAGGTTTGTAATCAGTAAAGTCGAATGCATTAAACGTTCTGAATTTAAAAGCAAAAACTCAAAATAATTATCGCTTTGTAACTATTTACAATGATATAGTATCACTCTTTTGTTAAAAGAGATTTTTCCGGCGCCGGCGCTGAAAAACCGGTTAAAATCAGCAACAAAATATCTTTATTTTTTTACTGACCTCAAAATCACAGAGAACAGTTACATATTATTATTTCGCTGCTCTGGATTTTTCCTTAATCTTTGCATCTTTACCCTTTTTTGTCCTTAAATAGTAAAGTTTTGCCCTTCTTACATCCCCTCTTCTCATAACTTCAATATCTTTGATAACAGGTGAATGCAGTGGAAATATTCTTTCCACACCTATGCCAAAGGAAATCTTTCTTACAGTAACAGTTTCTTTAATTCCGCTGCCTTTTCTTGCAATAACCGCACCTACATAAGGCTGAATCCTCTCTTTGTCGCCTTCTTTAACCCTGACATGCACTTTTATGGTGTCACCAATATTAAACTTGGTAATCTCTCTCTTATAGCTCTCCTCTAAAGCGTTTAACAAATTCATCTCCCATCTCCTCCTTTAATTCTTTCAATATTTTATTATCTTCTATCGATATAGTTTTTTTGTTAATCAAGTCCGGTCTTGAAAGGATCGTTTTTTTCAGAGCACTTTTTCTGCGCCATCTGTTAATCTCAAAATGGTTGCCTGATAATAACACATCAGGCGCCTTCATTCCCATAAACTCGGCAGGTCTGGTATAATGGGGATAATCCAGTATACCTGTAGAAAAGGACTCGTCAATATTGGATCTCTCATCGCCAAGTACACCGTGTATCAATCTGGTAACACTGTCTATGACGATAAGAGCAGCAGGCTCACCACCTGTTAAAATAAAATCTCCAACAGATAACTCTTCATCTACAATACACTTTACACGTTCGTCTACTCCCTCATATCTTCCGCATATCAATAGTAAATCTGTTTTCAGTGATGCAAATTCTTCGGCTTTTTTCTGATTAAAGGTATTTCCCTGAGGTGTCAGCAATATGCTGCGCCTTTTACCCCCGTCGGATATGACATCCCTGTAAGCATAATACAGGGGCTCAACCTTCATGACCATTCCTGCACCGCCTCCATAAGGATAATCGTCGGTACAGTGATGCTTGTCAACGGTGTAGTCTCTTATATTGATTACCTTTACATCTATCAAACCCCTTTGTATGGCGCGCTTGACTATACTCTCTTTAAGGTAAAAGGTAATAAGTTCGGGAAATATGGTAAGAACATAAAATGTCAACGTTTAATTTCCACTTGTGCAGATTGCCTTACCCTCTGTTTTACATCTGTTTTGCAGAGAATTGTATTATAGAAAACTCATTAAAACCGTTTATTGTCAAAATCACATATCCGGTTGACGTCAAGACGATATAAAACCTGAAGAAAAATGGAGGATGATTTCCCGGGTCTTCAGTGATTGGAGTTTACAACACTTATTATAACGTAATTATTGCAACTACTCGAGAATCTCCAGAACCGAACGTTTTCCGATCTTTGTACCTGCTGCTGAAAGAATAGTTCTCATAGCCCGAGCTGTTTTGCCTTGTTTTCCTATTACTTTTCCAAGATCGCTGCCGGCAACTCTGAGTTCGAAAACCGTTGTTTTTTCACCATCCACTTCCTGAACACTTACTTCATCCGGCCTGTCTACGAGTGCTTTGGCCATTAATTCAACCAGTTCTTTCATCATCGACTTTTACCTCCAATTGAAAATTAGGTTGTTTGCAAACCGGCCCTTTGGAAAAGCTTTTTAACAGTATCAGTCGGCTGAGCGCCATAACGCAGCCATTTCTTTGCTTTTTCCTGATCGATATTTATCTCTGATGGTTCCTTAAGAGGATTATAATTTCCTATGATTTCAAGAAAGCGGCCATCCCTTCTCTTTCTTGAATCAGCTACAACGACTCTGTAGAAAGGACTTTTATGTGAGCCCATTCTTGTTAATCTGATCTTTACCAACTATCACTCCTCCTTGGATTAAATTAGATGAACAATTATATAACAAAGATTGAGTTAAAGTAAAGTTGACGGCGATCTCGACATACGATGAGTATTGGTTGTTTATTAAGGCCGCTTATTGAGAAATTGCTATTTTTTGTGTTATCTTTGATTGCATTAGATATGTTTAAGGAGTTTATTATTTTGCATCTACTTAAATACACTGTTTTATTACTCATACTCCCGATATCGTTTATCGGTTGTAGCGGACAGGAAGTCAAAGAGGGTGTTAAAGTAATTATGCCTGAAGAGGTGTCTGCGAATATTAAGCCCACAACTCTAAAGGAGTTTATACTCGGTCCGGGAGATATTGTGGAAGTCTTTGTCTGGCGGGAAACCGAACTGACCAACAAGTATCAAATAAGTCCCTCCGGAAATTTTTCATACCCCTTTCTTGGGAAAGTAAAGGCAGGCGGCAAGAGTATCGAGGAATTAAAAGCGATAATCGAAACCGGTCTTTCCAAATTTTTTAAGAATCCGGTGGTTAACGTCTCTCTGTCAGCAATAAACAGTCGCAAAGTTTATGTTCTCGGAGAGGTGAAAGTGCCGGGTCTTTTCACAATGGAAGGCCCGATGAACGTTATGGAAGCGATTTCTCTGTCAGGAGGATTTACAGATGACGCCAACTCCAAAAGTGTTATAATAATGAGGGGAGATCGAAATTCGCCCAAACTGATCCGGCTGGACATAAAGAGCTTCATAAAAAATGGCGATTTTTCTCAAAATATTTCGTTAAACGAGAGAGATATTGTTTATGTCCCTCCAACATATATAGCAGACGTTGCCAAATTCGCGAGATACTTTAGGGATATTATAGATCCTGTATTAACTCTTGAACAAAGCATTATACTCTCTCCCCAGGTGGAAGACGTTTTTTATGGAAGCGACGATGGAGACCTGTCAAGAGATATTACAATAATTGGAAAATAGAAACAGAGACCTCCTTCATATGTATGCGTCCGTTTCAAAACCGACGAGATAAGGCAACTTCCGTTACTGTAAATAAAAGATAATCTTTGAAAATCGACGATTTACTGCAATAAAGGTTTTTTATTATCTGAATACTTTCTGCAAATCGATTCTTCCGACCATATTCTCTCTGCTTTTTATTCTACAAGCCGGAGCAGAGGAACTCTCCGTCATTCACCACGGAAATGTTTCCATAAGATATGACAGCCCATTGAAAGGGGCTGCCAATGAAATTATCTCTTATCTCCCATCGGTTACCAATAAAATAGAATCGAGATTGGGAGTGAAACAGGATTTTGCATACAATATTGTTTTGATAAGAGATAACAACCGTTTTTATAACCTGTCGAAAAATCGTATGATAAGTGCTTTTGCAGTGCCTGAGAAAAAATTCTTTGTAATAAACTGCTCAACCATGAAAACACACCCCTTAAATCTGAGACTTATTGTCACACACGAACTCACTCATCTGATTCTTCATCGCCATATCGAGAGAGCCTTATTGCCAAAATGGCTGGATGAAGGGATATCCCAATGGGTAAGCGACGGGTTGAATGAAATCGTCGGAACAGAGAAATCGGATATCCTTGTCAAAGCATCGCTTTCCGGTAAGCTCATAAGTTTCAAATACCTGGAGAGGAGCTTTCCTTCCGATAAAAACGGTATGCTGTTATCTTATATGCAGAGTCTTTCCATCGTTGAGTATTTGGAAAGGGAATATGGAATCGATCACCTGAAAAAAATCATATCCCTTCTTGCAGACGGTACGGATATCGATGCCGCCGTAAAAAGAACCACATTTACGGAGATGGAAACACTGGAAAAGAGATGGATGGAATCGCTTAACAAGGGATCAAAGTGGATAAACTTTATAGCCCGCAATTTTTCATGGATACTATTTACCATGGCCGGACTTCTTACAGTGTACGGATTTATGAGACTGAGGCATAGAATGAAAAACTATAAAGATGACGATGAAGAGCTCTATGATAAAGAGTACGATCAGGATTAGGCCCTAATGGAAGAGCATTGAAAATAAAAACGGAAAAAATTACTCCTTCGGAAAATTGTTCCTCTATCGCTCAGTAATTACTCCTGTCAAAGAAATCCCTCTATAAGATAAATAGGATATTCTGTAAACCAAATAGTGGGGCAAGCTTGTTCCAAAGCGCCCGCATCAACGGTAAAACATAAAAAAATCCTTTAAAATCAAACCTTTATGCTTTATATTCAGCTTTCTTTTCCGGAATAAATTATCATCGTAACCATTACTTTTTCTAGGTACAAAAGGGTAATCAATTGAGGAACGAAAAAGTTCCCAAAAAACTCTGGCATGCCTATTGCATATATCAATCAAAAACATAATCATGTCGTACCAAAAGGAGGAGCAAAATGGGTTTTGTAATTAACACAAACATCATGTCTCTAAATGCCCAGAGACATCTGGGCCAGACGCAGAGACCTCTCCAGACAGCCCTTGAAAGGTTGTCTTCAGGTCTGAGAATCAACTCTGCTAAAGACGATGCCGCAGGCCTGGCTATTGCAACCAGAATGACGGCTCAAATCAGGGGGTTGACCGTTGCAGTCAGAAACGCCAATGACGGTATATCCATTGCTCAAACCGCAGAAGGCGCCATAGACGAAGTATCCAACAACCTTCAAAGAATCAGAGAGCTTGCTGTACAGGCCATGAGCGGTCAGTACGGGTCCGATGACGTTTCTTTTATGCAGGAGGAAGTAAACGCACTGGTAAGTGAAATAGGGAGGATAGCCACACAGACAAAATTCAATGACATCACACTGTTTGACGGGCTATATAACAAGAACATTCACGTAAGTTACAACGCCACTGATCCCGGTATTAACATCAACATTGCAGACATGCGTACGCAAAGTCTCGGAACAACGACAATAAGCGGTACGACTTTGCACATTGAGGATATCGATTCCTCAAACGCCACTATCAGAACAGGTTCGGCCGGCATAGTAACTCTTGTTCAGGATTCAACTATCCCTTTAAGCGGCGCTTCTAATGTAATCGCTATAATGGATACCTCTCTGGATGTGATTCTTTTACAAAAATCAAATCTCGGAGCAAGGGGCAATCAGTTCGAAGCAGCAATCAGGAATCTTGAAAACGTAATAGAGACGACACAAGCGGCCAGATCGAGAATTATGGATGCCGATCTTGCAATTGAGACAGCTGAGATGACAAAACAACTGATCTTACAACAGGCCGGCGTATCCGTTCTTGCACAGGCCAACCAGTTACCTCAAAACGTCTTACAACTTTTACAGGGTTAAAGAGATTAAAAATTTTATTAAATAATAAATCGGAGCCAATGTTGAAGTTAGATTTAAAAGTATTGTATAATGAGCTTTTACAACCTGTTATTATCATGACCGGCACAGCTCATAAGGAACCAAAAGAAAGGCACACGATGGTCAGCACCTCAACTACGCCGCTCGAACTGTTAGTGATGCTTTACGACGGCGCAATAGATGTGCTCAATAAAGCAGAATTCCACGAGAGGAACAAAGATGAAAAGAGAATGCTCTATTACATCTCCAGGGCGATGTCCATAGTGGAAGAGCTTATTAATTCCCTTAACATGGATGGCGGGGGACAAATAGCGCACAACCTCCAAAACCTGTATGTATACATACTAAAGGAGCTGACTTTAATCAGCGCTAAAAGAGACTGCAAAGGAGTGGAAAATATCAGGAAGATATTAACGGAACTAAGGGCTGCATGGAAGCAGATAAGGTAAGTACGGGGAATCGAAGAAATTTTCCGCAGAAAACCTCAAACAAACAGGACAATCATACAGCCCGCCCAAACCTGTGATTCAATGATCGTACTCTCTGTTAGCCCCAAATCAGTCAATAGTTTTTACTTTACAACAAATTAACTACTCTGAATATCCGTCAATACTACCTAAATATAAATAATTCTTCTCGGCGTCTTTACACCTTACTTTTTAAAATCTCCAGGTCAATATTTGGATATATTGGATGCTTTTCCAATAACTCCCCTACTGCCGTCAATGCCTTTTCGTTAACACTTTTGGGAAGAGTAAATTTAGCCAGGCTCTTTTCTCCCTGATCGGTGTGATCCGGCGAGACATGAGAAAGAACAGCCTTAATAATCCCTGCTATCTCTTTCATCTCGTCACCACCCATTCCTATAGTAGTAACCGCTGAAGTCCCTATTCTGAGACCGCTTGTATACCACGGGCCGTTTATATCAAAGGGCAGTGAATTTCTGTTTAACGTTATATTGCAGCTTCTGAGCGCCGATTCGGCCTGACGACCGGTCAGTCCAAAACTTTTGGCGACATCTATAAGAAAGAGATGATTATCCGTACCGCCTGTCAATACCTCCATCCCCTCTTCAATGCATGCACGGGCCAGAGCGCCGGAGTTTTCGACTATTTTATGGGCATAAGCGGAAAACTCGTCTGACATGGCTTCTTTAAAAGCAACAGCCTTTGCAGCCAGGGCGTGAGGTAATGGACCGCCAAGCACCATTGGGCATCCTTTATCCACCCAGCCTGCAAACTCCTTCTTACATAAAACAAGCCCCCCCCTTGGCCCTCTTAATGTTTTGTGTGTAGTGGAAGTCACAATATGAGCATGGGCAACGGGATCATAATCTCCGGAGAAGACCTTACCTGCGACCAAACCTGCGAAATGGGCCATATCCACCATAAAAACAGCACCTGCTTCATCGGCCATCTCTCGTAATTGAGCGAAATTAATCTTCCTTGAATATGCACTGTACCCCGCCAGGAGAATCAGGGGTTTTACCTCGCGAATACGCTTCCTGATATTGTCCGGATCGAGAAGATATGTCGACTCATCAACAGAGTAATAATATGTATCGAACATCAGACTCGAAATATTGTGACGATATCCATGCGTCAAATGGCCGCCGGAATAATAATCCATTGCCAAAAGCTTCTGACTCTGAAGGGCTTCCCTTATTGCAAGCCACTCTTTTTGACTGACCTTTGCAGGATCGCTTTGCGCCAGCTTTTCGAGAATTGGTTTCTGAACTTTCGCCAGTAATATCGATATATAAGCGACCAGATTTGCATCCGATCCTGAATGAGGCTGAACATACGCATGTTCCGCCCCAAACAGCTCACAAGCCAAACGAGCCGCTTCGAGCTCGATTTCATCGACATTATTACATCCGGCGTAAAAGCGATGCCCGGGATATCCTTCTGCATACTTATCTGTCAGGAGATTCCCTTGAGCTAATTGAACAGCCATAGAGCTGAAGTTTTCGCTGGCGATCAGTTTAAGATTGCTGTGCTGATCGATAAATTCGTTGATAATATTTTGGGCCACCGAAGGAGACAGGGGCATGATATGATCCAGGGAAGCATAAAAGGCAACAGCCGATGCATCCATTTCCCCGCCTTTCTGTTTTAATCCGTTTAAATAAAGCTCAACAAAACTTTGATTCTTTGACATATTGTTCACCTTTATATCCCTCATTTAAGTAATAAAGCCTTTTAAGCAGAAAAGCAGTAACGACTCATGTATTCAGGCTGAAGGTTATAGCAAAAAAACGGCAAATCCCGGCTTGTCAGCGAATAAAGAAGGTGAAAGGTAAGTTCTCAATTAGTAGAGATAAAAAAACAGCGTCCTCCTTTTGTTCCCCTTTAAAAAAGGGGGGACCTCAACTTATTGAGAACTTACGGTGAAAGTTTATAGAGACCTCATGTTCTATAAAAGTGTCTTCCGCCTTCCGTCTATCAACCTGAGTAGTTACGAAAAGTAAATAACAACATTGTGTGCAAGTATTTATAACAGCCCTAATTGTACCATATTTAAATATATGATGTAACCACCTGAGTATTGAGACTGAAAACCAAAGACATAAACTCCTCTTCGTCAACAATTACATACGACAGCGACAGGTAACATTATATTCCCGATTCAGATATAAAGCACAAAAAAAGCCGGCCCCTCTCCTTGCGCCCGACCGATAACGCTTTGTTGATCAAGCGGTGAACGTTATGAAAAGCCTAAAAACCTTCGCCCCTGTTGTGTATCAAAGTTAAATCCGCCAAAACCAAGGCTGTTGCGGCCTCTACTATCACAGGTATTCTCAATGCAATACATGCGTCATGACGACCTTTCACCTCGAGTGTGTCCGTCTCACCGGAAACTATGTTTATCGTTTTTTGCGGAATCGATATGCTTGATGTAGGTTTAACGGCGACTCTGAAAAAAAGATCATTACCATTGCTTATGCCTCCGTTTATCCCCCCTGCATTGTTAGTCGCTGTTTTACCATCCTTATTTATAAAGGGGTCGTTATGTTCCGATCCCGTCATCCCGGCAGCTTTGAAACCGCTTCCAAACTCCACACCCTTAACTGCGGGGATCGAAAATATGATGTGACCGATCAACGCCTCGATGGAATCAAAAAAAGGCTCTCCAAGACCGACAGGCATATTTACCGCACTGCATTCAATAATTCCTCCCAAAGAGTCGTTATTGGAAACGGCCCTGTCTACTGCACCCTCGATATCCGTAGTACCTCCGACTTCCGTTAATTGAGCAGACACACGAACAGGTTTAATAATTTTTTTGGCGATAACTCCTGCCGCCACAAGACCTAATGTGATGCGACCGGAAAAATGGCCTCCTCCTCGATAATCCGCAAATCCTTTGTACTTCTTTCCGGCCACGAAATCTGCATGTCCCGGTCTTGGTATGGCCCTGAAATTATAATCGCTTGAACGTACATTCGTATTTTCAAACAATATGGTAACAGGCGCGCCTGTTGTATACTCGTTAAAAACACCGCTTGCAAGAAAAGGGATATCAGGTTCCTTACGGGTCGTCGTTCCCTTGGCACCGCTTTTCCTGCGAGCCAGTTCTTTTTCGATTTCTTCTTGAGTTATTTCGATGCCCGGAGGACAACCGTCTATAACGACACCTACACGAGAACCATGGGATTCTCCGAATATACTCACCCTGTATAAACGTCCGAAACTATTCATTAACCGCTCCTCTCAGGAAAATCATGAATATCTCCTTATACTGTTACATAAAGTTAACGTCCTATGGACGGACTTTTATGTTTAGGAGAATTTCGGCGCGTCGGACAGGTGTCCCGCCTGTCCGACGAACCGTTTATCTTTACTTTGAAATTCCTTAACGTTAAATCGAGTATTATAACACAGAAAAGGGCATGCTATCTCAGATACAATTAACAGTTGCTCACAGGTTCATTAACCTTAGGGTTGACTCAAAAGTAAATTCGTAATTAAAGGAGACAGATTTGCATTATATTTGGTTGCACTGAATGAGCAAAACCGCAGGCATAGCAGCGCTATGTTGAGGATTTTGCGATTGAAGTGCAATCAAAGATGATGTGAAGGTGTCACCTTTTAATGCGAATTTATTTTTGAGTCAACCCTAAGAACAGCATTTAGCAGTCAGCCATCAGCGATCAGCTCTTTAATCGCAACACTTTATGGTTCAAAACAGATTCACCCATAAGGTGAAGCTTATTATTGGCATAACATCAATTCTTTCCCTAGCTGAATGCTGACCGTTGATAGCTGACTGCTGCCTTAAGGATTAACCCTCTTTATCGAATGCGCTCATTTTTTTTAATCAGTTCCTAAAGAAAAGAAAATAACTGCCGATATAAATCACAGAGCAACAAAACATACCAACAAACAACAACAGATAGCAGGAAGCTATCTTAAGAAAACAATGTTTTTACATGGAGGTAAAAATGACTACATTATCGAAATCCAACCAATTTCATCACATTTATTATCACATTATTCATCCGGACTTCCTAAATCCCGACTAAACAAAAAGAACAATTCTCTCGTTACTTTTATGTCTACATCATATCTATTGTAACGGGATAATCCGGTCGACATCTTCGATGACATGAGGTCATCGGGAAAAAAGACTTTTATGTTGACAGGTATGCTTTGTCCTTAGTTTAGCAACAGACAGCGGGATGCTGTCTTATAAAAAGTTTTACATGGAGGTAAGACATGGGATTCGTAATTAACACCAATATAATGTCTCTTAATGCGCAGAGGAACTTGCGCAGGACACAAGCCCCTTTAGTGACAGCGATGCAGTGGCTGTCTTCCGGCCTTAGATTCAACTCGTCAAAAGACGACGCCGCAGCTCTGGCCATTGCCACGAGAATGACTTCTGAGATCAGGGGACTTCACGTTGCCATCAGGAA
>JAREWP010000077.1 GCA_029001845.1 Candidatus Magnetocorallium paracelense | reverse complement strand
GCGCAGGGCTTTCAGACACCCCGCCCGCTGTTTGACGCCCAGAGGATCTGTAAAACTGTACCTTTCGCAAACTTTATCCGCCAATTCTGTTCTGGTTATGTTTTTGTTTGTATTGAGCATATTACTGATATCCTCAAGTGCCTCTGACTGTGAAATTGTTCGTTTGATTTGATTTTGTTTTTCCATAATGTCTTAGTGTAATACTAAACATTATGAAAAGTCCAGCTTAAAATGAGGGTAAAAGGCAGGGTTAGCACTACTACCACAGCTTTTTAAAATAGCTCATACAACTATTGGAACATCTTCATCTGTTTCAGGTATCAAAATATCAGCAGAAATCTTAAGTCCTTTTTTTAATTTCATAATCATTTCTATTGTCAAATCTTTTTTCCTGTTCAGAACTTGTGATACAGATGCCTTTGTACCAATATAAGGCTCAAGATCGTTTATTGTAATTCCTCTCCATTCCATTATATATTTTAATGCTTCAATAGGGTCTGGAAAATCAATTGGGAAATTCCTTTCTTCATAGTCTTCAACAAGAATTGACAAAACCTCAAGTTCATTAAATTCCCTTGAATATGGTTTAGAATCAATTAATTCATCAATTCTTTTAAGAACCTTATTATAATCATCTTCCGATCTTATCGGTGTAATAGCCATGCTTTCTCCTTTTAATTACTTAAATGTTATTAGCATCTATCTTATCGTATTCAGTATGAGTACCTATAAATCTTATATAAACTCTTTGTAGTTCATATATAACTTTTACCACTAAACGATAGCTATTCCCTTTGATGTTAAAACACACTCTATTATTCCTTAAAAAATCAGATGTGCCAAATATTTTCTTAATTTCTGAAGGCTCCTGCCATTTGGCTTTATTTACAACGGCATACCAAGTTCTTATAGCTTGTTTTGAGTCAGGGTGCTTTTGCCAAAACTCCATTAGAGTTTTACGTTTGATAATATGCATATATGCTTACTTTATATGATACTAAATAACGAATAATCAGGGTCATCTTTTTTTCCTGCTCGCTTTGGCTTTAAGGGGGCAGCAAGGGGCTTGCCTTTCTTGGCAAACTCAGGATTTTTCAATGCCTTGTATAGATATCGCTCTCTGTTTAGCAATACCTAGAGGTCAGGTGTTCTGAAGTTAATGTAAACAAAGCAAATAGCCCAAAATAGCATTTAGCTATCAGCTTTATAATTGTAAGTCTTCTGAAAAGACCGTTGGTACTGAACACGATTGAAAGCTCCCTTCGATCCGACGCTACCAGCGGTTTTTTTTACAGTATGCTTTGAAAGTCAGAATTCGGTCAGAAGAACTCTAATCCCAATACCATTCACTTAAGGAATGAAGCGCTTTCCGACAGAAGCGGGTCATGTTTGAGAAGGCGCAGCAAAGCGGAGCCTTCGAGTTTAGCCGCTGAAGGCGGAAGGTGCTTTATTCCTTAAGTGAATGACATTGACTCTAATCCTACAAGCACAAAATGGACAGATGTATGAATGCTTTTCATTTTACTTTAAAATCCTTATATCGCATTGCCTTCACGCTTTTATAACCCACACTTGCCAGACGAACCAGAAGCAATGCTCCCAGGACAATAGCCAACAGTGTGCGACCGCCGTGAAGGGATTGTTTTGAAAGAATGTAGACAAGCGGAAAGACCGGTAGCACTATGAAGACAGCTGTCATAAGGCCTCCAAGCAGACCATACCACCAAAACAGACGTTGCTCCGTGAGCGTAGCCTTGGTGTCTTCATCCTCACCAAAACCTATCCACCCTAAGAGCTTGCGCTTAAGAAATCTGAAGGATCGCTCCCGGAGATTTTGTATCTCTGTCAGGTCCATTAGTATGTAATACGCATCCATTTTGATGAAGGGGTTGAAGTTCATTACCAACAAGAAAAAGTTGAGCAGACCAAAGGCGACAAAAACATATTCCCAGATGGAACCTTGACCGGCAACCACCGCAAAAACCCACAAGCCCATACCGAAGATGGAGAAGGACAGCAGAGGGCCGCCCAGTGAAACTAAAATGCGCTGGCGTTTTTCAACGAACGTATAAGATGATGTCGTATCGCAAAAGAAAATAAATGATCCCAAATAGAACATGATACCCATACGCGGCACCGCGCCACCAAAATGTTTACACACGACTCCGTGTCCCAGTTCATGCAGAGAAACCTGAATTAGAGATAGCAGATAGAGAATAAGGATGATCTGGGGAGCTAAATATATTTGCGCTTCCAGGTTCGAAATGGCTTCCACGATCCGGTCGAAGTATACCCATGCAGGCGCCAATCCTGATATGCCTACAAGCAACATAAACGTTACCCCGATATGTGAGAACAAGGGCTTTGCTATGCGCTCAACCTTCGTGACTTTCTCGTCTGCCTTGGGGATGGAGTAACTCAGGTTAGCCAAAGCCTTGATAAGTCGTCCTATCCTTGATTGTTTTTCCTCCGCGTCTGTCGATATCAGCGCGCCAAGGCTTTCCAGCTTCTCATAGAGGGCGGCGGGAAGATTGGGAGAGGTTAAACCCAGGACATCCACATGGTCCATGAAAAGATCGTGAAAGGACTTCAGGCCATCCATGTTCTTCACAAAAAAAGTTTCACTGGGATTTAGCATAAGCGCTCCACCGCCGCTCTTTTGTAGCACTGCCGTTTCGAGGCCTTCGTTTGTTTTTGTAAAATGGAGGCTCACGCCCTTTGCCAACTCAGGTTTGATGGCCATGGCCCAGATCCGTCCTTCCTGTCCCTCTTCGCGTTTATACTGCATTATAGACAGCACACGGCGGTTGCCCCGCACACGGAAGAAAACACGATCCATCTGTTTCTTGATCAGGAACAACCAAAATGCTTCCAATGACACCGAATCCAAGTCGGTCGTTTCATCAGGAATCTCATACTCATCAACATCAAAGGGATTTAGATTTATCTTACTGCTGTATTCGATTTCTATAATGACCGCTTCACCTTTGTAATCGAGCGTGATATGAACCGGTTCTCTCTCATCTGTTTCAGTGGCGATGCGTATCAGTTCTTCGCATGCCTCGGTCGTGGAGTTCATAATGTTGTCTTTCAGCGATTCAGGGAAGCCAAGTGTTTTTGCGTAGAGCTCTACGCCGTCCAGCAGAATATGCATCCAGCGGTTGCTCGTAGGTAGAATGATAGTGATCTGATTTTCGTTCACAATTCCCCCTGTTTAATTTGTTTTTTTTCGTAGGAAATAGTAAGGCTCTTTTGAACCGCATCATTGGTCATGACCGCATCCTGCTATTGAATCATTCCCTGCAAGCGCTTGTCATACCTTCAGAACATGACGCTGCACCATACGTTCCCTCCTGCTTTGAGAAAATGCGGCGAAGTGATGTCTGGTTCACCGGTTGGCGGGCCTTCTGAATCTTTCCCCGAACTTCAATGAATTTCCCTGCATAGCAGCGAGATTTACATCCGCACTTTCCACAGGCAAAGGGCGTTAGGCAACTTGGAATGGGTAATCCTTCGAACTTCCGTCCTTGAACGATTTCAGATTCCTTTAAATATAAACCGGCGTAGTTATGCTCAATTAAATGTTTTAAGCTTCCATAATATTCACTATTATTATGTCGCTTTCGTAATTTTTCTAAAATGGTTCCCGGTGATTCCCCTTCTAATCTCATTCGACAATAATCTGTCAAAATGGGGATCAAAGGCTCTTTAGACAACAAATCCCTTCGGCTGTCCGGCTCATCGATGAGTCTAAGTGCGTCATCAAGGCGGTTGGTTTCGATAAATAAAAAAGTTAAGAAGGTGATCGGTTCAACCCAGGCGCGCACCGGCGCACGAGAAGAGAGGTTTCGCATTTTCATGGTAAGAAAGTTGTTGAACAGCATGTCCATACGAAGCTTGTCAGCGAATATCCCGGCCATACGATCAATCTCATAAGGCAGGGCATCGTTAAGTCGGAACAAAACGCCCAGGGCTTCGTCGTATTCCCGATAGTGAAATCGGCACTCTTCCCCGGACAAGGGGCGGGCAACGGACATTTTCTCAATAAACACATAGTATGTGGGAAAGCCAAGAAATGAATAATCCCTGACATACAGGGATAAGCCTCTGGTGCGTACCTTATTCAGCATGAAGTGCAGATAGTCTGCATTGGAGAGGTTGGGAGACGCAAAGGCGTCTGTATAATCAGTCCCCGGCCAATCCATAAGTAGTTGTTTTAAAGAGGAATGTGTATTGTTAACATAGTCATGGACAGGCGGATGCCCCTCTTTCCAATAGGAAAAGCTGTGAGGAAGCTTCTTCCTGCCTTGATATAATTCTGTGATACAGCGTTGCAGAGTCACATCAAAAACCGGATCGCAACCAAAGGCCAGGTTGAAGCGATCATTGTCTTCGTCGATCACAATAGCTGCCAGCACAGGAAGAGTGCCATTTATGGTACAGTCCTTGACGATCAGGGTGAGCCCCTTGCTGTTAAGTTCCCTGATGATGTGCGAGAGTTCCGGTGAGCATTCAGGCAGTTTGCCGAGTGGGATATGTGGTGCATGCAGTTCGCCTTGCAACACCATTCTGGAGATGTACCGCTCAACGATCTCGCAAATTCCCTGTGTCACAGCTTCCTCCGGGGTGTTACCGGCGCACATGCCTGTGGACTCAGTATTCAGAGTCATAAGAGCGTATGGCAGCAGAAGCGTTTCACCGTGAAAGACCTCCAGGAACGGAATACAGGTCAGAAATTCGTCAGGTAATGCTGTCTCGTCTTCCACTAATTCGCGCATCACCTCCGGTGTGTCTCGCCACAATTTCGAGGCCGGATACATGACTTCATCAGTGTGCATCGACTCCTGAGGAAGAATTTCGCCTATCCTGCCAAAAAAAACATGATACAACCCCTGCAAGCGCTCCATATATTCGGCGTAAGCGCTCGCCAGGCTGTATTCATCAGTCACACCTTTACCGTTGGCGGTTAGCAAAGGATAATCGGGACTGCAAATGTACACAGAATGACAACTATTCACCGGATTGAAGCGATGTTGAATCATGGGCCGCCGGTTCTCGATACCAATGCGCTGCAGAATCGCTTTGATCCGCCTTATCGTCTCGTTAGGTGAGCTGTCCTTATGATTCAGAAATTTCCCCTGATTCGTCAATTCCTTTATCCGGGTTAATAAGCCGTTTCTTTTGAATTATTGTAACTACTCAGGTCTTTAGGCTGTAGACTGAAGGCTGAAGCAAAAAATTAAATGATTTGGGGGTGTCAGCCATGAAAAAATATATATTTTTACAGATAACGCATGTTTTACCTGATAGTCTTCAGCCTTCAGTCTGTATACTTAAGTAGTTACAAATTGTTTAAGTATTATAAGTTTGCCAAGACAAATGAATAAATCTTATAAACGCTTTGGCATTTTTAAGACATTAAAAAACAGAGGCAGCGAGCCGTTCCTCAACCTTGCCGTGATCATCCTGGGGATCCATTGGCTTGGAAGGCAGCACCAAAACAGTTTCGTCAACGCCGGCTTCAACAACTCGAACCTTTGCCTGAATCCGGGCGCCTTCTTCAGCCAGCACGGCGGCCGGGTCTGCTAACAGGCGAGCTTTGTAGTTATCATCCATCCATGTCTTGGCTACGATCTTGGCCCATTGTTTTTGTTGGTCTTGCATAATTTTTCTCCTTTTCCGTCAAATAGTTAGGACATTAAAAAGCAGAGGCAGCGAGCCGTTCCTCAACCTTGCCGTGATCATCCTGGGGATCCATTGGCTTGGAAGGCAGCACTAAAACAGTTTCGTCAACACCGGCTTCAACAACTCGAACCTTTGACTGAGTCCGGGCGCCTTCTTCAGCCAGCACGGCGGCCGGGTCTGCTAACAGGCGAGCTTTGTAGTTATCATCCATCCATGCCTTGGCTACGATCTTGGCCCATTGTCTTTGTTGGTCTTGCATAATATTCCTCCTTTTCTGTTAAATGGTGTAATGCTTAGCGAACACACGAAACAATAGACGATGAAACTTTCTTTTCAAAAATTGTTTGCAACCGATTCCTCAGCGAAGCCGGCCAAGTAATCCACCTGCCTGCCGCCATGCTCAATCATGGCTATGGGTTTGCGACAGCCGCCGGCGCAGTGGTACACATATTCACAGTTGTGACATTCCACAGGCAAAGCCTCTACAGAACAACAATTTCGGACGCCGGGGCTGTTCCGGACATCCTCCAGCGTGCCGTCTTCAGGCAGATCGCAGGTCCCGATACATCCACTGAGCATTCCATCGAAATTGACATTCAGCGATACAAAGGGACCGCACCGATGCGCCCTGCCGTTGAATACGCGGGCGCCCAGACCGGTGGGTGTCACCGAGCAAAACGGGGTAGCGCTGTTGATACCGGGTGCTTGTTCAGGATAGAGTTGCATTAGCGCATCCATCTCTTCAGCCAAAGCCTGCATATGGGCTTTTGAAACCGGTCGGGTATTGCTGACAGAAGGTTCCCATCGCAATGGCGTCCAGATCAATCCCGGTCGCTCCCTCACAAAGTTAACATACTCCTCAAGATGGCCGATATGTTCCTCTCCCAGCATAGTAGATACACTGACTGTGACCTTGCTTTTGTCCAAGGCTTTGTCGATGACACTCACCTTTTTTTCCAGAACGCCCCGATGCTTCGTAATCTCGTCCATATGCTTGGGATTCAGTGTGGGCAGACTGACCAGCAGAAGATGATAGAGAAGTCTGTCATAAACTTCATCATTCGCCATTCCGTTAGTATTCAGGATCACGTATCGTTTTCGTAATATCGCGTAGTTGCAGTACATTTCGATATTAGGGTGCAGGGTTGCCTCGCCACCGGTGAAGCGAACGGCAGTGATATTGTTCTCTACGGCCCAATCGATCCAATGCAGAACCTGTTCATCAGACATGTGCCGGTTTTTACGCCACAGCGACACATCGCCCAGGTAGCAGAACGAGCAGCTCAGATTGCAGGCTCTGGTGATCTCGATCTTCAATTCCTGAGGTTGAATGGAATTCCGGTAGTCCTTCATCATACTCCCCGGTATTCGTTTTGTTCTTTTGAGCCCTTGTCAGACATCCAGATATAAAGTTCGGATTCACCACAAGAGCGAAATCCCATCTTCATGTACACAGGCTTTCCCATGGGTGTCGCTTGCAGTGTGGCGACAGCGTACCCGCGACGCTTTGCTTCATCCAGGCATCGCCCACTTACCATCGAACCTATTCCTTTGCCGCGAAACGCAGCCGAAACTCCTACACTGAAAACACCGGCGCAACGGCTCCCCTGAACTAATGTTGCAGTTCCGGCCGGATGATCGTCCACATAAGCCACAAAATGGCGAAGGGGTTTATCCGGTCCAAACCCTACAGTACTGTTAATTTCTAACCAGGATGGGTGTACGAATTGTGGAATGTCAAATGCTTCCCCGGTAATTGCAACCCAAAAGCTTAGCAGATTTTTGTCACAAACCTCTTCAATCCGAACTCTCGATCCGGGATCACAGCCCGTCCACTCGGCGAGTTCCAGGGTCATCATATCAAAGCTATCAATCTGCGAGAAACCCATTTTACGTAACCTCGCGCCCATATCATTCGGCTCAGGGGTTGCGCCTAACCACCACAACATGGGAACCGAATTTTGCCGGGCATGTTTAACGACTTCCTCTACTCGATCAGCCAGTGCGCCGGAATCTACCCGGGGCCGAAGAACGCAATTGAACAGAGGGAAAGGCACATCCGTCATGGTCCAAAACATATCAGAGTCAGTATGTATTGTTATTCCCGCCCACCCTGACCAGGCTTTGTAGGCCTCAATAGTTAGATCCTCCACCATTGTACATAGAGGAGTCGCTTCGAAAAATGGTTCTTGCACGATTTTTTTCCTCTCCTAATATTTCGTTATTCCGGACCAGCCATTTCCTGAAGGTCTGCCGGGATTATTTGCATCTTTTCTTTCTGAGCAAACTCCCATGAACCTCCAGATCACCACAAAGCATGAAAATATTTTAGTTGTAATAGGGGCACATTATCTTTTGACCACGAAAGGTCACGAAGAGCACGAAGTTTTTAAAGAAATTCTTTTTTCTTCGTGCATCTTCGTGATCTTCGTGGTTATTTAAATAAAGTCCTTTTTGGGCTTATTTCCAGGACAAAAATGGTAGAAATTTGCTTTTAGCAAGCTTAAAACAAGAATATCAAAAAGAGATGTAAAAGTCAACTGATTTTTGTATTCAGGTTGTTTATCCACTATTGCAATTACACTACCTGTTATCTTATCATTGGTATGATTTAAAGGAAGTCTATATGTCTTTTGTGAGTGCTTTACGAAAAACAAAGCTGACAGTAACAATCAGTGGCGATATCGTCAGTGAAATTGACGATATCGCTAAAAAGAAAAGAGCTCCGAGAAGTCAGATTATGGAAAAAATGCTTCGTGATTGGCTTTTAATAACCCATTTAAGACAATCTCCTACTCATGTCGTACTTCAGAAGAATGAAAGCGGTTTGTCGATAAATATCTATGGCAAAGTGTGAACAAATAACGACAATCGACAAATCTTCCTTAAAAAGGGGTCCCTTTGCAGGTAAGATAAGCAACGGCAAGATTAGGGAAATAGAAAAGGCGATTATGATCGCTATAGGGGTAATAGTGATGTAAAAGTGAATAAACGAAAACTTTCATTTTACATTATATAAACCTTTCTTAATGGAGGAGACTATGAAACATTTAAGAAATTTAGATTTCATTAAAAAACTCTTTGCCTGCCTGTTGCTTGCTGTGCTTTTGGGAGGATTCATAAAAAGTTCTTTATATGCTCAATCAACAGTCACGTATAAGTTAATAAGCCCTGTAAGCACCTTTGATTCCAATAACCGCTCTCAACTCCCCAATTTCAGGATAGATGGCAATACCGTTGTATTAGGAAATATTCAAACAGGAGACAGTGGTTTTGAAGTATACGACTATACTATCGACACGGACTCTCGTACGCAGATTACGGAATTAAATAACATAATCCGATTTGTAAACCAGGCCGCAAACGGAAATTTTATACTTCAGGGCTATGAAAACGACGCGGATACCAATTTATATCTATATCGCAACGGATCTCTGCAAATCTTGTCGGAGTATGTAAATGTTCCATACGGTGAGGGAGGTATCGGAAAGAATTACGATATATGGAGCGTAAATTCAAGTTATGACGGAACTCTGCTTTGGAGTGAAACCGAAACGGAGAACATCTATGACTCCTGTTGCTCCAATTGGTTTTGGACAAATACTATGAGACTGAAATTCCTGGATCAAAGCGGTGATATCAGAGAAATATTGAGTTCGTCAGGCGGGATTCGTTGTAACTCCTCTTGCGATGATACAGACAGCTGGCAGGATGACGATTATTGTTCCCTTAGAGATATCGAATCAAAAGTATCGGAAGGTAATGTATATGCATGGTATACCAACTATCCCCACTGCGGCGCAAGCGATAAAGAGCCTAAAATATATATTAACGGCACAGAGTACGATATAAACGAACAATCAAGCACAAACATAGGATACATATTTGAAGGTGAACTATATAGCCTTAACAGAGGAGCAGGGAGTCCTGACTATAAGTTCAATACTGTTATGGAACTGTGGGATGAATTTGACGACAATCAACTGGAGAATGAAATATTCTGGACTTATGGTATTGGAGATACTTTCACCGGGTCCTATGGAAAGAGACGCGGGAATTATGAAGCATGGCTTCAAGACGGGAAGTTATACAAAAAAGACATTACCGCCAATCGTACTGTAGACATTCCTGCCGATTTCGAGTATAACTCGATTCAGTGGACTGCATTTGAGGAAGGTGGTGTAGATCTTTCCGAAGAGGGAACGAATTTTGTTTATACTGTCTATGGCTTACAGGACAACCGCACAGTTTACGCCATTGCTTTGACAACAATAAAAGAACCCCTCACTCTCTCAGCGGGCGTTGAAAATCCGAACAGCAAGGTGATAGAAACCGACGGCTCCATGGATACGATAACAATTTCCAACCATATTCAACTAACCTCTGAAGATGACAATATTATAACAGTAACAGGTTTTACCTATGATTTTATAGGAGACGATCCTACAGGCATAATAGCGGCATTGGCCGAAGATTCCGATTGTAATGGAGTCAGCGATACGAATGGCGCCATAGAGGCCGGCGTTTTCGATGGAAATAACACGTTGGCCTTTTCCAATCTAAACGAAACAATACCTGCCGGCGGCGAAGCCTGCTATTTACTTTGGTTTAAAGTACCTTCAACATATGAAGATGGTTGTAAACCCTTTGGAGCAGGTATTCGCCCTGAACATATTTTTGCCAGAGCTTCGGAAAGGATAAATGTTTCCGGAAGCGGAGTCAACGGTACAATTATCGTGAAAGGCGAGGAAGGGTGCAACTTTATTGTTAACTCAACCGGTAATGGCGGAGATACGGCCCCCGGCGATGGAGAATGCAATACCGGAACAGACGTCGACGATGAATGTACTCTCCGAGCCGCAATCGAAGAGGCCAACAATCTTACCGGTGTCGACAGGATTACCTTTAATATTAACACTCCCGGAATACCTTTTATCTCAAGTCCTGACGCATTTCCCGATATTACGGAGTCTGTAACTATTGACGGAACAACACAAGCAGATGGTCAAGTCATGGTACGATCCGAAAATGCAGATGCTATTGTAATAACCGCAGGCAACAGCACCATAAGGGGGCTGGCTGTTAGCGGCGACGGCAATGGCATTACGCTGAGAAATGGAGGAAATAACAGGATAACAGGAAATTTCATCGGAGCCGGTGCTGTGGATATGAACGGAATTTTCATAGAAAATTCGGCGAATAACATAATCGGAGGACCAACCGATGAGGAAAGAAACATAATCACCGGTTGCTCTGATAATGGCATAGAAATAACCGGAGAGAGCTCCGACAACAATGTGATAGAAGGCAATTATCTAGGCATTGGAAGTAACGGAGCCACCAACACCGGCAACAACCTCAACGGTATTGCTCTTAATGGCGGGTCTGAGAATATAATAAAAAACAATATTATTTCTAATAACCGGCAAAACGGAATTTTTTTACAAACCGGATCAACAGGGACCATTGTCAAAGGAAATATTATCGGGACTTCCGCCAATTACAATACAGCAACACTCCTTCCCGATTATGGTAATGGAGAGAATGGAATTTTAATACACACCACCAATACGACTGTGGGAGGAGAAAACGATGAAGATCGTAACATCATTGCTCATAATAATCTTTCAGGCATCGAAGTCAATCTTACAAACAACAACAGCATAAAAAATAATGTAATTTCGAGTAACGCAGTCTACGGCATCAAAATTCATGCATCTGCAAGCAATACGATTCAAAAGAACATTATCGGCACATCGGCGGACTACTCCTTTGTATCTTCCATACCGGATTTGGGTAACAGTGACGGAATCTCAATTGAAAACGACTCCAATAACAATATCGTTGGCGGGGAAGACAATGGTAACGTTATCGCGCAAAATCAAGATAAAGGCGTAATAATCGATGACGGTTCTGAAGGAAATTTAATTTCCTCAAATTCAATTTTCATGAACCACTCCAATCTTAATATCGATCTTGGCAATGACGGTATCACTCCCAATGATATCGGCGATGACGATACAGGGGCAAACACATTACGGAACTGGCCTGAACTGGAATCCGCCGTTGTTATGAACGAATTGATTATAGTCAGAGGGTTTATGATAGACGATGAAACAGTCACTGCCGAGTTTTTTGTCACCCCACAACCTCAGCGGGAAGGTTGGTTGAAAATATGGTCCGGCCCGCTGGAAACGACAGCAGAGGGAAATCAAAGATTATTTGAAGCGGTCTTTCCCCTTCCTCAATGGCTCCCGATGGATATTGGACTGACTTACTATATTACGGCAACGGTCACGGACGGGAGAAATAATACCTCGGAGTTTTCCAATTATGTAGAATTAACGGATAATCAGAATTAATTGATTGAAAATCTCATGATTGGGAGAATTACATTATGAAAATTAAGGCGGGAGTCTTTATATCTATTTTTATATTCTTTGCTTTCACTCCGACAAACTCCCGCTTTGTTGCTTTGGTAAACGCCGGCAATCTACAAGACAGGCCGGCGGTAGAAGCCTTCACTAAAATATTCCCGGGCTCACGATGAGTGGACACAAAAAAAGATAAAGTACGAGAAATGGGTGCAGAGAGAGGATAGAGCCATCTCACTGGACCAGTTTTTACCAACTTTTCCTCACTACATTAGATTGATTTTTTTGCCTGTCCCCAATCTTCTCAATATTTTCCTTAGCTGAAAGCTGACCACTGATACTTGGCTGCTGTTTTTTAGTTACATCTTTGAAGATAAAGGACCAATGCCGCCGAAAGAGAATCGGCGGCATCGTATATTTACATGGATAGATTTTCAAGTCCTATAACGGATTTTTTAAAAGAATTAAACTCTTCGGCAGGCATGGGAATGAGCCCTTTATCTAATAAATAGCCGTCCTCGCCGATTGCTTTCTCACTCATAAACTCTTTGAGATAGGCGTCAATGCCGGGAATCATTTTGACATGGGCCTTTTTGATATAAAAGTACAGAGAACGGGCTACCGGGTAATCGCCGCTTGCAATATTCTCAAAAGTAGGTTCTACGCCATCAATTATGCTTCCCCGGACTTTGTCGATGTTCTGATCCAGAAATGAAAAACCAAAGATACCAAGTGCGTTTGGATTTGCCATAAGCTTTTTTATAATAAGAACGTCATTCTCACCGGCCTCGATATAGGCACCGTCTTCGCGCACGGCGTGACAGATCGATTTGTATTTCTTTTTATCGATTTTCTTTGTCGCTTTTATCCAATCGATTTTTTTACACCCTCCCTCCATGGCAAGTTCAGAAAAAGCGTCTCTTGTGCCGGATGTGGGAGGCGGGCCCAAAACTTCAATCTTGATATCCGGGAATGAGGAATTGATGTCTTTCCATGTTTTATTGGGATTCGGGATTAACTCTCCCTCCTTATCGGTTGGTACGTCTTTGGCAAGGGCCATGAAAATTTCTTTACGACTCAGCTTTAATTGAACACTGTTTTTAGAATTCGCGAGAACAATACCGTCATAGCCGATCTTGGCTTCTACAATATCTGTGATGCCATTTGAAGCGCACTTTTCCACTTCCGATTTCTTGATACGACGCGATGCATTTGTAATATCGGGATGCTCAACACCTATCCCCGAGCAAAAGAGCTTCAATCCTCCGCCGGACCCTGTCGATTCAATCGTAGGCGTTTTAAATTGAGTGGTTTTACCAAACATCTCTGCAACAACCGTGGCAAAGGGATAGACCGTAGAGGAGCCGACGATGCTGATATAATTACGACCTGCGGAAGCAACCTCATCTGAAGTAGAAGCAAAAAAAAGCGTCATTACCGACATTAAAAGCACAAACCTTTTCATATTAGAAACCTCCTGTTAATGTTAATGAAATGCAGCCTGCTCCATATTCATCTTTTATAATTTCAACAAAACAATTTATATCTAAGTTATCAATAGAAAAAAGAGAGAAAGGATTGATGCAAGCAGCAGTGTTCTTTAGTCTTTGTAAAACATTATTATATTCTTTTTTGAAAAGTCAATATTGCTTTTAAAAAGGAAATTGCCGGAAAAATTTTAATAATTGATAATATTGCTTGTGAGTTTCAGGAATCGATTACTTTTCAAGGGTCTGCCTGACATAGGAGAAGACGTCATCAGGAGAAATGTCGCTGAGACATTTGTTGTGTTTGCATGGTGATTGGCGGTGATTGTAGGCCGATACGCAGGGGCTGCACGCATAACCAGAGTAGAAGACCTTTACATGCCTGCCGAGGGGCTGATAAAGTAAAGGCGTTTCAGGACCAAAGAAAACAACGATATCGATGTTTGTAAGGGAGGCGAAATTCGGTGGTCCGCTGTCATTGCTCACAAGGAGCCTCGATACATTGAACAGGTCAATAAGACTCTTTAAATCGGTTTTTCCGGTAAAATCAATACAACGGGAATTGTTGACTGCATTGCTTATCGTCATGGCGTCCGGTTTCTCGGAAGCCAACCCTGTTATAACGACGATAACATCGAGATCGGCAAGAATCTTTTTAACAAGTTCGACATAGTGCTCGATGGGCCATCTTCTCAGAGGCAGAAGCTGGCTGGCGTTTGGATTGACGATTACGATTTCCCTGCTGAAATTGATATCCGGGCTTATATCCCTGAGTTTATTCAGTATCGATTCTTTTTCCTCATTCGACGATTCGATCAAAGGCGCCTTTAGAGTGTAGCTCTCCACTTTTTCCTTGAGATAAGGCCTCTCCACTCCCTGGTCAATCGTCTTTACAAGGGTAAAATAGTTGTAACCAATATGTTTATAGCAATTATAAATGACACTGTGAGTCTGCAAATCGCCTCTGTACAACCCCTCCATTTTAAACTTATCGAATCCGATTCTTATATTCGAATTACTCATAAAAGAGAGGATCGCAGAAAACCTTGAAAATAGTTCGAGATCGATTCCTGCGTCAACCTTTAACCCCCTAAGTTTGAAGATAACCGAGAGGGTGTCTTTAATGAGGTTAATAATATTGTCGTCTCTGATAGTCAGGACATTCTCTTTATCAACGATTCCCAGCAAATCCACAATGGAACGGAGCTTTCTGAACATGACATAATATATCGTCGCACCGGGGAAGTTATCTTTTACATATTTAACGCTGGGATAAGCCGAAACAGCACTGCCCATTTCGGATATTTGAAAAAAAACAACACTTTTAACCTCTCCTCTGTCTCTAAAAGAAGAACCGAAAAGCTTTCGAAAAAGGGTTAATAGAAAACAGGCAGGCACCCCGACCCAGTAGTCGATCTTTCTGATTACATCTACGTTCATAATTAATAAATTATCAAATTCAGGAATTTAGGAATTGAAAAACTATAAACCACATAACCGTGATTCTATATTTTTTACTTTTTCTTTGTCAATTCCTTATAATTTATAGCACTTATGCTTTTCCGGTATTTTTCGCCTCTCCTCAGTATTCTGCTGTTTTTACTCACGGCAACCCTCTTTTTCGAAACAGCAGGTTTCGATTTTATAAACATAGACGACCCTTTGTATGTATATGAAAACGAAATTGTTCTTAAAGGAATAACCTGGGAGAATATTATATGGGCCTTTAAGAACACCTCTGCCAATATCTGGCACCCTCTTACCTGGCTTTCCTATATAGTTGAGACATCGTTGTTCGGGCCCGGCCCGACTGCCCGTCATTTGACAAATGTTTTTCTCCACAGCCTTAGTTCCCTTGTTCTGTTTACGGCCTTACATATGATGACAGGTGCAATGTGGAGGAGTTTTTTTGTAGCTCTCCTTTTTGCTGTTCACCCGCTCCGTGTGGAATCAGTGGCCTGGATAAGCGAAAGAAAAGATGTATTGAGTACTTTTTTCTGGATGGTAACAGTGCTCTCTTATGGCTACTATGTCAAAAGACCAAACGTTGGCAGGTATCTTTTCATACTCCTTTTTTTTATGCTCGGTTTAATGTCCAAGCCCATGCTTGTTACGCTTCCCTTTGTACTGCTTCTCCTGGATTTCTGGCCTATAGAAAGGTTCATCCACAATTCGGCGCAAAGCTTTTCATCTTCAAGTTCGGGCGATAAAAGAAAGATGATTTCAAATCCCAGGTCGTTACATTTTCTTATAATTGAAAAAGTTCCCCTTATTTTGCTCGCCCTGATCATGAGCACAGTCGCCTATTTCGCCCAGGAAGGCGGAGGCGCTCTGGCCTCAATGGAAAATTACCCCTTACTTACGAGAGTGGCTAACGCCATGACATCATATATACTTTATATATATAAAATGTTGTTCCCTCTGAACCTTGCCGTATACTATCCATTTCCGCCACATACCGTTTCGGCATTGTATGCAACTCTGTCCGGATTACTTCTTTTGTTTATACTTGTTTCGGCAGACCTCTTATCCGGGCGAAGTCCCTATCTCCTGGTAGGTTTTTTGTGGTATACAGGCACTCTGGTCCCTGTAATCGGTCTGGTCCAAATAGGCTCTTTCTCCATGGCTGACAGGTTTACATACATACCTTCCATTGGATTGTCAATTGCACTTGTCTGGGGCTTTTACGATATCACATCCCGATTCAGATTCAGGATAGTTATATATATATTGGCAGGCGTAACGGTTTTTGCTCTGTTGACAAACCTCACGCATTTACAACTGAAATTCTGGCGAAACAGCATTACTCTCCTCGAACGCACCATAGAGGTAACGAAAGACAATTACCTGGCCCACTACAATCTCGGAGCGGCTTATGAAAAAGAAGGAATGCCCGAAAAGGCGACCCCACACTACCTGAAAGCGATCAAAATTTTGCCGACATATTTTGAGGCCCACAATAACCTTGCGATTCTGCTTGCCGAAAAAGGCGAAATCGATGTGGCCGCAAGGCATTTCATGCAGGCAATTGCCGCTAATCCGCAATATGCCGAGGCATTTTACAACTTGGGACTAATATTTGAGAAGAAGGGGAGTTATGCAGAGGCGGCTCACTACTACAGCAGTGCATTGAAGGTTAAGCCCAAATATCCTGAAGCGTATAATGCCCTGGGTCACTCCTTTTTTAAGCTTGGCAGGGATACAGAGGCAGCCATTAATTACACAAAAGCGATTCACCTAAATGAACAATATGGCGAGGCCTATAACAATCTGGGTATTTTACTGGCTTCAAGGGGTGATATGAATGAGGCTGTTCGACACTTTGCAAGGGCTCTTCAGATCGACCCTGAATTTTCTGAAGTCCATTACAACCTCGCCATCCTCTTTCTAAATTCAGGCAAACTCAAAGAGGCGGAAGATCACTTGAAAAGAGCCCTGCAAACAGACCCGGAGAATGTCGGCGCCAAAAAGTTATTAGACCAGGTAATGGATAGACGCCCGTAACCCTACAAATGTAGTCCGCCGAAGATGCCAATTGATGTATAACAGTCAGCCATTTTACAAAAAAATGGTTCTATTAAATAGTAAACTTACCCCTGTCAAGTCAAGTTTATTAAAAGGAATTTCAAAGAAAATCCTTGTAAGTATCCTCTCCCCCTTCAAAGGGGGAGAGGGAGTAAAAAAAAAGCTGCCTGCGGCAGCTTAACTTAAACCTGTACAGGTAAACTTTCTGCTTTTTGGCAGCTTTCTGTGAGAAAATGAATAGAGATGCGAATTAAATTGTCATATAGAGATGTCATACCCAGTGCTGTGGCAATCATTATTATTACAATAATAGTGTATTACCCTTCATTAAAGGGCGATTTTCTATGGGACGACGATCTCTTCCTCACCGAGAACAGGCTGATTAAGGATGACAACGGTCTCTCTCTCTTCTGGTTCACCACTGAAGCGCCCGACTATTTTCCCCTTACATCCACAACCCTTTGGATAGAGTGGCGGCTGTGGGGGAAAAACCCCTTAGGTTACCGCATTACAAATCTGATTCTCCATATTACCAATTCACTCTTGTTGTGGCTTCTATTGCACAAACTGAAAATACCACTCCCCTGGCTCGCAGGACTTCTGTTCGCCATCCATCCCGTTAATGTGGAATCGACAGCCTGGATAACGGAGCGAAAAAACCTTGTTTCTATGATTTTTTATCTCCTTAGTCTGATCTCTTTTACCAAATTCGAAGAATCCGAGAAGAGATATCTTTATATTCTCTCTCTTTTCACTTTCCTCCTGGCCCTTCTTGGCAAGACATCGGTTGTGATGTTGCCATTAGTACTTCTTTTCTTTTCCTGGTGGAAAAAAGGGAACGCGCCCTTAAAAGAAATACGACTTTACATACCTTTTTTTCTGCTCTCCCTTATTCTCGGTCTCGTTACGGTTTGGTTTCAGTACAATCGAGCCATAGGAGACGATATAGTCAGGACAGACAACCTCCTGTCAAGACTTTCCATAGCAGGAATCGCCCTGTGGTTTTACTTATACAAAGCCCTGCTGCCCTTTCATCTTAGCTTTGTGTACCGGGAGTGGAGCATTGATGAAAGAGAGATTCTTTCCTACATACCGGGCATACTCTTTGTCCTGTCGATGTATATCTTATGGCTGAAGAGAAAAACATGGGGAAGACCCTTTTTTTTCGCTGTCGGCCTCTTTTCTATAAATCTCTTTCCTGTTCTCGGTTTTTTCAACATCTACTTTATGAGATATTCGCCGGTAGCGGATCATTGGCAATATTTTTCCATCGCCGCAATAATAGCGCTTGCTACAGGGGGAGGAAGTACGCTTTTCAGGAGAATTCCGTCTCTTTACAGATATGCCGTAATTTTGCCTGTTGCCGTCGCCATACTTTTATCCGTACTTACATGGAACAGGACAAAGGCTTTCAGGGATGTAGAGTCACTTTGGAAGGATACGCTCCATAAAAACCCCAATGCCTGGATGGCTTATAACAATCTGGGGCTCCATCACGCCAGGCAGGGAAAAACGGAGGAGGCGATTTCTCTCTATGTAAAATCTCTTGAAATCAAGCCCGATCATTGGGAAGCCTATAACAATATTGGGATTGCTATGATGAAAAAAGGAAATCTCAAAGAGGCGGAACAACACTTGAGAAAGGCGTTGATACATAAACCTAACAGTAGGGACGTTCTGAACAATCTCGGTGTGACTCTGCTAAAACAGGAGCGCCTCGAAGAAGCCGCCCAATACTTCCGTCGGATCCTCTCCGACAACCCCGGTTATATCGAAGCCATGATCAATCTCGGTAATACTCTTTTGAAGTCAGGAAGTATCGATGAAGCTATCGATTCTTACACAAAGGCAATGAACATCGATCCCCGTAACCCCGAATTGAACAACAATCTCGGGAAGGCCTTTGAGATAAAGGGAAAACCTGAGGATGCCGTAAAGTTATATAAAAATGCTTTAAAAGGCAGACCTGATTATACTGAAACCCATAAAAACCTTGGTATAATCTTTGCCAAAACCAAAAATCTCGATAAGGCGCTGTATCATTTACAAAAAGCCGCCGCTCTTAACAGAAACGATATGGATGTGAGGTATAATATAGCCCTCGCTTTGGAGCTAAAGGGAGATATATCCCGGGCTGTCAGGGAATATGAAAATCTATTAAAGATTACTCCCAATCGGCCTGAGCTGATGGATAAACTGGCCTGGATATTTGCTACTTCAAAAGACAGCTCCTTTAGAGATGGCAAAAAGGCTCTGGAACTCTCTAAACGCGCCTGCGAATTAACGGGCTATAAACACCCCCTGATGATGGAAACGCTTGCCGCATCCTATGCAGAGGCCGGTCGCCTTAAGGAGGCGCTGGAAACTGCACTCAAAGCTCTCCATATCGCAAAAGAGAGAGGAATGCACAAGCTCGTTTCGGAAATCGAAGAAAAAGTCCGACAATACGAAAGATTGACGATTTCGGATTGATGATTTAGGTATTTTTCATTAAGGATAAAAAACATTTTCCTTCAATAGTCAATCGAAAATAGTCAATCGTCAATTTTTTACTATGACTCACAAAAGAACAATTCAACTAATAATTATATCTCTTACGATCGTTACGGCGCTGGTTTTTTATCAGGTCAGGGATCATGAATTTCTGAGTGTCGACGACTATGTTTATGTGACAAACAATATTCATGTAAAAAAAGGGTTGACAGTTGACAATGTGATATGGGCTTTTACTACGACATACGCCAACTTTTGGCATCCCCTTACCTGGCTCTCCCATATGCTGGACAATGAACTCTACGGCCTTAATCCCTCGGGACATCATATAACCAACCTACTCCTCCACATCATAAACACCGTACTTCTATTCCTGGTAATGTTGAAAATGACATCCCATATATGGCAAAGCGCCTTTGTGGCTGCCTTGTTTACACTGCACCCGCTCCATGTAGAATCCGTTGCTTGGGTGGCCGAGAGAAAGGATGTCCTTAGCGCGCTCTTTTGGTTTCTTACGATGTGGGCTTATCTTCTTTATGCAAAGAATCCCGGAGTAGGAAGATATCTGCTTACATTGGCCTTTTTCGTACTTGGACTAATGGCCAAACCCATGCTCGTGACACTCCCCTTTGTGTTGCTGCTGCTGGACCATTGGCCTCTTGAGCGTTTGAGGGCCGGGATATCTAAAAAAGAGATATACAGTCTGGTTTTGGAAAAAATACCTATGATACTTCTCTCCGGCATATTCAGCGTATCGGTCTATCTGGCTCAGGAGGGGGGTAAGGCGGTCGCTACTTTAGATGTGCTCCCCATGAAATTAAGAATAGCAAACGGCTTGGTTTCTTATATGAAATATATTAGTAAAACCCTCTGGCCGTCTGATCTTTCGATATTCTATATACATCCAATGAGTTCTCTTCAATGGTGGCAGTATATTGGCGCAGCCCTGGCGCTGTGTTTGATTACAGCCTTTGTTCTGAAAAAAATCAAAACCTTCCCATGGCTGTCAACAGGATGGTTTTGGTATCTTGGAACCCTTCTGCCGGTTATAGGTCTGGTCCAGGTCGGCTCTCATGCCATGGCGGACCGCTATACATATATCCCGATAATAGGGCTTTTTATCGCCTTTGCATTTACAGTAAAACCACTTTGGGAAAGGATGAATGTAAAAGTTAGCAATACCCTGTTGTGGACGACAGGGATTGTAATCATTTCTTTATTATCCACTGTCACATGGTTACAGGTGAAACACTGGCGAAATAACTTTACCCTCTACGAACGCGCCATTGCAGTTAACAATAATAATTATCTGGCCCGTAATAACCTTGGTCACGCCTTGTCAGCGGCAGGCAGGATCGGCGAAGCGAAAATACATTACAGAAAAGCCCTTGATGTAAAACCGGATTATATTGACGCATTAAATAATTTTGCTGCCGCTTTTATCAAAGAAAACAATTTTCCCGAGGCCCTGGCTTATATAGAAGAGGTTCTTGCATTGGAACCTGACAATATTAGTGCTCTCACTAATCTCGGAACTCTCCTTATACGGGAGGGGAGAGAGACCGAAGCCGCCAATGTATTTAGCAAAGCTCTTGCCATAAAACCCGATGTAGCCGAGCTGCACAATAATATGGGCTATCTCCTGACAAGACTGGGCAGGATGGATGAGGGGGCCGGGCACTTTACAGAGGCCTTACGCCTCAGACCGGACTATTCCGAGGCAATGAGCAATCTGGGTTTTGTATTAATGAAATCAGGCAACCCTAAGGAGGCGGTTGCATACCTGGGGCAAGCACTATCTATAAACCCGAACGATTCCAAAGCTCATTACAACATGGCTCTTGCTATGCTGAGTCTTAACAGGCCCGATAAGGCGGAAAAACATTTCAGAGAATCGATAATCAGGGAGCCTGAAAACGGAGAGTTGCATTATCAATTGGGTAATCTCTATCTGATGCAAAAAAGGTTCGAAGAATCGATGATTCAATACCAAATAGCTATTCAATATGGAAGAGAAAGCTATGATGTACATAACAATATAGGTATCGTTTACGCGAGTACAGGAGATTTCAAAAATGCCATAACACATTTTAAAAAATCTCTATATATGAATCCCGAATTTGACGAGGCGAAAAAGAATCTGAAATTCGCTATGGAGAAAGTGAGGAATTAAGGCGACTTAAGAGGAGTGCTTACCCTCTGAGTCCGAGAAATAAGATGGCCTCTCAGGTTCTGCAGCAATGAGGGCGTCCTTGTAATCAACGGGATACTTTCTACCATCTTTTTTACCATATAGAGAAGGCGAATTTACAACATCTTCAACTTTACGCACACAGTCATCGAGATTCTTCTTTATTTCACTCCCCCAAAATCTGAGAACAGTCCAACCCTTCTCTTTTAAGAGCCTGTTAACCTTCCTGTCTCTCTCCATATTACCTTCTATTTTTTTATACCAAAACTCCCGGTTCGATTTAATCTGTTTCTTTGCAGTCTCCCAATCCTTACCGTGCCAGTAGTCTCCGTCACAAAAAACGGCAACCCTTTTTTTTACAAAAACAATATCGGGCTTCCCATCTATTTTTGTATAGTTCCTCCTGTATCGTAACCCTTTACTCCATAAAGCCTTTGCCAGAGTCGTTTCGATTTTTGTATTCTTACACTTAACAGCCTGCATGTTCTTTCTACGCTGTTCTTTTGTCAATTTATCCACAGACTTATTTTACCTCTCCCATGACAAAGGCTATATATTTTTCATCCATATCCTACTCACAATCGCAGGGGTTATGAGTATGAGTTGGAAGATAAGACGTCTTCTACTAAATACTCACTTATCTCTCAATAATTATAACGTTTTTGTATAATTTTTCAATATATTGATTCTGCCTGTCAAATTTTAGAATTGACGATTAAAGAAATTATAACAGGGCCTAAAGTATTTTCAAAACCGGCCGATATGAATTACACAACGATAGCAGGAAGCTGTCAGTTACACAAAATAATACATGGATGTGACGATGACCAGTCAAAATTTCAATCCACCGGCTTTCCCTATCGTTTTTATCAAAAACAATCCGATTATAAATCTGTCCAGGATCCGTTTATTCGGTTATAGGACAATTTATATACATACAGGTTTTATCTTATACTCCTTATAACCTGTTACCTCTTTTAAAAGCCTCAAACATCTACCCTATTACCTTAGAAGGCGGGAGAGGGGATGCTCCCGCCTTTTCCTCCTCTTATTAACATTAAGGAACTGTCCATAAAGCAAGCAATTTCTCTAATAAATCATTTATAATTGTAATTGTTCAGCACTAAATCTTTTGACAGGATTAACAAAATAAAATATGAAGTTTTTGATTGTAGACGACACAATGTCGGCCAAAAAATTATTGAGCGCCTCTTTAAAAAAAATCGGTTATAACGATATTATCGAAGCAAGCAATGGATACGAGGCTTTAAAGCTGCTTGAAAGCGAAGACGTGAATATTATAATGAGCGACCTTAAGATGCCGGGCATGAACGGATTGGAATTATTGACAGAAATCAGAAATAAGGAAGAATATAATAATAAAATTTTTATCCTTGTAACGGCCGAGGATGATAATTTAACAACTCTTAAAGCTAAGACATCCGGTGGAAACGGATATATTTTAAAACCCTATACAACGGACATTCTGAAAGAAAAGCTGTCGGAGTCAATCGCTAATTTTAAATCCACAGGATACTCCGTGGACAGAGGTCAAGGAGCTACAAATAAGACCGACCCCTTATTGTCAGGCAAGATCGATGAGATTATTTTAGAATTCGAGCAGATAGCCGAAGCCGCAGTAAACATGAAGGCGCAGGAACTGCCGACGATTCTTCCGGATAATGCAAAACTGGAAGACCTGCATCGCCTTATCTTCTCCTTGAGAACCATCTGGGCCTGGCATAAAGACATGCTGAAGGATGATAAATATTTATGAAAACACCATCTCCTTTACAGCTTTCATATATTCCTTCAGACCGTAATATAACAGCGTGTTGTGGTCAGCCTTCGGAATTTTAAGGAGTTTTTTAACAGGCGACGGAGATGCTTCAAAAAGGGCCTGACCATCGGAAAACGGTATGATATGGTCCTGTTCGGCATGGATAATAAGTAAAGGCTTTTTAAAACTTTTTACCTTGTCGATATTATCTGTAATATCCTCATTTTTTATCCCCAGCTTTTCTATATTTGCGCCAAGGAGCTTTAAAAGGGGAATCACATAAGCGAAACCACTCTCTATTATAATCCCATCTATCTCGTCCTCATGGTTAGCGGCAAGCTCAAAAGCGGAAGCGCTTCCCAGAGATCTGCCCATGACAAACAAAGGGCCTGAATAACCGCCGGTTGACAACCACTCCTTAACGTATTTCAATATTGCATGGGAGTCGTCCATCATTGCCTGTACCGTAGGTTTCCCCGTGGAATTGCCATATCCACGATAATCGACAGGAAGAAAATTGACGCCAATCGAGAGGTATTCCGCTCCGATATCGTCGTAATCTTCTACAATCTCTCCATTACCGTGAAAAAAAAGTATTGTTGGACCTGACTTATCTGCGTTGTGTAGTCGCGAGCTTATTACAATGTCTTCCTCAACAGGAATCAGCCTGTCTTCAGCACTCTTTTTGGATGACGATGCAAAAAAGGAAGGTCTGGGATGAAACAAAAAATAGAGTATCTCCGGCTTATCGAAAATCGAATAATCCATACTTTTCTGACCTCAATATTATGTTAATGGCTGCAGCCGCAACCGCAATGTTTGCCCTTTGTCTGAGAATCTCCTAATTCTTCTTTACGTACAAGATTTATATTGGCGCTTTTACAGTCGGGACAAACACTCTGCACACCCTCCTCAAAGAGTGCAGTAAAAGCTTTACCACAGCCCATACATTCAAATACTGCTTTATATATCATCTTTTTACTCCTTTTATAAGTCTACTTTGTCACAATACTCAAAAAGCAACGTTTATCAATATAAGGACAGGCGGGACGCCTGTCCATGGTCGCTTCCCAATCATAATGAGAGAAAGTAGAAATAATTATTAGTTGTATAATAGTAGGATTCCATTTATTTCAGGCAGAATTTTTGACAACCTGACTCATGGATTACCTACAATCGTAGTTATAAAACTTTTCTTGTAACAGTTCACGGGGATCAGGGATCTGAGGTCTGTATTTATAATGATTTCTATATCTTTATCATTTGCTCATACAGACAGCTATATGGATCAGAATAGGGCTCTGTCATATAACACAAACCTCAGATCTCCTACCTCAGTGAACTATTACCTTTTTTTCAATCTACTGCTCTTAAATAAATTTTCAAAAAAGGACGCATCTCTTCAAAGTGGATCATCAACGTCTCCCTAAGATCCATCATAGCCTCTTCTCTGGTCGTCCCTTCGCCATATGCATCTACTTCAAGACACTCGGCGATAAACTTATCTTCTCTTTGAGTGACAGTTGTATGAAAAGTCTGAACCATTAAATAATTATAGCAAAAAGTCATTGTAAATAGTAACCTGATTTGGTTTATCTTTTTTCCATTGACATCCTCCAACTCTTATCAATAATATATTAAAACCAATGCCTTTACCGGTTGCACTGAAAGGCATGGCTCTGTTTTTTTCAGCTTATGCCTGTTGCCTTGAGCCACAAACCGTATTTGGCGACCGCTTGCAGGGTTAGGGACAATGGTATTGGAGAAAGCAATGGCATCGAGTAAAGTGGAAAATAAGAAGTATGGCTGAAGTTAAGATAATGATCGTAGAAGATGAAAATATTCTAATGATTGGTTATAAAAAGATGCTGAAAAAACACGGTTACAATGTTGTCGCCACTGCCTCCACAGGGGAGGAAGCAGCGATGAAGGCTAAAGAGAAGCACCCTGATCTGATATTGATGGATATTAAGCTAAAGGGAGATATGGACGGTATCGATACGGCTCATCAGATTCACGACAGCCATTTTATACCTGTTGTATTTATAACGGCCTTTCCCGATGACATCACAATGAAACGTGCAAGCAAAACGATGCCATTTGGTTACCTGATTAAACCGGTAAGGGAGAGAGAATTAAATGGCGCCATAGAGATTGCTCTGTATAAACATAAAATGGCGGACCGGGAAAGACGAAGCAGGGAGATTCAGGAGAGCCTGAATTCGATTTTAAAAGTGTCCCTTGCAACAATATCCTTTAAAGATCAATTACACGAAATTCTCGACCATTGTTTCCATTCCCTGGCTGGCATTTCAGAAAAATCGGTATGGCTGACATGAACGGAAATTATACGTATCTAAACAGAGCCGCTCTCGACATAACCTGTAAGAAGCGAGTCGACGGTCTCCATTTGCGAGATGTACATCCCCGGTGGGCCAATAAAATTATTTGGGAAAGGGCGATACCGGCTACTATAGACGAAGGGAAGTGGAGGGGAGAGATCGCGGTGATTGGAAGGGAGGGTGTGGAGATTCCGGTTTCCCAGGTTATACTGGCCCATTCAGACTCCGAAGAGGGGGGAACATATCTCTCTACGATAGCTCGTGATGTTTCAGATACAAAGAGGCTTGAGAAGGAAGTAAGAGAGAGACTCTATTTCGAGGAAAACCTGCTTCTTATTGCCAAAATATTCGGGTACTCTGAAACGCCTGACTTTCAACAGGTTCTTAGTTTTTTGGGAGAAACCTTTCATGTGGATCTGGCGTATATGTTCCTGTTCAAAAAAGGCAGTAATATAACAGAGATAATCTGGGACTGGTTTGCTAATGAAACTTATCGTGAAGCATGACATATAGAGAAGTTCGATCTCTCTCGTTTTGCATGGACCATAAAAAGATTCAGTGAAAATGAAAATATTGTCGTCTATGAGATTGAATCCATGTCCCCTCAGGCTTCTGTAGAGAGAGACTTTTTTGATTCCAAAAAGATCGAGTCCTATCTTGCCGCCCCCATAAGAAGCAGAGACAAGAAGCTCTATGGTTTTACAATGATTGCTTCAATCAGGAGAAAAGTGGAGTGGACAAAGGAAGAGGTACGTGTATTACGAATAATAAACGAAATTGTGTCGAACTATCTGGCGCGAAAAGAAGCCTATGATCTCATTGCGGAATCTCTTGGAGAGAAAGAGGTGCTTTTAAAAGAAATTCACCACAGGGTCAAAAATAATCTTCAACGGATATCGTCACTCATGTATCTCCAGTCTCAAAATATTGGCGAGAAAAATCCATTTGAGGTGTTAAACGATAGTCAGAGTCGCATTCGGTCCGTGGCCATGATACATGAGAAGCTCTATAAGTCAAAAGATTTTCCCAGTGTTAATTTCGAAGAGTATATTAACGATCTGGCGGGAACACTTTTTCACTCTTATAAGAACCCCGACAAACCTGTTACTCTGAATATGGATGTCGGAGATATTCCCCTTGATATAAATCGAGCCATTCCCTGCGCTTTGATTATTAACGAACTCCTTTCCAATGCATTAAAACACGCTTTTACAGGAGTCAGGCAAGGAGATATTAAAATAACATTTCACTACCACTCCGGCAATAACAGGTATACACTGGTAGTGAAAGACAACGGAGTCGGTTTTCCCGAAAATAAGGATTTCAGAAAGATGGGGACATTGGGTATGCAACTTGTAAATACCCTGGCCACAAGACAGTTACAGGGAAACCTGGAGCTCAGGCGCAATAACAGTACGGAATTCCGCATCGATTTTCCGGGAGAAAATCGGAATCCATGAAGAAAGAGATTTAGCAGATTATTGAGCATTAAACTCTTTATCTTTACAAATTTTTTACTTCTTAATTGAGCAACACTGAATATTTTATATCAAGATTTATCTTTCCTTAATAACTCATCTCCTGTTAAAATATCTCCTTTATCCCGAAAATAGACAACCACAAAGAAATAATGTAGGGGCAGACCTGTGTGTCTGCCCCGGCGGTGGCGAACGAACAAACGCACGGGAGTATCGGGCACACGGCCGGGGTAAACACACAGGTTCGCCCCTACGAATCATTGTGAATAATTTCCATGCTTTATGGTGAACCTGAGGGCCATGGATGTTTATCCCGAAAATAAACTAATGCGTACCGGAAGTAGCAGCAATGTTCTGACGAATTTCATTCCATATAAGAGCAGTTTAAATATTTTAAATAAAGGAGTGAGTTTTATTATGAGAGATCAAAAAAGTCTTTTCCCGGTATTTATTTTGGTGTCATTTTTTTTGTTGCTGACAGGGGTCTGTTTTATTAATCCTCTATCCGCTGAAACAGTAGACAATGCCGTCATTCTGGCAAGCAGCGGAGAAGAGTATGTAGAATCAGACGAAAGTAGTGAAATGGAAGAGGAGGAGAGCGTATCCGATCCCCTTGAATCAATGAACAGGGTAATTTTCGACTTTAACGACTTTGTGTACTTTAAAGTGATTAAGCCTGTGTCAAAGGGATACTCCGCAGTAACACCGGAAGGAATGAGGGTTTCCGTTCGGAACTTCTTCCACAATATTCTCTTCCCCATTCGTTTTGTCAACGAAATACTGCAGGGGAAAATGAAAGACGCAGGAATAGAGCTTTCCCGATTCGGCATCAACAGCACCCTGGGAATGGCCGGGCTGTTCGATGTGGCGAACTATCAGTTTTCTCTTGAAAGTAAAGATGAGGATGCCGGTCAGACTCTGGGATTTTATGGAATAGGAAACGGTGTTTATATCGTTCTCCCCCTGATAGGTCCCTCTACGGCGAGAGACGCGATCGGAAAAGTCGGCGATTCTTTTCTCGATCCTATCAGCTATGTTGGCGGTTTTGGAGAGTATATGGCGATACACTCCTATAAATACGTAAACAATCACACAATCTCGCCAGGCGATTACGAGACCCTTAAACAAGACGCTTTCGACCCCTATGAAGCCATCAGAGATGCATATCTTCAACACAGAGAGTCTCTGGTTAAGAATTAATTTGCTTGTTTTGGTGCAGGATTAGAGGATATTTTATCCTCTAATCTTTTCATCAGCTCTTTAAAAGAACTTTTTCTGATGATTTTATTGAATTGAGTCCTGTAATTGCTGACCATGCTCACACCTTCTATAACAACATCATAAACTTTCCAGTCTTCATTCTTTTTTATCAGCTTGTACTGAACCGGTATCTTAACTTCCTGTTTCGTGACGATTTGAGTCGATACGGTTGCATATTTGTTGTCTTTTATTTTTTCATTGAGATAATCGACTTGAGCATCGTGATTTTTATACAATTTATCTTTATAACTTTTTTCGAGATATTTACTGAACAGTCGTGTGAATTCCTCTTTTTCCGGTTCGCTTCTCCTCCTCCAGTGTACTCCCAGAGACCTCTTTGTAAGTTCGTTGAAATCGAATCTCTCATAGATAATATTTTTAATTCTCTCGTCTCTTAGTGATGAATTTTCAGGTTTGTGCATTTCCTTATCATTTAAAATCGAAAGAACCTCATTGATGGAAATTTTAATTAATTCCGTAGGGGTGTTGGAAAGCGCCTGAGCAGGGCAGAATAAAAAGATAAAGCTAAGTAAGATAAAAGAGTATAAAGTAGTAATCTCTCTTTTATTTAATTTTTCGGTATGTAATTTCATTTAAGCCTCCTACATGTCACCAAAAGCGTATTTTGCAATGATTTCACCAAGATCTATGGCGGACTCGGTTTCCATGATTTCTCCGCCATCCTTAATGATCGTATCCGATGCGCCGGGAGATATTTCTACATATCTCTCTCCCAAAAGTCCCTTGGTTTTTATGGATGCGATAGAGTCCTCCTGGAGCTCCACGGTGGGGTCGATTCTAAGTTTGAGTATGGCTCGATATGTTTTTCGATTAAGGGAAATGCTTTCCACATCACCTACTTCAACTCCTGCGATTTCAACGGAAACACCTGTTTGCAGACCTCCGATTTTATCAAATTCCGCAAAAACGGAATATCTGTTATTACTTAAAAAACTAACATTTCCAAGGTTGATAGAGAGATATGCCAGTGCGGCGAATCCTAAAATTAAAAAATAACCGACCATCATCTCTATTTTATTTTTTTTCATTCTTCAGCCTCCTTATTACTGGTTTTCCACATATCTTGTGTATATTTGACAACTCTGTTTTTACCACTGTCCTTTGCATTATAAAGGGCGACATTGGCGTATTTTATTGCCTGCCAGAAATCTTCGGTGTCTTTCGGGAATCGGGAGACACCTATACTGATTGTACCGGAAATCTCTTCTCCGTCAATGTTTATCCTGCTTTTCTCAATGCCGACTCTTATTTTTTCAGCCACACTAAGCAGGCTTGATTCGTTTACTTCGTGTAATAATACAAGAAATTCTTTACCGCCGAAACGTATTGCGATATCGGATTTCCTGACACTCTCTTTAATGATCGTCGACGATTCCTTTAAAAGGATATCGCCTGCATCGTAACCGTACCGGCCATTAACGCCCTTGAGGTTGTCCAGATCGCACATTAATACTCCAAGAGAGGTTTTTTTCCTTAAAATTCCGGCGATCAGTATTTCCGAATACTCTTCCAGGAATTTTCTGCTGTAAAGCGTTGTAATCGGATCCCTGAATGAGGATTCCTTTACAGGGCAACAGTATATAAAACGTCTTATTTCGGGAATATTAGACAATACGATCTCTTCGGGGTTGCCGACTTTAAGAATTTTTCCGTCGTCGAGCATTGCAATTCTGTCGGCGACACTGAAAATTTCGGGTATCTCGTGACTTACAATAATACCGGTGAATTTATTTTTTTTATGCATTGTTTTTATCAGTTCGTGTATGGCATTTATTCTGATAGGGTCCAATCCGGTTGTAGGTTCGTCAAAAAATAGAATAGAGGGGTGCGTTATTAACGCTCTTGCAAGGGCCACTCTCTTTTTCATTCCTCCACTTAGTTCGGCGGGATACTTTTGTTCGATTCCGCTTAAGCCTACTTCGTCAAGGGCCGAGCTTACTGCCTCCTCTATTTTCTTCTCATCCATCAAGGTACGTTCTCTTAATGGAAAGGCTATATTGTCATGGACACTGAGCGAGTCAAAGAGAGCGCCTCCCTGAAACAAAACACCAAAGCTCTGACGAATGTAGTTTATATTCTTTTGTTTGACATGTGTTATATCGACATTTTTTATGATTATCGAGCCGGAATCGGGTTTTAAGAGACCTATAATATGCCTGAGCAGAACACTCTTTCCGACGCCGCTTTTTCCGATTATGGCAAGGAGCTCTCCTTCATAGACTGTGAGATCGACCCCGTTTAAGACCTGTTTGTCGTCAAGCGTTTTTTTAAGGTTATGTATCTCTATTATGCTCTTCTTTTCCATCGGTTTTTATAGTTGCTTCGGCCTTCAGTCTTCAGCCCAAATACTTGAGTATACCGGTAGGATTCAATTTTTTCGGGCGCAGTCTTTAATGACCTGACTCATAGATGACCTACCGTCGCCATTCCGGTGAAAACCGGAATTCAGGGATTATAGTTGAGGTCTCAGTTCATGAATTTATTGTTTAAAACCGTCGGTACCGGCCACGCCGGGTTAGGTAATAAAAAAGGACCCTATAATATAATCCCATAACAGAACGGAGATAGATGACAGAACGACCGCTTCCGTGGTGGCCTTGCTTACGCCTCTTGCTCCGTAACCGGCGAAAAATCCCTTATAACAGCATATCCATGTAATAATAATACTGAAACATATAGATTTATAAAATCCGATCATAATGTCCTTCATCACGACGTAATTTTTCATTTCATAAAAATAAGTACCTCCATTTATCCCCAGTATTTTAACACCGACGATATAGCCTCCATAGATTCCGATAACGTCGAAAATCACCGTTAAGAGCGGAAAAACGATGAGGGCCGCCATGAAGTTGGGAATTATTACATATTTAAAAGGATTCAGGGCCATTGAGGTTAGCGCATCGATTTGCTCCGTTATGCGCATTATCCCGATTTCCGCGGCCAGTGAGGAACCGGCTCTCCCTGTCACCATAAGAGCCGTAAACACCGGGCCGATCTCCCTTATAAGGCTTAAAGCAATGGCAGGGCCGAGCAACGCTTCGGCGCCGAATTTTTTCAAAGCGTAATAGGCCTGAAGTGCAAGCACCATTCCGGCGAATGCGCCTGTCATGAGTATAACGAGAAGAGACATATAGCCGAGAAACCAGATCTGCCTCACTGTAAGTTTCCATTTATATGGCGGCAAACAGGCCATGTAGAAGGAGTTGAAGAGAAAAACTCCCATTTTTCCGACCTCTGAAATAAAATTTAAAAAGGTAGCTCCCATAAAGGCGGTTATTCTACTCATTCATCTCTCTCCAAACGGTAATGGCGACTTCAGGACAGATTTCCGCGCACATTGCACATCCTGTGCATTTACTCATCTCTTTAACTACGGCAGGAAAGTAGCCCGATGCATTGAACTTTGTATCCAGTAATAAAATTTTTTTCGGGCACGATATTATGCAATAACGACATCCTTTACAGTTATTCTTTTCAATCTCTATGCGTCCCTTCATTACTTTAACCCGAAAATAAACCCTAAGAGATTTTGTTAAATTACCGCGACGTTCACGAAGGGTGCGAAGAAAAATAATTCTTTAAAAACTTCACGGTCTTCGCGACCTTTGTGGTTAAAATATACATATTCTTCTATCACTATAAATAATGCTTTGCGATGACCCGGGGGGTCAGAGGTGTTTGTGCAATAGCTCTCTGGCATGTCTGAGTGATATCTCCGTAACATTGCCGCCAAGCATTCTGGCAAGCTCCCCCTCTCTCTGAGAGTAGGTAAGCTTTTCCACTCTTATCGTGACATCCTTATCGGATACATTTTTGGAAATCTTAATGTGATTATCAGCCATGGATGCGATCTGAGGCAGGTGTGTAATGCACAAAACCTGATGTCTTTCAGCTATGTTCTTAAGTCTCCGACCTACCATCTCAGCGGTTTTTCCGCCTATCCCGGTATCTACTTCGTCAAATATCAGAACCGGAATATCGTCATATTCCGCAAAGACTGACTTTAATGCAAGCATTATTCTGGAAAGCTCTCCTCCGGAGGCTACTTTATGAATGGGCTTAAGAGGCTCACCGGGGTTGGCTGAAAAAAGAAACTCTATTATATCAATTCCCGTTGAATTATATCTCAAAGAATCGTCACTATTTTTACTTTTTTGGATATTCACCTTAAAACCCGCTTTGTCAAAGGAGAGTTCCTTTAAAACCTTCATTACATCCTTTTCCAGTTTTTCCGCTGCTCTTGCTCTTTTTTGCGAAAGCTTTTCACCATCTTTTATCAGCCTTTCCTCAAAGGCGGAAATGTCCAGCGCCAGAGAGCCCAGTTTCTCTTCGGAATTTAACAACTCCTCCAGTTCTGCTTTTGCGTCCGATTTATGTTGCAAAATATTTTCTATACCATCTCCGTATTTTCCCTCAAGTCTTTTTATGGTTTCCAGTCTGTTCTCCACCACCTCCAGCCTTTCGTCGGAAAAAACGATTTCATCTTTGTAAATTCTCAGTAAATGAGAAAGTTCTTTAACAAAGGAGTGAATTTGCGCCGCCATATGTAATGACTCCTCTATTGTCGGATCGAGCTTTGACAACCGATTCAGATTGTCGTATACGCCGGCAGCTAAATCGTTTACCGAGTTATCCATCGCATAGAGGGTATTGTAGGAAGACTCGCTCAGTTCCTTTATAAGAGTCATATTCGATAAAATACCATACTCTTTTAAAAGCTCCTCCTTTTCGTTCGGCTCGAGGGAGGCCGATTCGATCTCCTCTACCTGAAATCTCAGAAGATCGACTTTCTGATTTCTTAAATCAATGTCTTTGTCCAAACTCTCCTTTTCCTTTATCAGAGAATTGTACTTTTTTAAAATAGAGGCGTATTTTTTTGTCTCTCCTTCAAGCTTTCCAAAGAGGTCAAGGAGGGTCAATTGTTTTTCTTTAAGAAGAAGGCTTTGATTTTCGTGCTGACTGTGGATGTCCACCAGGGAAGCCCCCAAATCGATGATAGTGCGGGTATTTACAGTGGTGTCGTTCACATAGGCTTTGTTTTTCCCCGAGGCGGAAACGACTCTCCTTACAATAATCCCCTCTTCCATATCTATGCCCAGGTCATGAAGAAGAGTGTTGTCAGCAACTTCAAAAGCTGCGGAAACGACACACTCTTTTTTGCCCGATTTAATGAGATCGGACTGCGCTCTGCTTCCGATCGTTAACCCCAGTGCGTCTACAATTATCGATTTCCCTGCGCCTGTCTCTCCGGTAAGTACATTAAATCCATGATCGAGCTCGATATCGAGGTTTTCGATAATAGCCAGATTTCTGATATTCAGTTCCCTTAGCATAGCGAATGTTCAGTCTTGTTTCTCGATTTCTTTTTCTCGGTACCCGTGAAAGAGGAATCAGGTGGTTTAAAGGATAATAAAAATAACATAAGAAGCCCTTAAAGTACAATAAGGTCTTTTCTCTCTACTCAATTCATCATTGGGACTATGACGGAGAGAGGCAACAATATGATAATTATGAAGTAGAGTATGATTGACTTATTATTACAAACATTATAAACTATACTCTATGAATAATGAACTTGTAAAAATCATTGAATTCTGGCGGAAAGCGATAAAAAAGAATCTTTATGAGAGAGAGATACTAAAAAGGATATCTCTCAAAACAAAAGAGGTGATAGATGTCATCGGTATCAGGAGATCTGGGAAGTCAAGTATTCTGCATTTAATTGGCGAGCAATACGATTTGTCCGAAAAAACGTTGTACATTAATTTCGAAGATCCCTTTTTTATTGAGGAAAATAAACCGAATATTATTGAAAGATTGATCTCTGTATATGAGGAGTATTTTTCAGAGGATCTTAAACTCCTGTTATTCGATGAAGTTCAAAATATCGTTAACTGGGAAAGGGTAATCAGAAAATTGCGGGATACCGGGAAATACACTATCATCATAACCGGATCATCCGCTTCTTTGTTAAGCAGAGAGATGGGCTCCTTGCTTACGGGAAGACATCTTTCATATACTCTGTATCCGCTTTCCTTCGCCGAGTTTCTGAATTTCAAAGGTATATATATTAAAGAGAAAAAGGATATCGTCCTTATGGAGCAAAAAATTAAAAAGAATTTGGAACTCTTTTTTGAAACAGGAGGCTTCCCGGAAGTTGCATTAACAGGGGAGATGACATTATTAAAGAATTACTTTTATGATATTCTTTACAGAGACATTGTCGTAAGATACAATATCAGAGATAGCGAGAGACTTGAAAAGATAGCCCTTTTCCTGATAAATAACTCTGCGAAGCTATACTCTCTTGAATCTATAAAAAACACTTATGCTGTTTCTTATGAGACGGCATTCAATTATGTTACATATCTTAAGCAGGCTTTCTTCGTTATGGAGCTCTCTCGGTTCGACTGCTCTTTAAAAAGTCAAACCAGAGCGCCTAAAAAAATTTATGTAATAGACCAGGGGTTGGCCCATAGCGTATCTTTCAGGTTCAGCAGTGAACGAGGTCGGATTATGGAAAATATCGTGTTTCTTGAATTAATGAAGAGAGAGGAAAAACTTTTTTATTTTAAGGGTAAGAGGGAATGTGACTTTTTAATACAGGAAAAGGACAGAATCGCCGGTGTCATCCAAGTAACTCAGGAACTTACAGAGAAGAACAAAAAGAGAGAGATTCATGGTCTTACCGAGGCCATGGAGACTTTCCAACTGAGAGAGGGAGTTATAATCACCGAAAATCAGGAAGACCGGTTTAATCGAGGCTCTTTAAAAATAGAAGTAATCCCACTGTGGAAATGGTTATTAAATCACAATCATTAGAGTGGAAAAAAAACTAAATTCAAATCAATACCATTAACTCAAGGGGTGAAGCACCTTCCGACAGAAGCAGGTCATGTCTGAGAAGGCGCAGCGAAGCGGAGCCTTCGAGTTTAGCCGCTGAAGGCGGATGGTGATTTGCTCCTTAAGTTAATAACATTGAAATTCAAATAGTACATTTAATTTATACGAAATAGTTTGGAGGTTTTTTTATGAATACGAGTTTGTTTAAAAATGAAAAAAATGTTTCTCTCTTTACTGCAGGCCAATCGATTTTTCAGAGAGGAGACAAAGGTGATTTTATGTGCGCCCTAATCGAGGGTGAAGTCAGTATATCCATTAATGGGAAAACGATTGAAACCATTTCAGAGGGACAAATTTTTGGAGAGATGGCTATTATCGATGAGTCTGAAAGAAGCGCCGATGCCGTTGCAGTGACTGATTGCAAACTTGCCCTAATCGATGAAAAACGTTTTTTATTTATGGTGCAGAACTCTCCGTTTTTTGCTATTGAGGTAATGAGGGCATTAACCAAACGACTTCGCAGAAACGATCTTTAATTAAACAATCAGATGTTCTCCTAACCATCCCTCTTCTGGCGCCTCCATTCATTAAGATTCTCTGTAACTGTTCACTGTTGTCTGAGGTCAGTCAGAGCGAAAAGAGTTCTTTTTTGAGGATTTTTTTTGATGCAATGAACGTTTCAACGATATTCAGAGCCCTTTTTTTAATGAAATAACGGAAATTCCTTAAACAGATATCCGAACTCGAACTCAGTGAACAGTTACGATTCTCTTTCATAAATAATGGCCTTATTGAATGCTTGGTACTCATTTTAGTAGGTTAAATGCCTTATTTTATGATATAGTATAGAATTTAAAACAAGCAGACAAAAGTGCCTCTTTGGTTTGATCAAACCAATCATTCACTGTAAAAAAACAGCGATAATCCAAGCTTAAAAATTAACAAAGGCGTTAACTTCAATATATAAACGAACCGTAGGACAAGCGTCTCGCCTGTCCTACGTGCCGAAATTTCTCTATGATAGTCCTAAACAAAAAAGCCCGTCCAAAGGACGTTTAACTTGAGCTATTCGATGAATTTAAAAAGCATATGGATAGAAACGACAACTCGCTGCAACCTTAGTTGTGAAATGTGCGGGCGCGATAAAGGGGGAGAAGATATGTCTTTGGAACTCTTCACTAAAATCGCGGACCAATGCATCTCAAAGGCCGATGAGGTGAATTTAACAGGTGTGGGAGAGTCGACGATTACGAAAAATTTCTATGAAATGTGCTCTCTGGTTTTAAAAAAATACAATAAAAAATTAATAATGATCTCAAACGGCACACAACTTAACAGGGACAATGGATTATTGGAACTTTTAATTCAAAATAAAACCGACCTGGTGTTGTCAATAGACGGCATAGGAGATACATATGAAAAAATAAGGCGCGGAGCGAGCTGGTCAAACCTGATGGAGACAATAGAAAAGATAAAAAAGATGAGGAAACATGGCGGAAGCCCTTTCAGATTAGGAATAAACTTTGTGCTTAACAGGGAAAACAGGCTGGAGTTACAGGAAATCATAGAGAAAGCGGCAACCGAATGGATGGTTGACTTCATATGTGTCATCATTATGCAACCCTGGTTCGCCAACAGAGAATTTTACAATAAGGCTGCTCCTGTTTATTTTAAAGAAGAGACAAACGATATTCTCGATAAGGCGAAGGAGACTGCCGATAAATTTAATATGGAAATTTTTTTGCCGGAAAAGTTCAATCTCCACAAAGGTAAAAAAGGATATTCAAAATCTGCCGGAATATCAGTCTCTATAATGAAATTCTCCCGCCAAATAAAATGGCTGGCCGGGAAAACACCGCTTATTAAAATTTATAAATATCCGGCGCTCTTTTATCTTAAATACTCCAAGCTTTATCGCTTATATTATAGAATGGCAGGACTGCCCGGGGCTTCCTGCCCTGTCCCCTTCGAAAGACTCTATTTTAATGTAAAAGGAGAGGTAGCTCCATGCTGCGCTTTACCTAACTACATAGTGGGCTCTATGCAAAACCAAACGATCGAAGAGATACAAAGGGGCAGGCATTATTTACAGGCTATTGAGAATATGAACGAAAATTATCTTGCCGTTGAATGTTTCAGATGTAATTTCCCTATAGGAGTAAACAAGGGAAATCCCGATGGAAGGTAGTTTTCAATCTACTAAACAAGGTCATGAATTTAAGGGGTGAAGCACCTTAAGTTAATGGTATTGATATACTAAATGAGTTACTAATTTTAATGTTATGCTTTATACTGCCGGTTTTTCCGATAAGGGACGTATTAACCAGGTGAATGAGGATTCCTTTTTCATCGACGACGAATCGGGCTTGTTGATCGTGGCCGATGGAATGGGCGGACTTAATGCAGGCGAGATCGCCAGTACAGAGACAGTGGCGACAGTCAAAAATTATATAAAAGAATATATGGATCGGGGGAGTGGATATATATATGACAGAGATGTCGTAAAAGCGGCTTTGGAATATGCAAATCGGAAACTTTATGAACGTAGCGGTGAAAGAGGCGCCCATGGCGGAAAGACAATGGGTACGACGATAGTCGGATTGTGGAGAAGAAAGGGAAGCAATTATGCAATTACTTTCAATGTCGGCGACAGTCGGCTCTATATGCTGAGAGACTTGAAGATGCTGCAATTGACAAAGGACCATACACTATATCAACAGTGGGACGATTATGGTCAAATTGGCGAGATGCCTTCAAAAAATATTCTCTTGAAAGCCATCGGTCCAAATTTTGAGGTAACTCCCGACATAACGATTCAATATCCTCATCGGGACGATCTCTATTTACTATGTTCCGACGGACTGTATAACATGATCCCTGACGAATTGATTGAGGATACATTAAGCAAAACGGGAAAAGAGTCGCTTTTGGAAGCATGCGAACAACTGGTCCATTTGGCCAACAATGGGGGCGGCAAAGATAATATTACGGCAGTTATTGCCATTTTTCAATAAGAGCGTTAAATCCTTTTTCGGAACAAACGTCCATGGCCCTCCGGGTCACCACAAAGCATAAAAATGGCTAAGAAGCAGCAGTGATGTCCTGCCAAAACAAGGTGGTGTTTGAGTTTACGAGTTTCAGCTTGTTTTTGCAGGACATTGCTGCTGCTTCCGGTGCGCATTCGTTTATTTACGGAGTAAACGCCCATGGCCCTCCGGGCCACCACAAAGCATGAAAATCGTTAGAAGTAGCAGTGATGTCCTGCCAGAACAAGGTGGTGTTTGAGTTTACGAGTTTCAGCTTGTTCTGGCAGGACATTGCTGCTACTTCCGGTGCGCATCAGTTTATTTTCGGAGTAAATGCCCATAATCCGGAGTATCACTGTAAAGCATGAGAATATAGTTGTAGACGGTTTCTTACTCTTGCTTGCCATAGTGAGAGATTCTTAGATTATGAGATAAGATTACGTTTAAGTTTATGGACATATTGAAACCGCTCATTTTTGTACGTTGCCGGTCTGTTTTCGGCGTAAAGAATGACTGAAACAGAGCTTTTAAACTTTACAACAATTACGGAAATGTTTATACTATCTACTGTTACAATTTTTAATTGCCACTGAGGAGATTTTTCATGATTCCCCATTTTAAATTCAGATATCTTATCTTACTGATCCTTTTTACACCTTTTCTCCTTGCCGGATTTTCGGACACCTCCGATTCGGCCGAACCTTTGGTGAACATGATAGAAATTAAAGGTCTCAAAAGGATAGAGGTCGGTGCTGTCAGAAGCAGACTTACTCAGACAATAAAAGAGCCTCTTAACCGTGGTAAAATTGCGGAGGATATAAAAAGGATTTATCAAATGGGCTATTTCGAAGACGTCCGCGTTGAAATGGAATTTTTTGAGGGAGGTCTGAAACTGGCTTATATTGTAAAAGAAAAACCTACGATATCGAGTGTCATTTTCCACGGTAACAAAGAGCTTGAGAAAGACAAACTTAAAGAAAAAATAAACCTCATACCCGGCTCGATAGCGGACTCCTCGCTTATCCAGGATAATGTCAACAATCTTTTGGCTTTTTACGAAGGCGAAGGTTTTTATCTCGCTGAAATATATCCGATTATCAACTATATTTCCGAAACCGAAGTAAGCATCACATTCAATATAAAAGAGAGAGAGAAGATAAAGATTAAAGAGATAAAAATTATTGGGAACGAAAAAATACCGGATAAAAAGATAAAAAAGGCGATGTTCACAAAGAAGTGGTGGATTCTTTCCTACTTTACCAATACCGGTTATGTAAAAAAAAGGCTTTTAGAGGGTGATATCCAACAAATCAAGAACCTCTATTATGACAACGGTTATCTCGATGTCACAGTCAGCGAACCGGAAATTAAGCTTCTTAAGAAAAAAAAGAAACTCATCCTCTCTTTTACTGTTTTCGAAGGAGAGCAGTACACAATCTCCTCCGTTGAAATAGAGGGTTTTCATGGTTATTCCAAGGATGTTGTCCAGGGGCTTACAAAAATCAAAGAGGGTGAAATCTTTAGCAGAAAAATTATTAATAATGATGTTAAAACAATTACCGAATTTTATTCCGAACGGGGGTATGCGCTGGCCTCGGTCATTCCCGGTTCTTTTCCGAACAAGAAAGCCAAGACCGTCAATCTTTCTTATACTATAGACGAGGGGAAAATCTACGATATCGGCAAAATAGAAATAAACGGTAATACCGTAACGCGGGACAAGGTCATCAGAAGAGAGGTAAGGCTGGACGAAGGAGAGCGTTTTAACAGTAAATTGATCGAGCGAAGCTCTCAACGGCTCAATAATCTCGATTATTTCGAATCCGTAGACGTCTCTCCCAGACCTGTGAAGGGAGCGAATCTTGTAGACCTGGATATTAAGGTAAAGGAAAAATCTACAGGCTTCATCAGCTTTGGAGGCGGTTACAGCTCTGTCGATCATATGGTTATAATGACCCAGGTTACTCAGAAAAACCTCTTTGGCAGAGGGCAATTCGTAAAAGTCAGCGCAGAACTCGGCGGCAAGTCTACCTTATATGATATATCGTTCAAGGAACCCTGGTTTCTGGACAGACCCATCAGTTTCACTTCCAGATTATATAACACCGAAAGAGAGTACATTGATTACAGCAGAAAGGCCAGCGGCGCGGCCTTCAGCTTAGGCAAGAGATTTCTCGAGTATTGGGCCGCCGGAGTGACCTATAAATTTGAGGAAGTCGAGGTTTTCGATGTGGATTCCGAGGCGTCTCTTCAGATACAGGATCAGGAAGGCACCGAGACAACCAGTAGTATTACTCACACCATAACTCGCGATACTCGCGACAACTATGCAGATCCCTCAAAGGGTTCCAGAAACTCGGCTTACTTTACTTTTGCCGGAATCGGAGGATCGAATGCCTTTGTTAAGACAGGCTTTGACTCTATGTGGTTCTTCCCGGTCAGTAAATATGTCTTTGTTTTGCGGGGCAGGGTCGGATACGCAACCGGTATTTTCGGCGAAGAGCTACCTCTTTATGAGAGATACTATGTAGGCGGAATCGAGACAATAAGGGGTCTCAATTTCGGAGAAGCCGGACCCGAGGACGATGAGGGTACTGAAATAGGAGGCACAAAGGAGATTATCGTTAATACAGAAGTCATCTATCCCCTCTTTCCCGATGCAAAGCTGAAAGGGGTCGTGTTTTTCGATGTAGGTAAGGCCTTTGATGACAGCGAATCCTTTGACTCTCTAAAATACACAACAGGCACAGGTGTCAGGTGGTTTTCTCCTTTTGGTCCGGTCCGTGTGGAATATGGATTTAATCTGAACAAGGAAGATGACGAAGACGCCGGTAAACTGGAGTTTTCATTTGGAACAATGTTTTGATTTATAACATTAAGGAGGTTTAATGAAAAGATTTTACCTGACTATATTATTTGTTTTTATTTTAGGAATAACCTGGAATGGTTTAGTAAAGGCCGAAACTCTCAAAATCGGCTTTGTTAATCTTCAAAAGGTTATGGATGAGTCCGAGACCGGTAAAAAGGCCAGAAAAAGTTTTGAGACTTTTGTCAAATCAAAACAGCAAAAGGTCGATGAAGACGCCCTTGAGGTCGATAAAATGAAAGCCGTTATCAAACAGATGAAGGTCGATCTTAAAAAGAAGTCTGAAGTGGGGCCTCCTATTTTCTCAGACGACGCCAAAAGGAAAATGATAGAGGAAATACGGGATCATGAAGAGGACCTTCAAAAGCTGATCAGGGACTTAAGGCGCTCTAATTCGGACGCGCAGGAAGAGATAAAAAAGAGAGAGGCAGAGTTGACTGAGGAGATTTTAAAAGAAATCAGATCAATTGTTGTGGTCGTAGGAAAAAAAGAAAACTTTTCCGCCGTTTTTCAGAAAAACGATCCCTTCGGTCTTGTTCTTTACTCTGGAGAAGCCGTGGATATTACGGATATGATTATACAGAAATATAACGAATCGAAGAATTAGGTTCAGCCCCTGATCATACCTCTTAAATAAAAAAAACATACGCAAAAACAATGAATCCTATGAAAAATATCGGGCATAGATGAAACTGAAAGAAATTCGTGAGATAACGGGCGGCAGGATTATCGGAGACAGCAATCCGGAAATAAAAGGCGTATCAGGTATATCGGAATCAAAAGTCGGCGATATAACATACTTTTCGAACAAAAAGCTCCTGAAAGAACTGATCGCATCACCTGCCTCCGCCGTTCTTTTAAAAGAGGAAATCACCGATTTAAACAAACCCCAGATTGTTGTTGACAATCCTTTATTCTGTTTTGCCGGACTCCTTGAGCATTTTTATGTAAAACCTCCTGTCTCTATGGGTATAATGGAGGGCTCTTTTGTCGCAGATGATGCCGAAACAGGCGAAGATGTAACGATATACCCCTCTGCTTTTGTCTCTGAAGGCGCAACAATAGGCAGAGGAACGACTCTTTATCCAAATGTTTTTGTGGGACGTAATTCCAGAATTGGCAAAGAGTGCATTCTCCACCCCGGAGTGGTAATTCTTGAAGACGTAGAAATTGGCGATGAAGTTATAATACACGCCGGAAGTGTGATGGGTTCTGACGGATTCGGCTATGTTTTCGAGGCCGGAAAACACGTCAAAATACCGCAGGTCGGAGGGTTGATTATAGAAGACGACGTGGAGATCGGCTCCAATGTTACAATTGACAGGGGAACGACAGGCAATACTGTCATAGGATCGGGCACCAGAATAGATAATCTTGTTCAAATCGCCCACAATGTCAGAATTGGTAAAAATTGTATTATTATCGCTCAAGTCGGTATTGCAGGAAGCTCGGATATTGGGGACTATGTCACGCTGGCAGGTCAGGTAGGCGTTGCCGATCATACGATAATAGAATCGGGAAGTATATTTGGCGCCAAGTCAGGTATCACGGGTCAGTACAAAAAAGGCATATATTTCGGAACCCCCTTTGCTCTTCCACATAAGCAGTTTATGAAGTCGCAGTCGCTTTTTAATCGTCTGCCTGAAATTAACAAGAAGCTGAACGATCTTCAGGAGAAGGTCGATTCAATATTAAAAGATAAAGCGGAGGTCAGAGATGATTGATATAAACGAGATAACGAAGACGATTCCGCACAGGTATCCCTTTTTAATGGTTGACAGGGTGCTTGAGCTGATTCCTGAAAAGAGTGCTCAAGGGATCAAAAATGTCACTATTAATGAACCCTTTTTTCAGGGCCATTTCCCTGGCAATCCCGTGATGCCCGGCGTTATGATCGTTGAAGCGCTTGCTCAACTGTCCGGTATTCTGGCTTTTAAGTCAGGTGTAGAGGGAAACTCCGTCTATTTCTTAAGCATAGAAAACGCAAAATTCAGAAAACCCGTTCTTCCGGGGGATCAGCTAAAGCTCGATGTACAGGTTTTGCATAAAAGGGGAAAGATATGGAGACTTACAGGCAAGGCGTTCGTAGATGATAATCTCGTTTCAAATGCGGACTTCACCGCAATGGTGACAGTAAAGGAGTTATAAGCAATGCAGCCTGATATTCATCCAAGCGCTATAATAAACGATCCGGCGTCCATAGATGACGACGTAGTTATCGGCCCCTACTGTATCGTTGGAAAAAACGTAAAAATCAAAAAGGGAACCAGACTTCACTCAAACATAATAATCGATGACAACACTGAAATAGGCGAGAATTGCACGATTTACCCTTTTACAAGTATCGGTTTACCTCCTCAGGACATGAAGTACGACGGCAGAGAGACCGGCGTGATTATCGGTAAGGAAAACACTATCAGAGAATATATTACAATCCACAGAGCATCTGTAAGCGGAGATGGCTATACAAGAATAGGCGACAACAACTACCTGATGGCCTATGTGCATATTGCCCACGACTGTTATCTTGGAAATCATATTACAATGGCGAACGTAGCCACTCTGGCCGGGCATGTCATAGTGGGTGACCATACAGTCATAGGAGGTCTTGCAGCAGTCCATCAGTTTACCAGGATAGGCGCCTATGCAATGATCGGAGGTTTCAGCGGGGTTGCTCAGGATGTGCCTCCTTACACCACTGCATCGGGCCCCAGAGCACGACTCTACGGCTTGAATACGATCGGCCTTAAGAGATACGGATTTCCCGATGATGTCATTATGAATCTCAAACGCGCCTATAAAATAATCTTTCGCAGCAAGCTTACGTTAAAAGAAGCTATTAAAACAGTGGAAGAGGACTTTCCCGATATTGAGGAGATTAAGAAGCTGATTCGTTTTATTGAAGAGAATAAAAGGGGGATATGCAGGAAAACATGAACATCCTGGGCCTGATTGCCGGGATGGGAGACCTGCCCGTAACCATTGCAACAGAGGCAAAGGCAAAGGGCTATACTGTATTTGCAGTAGGGCTGGCGCCGCTTGTGGATTCGACTCTTGAAAAATATGTCGACGAATTTAGGCTTATTAATGTTGGAAAGCTGGGCGCGATTATAAAGGCATTCAGAACCGCCTCTGTTCAAAAAGCGGTAATGGGCGGAAAAGTGCCTAAAACTCTTCTTTATAAAAGCAGGATCATACCTGACTTTAGAGCCCTTACTCTGTTACTTAAATTAAAGGACAAAAAGGATGACTCCATACTGCTTGCAGTAACCGAGGAGTTTAAAAAAGAGGGTATCGCATTTATGGATGTAACCGATTTTACTTCATCCCTGCTGACTCAGGAAGGCGTATTAACCAAAAAGGGCCTCTCAAAAAATGAAAAAAGAGACATAGAGTTCGGTTTTACAATAGCCAAGGAGATAGGCAGGCTCGATATAGGCCAGACCGTTGTTGTCAAGGACCAGGCTGTCATGGCGGTCGAGGCGATAGAGGGAACCGATCAGGCTGTTTTGCGCGGAGGAGAAGCAGGCGGAGAGGGCGCCGTAGTGATTAAAGTCAGTAAACCGGGGCAGGACAAGCGGTTCGATTTCCCTGCCGCAGGCCTGGAAACCCTGGCTTCGATGGTTAAGGCCGGAGCAAGAGTTCTGGCGCTGGAGGCGGGAGAGACCTTGATGGTGAATAAAGATCAAATGATAAAAGAAGCTGACAAAGCAGGGATTACGATTGTCGGCGTGAGTTTCTGATTTCTTCCTCTATCCGAATCAATACCATTGCTATCCGAATAATAAACGTCACACCCACTGTTCCCTTGTAAGACAACATATCTATTTCAAGCGGGATATTATTTCCAAATCATCTCTCGATATCCAACCTGCCTTGCCGTCCTCTCGTTTGACCTTATACCAGGACTCCGTTGAGTTGACGATTTCTACCTTCATACCTTCATAAAGAGTATAGTGAGTAGTAGCACCCTCTATAGGTTCAAATCCCGCCTCTGCTGTTTCAGAAGTTACAACTCCTTCCTTATCGGTTAAAGCGATTCTTTGCATCAACGGTAAAAGAGAGATCATAAAGAAAAGAAGCAACAAAGAAATTACGATAGTCGAATATTTTTTAATAGTTCCTAGATATTTACCGGTAACAATCACAATAAGGATAGCGATAAAGAGCAACGAAAGTAGTATGATAATTCCGTTTATGGAAAATGGGGTGTAACAGGCGTTAACCACTCGTATAGGCCACGATTTTTTAGTTTCTCCTCTGTCACCTTTAATCAATGAAAGAGCATAATTATAATTGGACTCCAAATCCCTGTCTCGGGGGTTCAGCCTCTTTGCTCTTTCATAATTCACTATTGCCTTGCCAAGCTCGCCTTTCTTAAAGTAGCTGTTTCCCAGGTTAAAATAGACACTACCGCTTTCATATCCCCTATTGATGATTTCGTTATATTCAGAGATGGCCTCACCGTATTTTCCCTTTTCATAACGGTCATTGCCCCGGTAAAAGTAGAGCTGCAATTCGTCGATGTCCGTAGCAAAAGACGCTTGATAACCTAAAACAAGGTATATAAGGAGTAAACCAACAGTAAGAATATTTCTAAACACTCTCTTTTTCATAATGAATTGTTTTTAAACCAGGTGAAATCTATGGTTATATCTTTAGTTTTTCAATATAATCGATTACCTCTTTCAGCTTTTTAAATGTTTCCTCAGCCTTATGAATTTTTTCCTCTTCTTCAGGAGTGTATCTGGCTAAGTCGCATTCCAGAAATACCTCCTTTATTTTCGTCAGAATCTTCTCCCCGCCCTCTTTTTCACTTAAAATTCCTTTGATGCTGTCAGGAGTTATGCCACCCGGAGGAATATGGAATTTATCTCCCAGATATTCCCGTATCGTTTTAAACAGGGAATCGTAAAATTCGCCAACTTTTTTCTCCTTTAACAAACGCTTCCCGGCTTTTATACCCTCCCTGGCTTTTCCATGGGCCATAAAATTTCTTGCATAACGGGAATCGGTCCTCAGCCTCTCCCTTCTTTTATGTAATGTAAGAAAGGTAAGAAAAATGAACAGGGCGGCAGTCTGTACTACCCAAAACCAGAAATTTTTATAAAGCAAAAAACCCATTTCCCTCAGATGCCCGGGATTGGACTTGATATAGATTATATCCCTTCCCAGAATTTCCTTAACAACAGGCACCGGTTCAGTCGATTTGCTCTCTATCAATTTTATCGTTTCCTGCTTTGTTTTTTGCACTTTTACAGGGATCGGTCCTCTGGTAATGGTTCGATATTTCTCTTTATCGGTATCGAAAAAACTAAATTTTACCTCCGGGATCGCCTTAATCTTTTCAGTCTCAGGTATGAGAATCTGTTCGAATGTTTTAACATTGCCTTCCTGCTTTATCTGAGGCTCATAAACTTTAAAACCCTCAGTGGATTTTAGGACCGGAGGGGTGACTGTATTGAAATTACCTTTCCCCTTGATTGTCATTTTCAAGGTAATCGGATCTCCTGCTTTCACTTCAGCAGGTACTGCTTCGAGATGGAATTTAAAATCTCCCGTTGCTCCCTTAAAATTTTTTGGTCTTCCCTCATGGGGAAGAGGCTTCACCGTCATATAAATCTCAGGAGTCTTTAACTGTATGGGATAGGTTTGATATCTTCCGAAAAAATCCTCGAAAATATCGTCGTCAAAAAAACCGCCAAAAGAGGGCGTCCTTCTGCGCTGTTTTTTTACAACCAGATTACATTCCAGCAGCGCCGGCCCCAATACAAGGTCTCCGTCCTGAACGGCGAAAAATTCCGTGCCAAACTCTATCACATCGTATCTTTTCCCCTGTAAAGTCTCCTGATACTGGCGCGGTTCTCCAAACTCCCGAACCGAAAAGCCTTCACGGTTGAAATCGGGATACTGGATATCGCGAACAGAGAGATTGGAGATATAGAGTTTAATCGTTAATGGAACGGTTTCGTTTAGATAGATTTTATCCTTACCCGGCTCCATTACCAAAAACATTCTGTCCCCAAGATCCTCAGAAGTGAGAGTGTCTCTCTGCCCGGAGCCCCTCTGTGCAGAAGAGCCTGACAAAACTTCCACTGTTACAGGATTCGAAGTGTAGGTCTTCCCTTTGTAGGTAATGGAAAAGGGGCCTATTTTAAATGTCCCCGTCTTTTCCGGCAGCATTGTGTACATGTGTGTTACTGAGCGGGATACTCTTCCGTTTACAATGGAAACTCTGGTGGAAGGCCCTGAATATCGCATTTGAAACCCTTCCTTGTCTTTAAGGTCAGGCGCCGGGACATCCTGACTTCCGTGAAATGTCAGATTCAATTGCATACCCTGGCCCAGTGCGACTCTGTTTCTGTCAAGCGTCACTTCAAATCGTATATCGTCGGCAAAAAGAGGTAAGGGCGTAAAACTCAAAATAGAAAGGGCAAAGAGGAGAGTGCGCAGTGTATTAAGCAGAGAATTTAAGCCTTTTATTACAGGCACTCTCTGTATTGTCCCTTTTGATTCGATATTTATCTTGCCTGCTATCAAATGCATTTTAATAATAATGAGGTCCGGAATCGTCAATCGTCAATCGTCAATCGTCAATCGTCAATCGTCAATCGTCAATCGTCAATCGTCAATCGTCAATCGTCAATCTAAACAGGCCTTTATTAAGTTAAATCATGCATAAAACGGTCACAATATTTCTCTTACTTATGCCTGTTGCCTTATGCCTTAAAAAATTACCAATCCTTTAAAACTTCCGGGATACGTCCGCCTCTGCCGCCTCTCTGCAATTCTCCAAAGGGTAACTCTTCCTCGTTATGGCTGTCAAGAATCATTTTTGCTTCCTCTTCGGACATTCCTTCCTGCTCTTCAGCCATGGCGCTTCCCTCTTGCCGATTTTCTTCTCCACCTTTGCTCTCTTCCTGACGATTCTCTTCCGACTCCCCTTGCGACTGATTTTGCTCCTGTTTCTGCTCAGCAGGTTGTTGCTCCTTTTCCGCCTCTTCTTCCTGCTTTTCTCCTCCCTCGCCCGGCTTTGGAGGAAGGGGGCACTGTTTATTTTGTTGATTTTGTTCTTTCTGTTGATTTTCCGGAGGAGGCTCGTTCTTCTTTCTGTCAAGTAATATTTTCAGTTGCTTTTCCACAAGTTCATGATTATATCTGGCCTTTCTGTGTCCTTTATCAATATCTACGGCTCGCTTGTAATAATCCAAAGACGCTCTGTAATAGGCAATCGCTTCCGATAAATTTGTATTTTCTTTGAGTTTTCCCTGTTTATACTTGCTGTTGCCTATATTGTAGGTTGCCTGGGCCTCCAGTTTCGGATCTTCTGTTGTCAGCGCTCTGGTAAAGGCTTCCTCGGCCTTTTGGAACTCTTCTTTTTTATAATAAGCACTGCCCATATTAAAGCTAATGATTGGAGAATCGGGCAGGCTCACTTTGGCTTCATTATAATTCTTCAGCGCTTCGTCATAGTTTTCATCATTAAATAATCTGTTCCCTTCTTTTACCGTTGCAACAGCAGTATCCGCCATGCTAAGGGTGCAGGTAGAAAAAAAGGCGATCACCAGAAAAATAACTATTCTCAATAACATGTCGTTCTCCTTGATAAACCTAATCTACTCTTTTCTTCTTTCAGAGATAAAGAGCTCTGTAATCAGCAATAACACAGCAGCAAGCAAAAAGAGCTGAAATCGTTCTTCATATTGTTTGGCCATCTTACTCTTAAGCTCTCTCTTTTCCATTTTTGATAATTTTTCTTTATAAATCAGTTCCAATCCAAACTCCGTACTGCTTGCTTTTACATAACTGCCGCCTGTGGCAAGCGCTATCTTTTGAAGCGTTGTTTCATCAAGACGACTTTTTACCACATTCCCCTGTCTGTCTTTTAAATACATTCTGTTTCCCTCTTCGTCGGTAACAGGAATAAGTTCACCCTCGCCTGTGCCTATTCCGATAGAAAAAATCTTTACTCCCTCCTTTTTCGCCTGTTCCGCAATTTTTTCGGGATTACCTTTATGATCTTCTCCATCGGTTATGAGTATTAGTACTTTATACTTTTTCAAACCTCCTTCAAAACTCCTCATTGCCTCCTTTATGGCCCCTGAAATGGAAGTCCCGCCTTTGGGAATGGTATTGGTGGAGAGAGCGTTTACGGAAAGGAGAAATCCTTTATAATCAACTGTAAGAGGACATTGCAAAAAGGCGTTGCCTGAAAAAGCAATGAGTCCCGTTCGGTCGCCTTTGAGGTTTTTTACAAAATCCTGAACAGCCAGTTTCGATCTTTCCAGCCTGTTTGGTTTCACATCTTCGGCAAGCATGCTTTTCGATGTATCGATTGCTATTACAATATCCAGTCCTTTACGCTTTATTTCCTGCCAGTGAAAACCCCATTGAGGTCTTGTTAAGGAGAATACGGCGAAAATAAGGGCTGTCAGAATGATATAAAATTTGAGCCTCTGTCTTCCGGAATCCAGGGAAGAGGCCAATTCTGAGAGCAATCCCTTATCTGCGAAATCCTCCATCCTTTTCCGACGCTTTTTTCCTGCCAGATAATAGAAGACAACCACTCCCATTACCGGCCATAAAAGATGTAAAGCGCCTATATTAGCAAATTTCATTATACACTCTCATATAAATAACCACAGATAACTCGGATTATGTTATTAGTCAATTTTTGCTTATGCCTCACAAACTCACATAAAAAGCAGTTAGTTCCTTTACTAAGGTATTCTCCTTAACAGCGTATTACTCAATACGATCTCTGACAACAGTAGAAAAAGTCCCGGGTACAAAAAGAGATGAAAGAGTTCTTTATATTCCATATATCCCTGTTCCTCTATTGTTGTCGTTTCCATCTCGTCTATCTCTTTATATATCTCTCTCAACGATTTTGTATCAGTGGCTCTGAAGTATCTCCCACCGGTCTCGGAGGCGACTTTTATCAGTGTATCTTCGTCGATCTCTACTTTGACAGGTTTATATACAAGGTTACCGAAAAAATCTTTAGCCGGATAAGGAGCAAGTCCCTTTGTTCCGGCGCCTATCGTATAGACCTTGATACCAAGGGCCTTTGCCGTTTCTGCTGACAAAGAAGGAGAGATTCTGCCTGCATTATTTCTTCCGTCCGTCAGGAGGATAACGAGCTTACTTTTCGCTTTTGTCTCCCGTAAACGATTAACAGCCGACGATATGCCCGAACCGATTGCCGTACCATCTTCGATCATCCCTATCTCCACTCTTTCAAGATTTTGCAGCAGCCAGTCATAGTCCAGAGTCAGGGGACTTACCATATAGGCCCTGGCTGCAAAAGCGATAATTCCTATCCTGTCATTCGCTCTTCCATCGATAAATTCCTTGACCACATCTTTTACGGCTTCCAGTCTGTTCGTTCTCTCTCTGTCTATTTTAAAATCCTCGGCCAGCATACTTGTCGAAGTGTCGATGGCAAGGATAATGTCCACCCCTTCGGTCTCCACTCTCGACTCCTCTATTGGCGATTGTGGTCTGGCAAGGGCAAATATCATCAAAACAATAGCGACGACACGAAGGATAATCATGTTTTTACTTACAATCGTTTTCAGAGTCGGTTTAAAAACTGTCAGAAATCTCCCTGATGAAAACCGCACAGAGGGCAATCTTTCTCTTTTTTTTGCAATAAAAGCGGCTGTTATGACAAGAGGAATCAGGAGAAACAAAACCGGGTTTTGAAATGTCACGACGCCTCCTTTGTCTGTTCTATCAATCTTTCTGCAGATTCATAAACCATATCTGTCTCATTTTCGGCAGGTCGGTATCTGGCGAATTTAACAAGATCGCATTGAGAGAGAAAATCCTTTAAAAGGCTCTTATGTTCATAGGAGAGTGTTTTGTCGTCTTTAACTGTATTTAAAAATTCTTCTGTAGTCATTTCAGGCGCCTTCAGATGAAACCTGTTTTCCAAATAGTGTCTCACAACATCGGAGAGTTCCACATAGTAGGGTTCGATCTTTTCCTGTTTAATATAATCTTTCCTCTTAAGCGCCTTTAACGCCTCACGGGCAATTTCATGGGCAGGTCGCGGCGGAGCGACAGTGGCTCTCTTCTTTTTTCTTTTAAACAGTACAAAAGTAAAAACGGAAAGGACCAATAACAGCAATACTCCGCCAATGGTGATATACACCCATTTATTGACGGGAAAATCTACAGGCCCGGATATATCTTTTATTTCTCCCTCCTGACCGGATTCGAGAAGCAGGCTCTTAACCTCCACAACAACCTCGTCAGTCAACAATTCATCCCACTCTTCTTCGTTCTTGTGTTTATACTTAATAATTGCTTCAGGGATTGTATAACTGCCGCTTATATAAGTATCCAGCTCATACCATTGAATAAACCTTCTGCCCCCGGGACGCCATTTATCTTCAGAGCCAAAGTCCCTTACCGCAAATTCCCCGAGGCTTTCCGCAAACTCCGGGAACTTCGTCTCGATGTCTTTATCTGCATCGACTGTGATTGTATATGTAATCCTGTCCCCTACTTCGATGGAAGTCGAGTCGACTTCAGCCGTAACGGTTATCGGTGTCTTCTCCTCTTTATCCTCGGCGAATATCGGAGCAGAATATATGCATATCGACAGAATCCCCGTCAGCAGGATTACTGTATATGTAAAGCAAGTAAGTCTCAAGCGCTATACCTTCTGAGGTTTACTTTTCACCGGTGTTTTCCGATGGTGTCTCCGGCGCCCCTTTCTTTGGTTCATAATAAATCTCCACCTCCTGAGATTCCAATACCTCTTTTAGCAGAGCATTCGTAATCTCCTGCTGTTTCATGGCGGCATATTCATACTCGACCTGTTTTTTAACCTCATCGTAACTCTTCTTCTTCTCTCTCTTTTTCTCGTTAACAGAGAAGAGATAAAAGCTCTCTCCAATTTTGAAAGGCCCTGCCGTTTCTCCCTTGTCTTTTAAAAACAACGCAGAGATTACATCCTTTGCCTCACCCACTCCCGTTAAATAACTTTGATTCTCTCTAATCCACTCTTTTATCCTTTCTCCCTCTCCTTTTTCCAACGCTTCATAGGCGCTATCTTCTTCCTGCTCATTTTCAAAGGTAACAAAACTGATTCTTATTCCCGCCGGTTCGCTGTATTTATCAATATTCGCTTTGAAGTAGAGTTCCCGATCGGAAGGATCTATCTTCAGTTTTTCTTCCATTTCTTTTTTTAGAAACTGCTCTATCACCACCTGCTTTTTCAGCTCTTCCACGGACTCTCTGGTCTCAGGGGTCTTATCGATGCCAAGGCGTAACGCCTTTTCCAGGAGCGCCTCCTTTGCAACATACTCTCTTATAAAATTCCGCCGTTCCTCGTCCTTTTCATATCTCATTCTCATCCATTGAGGCAGCATTGCAAGAGCTCGATCGATCTGGTTTTCAGTGATCTCCTTATTACCTATACGGGCGAGCACTCTTCCCTCTTTCTTGAGGGAACCGCCCAGCGAAGCTCTGGAACCGAGCTCATATTTGGCCTGGCTTGTCATGCCGATTCTTTCTAGGGCTTCCACGATCTTTCTGTTCATCTCATCATGAAACTCACCCTCTTTGTCCATCATTTCGGCTTTATAAAAATTCTTAAGAGCCCTTTCATACTCAAAGAGATCCATATAAATACTTCCCAGGCGATAACAAGCTTTTGCCAGCTCTTTTTTATCGGATTTTGCAAATGATATATATTCCTCAAAGGCTTCTCCCGCTTCCCTGGTAAGACCCTTCGCCAAAAGTGTGTTTGCATAATCGAGCCTCTCTTTATCGCCCCACGGACTGTAAGATTCTTTTGCATCCAACACCCGATTCTCCATGTTTACAGCTATATATGCCGATACTCCCAGTATTGCGACGACTACTATCGAAATAAACAGGTTACTCTTCACCTGAGCCTCCTTTCTCTCATTCTGAAAAATTTAAACAGGGCCTGACCATAGGGAAGGTCAGTGCGCACATCGACGGTGTCTACATTTATTTTAGCGAATGTTTTCGATCGCTCTTCCAATATTTTTAACGAACTCTTATTGAATTCATCTCTTAAATGGTTGTTTGATGTATCGACTAAATATTTCTTACCACTTTCTGCGTCCTCGAACTGAACAATTCCGATATTGGGCATGGATATCTCCTTTGGATCGGTTATCGTTACAGCAGTAATATCATGCCTTTTGTTGGCCACAGAGAGGGGTTTAACAAAACCACTATCATAAAAGTCCGAAATAATAAAGGAAACCGTACTTCTGCGGGTGACTCTGTTCAGATACTCAAGAGCTCCCGAAATGTCGGTCCATCTCCTTTGGGGAGTATAGTAGAGGGCTTCTCTTACAATTCTTAGAACGTGACGCACACCCTTTCTCGGGGGAACATATTTTTCGATTTTATCTGTAAAGAGTATCAGGCCTACTTTATCGTTATTTTGTATTGCAGAAAAGGCAAGAAGAGAACATATCTCCGCGGCTATTTGTCTTTTTAGTTTGTTTACGGTTCCAAAGTAGGACGATTTAGACATATCCAGGAGAAGCATAACAGTAAGCTCTCTCTCTTCGACATACTTCTTCACATAGGGCTCTCCGGTCCTTGCCGTTACATTCCAATCTATGGACCGGATCTCATCGCCGGGCTGATACTGTCGCACTTCATCGAACTCCATACCACGGCCTTTAAAAATACTGTGATACTGTCCTGAAAAGACATCTGTCACCATCCTGGAAGTCTTAATCTGAATCTGTCTGATTTGCTTTAATATATCTTTCGGTATCATAATACAGTGAAAAATAAACCGGAAATATTACTTTCAATTAAATAAAAAAATCCATCGAAGATGTGTTACGGTACTTCCACCTCGTCGAATATCCTTTTTACTACATCCTCTGAACTCATCTCTTCCGCTTCTGCTTCATAACTAACAATCACTCTGTGACGGAGCACGTCCATTCCAATACTCTTAACGTCCTGAGGCGTGACATATCCTCTGCTGTTTATAAAGGCATAGGCCTTTGAAGCGATAGCAAGATTTATAGTCGCCCTTGGAGAAGCGCCGCATTGAATGAGATCCTTCATGTCGTTCAGTTTATACTCTTCCGGATTTCTTGTGGCAAAGACGATATCAATGATATACTTTTCTATCTTTTCATCCATGTATATCTCATTAACCGTTTTTCTCGCACGTACAATATCCTCAGGCTTTACAACGGCTGACACATGAATCTCTTTATCTGTGAAACCCATCTCTCTGAGAATTGTCAACTCCTCATCTTTCCCTGGATAGTCCAGATTTAGTTTAAGCATAAACCTGTCTAACTGGGCTTCCGGCAAGGGATAGGTTCCCTCCTGGTCCAATGGATTCTGTGTGGCCATCACCAAAAAAGGATCATCCATTTTATATGTGCTGTCACCTATCGTCACCTGCCTCTCCTGCATTGCCTCTAAAAGGGCGCTTTGCACCTTGGCCGGCGCTCTGTTGATTTCGTCTGCAAGGATGATGTTGGCAAAGACAGGCCCTTTTTTAACAGCGAAAGTTCCCTCCTTGGGATTATATATTAAAGTACCGATAAGATCGGCAGGTAACAAATCGGGAGTAAATTGAATCCTCTGAAATTTCGTCTTTATCGCTTCCGATAGGGTCTTGATCGATAGAGTTTTAGCCAACCCGGGAACGCCTTCGACCAAAACATGACCGTTGGCGAGGAGACCGACCAGAAGCCTCTGCACCATATAATCCTGGCCGACAATCACTCTCCGCATTTCCGTAATCAATGCATTTACAAAAGCGCCTTCCTCTTTTACCTTGTCATTAATGGCAGTTATGCCGCCATAGCTCATAAATCTATTCCTCCTTTAAAAAAAATACCAGGATACACTTTAATCCATTTCCCCGGAAAAGAATTCCGGGGAACCGGCTAAAGTTAACGTCCTTATCGGAAACAGGCGGATAGTTTAACCATTAGGGAAAAAAAATGCAATTAATTTTCCTCTTTCCCTGTTAATTAAAAACATATCCTTTTTTATCGTTACCCTAACCTCATAACTGCTATTTCACATCCTCAAACTCCGCTTCCACGACATCCTCGTCAGTGTCGCCTTGATGACTGTCGTTACCGGAAGGATTCTCGCTCCCTCCGGGAGTCTGGTGTTGACCTGCTTCTTTATACATATGTTCTGCAAATTTGTAAGATGCCGTCGCCAATGCCTGGTTGGCTTTATTGAGCTCTTCAGGATCGGTTGTGCTGTCTTTGAGTTTTTTACATCTCTCAAGGGCTGTTTCTATCTCTTGTTTTTCGCTTTCAGATATCTTATCTCCATGCTCTTTCAGAGACTTCTCCACTGTATACACAAGACTGTCGGCCTCGTTTTTCACCTCAGCCATACGCTTTCTCTTTTTATCCTCTTCGGAATGAGACTCCGCCTCATTAACCATTTTTTCAATTTCCTCTTCAGACAAACCACTCGATGCAGTAATCTTTATGGACTGTTCTTTCCCGGTTCCCAGGTCCTTGGCCGATACATGGAGTATTCCGTTAGCGTCTATATCAAAGGTCACTTCTATTTGAGGCATTCCTCTTGGGGCAGGCGGTATGCCTACAAGCTCGAATCTCCCCAAAAGCTTATTGTCCGAGGCCATCTCCCTCTCTCCCTGAAACACCATTATGCCAACCGCCGGTTGGTTGTCAGAAGCAGTAGAGAAGACCTGACTCTTTTTGGCCGGTATGGTAGTGTTTCTTTCGATCAGTTTCGTAAACACGCCGCCAAGTGTTTCGATGCCCAGTGACAAAGGCGTAACATCAAGAAGCAATACGTCATCGACATCGCCCTTAATCACGGCTGCCTGAATAGCCGCACCCATTGCAACGACTTCATCGGGATTTACAGAACGATTCGGTTCTTTGTTAAAGAACTCTTTCACTGTATTCTGTACAAGAGGGCTCCTTGTCGATCCTCCTACAAGAAGCACTTCGTTTATATCCGATTGAGACATTCCGGCGTCTTTAAGTGCAAGTCCGCAGGGCTTCACGGAACCCTTTATCAGATCATCAACCAGTTGCTCGAATTTTGCTCTGCTTAATTTTACAAGAAGATGTTTTGGCCCGGAGGCGTCTGCTGTTATAAAGGGCAGATTAATCTCTGTTTCCGTTGAGCTTGAAACCTCTATCTTAGCCTTTTCGGAAGCTTCTTTCAATCGTTGAAGAGCCATTTTATCGCCCTTTAAATCAACGCCGTTGTCCCTTTTAAACTCATCTACAAGCCAATCCATTATTTTTAAATCAAGGTCGTCTCCGCCGAGGTATGTATCTCCATTTGTGGATTTAACTTCGACGATTCCTTCTCCTATCTCTAAAATAGAGATATCAAAGGTTCCTCCGCCAAGGTCGTAGACAGCTATCTTTTCATCTCTCTTTTTATCCGTTCCATAGGCCAAAGAGGCGGCTGTCGGTTCGTTTATGATCCTTAATACATTGAGACCTGCTATCTTACCGGCGTCCTTAGTGGCCTGTCTCTGACTGTCATCAAAATAGGCGGGAACGGTTATAACCGCATCTTCCACAGGTTCACCGAGATAGTCCTCTGCCGACTGCTTCAGCTTTTGCAATATCATTGCCGATATTTCAGGCGGTGAGTAGGTTTTTCCTCTGATCTCCACATGGGCGTCGCCGTTTGCAGCTTTAACGATCTTATAAGGAAGTTTTTGTATGGCGTCTTTTACCTCATCGGAATCAAATTTCCTGCCCATCAGCCTTTTAACGGAAAATATGGTGCTTTCCGGGTTTGTAACGGCCTGTCTTTTTGCTATCTGACCAACCAACCTCTCGCCTTTATCCGTAATCGCTATAACGGACGGTGTTGTCCGATTTCCCTCTTGATTGGGGATGATAACCTGTTCCTTACCCTGAATTACGGCGACTACGGAATTTGTAGTGCCAAGATCTATTCCTATTGCCTTTCCCATTTTATTCCTCCTGATTATGTACTTGTTATTTCAAAATTTTAATCTACAGTAATAGCAAAGATTGTGCCAGACATACAGACCCTTTATTTTCAAGGCTTTTCTCTGGTATAGGCAAAACGAATTGTATTGATTATGGTCATTTCGACCCAATTCATGTAACTGTCCGGCCATAATGGCCTAATCAGGAAACACATTAAGTATTTTAACTAAAAACAGCAGTCAGCTATCAGCGGTCAGCCTTCAGCATAGGAAAAGACTGATATCAAGCTAAAAACGAGCATCACCTAAAGGGTGAAAGTGTTTTGAACAGCTACGCACCCCCTCAACCCAACCCTCTCCCCCTTCAAAGGGGGAGAGGGAGTAAGGGGAAAATATGTTTTAGCGGTTTCACTTGGACTTGCTCTGGCGTTTAGAAAATCAGGATTCTTTAAGTGGGAAACAATTTGAAGAATTTTAGCAGGAATATTGCAATCTTCATGTTTTCACCTCTCTCGAGGATTTATCGGACAGATTGGTATTCAGGCTCAGGGCAGCCTACTTACCCGCCTTCCCGGAGAGCTGTGATCTACGATTGTTAGTTATAAAAACATGATTAACAATCGTAAGTCTACTCTTCCAGTGGCTTATCGGGCTTTCGTTCCCATTACGGCTGCGGGGCAGCGGGGTTTTTTCACCCCTCTTCCACAGATCCGTCCGTTAACAGAACAATCACGTTAAGCTGCTAAAGCAGTAACTTTTCTTTTACTCCCTCTCCCCTTGAGGGGAGAGGAGACTTAAAAGGAATTTCTTTGAAATTCTTATACGTTAACGTTTATTTATAAGTATTTCGCTATCCCGCTTCATGAGGAATCACCCTGGCGGGATTGAAAGTTTCAACGACGTTACGCGACTTTTTTCTCGATTACATTCAGAAGATCGACAATTTTATGAGACAGAGGTTCGATCTTTTTAAACTCCTTTTCCGCAGCCTGAATATTACCGGCGTTTTTGAGGTTTACAATCTCTTTAACAGCCGTATGGAGTTCGGCATGAGGTTTTTCCATTTTCTTCATTTCCGCAATATCACCAAACCTTTCAAGACCTTCGCCGTAATACCACTTACCAAGAGCGCAGTCCTGATGAGATACGGCTTCAGCCTCTGTCAGAGCCTCTTTGCCGTCAAGAAAATCCCTCAATTTGGATTTCCACTGAAGATGCTTAAACCGGATTGTAGAGAAATTGATTCCTGCTCCGCCGCCCTGATGCCCTATGAGATTGTGATCTATTTTAAAAAATCCAATCGTATCCTCCAGTTGTCGCGCCTGTGAGGAGAGCTCCTCCGACGTAGAGGCCAGTTCCTCGGAAGATGACGCATTCCGCTGGATAACCATATCCAATTGCTGGATCGCCTTATTGATCTGCTCGGCGCCGGAATTCTGCTCTTCACTGGCAGCAGATATCTCCTGCACAAGTTCTGCTGTTTTCTGAATGTCCGGTACAAGCTTGGACAGCATCGTTCCGGCTTTTTCAGCCACCTCTACGCTCGACGTCGAAAGACCGCTGATCTCTCCGGCGGCCTGCTGGCTCCGCTCTGCAAGCTTTCTTACTTCAGAGGCCACAACGGCGAACCCTTTTCCATGCTCACCGGCGCGGGCCGCTTCGATGGCTGCATTTAGGGCAAGGAGATTGGTCTGTCTGGCAATCTCCTCGATAATGGAAATCTTCTCTGCTATCTGTTTCATGGCATTAACGGCCTCTGACACAGCCTCTCCGCCTTCTTTTGCATCACTGGCCGACTTCGATGCGATCTGCTCAGTCTGCTTGGCGTTATCTGCATTTTGCCTTATATTGGAAGTCATTTGCTCCATGGACGATGATGCTTCCTCAGCGGCGGCAGCCTGCTCAGTGGCGCCTTCCGACAGCGTCTGGGCGCTCGAGCTGATCTCGCTGCTTCCGGAAGTCACATTCTCTGATGCGAAATTGATATTTGTCACAACATCACTCAACCTGTCGAGCATATCTTTCATCGCAGCATACAATCCCGTAATCTTCATTCCGCTGTCTTCAATCTTCACTGTCAGGTCGCCTCCGGCTACCTTCTCCGCCAAATCGACAATTACGGCGGGCTCGCCACCCATTTGTCTTAATATGCCCATACCGATTAGAAAAGACAAAAAGGCGGACATCAATATAATGATGCACGTCAAAGCAATATACAAAATTTTCGCACCGTCGGCTTGCCTTTTCAGCTCATTGGCGCTGTTCACCAAATCCGCCGACAATTTGTCCTCCACTTCCTTAAGAAGGTTAATCTTTTTTGTTATTGTAGAAAACCAGTATGTTGCATCCACTCCGAAATTGCCCACGCTTGAAGAAGCCAGTTCGTTTAGAGCCTTAATAGCCGGAGAGTCATCGATTTTTATGACTCCGTCAATTTCCCTGATCGTATGATTCTTATTTATCATATTGGTAGCTGTTGTTATGGCATTTTTATACTTGTCTATGGTCTCCCTGATGGTGGAGAGATTTTTTTTACTGTTCTCGTCGACTCCGCTTAGAGACTTATATTTTTCTATGGTCTCGATGATTGTGTCATATCTCTTATTAAACCTGTCGACGTATTTTGATTGATAGCGCAGTACATAGTTCTTAAACTGATGAATGGCGCCTCCATAACCCATATTTTCATAGAGTATGGCGGTGAGTAAAAATCTCTCGCTTGCTGCTCCTTTATCAAAGGCGATGTCTTCCATTTTGGTTACTTCTTTTACCGAGGGATCAGCCATCTTTCTGTTAAAGAACTCCCTTTGCTCATCATTGGCAAGGGAAGTATAAACGCTGTTATATATCTTTTGAGCAGCCACCAAAAAACTGAATTTATTGAACATTCCGGGTGCGAACTTATTTAAGGCAAATGTATTGCTTAATACGGCTCTCTCAATCCCGGCTCTCTCTTTGCCTTGCAGAAAATTGACATAGGCCGTGGCGAGTGTCGTGATTTCTGCGTTTGTGCTCAATTTCGTTATATTGTTAATTACATCGAGAAAGGAGGCATTCATGTTAGTGTAGTATCCGATCGCTTCTTTGGTGGTAAGCTTAAAAGCGCTCACACCGGCCCTCTTGTCATCTATACCGGTCAGCATCTGCATGGAAGCGTTTAAATTACGTTTAAAATTTCCTCCGTAAATATCCGCCTCAAAGCCTTTTAGAAAAACATTTAACTCTTTTACCCTGCCATCGGTATTGCTTCTTTGTGTTTTTAGCTCCGAAGAAAACTTAGCGCCCTTACTGCCTAAAAATCCGGCTGTCGCTCCCCTCTCTTTTTGAGTCTCATGAACGAGCGCACTGATTTTTACGGCAAGCTCCGCCAGCGGCGTAATTGAACTCATCTCGCTGGAGAGCCTCGTTTTCTCCATTATCCCGCCTATTGAGAAATAGAGCAGTCCTGCAATAGGAACGAGAAGCATTAAAAGCAATTTGTTTCTAAATTTGAGTTTCTCTAAAAATGTCATAAATAAACCTCCTCCATTCTCGGGTTTTATAGCCATTACCCCTCGCTATCATCAAAAACTATAATGAGCGCGCAGTTTATTATTTACATGTAATTTACACAAAATCAAATCTACAATGCAAGCCTCTTATGTCATCCGGCCCACAATTGAGTCAGTACTTTTCAAACTGATCGTCATCGGAATCGGCTTCGCCTTTGTCCATGATAATATCGATACCTTCGTTCAGGACAGGTGTATGTGAAATAGCCTTAGGCGGAGGTTTGGGAGTTGCTGCTATTTTCTTCGCGCTGCCCGATGCTTTTTTCGGTTGAGGCTGCATTATCTTTCCCACTGTACTTTCCGCAATATTAAAAAAGGAAATCGAGTTCTTCAACATGTCCGCCTGAGAGGAAAGCTCTTCGGACGTCGAGGCCATCTCTTCGGATGCGGAAGCATTCTGTTGTATGACCTGATCCAACTGCTGAAGGGCTTTGTTGATTTGATCGGCGCCTGTTTTTTGCTCATTGCTTGCAGCACTGATCTCCTGAATAAGTTCCGCTGTTTTTTGTATATTGGGAACAAGCGTTGTCAGCATTTCTCCCGCTCTCTCGGCAACTCCCATACTCGACGCCGACAGTTGAGTGATTTCAGCGGCTGCCAGTTGACTGCGTTCGGCCAGCTTTCTTACTTCCGAGGCAACAACGGCAAAGCCTTTGCCGGCTTCGCCGGCTCGCGCCGCTTCAATGGCTGCGTTCAGGGCCAGTAGATTGGTCTGTCTGGCAATTTCTTCGATAATCGATATTTTATCTGCAATCTGCTTCATTGCTGTTACTGCCTCGGCAACGGCTTTTCCGCCTTCTCCCGCGTCCTGTGACGCCTTGGAAGCAATTGTCTCTGTCTGGTAGGAGTTGTCTGCATTCTGATTGATATTGGAAGCCATCTGCTCCATTGACGACGACGCTTCTTCTGCAGAAGCCGCCTGCTCAGTCGCACCTTCCGATAGAGATTGAGCACTCGAATTTATCTCGCCGCTTCCGGAGGCAACATTATCTGCAGCAGACTTAACGTCTCCCACAACGGAGCGAAGCTTTTCGATCATATTGTGCATGGCGGACAGCAGTTGACCGGTCTCGTCAGTGCTTTCGGCTTTCACATCCAAGGTGAGGTCGCCCTGAGCCAGATGATTCGCTGCGTTTAAGGCTTCATTTAAAGGTCTTGTTATGGAGCGAGTAATAAGAAATGCAAGAAACATGGCAAGGACAGCACCAATAATTATTCCCGATATGGACATCGTTGTCGCTGCGGTATTGGCTTTGGCTACGGCATCCTTTGCTCCCTCTTCGATGCCGCCAAGCATAACAAGCATTTTTTCACCAATTGCGTCCGCCTCCTCGTCATAGAGGGATCTCTCTGCCGTAAGGGTTGCAATTTTCTTCTGAATATCCATAAATTTTCCGGCGCTTGCCTGAAATCTCTGATCATGAACCTTATCAAGTTCAAGAACCATCTCCTTTAAAGCCGGCGCCGTTACGGGCGCAATCCTGCCCTCGTCGGTTTCGGCGCCGTTTAAAAGCGCCTGAATCCAGATATCGAATTCTTTCAGTGTCTCCTTATACTCTTTTTCTATTTCAGGAAGGGCCTCCGCCTCCAGACTTTGAGCGTACTCCTCAATGGCGATTCTGCTTATGGCGATAGTAGTCTTGATCTCCATGGCCATGTCCGTCCAGGTGTTGTCCTTTGTAATAATATTCTCCGTATTTGCCCCTGCTGCAATCAGCCCCTTTATTCTCTCCTTAACCAAGCCTTCAAAATCTTCCGCTAGGGAGAGCACTTTTTCGAAATCCGCTTCAAACTCATCCATAGTCACAGCCATCTCTTCCCTGAGTTTAAACTCCTCTCCCATCAGTTCATAGACCTTCTTTACTCTGGGTTGAAACTCATTATTATGAAATCCGTCCGCCTCATTTACTATTTTTTTAAGCTTTTCGTCCTTTGCGGCATATATCATACCTTCCTCGGTCATGGCGCCCTGCAGGATGGCATCTGCAAAGGTATCGAACTCATTGACAAAGCCCTCATGCTCCTTCCAGACGGCATCCAGGTCTTCCTGGTTGCCTGCTGCAAGCAGTTCCATAATCATCTGCATGTCTCTGGCTACAGCAATTTTCATCTCCATTGCAGCATCGGTTAATGTCGAGGTTTCCGTTATTTCCACTGTTTTTTCATGAGATAATACAGCGATTACTACAAATAACAGGGTCACCATAATAAAAGCGGATATCAGTTTTTTACCAATTTTGATGTTTTTTAAAGACAAAGCTTCCTCCTGGTTTTTATGATTGAATTAAAAAACACTTTATGTCACCACAAATGTGAGCATTCACCAAGAATAATAACATGAAGACAGCCTTTAGAAGCTGAGAAAAGTTGCATGTCGGGAAAATCAAATCATTTTTATTCATTGCATGTTTCGTATTGCCTGTGGAATCTGGCTTTGAAAGGGAATCACCGGAATAGGATAGACGATGTTATTTCTATGTAACAACAAAAAGCTTCCTTAATAAAAATTATATTTTAATTAAAAAGATTATGCAAAAGCAAAGCGTAGTTAAAACATTTCAATTTTTATACCAACACTCCCTTTGGCGCATGGATTTAGATTTTTCCTTAATTAAATCGTGTTTGGAGTCTGCCGGAGGCGTGAGATACAAAATTATCGATACATTTTTGTACATTACTACAATTTTGTGCTGAAATTAATGCTCTTTATAATCATTTAAAAACAGCTGTCAGCTATCAGCGGTCAGCCTTCAGCCATGGAAAGTATTGCAATTAAAAAGCTGACAGATGATGGCTGACAGCTAAATGCTTTTTTAGGATCATTTATGCCTGCCTCGGAACCTGACCGCAGCAGGTATGAAAAACAATACTGCCTGTGAGCATGCTTTTTGCTATATTCGGATTAGATTTCACCAAGCTTGCTACTTCATAAAACGATTGAATTTGCAGATATGACAGCGATAAACTCCAAATCAGATAGTTTCGATATAAAAGCCGACGAAATTCTGGAAAAGCAGTTGGTCAAAACATGCTTTTTGCCTGTTGTCTCTATTCCGGAAAAAACGATTACAGGCTTCGAGGCATTAAGTCGGGGAATATGTCCCTATACTGGAAAGGATATCTCTCCCTTTGCCTTGTTCAGTATAGCGAAGGATGACGGTGTATCAATTGAAATGGACAGACTCTGTCGGGAAAAGGCTCTGGAGAACTTCAGGGATTTGTATGTGAGCAACAATAATTATCTGCTATTTCTCAATATCGAAACCTCTATCCTCGATGAAGAGGTTGTGGGATCGGGATATTTATTTAACCAGGTATTACGATTAGGATTAAATCCCAACAACATCGTTATAGAAATCCTGGAATCCGAATCTCACAATGTGGAGGCTCTGAAAAAATTTATAGATTTTCATAAAGAGCACGGATTTATTATAGCCCTTGATGACGTTGGAGCCGGAAGTTCCAACCTCAACAGAATCGCTCTTGCCAAACCGGACTTAATCAAGATTGATAAATATATTGTCGAAGATATGGAAAACCGATATCACAAGCAGGAGATTTTCAGAGCATTGGTCCAATTGTCCAGAAATATCGGAGCTCTTGTCGTATCAGAAGGCGTTGAGAGCGAAAAAGATGTTTTATTGTCATTGGAACTGGGAGGCAATCTGCTTCAGGGATTTTATTTTTCAAAACCGGTCGAAGCGGCCCGTTTAAATATAAAAGCGATAAAGGAAAAGATCGACTTTCTCGCCTTAAAGTTTAAAAGCTATAAAAAGGAGAGAATCCATCTGCGCAGGAAACAATACGACAGGTATGGCAATTTAATTAAAGAATTTATCGATGCGCTCTCTTTATCGTGCTTAAATGATTTTGAGACCACGATCAAATCAGTAATGAAAGGGCGCGAGGAGATCGAATGCGCCTACATTCTCGATGAAAGGGGTATTCAGTCAGGTCGCACCATTATAAACAATAAAAAAATTAAAAAGCAAAAAAGATTATTGTTTCATCCTGCAGATAACGGCTCCGATCATTCGTTAAAGGATTATTATTTATTCCTCAACAGCCACGGAGACAAATACGTCTCTTCCGAATACATTTCAATGGCTTCAGGCAATCTCTGCATAACCATATCCACCCGGTTTAACGATACAGATAATTTCAAATATATAATTTGCGTAGATATTGTGAGAGAGAATTCATGATCCCCCCTTTGCAGATTGCCGCCGCTTGCATTGACTCAGGTGTGCCGATTTACGGATTCCGAGATTTTCCGCGTGACATAGCCTTGCCTTTTTGAGTAAACTAGTGAATGCCATGAATTGAGCGAAGCTCGTCCTGCGGACGGGTAGTTTCACTCTATAAGGAGTTCCAAAATGTCGCAACAGGATAACAATAAAAATGATAAAAATAAAGTAGAGATAATCGATCCTTCCCTGGACGGAAACGATAAAAATAAGAAAGCAGAGCCGGAATCGGACCTGAAGAAAACAGAAAGCCAGGAACAAGGTCTCGTTCTCGCCGCCGACGTACTGCCCGATAATATTGTCATCATCCCTATTAAAAGCAGACCCCTTTTCCCTAACATGGTCATGCCCATTCTTGTTTCAGGAAGATATATCAATTCCGTGAACTTTGTAGAGGGTGATAACAAAACTCTTGGCTTACTTCTTCTGAAAGAAAAAAGCGAAGATGTCAAAAGCAACACCGATCTTTATAAATGGGGCGTAGCGGCAAGGATATTCGGGATACACAAGACTGCGGAAGATACCGTGCAGGTGCTTGTGAGAACGGTAAAGAGATTTAAGGTGCAAAAAATACACAGCCTCGAACCCAATATTATCGCCCTCGTGAAATATCCCGATGAAATACTGCCTGACGACTCAATGGAAAGTAAGGCCCTGCATATGAGCCTGATCACGGATATGCAAAGCGTAATAAAGGAAAATCAGTTGATGTCGAGCGAAATGAAAAATTCTCTCCAAAATATCGACACTTCCACCCCCGGCCCTGTCGCCGATGTAGCGGCCTCTCTGACTTCGTCGAACTCGGAAGAGCTTCAGGATATAATCGAGACCATAGATGTAAAGGAGAGAATGAGAAAAGTTCTTTATCTGTTAAAGAAAGAGGTCGATCTGCTTAAATTGCAGGCAAGGATTTCGGAAGAAATACAGGAGAAGATCAGTAAGCAGCAGAAAGAGTATTTCCTGAGAGAGCAGTTAAAGGTCATTAAAAAAGAACTGGGCATCGAGATGGACGATAAAACCATTGAGATTAAAAAGATAGAAGAAAGGCTTGCATCTTTGAAACTCTCCGATGAAGTGAAAGAAAAGATAGACAATGACATACAAAAACTCAAATTAACAGAACCGAACTCACCTGAGTTCGGAGTTGTGAGGAACTATTTGGATATTATCACGTCCCTGCCCTGGGGCAAATATTCCCGCGACAAAACCGATCTTACAAGGGCCAGAAGAATATTGAATCAGGATCACTACGGCCTTGAAGACATTAAAGACAGAATCATCGAGTTTATCGCCATAATGAAAATTAAGCACGACGTTCAAGGCAGTATTATCTGTCTTGTAGGGCCTCCGGGAGTGGGCAAGACCTCTGTGGGAAAATCCATTGCAAGAGCCCTGAACAGGAAATTTTACAGATTCTCCCTTGGCGGCATGAGAGATGAGGCCGAAATCAAAGGTCACAGAAGAACCTATATCGGCGCAATGCCCGGTAAACTTATAAACGCAATGAAATACTGCGGCACTTCCAATCCCATCATTATGCTCGATGAAATAGACAAACTCAGCCACAGTTACGCCGGCGATCCCTCGTCGGCGCTCCTCGAAGTACTCGATCCCGAGCAGAACTCCTCATTTATAGACCACTACCTTGATGTTCCCTTCGATCTGTCGAGGGTTCTGTTTATTACAACGGCGAATACACTGGATACTATTCCCGGCCCCTTACTGGACAGAATGGAGGTCATGAGACTGAGCGGATACGTGGAGAGAGAAAAAATCGAGATAGGCAGGCGCTTTCTTCTTCCAAAACAGCTGGAAGCCCACGGACTTACAAAGGACAATCTCGATATCAATAAAAACGCCTTCGCTAAAATCACACAGGACTATGCACGTGAGGCAGGCGTACGGAACATGGAAAAACAGATCGCCACGATCTGCAGAAAGATGGCCGCCATTATTGCCAGGGGAGACAACAAAAAAGTAAATATCAATGTAATAAATCTGAGTAAGTTTCTGGGGAAACCAAAATTTAAAGAAAATCCTCTTGATATGGATTACCCGCCCGGCGTTTCCACTGGGCTGGCCTGGACGTCCATGGGAGGCGCCGTTCTGAGAATAGAAGCGATCTCCACGGGCAGTAAGAAGGGATTTAAGCAAACCGGGCAACTGGGTGATGTGATGGTTGAATCGTCGAATATTGCCTACAGCTTTATAAATGCCTATGTAGAAAAGTATGGCGGTGATAAGGAATACTTTGAAAATAATTATTTACACCTCCATGTCCCTGAAGGAGCCACTCCCAAAGACGGCCCCTCTGCCGGCATTACAATGGCTACGGCGCTGTTGTCGGTCGCTCTCGGCGTAAAGGTAAAAAAGGGACTGGCAATGACAGGCGAACTTACACTTACCGGCAATGTCCTTCCCATTGGAGGCTTAAAAGAAAAAGTGATTGCAGCAAGACGAAATAAAATCGATACCATCGTCATACCCAAACAAAACAGCAGCGATTTCGAGGAATTAAAGGATTACCTTAAAAAAGGAATCACCTTCCATCTGGTCGATCACTTCGATGAAGTACGAAAAATCGTTTTTTCGGACCAATAACAGAGCGACCGGATGATAACATTCCCTTTCACTCCTCCCATACAATTTCTGTTATCCTTTCTTTTTGCCTCTCTGATAACACTCGCCGGATGCAAATCCGGCGATTCTCAAATGCACAGGAAATCGATGATCGTAATGGATACCGTTGTAATAGTAACAGCGATTTCCCCGTCAAAAAGCGAAGCTGACAAGGCAATGGACGCCCTGTTTACAGAATTCGAAAGGTTGGAAGGTCTTTTTAATTTTTTTTCTGATGAAAGTGAAATATCCCTTATTAACAGGCTCGCCGGAACAGAAGCTGCGTCTGTATCGACTGACACCTTCGAGCTTGTAAAAGAAGCGCTTCGGCTTTCAAAAGAAACGGAAGGCGCATACGATCCTACGATCGGTCCTGTAATGACTTTATGGGATTTTCATAAAGAAATAATGCCTGTAGATGAAGAGGTGAAAGAGCGTCTCGAGTTTGTAAATTATAAAAAAGTCATTCTAAATGAAGCCGAGTCATCTGTTATGCTTGTGGAAAAGGGAATGCTTCTCGATCTTGGAGGCATAGCAAAGGGATATGCAGCGGACAGAGGAGTGGAAGTGTTAAAAAAGAGAGGTATTGCAGCAGGAATCGTTGCCGTTGCCGGAGATATTCGGACCTTTGGCAGGAAACCGGGCAATGGCGAATGGCGTATCGGCATCAGAGCTCCTCGCGGAGGACCGGAAGACCTCTCTGCCGTTATTACAATGGAAAAAGGCGCCATATCCACATCGGGCGACTATGAGAGGTTCTTTTTAAAAGACAATATCAGATATCATCACCTTCTCGATCCGGCAACAGGATATCCTGCAACCGGGTTACGAAGTGTATCCGTTATAAGTGACAAAGGCGTATTATCAGACGCTTTATCGACTGCCCTGTTTATTGCAGGCGGGAAAAAGAGAATGAAGCTGATCGAAAAATTCAAGGTAAAGACTTTTATAGTATACAGCAACGGGCAAAGCTTTCACACCGACAATTTAAAGGATTCGCTGAAAATGATCGATAACAATCGGGGCCGGAAGCTGTAGCTTGATCGCAAGGAATTTTCTTTTTTTATGCAGGTTTGCGAGCTATAAGCAAAAAAAGTTGCCACAGGCTTTAGCCTGAGTAAACCGTTGGTTAACCGCCCCCCTGTGCAGGCTGAAGCCTGCGGTTACATTATGAAGTCAGCCTAAGGTGTTACTTACATGCAATCTGAGTTTCATATAACCGAACCTCAACATAAAGACTTTAAAAAGAAGGTATTACAATCTGTTTCACCCTTTGACTACATTCTCTTTTTTGCTCTGCTCTTTATATCCGTAGCAGGTATCTTTTTTACAGACAATCTCTATTCAGGCGGTACGGACGTTATCATTTCAGTCAATAACGAGCCTCAATACAAGCTTTCCCTTAGCATAGACAGAACAGTCGAAACAGAGGGTGTAATCGTGGAGATAAGGAACAACAGAGTCGGGATCAGGAACGCCGACTGCCCGAATAAACTCTGTATGGCGCAGGGGTGGATCGACAGGGGAGCTCTTATATGCCTGCCAAACAGGGTCGTTGTAACAATAACAGGATCGGAAGGTAAATATCGGGATGTAGATGCAGTCACGGGATAAATACAGAATTGCAATGCTTGCTGCCTATGCCATGGCCCTCCACGGAATGGAGAGACTGATTCCCACGCCTCTTCCATGGTTGCGTTTGGGCCTTGCCAATATTATCATTCTGACTGCCCTGGTTTTATACGGATTCAGGACCGCCATGGCAGTTACTGTTGTCAAATGCTTCGCCACATCGGTATTGATCGGTACATTTTTAGGGCCTGCTTTTATATTGAGCCTCTCTGCAGGCATTGTAAGCGCTTCTATGATGGCTCTGGTTCATAAAACGATCCCCTCCCTGTTCGGCCCTGCCGGACTCAGCCTCATAGGCGCGCTCTCCCATAATCTGACACAGCTTTTCGTCGCCTACTTCCTTTTTATACACAATATGGAAACGATTCTGATTATCGCCCCTGTAATTCTGCTCGCAGGTACTCTTACAGGCGCATTAAACGGCGTGGTGTCACTATCGTTAATCTTGAAGCTGAGGGAATACGATGGTGATTAACGATTGATTATTGACGATTGACTAATTTAAGTCAAGCTGCTGCCGGCAGCAGTTTTTTTTATGCGAGTCTTTCATTAAGCAGGGAACCGATTTACCGGTAATCCTGAAAACCTACATCCATGAAATTATTTAACATACATAAAGTCCTGAAGACGCTAAAAAAGCAGGTTTCAACCTTAGATGTTCCTTATATCGATGCAATGTCCGGTGTCGGGAGAGACCCCTTTAAGGTTCTTATCTCCTGCATCCTGAGCCTTCGTACACAGGACAGAACTACGGCCGCTGCGTCGGAGAGGCTCTTCGCCATTGCATCGAATGCCGAAAAGATGGCCGGCCTTTCGATTGATGTTATCGAAAAAGCCATTTATCCTGTCGGGTTTTACAGAGTGAAAGCAAAACAGATCAAAAGTTTATGTACCATTCTTGTAAAAAAATATAATGGCGCCGTACCTGACACGATCGATGAGTTGCTGGGTTTTAAGGGAGTGGGAAGAAAGACGGCGAACCTTGTTTTAACCAGAGGGTTTGATAAGTATGGAATATGCGTTGACACCCACGTCCACAGAATAACAAACAGATGGGGATATGTAGATACAAAAACCCCGGAAAAGACGGAAACCGCTCTGAGGGAAAAGCTGCCAAAGAAATACTGGAAAGATATAAACGGGATTCTGGTCGCCTTTGGTCAGGGAGTTTGCAAACCCATATCGCCACAGTGCGACAATTGTACAATCCGCGAGTATTGCAAATATTCAGAACTAAGCAAATCCGGCTAAAAAATGAAAAAGGGGGTATGAGGGACAATTTATTGACTTACTTCCATAAGTTTTCATCTATTCTGTCAAAATCGGAGATTCCCGCCATAAACTTTTCATAATCACTGTCCGACCATGAGCCGGCCAGATGATCAATATCGCTATAGATTTTTTTCCTCTTTTTTTTTTTGCAAGTCCTAACAATTCATTTATAATCTTTATTATGAGACTGTTTACGCTTAGACCTTCATCCACAGCTTTCTTCTTTAATATCTTTGTTGTCTCACTATCGATTCCTCTAATTGTCATTACGGCCATATTTATTCCCTCCCGGATATAAAAGCAAACCATTTATGTTTTTGAAGTGTGCGTCATAAGTAAAAAGCGATAGTCCATGCTGCATTGCAAAGGCAGCTATCCACATATCATTAGATGGAACAGGTTTTCCCCTGTTTTTTAGATTAAAACCCTTATACACCTTATCTCTCTCCCAAAATGAGTATTTGCTCAGCAAATCTATGAGTCACTTGGTCCTTCCCGTCTCTGCTGATTGGTGGTTGGTTCGGATATTTTATATTATATATAGTACTCCTCCTCTTCTTGACGATTGTTATAGACTGATCGGGAGCTAAGACGTTCTTTTTGAAAAACAGGTTTTTTGTCGGATCAAGTGGAAATCTTCTCCTCGTTTTGTCACTTAACATTTCAGAAGCTGCTCCTCCAAATACGGCGCCTGACATGGCCAGTGTTACAGTGATATTTTTTGAACCCCTGTTTTTTATTGTAAGGTCGATCCGATCTCTCTGTCTGACAGACCTGTATTTATACCAATAGGGGTCTATCATTGTATCTGTCAGATTGAATGTCTCTGTCCAGTTCTTTCCTGCTTCAACCTCTTTTACCAGCTCATTGGAAACAGAAGTAAGATCGTGAGCCAGTTTTGCTACTGTATCACCTTTCGTCAATTGTCCTTTCTCCACAACGACTCTGCCATCGGATATGACGCTTTCAATACTCATGAGATTACCGCTGTATATGATTAAGGCAATAATATTATTTTTTGTTTTCTCCCCTACATAAGGAGAAATCCCTAAGCGCTCCTTTGACAGCAGAACGATATCAGCCTCTTTGCCCTGCTCAATACTTCCTGTTTGCTTTTCTCTTCCCAGTGCTTTGGCTCCATTTATTGTGGCGGCCCGAATAACATATATGGGATCAATATCCTTTGATATGGCAGTGTTCAAAGCGCCTGTTTTCTGTAGATTCCATAAGGCGCGCATGGCTGAGAAGAAATTGATACCGTCATTGCTTGCGGCGCCGTCCGTTCCCAGTGAAACATTGATTCCTTTTTGTTTATAGGTAAGAATGGGTGCGATTCCCGATGACAGATACTGATTGGATTCGGGATTATGGGATACATGCACTCCTTTCTTTTGATAAAGCTCTATATCGGTCTCACTTTGCCATACACTATGAATGGATACATAGGTATTGGTTATGGCTCCAAAATAATCCAGCAGAGGTACAGGCGATATGCTGTTCCTGTCTATCCATTTTGATAGTCTTTCCCTTTCAACCGGTGTTAACTTTGGCGCTGTTGTATTGTCATGATCCACAATCTGTTTGGCCAGTCTCTCAATCCATGCAACACCATCCACTTTCGTAGGAGCGCCTGCATTTAAAATCTCCTGAAGCTTATTCTTATCTGAAATACTTAGTTGAGAACTATAATTACTTAGATATTTTGATAAGCTTTTGTAAAAATCTCGCTGTTCCTGAACATTCTCCATGGTATGCTCCGTAATAGTGAGGTTGTTTTCCTTTGCCAGTGATATTCCGTCATAGACCGCCGGTATGGGGAAAAAGGATAAAGGCCCCTGCCCCATCCAAATGTCCAGCTTTCCGCACTTGCTCTGTAATCGTTTAATCTCAGAGGATTTTATCGAGTAAGGAAGAAAGGAAGCCGGATTCCACCAGACCACAATACCTCCCATACCTGTGTCATTTAATGCCCTACAGGTCGCATCAAGGGAAAAGTCACTAAAATTTGCAGAAGCGAAGTCCGATACTGTTGTAATACCGGACAGCAATGCCTGGCTTGCTGCTGCATATATTGTCCGATAGAGATTGTGATCCGTAAAATAGTGGGAATAGCGATAGATCCTTACCCATTGTTGGAGATTACCACTTGGATAGAAGCCTTTGGCCACATGCTGCCAGAGATGGGTATGAGTATTAATAAACCCCGGAAGGGCTATTAATTTGGAGCCGTCGATCATGGTAGTTCCTGAAGCCGGAGGTGATACCTGAGGACTGACAGAGAATATTCTGCCATCTTTAATAACGATCTGTTGTTTATTCAGGATATTGTCCTCCTCATTCTTTACATCGATAATCGTCACATCTCTGATAACAATATCATTTGCCAATACATTGGTAGTGGCAATAAGAGTGATGAAGAGCAGGGAAATCCATATTATGGGTACGGCATAAATCGTTAACGTCATATCATACTTGTCTTTTTTAATAAAAATATCTCCTCTATCGAACTTCTGTAAATTCATTGAATTTGAAGTCAATTTTTTGTTCATTTCATCCTAATTAAGAGTCACTCATTAAATTTATATATCATATCATGTATTAATTAAGAAAATTAATAATTAAATTTTAATAAGAGTATTTTCACTTACTTTAGATTCAACGGAAACTCCATTTACAGGATGGCCGAAATGGCGAAGTTGAAATAAGATATGATTGTTGAGGAAGTCATGGGGACAGGGCAAAAGTTGAAGTGATAATTGCATAATTGCAGATCCAGTCTTGGAATTATGCATCGGGTCTATGGTATTATTTCTTGAAAGTCGCAGCATAAGCAGCTTAAACTGAATCAGGAGGGGTAATTGATTACATTTATTATAGGAGGCGCAAGGAGCGGGAAGAGCGGGTTTGCTGAAAAGAACGCTGTGAGCTTTAAAGGAGAGAGGGCTTATATCGCCACTGCCACGGCATTGGATGACGAGATGAAAGAACGCATAGATAAGCATAAAAAGGAGCGAAGCGGCAAGTGGGATACATTTGAAGAGCCTGTTGAAATAGCTCCTTTAATAAAAGAGTTGTCAGGGCGATATGATGTTATCCTTCTTGACTGTCTCACGCTGTGGCTCTCTAACATGTTTCAAAACGAAGCGAACATTGAAGGGGAGATTGAGAAGTTAACTTCTACCCTGGAAAATATCAAATCCCCCATCTTTATCGTGTCAAACGAAACAGGTATGGGAATCGTTCCGGACAACCCTCTGGCAAGAAAATTCAGAGACATGTCAGGGATCATGAATCAGAAAGTGGCCTTTGTTGCCGATGAGGTCTATATGGTTGTCGCAGGAATCCCAATGAGAATAAAATGAATATTATAAAGCAAAAATTAAAAAGTATTAAAGGAACTGACAAGAGGTGGCGGGATGTGGCTCAGGCCAGGCTGAACACTCTTACCAAACCCGGAGGAAGTCTCGGTATGCTCGAGGAACTTGCTGCCAAACTTGTCACAATATATGAATCAGACATTCCTGAAATTCCAGAAAAAGCGGTTATTACCTTTGCCGGCGATCACGGAGTGGCTGAAGAGGGAGTAAGCGCATTTCCCGGAGAAGTGACTCCTCAGATGGTATTTAATTTTTTAAGAGGGGGGGCAGCCGTAAACGTATTGGCAAAACATGCCGGTGTCGATGTCATTGTCGTCGATATTGGAGTGAATTATGATTTTCACAACATAGACGGTCTTGAGAATAGAAAAGTGATCAAAGGGACAAGGAACATGAAGAAAGAACCTGCTATGACTGTTGAGGAGACAGTTCAGTGCATAACAGCCGGAATAGAGCTTGCAGAGAAATATGGTGAAGCCGGTTATAAGATGTTTGCAGCAGGCGAAATGGGAATCGCCAATACGACATCGGCTTCTGCTATTACGTCATTGATTACCGGAATTTCTGTCAGGGATGCAACAGGCAGGGGAACGGGAATCGGAAAGGATGCACTTGAGAAGAAGATCGCTGTAATAGAAGAAGCGATTACAATAAACGCCCCTGACTGTAACGATCCGATCGATATTCTTTCTAAAACAGGAGGCGCTGAGATAGCCGGCATAGCCGGATTATGTATTGGAGCGGCATCGCTGCGTCTTCCCGTTGTTATTGACGGTTTCATATCCACAGCCGGTGCATTGACTGCCTATTGTATGAACCCCGCACTTATCGATTATATGTTCGCCTCCCATATATCGGAAGAAAGAGGCCATAGAGCGGCTTTAAAGTACATGGGGATGACACCTCTTCTGGACCTTGGATTGAGGCTTGGCGAGGGGACGGGAGCAGTACTTGCCATGACACTGCTGGACGCCTCTTTAAAGCTTTATAGCGAAATGGCTACATTCGACGAAGCCGGTGTATCCGATAAGGATGGTGTCAGGTGACCGGGCTTTTAATCGCCTTTCGCTTTTTAACAATCATTCCACTCCCTTTTAAAGAGAACAAGACTCCGACAGAAAGAGATATTGCAGCAAGCGCTCAATTTTTCCCTGTGATCGGTTTGTTTCAGGGTCTTTTTTTGTATGCTTCCTTTCTTTTGTTATCGATGCTCTTGCCGGCGGATATAACGGCGGCCTCCATTATTCTACTCTCTGTTTCGATTAACGGAGGATTTCATCTGGACGGACTTGCCGATACATTCGACGCCCTGGCCTCCCGTAAAGAGAGGGATGAAATGCTGCGGATCATGAAGGACAGCACAACCGGCCCTGCAGGTGTTACTGCAATTATCGCAATACTCGCACTGAAATACCTTGCACTAAAGAATCTTTTAAGCGTTTCGATTATATCACCGCTTTTATTGTTCGGACTTATCGGTCGTTGGGCAATGGTTGCAGCCATGAGCAGAGCAAAGAGCGCGGCTTCCAAGGGACTTGGGAAAATGTTTATAGAGCACACCGATACTATCGCACTCCTCAAAACGACCATATTCAGCATAATTGCAGTTTTTTTAACCTTTTATATTGAGTCTTATATTCTTTATATTGTAAAATTAATACCTCTATTGTTTTTATTATCTCTCTGTACTATCGCTTCGACATCTTTTTTCGAAAAAAAATTCGGCGGTCTTACAGGCGATAATATTGGCGCAACAGGTGAAATTACAGAGGTTCTTTTCTTACTCCTCTTTACAATTTATATTTAATATTATCGTTTAGCCCATTTTGTCTTTGCGATGAAAATAATTTCAACACATTCTTACTATTGAACTCTAATAACTCTTTATCCCGAAAATAGACAAATGCGAACCGGAAGCAGCAGTGATGTCCTGCCAAAACAAGCTGAAACTCGTAAACTCAAACACCACCTTGTTTTGGCAGGACATCACTGCTGCTTCTTAATATTCCCTGCTTTGTGGTGGACAGGAGGATCATAGACGTTTACTCCGAAAATAGACTCAATGGAAAAAATTTCTGTCATAATACCGGTTCTGAATGAATCCAATCTCCTTCCCGTGACTCTGCCGATGCTCAATATATCAGAGAATGAGGAACTGATTATTGTTGACGGAGGAAGCACCGATCTAACACCCGAAATTGCACGAAGATTTACGGGCAAACTCATTACCGCCGAAAGGGGCAGGGGAAAGCAGATGAAAAGGGGCGCCGAGACCGCAAAAGGAGACATTCTTTTCTTTCTTCACGCTGACTGCATCGTTCCGGAAAATACATTTGAAAATATCCGATCATTGCTAAAAGATGCGAATATCTCGGCAGGCGCTTTCAATCTGGGTATTCATTCCAGAAAAAAAAGGTACAGAATTATAGAATTCGCAGTTTTTTTGCGTAACAGAATAACAAGTCTGCCTTATGGAGACCAAGGCCTTTTTCTGAAAAAAGAAATCTATGAGAAAATAGGAGGATACAGCGACTTACCGCTTATGGAGGATGTAGATATAGTACGAAGACTGAAGAAGGCCGGCAGAATTGCATTCATTAATAAAAAAATACTGGCCTCACCAAGGAGATGGGAAAAGGAAGGTATTGTATATACAACAGTAAGGGACTGGATACTGGCGCTTTTATATACGCTATTCAAAGTTTCGCCTGAAAGGCTTATAAAATTTTATAAAATCGTAAGATAGCCACTGAATAAACACTTATTTATGCCCGACGACTAAGGTCGCCACAATGCATGAAAATTTATAATAAGTCTCTTTCCGGCCATCGGAATCATAGCCGCCATAAGGAGGATACTGCTCATAGAGGCTCAGAAGCTCGTTTATGGTGGAAAAACGATATGAGATCGGCGTCAGTGCATTTGTCGTGTTGATTATGGTTATCGCCTATTATATTACAGTAAAAGCCTAGTCCATGGAGTAACGGTTTCCTGATTTTACTTTTGTCCTCTCCGCCAAAACTATGTTATAATTCACGCGACTCCATAGAGTCCCGATCTCCCCATACTTGAGAATTTCTTACTTTTATTTTAGGAGGATTCGATGTTTAAAGGTTCCATTGTAGCGATAGTCACACCATTTAAAAACGGCAAGTTCGACGAAGAAGCTTACGGTAAGCTTATTGAATGGCATATATCGGAAGGCACAAACGCCATTTTACCTTGCGGTACGACAGGCGAATCTGCAACTCTTGAATACAAAGAGCACTACAGAGTAATCGAAACCGCTGTCGCCGTAGTAAACAAAAGAGTACCTGTAATAGCAGGCACAGGCGCCAATTCGACTGAGGAAACAATCGAAATGACCAAAACCGCCAAAAAGCTGGGAGCTGACGGTTCTCTTCTTGTTTGCCCTTATTATAATAAACCTACTCAGGAGGGTGTGTACAGGCACTATGAAAAGATCGCCAAATCAGTGGACATACCTATTGTATTGTATAATGTACCTGGCAGGACAGCTCTGAATATACTTCCTTCCACCATTGCAAGACTCGCTGAAATAGAAAACATCGTAGCACTTAAAGAGGCAACCGGCGACATGAAGCAGGCAAGCGAGATAATAAGACTTTGCGGCGACAAAATGACACTGCTTTCAGGAGACGATTTCACCACATTCACGTTGATGGCCTTGGGAGGCAAGGGCTCGATTTCGGTTTCCGCCAATGTAATACCCAAGAGAGTCTCCGAGATGTGCGCGCTTATGAACGAAGGAAAAGTAAATGAAGCCAGAGATGTCCATTACAGTATGGAGCTTCTTAACGGCGCATTGTTTTACGAGACAAATCCTATCCCTGTTAAAACTGCTCTTGCCATGACAGGGAGGATAGAAGAGGAGTTCAGACTTCCCTTGTGCGAAATGTCGGAACCTAATAAAGAGAAACTGAAGAATGTCTTAAAGACCTACGGTCTTATATAAATTTAGAGATTATGCCTAATGTCCGGAAAGGAGTAAACCGACCGGAGAAGAAATCCTCTTTTGCAATTGTAATTCTCTTTTTCACCGTCGCTGTTTTTGCGATTGCAACAGGTATTGCCGGCGGTTTTTTCTTTTGGACACTATCGGATCTTCCTAAAATCGAGATTCTGGAAGAATACTATCCCTCCGAATCCTCTTTGGTCTACTCCGCAAAAGGCGACGTTCTGGCCGAATTCTATGTAGAGAGGCGCATTTTTATCCCAGGCAGCAGAATTCCGGATCATGTAAAAGAAGCCTTTATTGCCGTTGAAGACGCCCGCTTTTATAAACACCACGGAATCGATTTTATCAGAATAGTCGGTGCTCTTATACAGGATATCAAGGCGGGAGCTTTTGTCCAGGGAGGCAGCACAATTACTCAACAGCTTGCCAAGATGCTTTTTCTTAAGCCTGAAAGAAGCATAAAAAGAAAAATCAAAGAGGCGGCATTATCGATACAAATAGAAAAGCACTACACTAAGGACGAAATTCTGGCGCTCTACCTCAATCAGGCCTATTTCGGGGCCAGAGCCTACGGTATTGAATCGGCGTCTCAAACTTATTTCGGTAAAACAGCGGAACATATCTCTATTGCCGAGGCTGCACTTCTCGCAGCCCTTCCGAAGGCGCCTTCAAAGTATTCCCCTTATAAAAATCCCAAGAAAGCTCTGAAAAGAAGAAATTACGCAATCGGCAGACTGCTTCACAACAAATTTATCAATAGCAGAGAGTATCGATCCGCTATCTCAGAACCAATTCCCACGACGATTCACAGAAGAAAATATAGGGCCCCCTATTTTGTGGAGCATATTAGAAACGACCTGGAAAAGAAATATGGAGACAATCTTTATACTGAAGGACTCAAAATCTATACATCTCTTGACTACAGGATGCAGGAGATCGCTGAAAATGCAGTTGAAAACGGAATAAAAGAGATCGAGAAGAGGAGAAGGGACGGAATTCAGGCAGCTCTTTTGGCTGTCGAAAGAAAGTCGGGGAAAATCAAGGCCCTTGTCGGCGGAAACGACTTCTGGGATACACAATTCAACAGAGCTCTTCAGGCAAAACGACAACCGGGCTCCGCTTTTAAACCGATTGTTTATCTGACTGCCCTGAATCAGGGTTTTATTTCGGAAGATTTGATAATAGATAATGAAGTGACTTACACAGGAAAAAACGAAAGAGATTTATGGACTCCTCAGAATTACAATAAGGAGTTTAACGGAGAGGTAAAATTAATAACCGCCCTTGCCAGGTCTCTCAATGCGGCCACTGTTTGCCTTGCCGACATTGTCGGGATCGAAAATGTTATTAAAACGGCAAGGGAAATTGGAATCAGAAGTAAAGTCCTGCCATACCTGCCTTCTGCTCTGGGAGCTTCGGATATGACTCTCCCGGATCTTGTGTACGCCTACGGCGTTTTATCACACGGTAAGAGCATTTCACCTGTTTTTTATGAAAAAGTTACAAACCGGGACGGGCTTATTCTTGAGGAAACGATATACAATCAAAAAGAGATTCTTGATGCAGGCGTTGTAATAGAGATGAAGGATATTCTAAGAGCCGTTATATTGGAAGGCACCGGGAGAAAAGCCAAGTCATTGAATAGAGTGGTTTATGGTAAAACAGGTACTACAAACGATTACACAGACGCCTGGTTCATAGGTTTTGACGATAATATTATACTTGGCGTATGGGTGGGACGAGACAATCACACCCCTATCGGAAAAAAAGAGACAGGTGCTTCCGCCGCCCTCCCGATCTGGATAGAGTTTATGAAAAATATTTAGTAACTGTTCACAGTAATCTGCGGTCAGAGGTCAGTTTAAGGTAAAAGGGACTTTTTTTATTAAATTTCAAAAGCATAATTGACGTTTTCACCCTTTTCGGAGTTCTTACCGTGAAAAATAAGGAAAATCTCTTTAAACAGACCACCGATCCCTGAACTCTGTGAACAGTTGCAATATTTAAAAGAAAGGTGCTTTGCTCCTTAAGCTAATGACATTGAATATAGCCATATAAAACGTTACGTTCTCCATCCATTAATGGCAGGTAAAATATCTGTTGTCCATTTTTCACTCATTCTCTGATCAATAAAGGTCAAAAAAATATTATCTATCACATTCACAGCCTTTTCGATAAGCGCGATCTTCTCGAAGAAGCGATTTTCTTCATCAGCCTCATCACCGGTGGAATTTATTTCTACTTTAGGTGTCTTAAGACCCTTGAAATCCAGGAATGTTGAATCCAAAGTGAAAAACCATTCGTAATCATCCATTATTAATTTAATCTTAACCTCTTTAAGTTCTTTACCGGTTGTTAATCCAAGCCTTGCTTCCTTAAGCTCCGAAGAGAATCCTTTACAAACAATGGATTCATTTCCGGATTCTAAAGTCTTTTCCAGCTTTAGATTGTCATAAAACAACAGATCGACCATTCCTATATCCTTTACATCAAAAACTCCCAAATTCTTCTCGGACATATACCATAGCCAAACAAGAAAATCGCTGCCAATAAAAGCAGTTTTTTCTATGTTATCATATAAACCCATAAATTCCTTTTAATCGAAAATATTACTTTTCTTAATGCCAAGAAGCATATCTTCAGTTATACCATTATGTAAAGCGATATTAAATGGCGCCATTTTCATAAGAGAGAGGTGGAATGTATTTTCAAATAACTCAACAAACATGCTATTGACTTTCACACTTGCAGAAAAGAAATATACCCGTGATTCCTGTAGATTCCACAAGAAATCATAGGTGGAAATTTTTGGCAGAACCTGTTTAAACAATTTACTTAGTACGACATCCTTAATATTGCTTTTCTCTCTCTTTGAGAGGCGATCTGTTCCTTTTTCCTCCATATACATTGTTTCTTCCTTTAATATATAGGATTTAAGCGTCTTAGGGGGAATAATCTTCTTATCTATTCTCATCGTCATAGCAATGTATGTATATCTATTATAACTATAGTCCTGTATAGGATTTAAAAATGGATTATCGATAGAGACCCATCCGACAGACATATCTTCAGGACTATCGCTTCTTAACTCCCTAAATGAATATCTCTCAATATCCGGTTCAGAGTTTTTTGGAAAATCCTTTGGTAAATCTCCGTTTATAAAGTAACGTCTGAAACTATGGGTGTTGGTTAATATTGACATAGAGAATATTTTTTATAGCTTATGAGCTGATAAAACAAAAATATACTTTCAACCCTTATTATATCTTCCGGGAAGTTTAAAAGACAAGGCGGACTTATGGGGCAATCTAACTTTCTGAAATGTTATTACTGTTCTGCGAAGAATGGAAAACAATAAGGCTTTAATTGTCTTTTCTTGGAGATTCACGTATGTTTGTATGAGAAAAGCATTCATTAACAAAACAATATATAATGCACTAAAGTGAAGATATTATACCTTTAAGCCGAAGTCTGTATAGATATCCGTAAGGTTGGGGTTGTAGTACGGATCGCTCATATGTTCCTTTTTCCAGCGGTCGATAAATGTTTGTAAGGCATCGTTGTAATCGAGTCTTTCTTTATCGATCCTCAAAGACATATGAGGAACATATGCTATCCTTTTTCCGATATTTAGAATGTCTATAAAGAAATTCAGAACCCCATGGTAATAGCCCCCCCCCAAATTATTTAAGTAACCTCTTTCCCTTAATTCGCTGATTTTACACCCCCAAAAAGCAGGAAAAACAGCCGCGACATTTCTCGCAGCCGCTGCTGTCGCTCCATAGCCGTGAACATCTGCCGGGCTTCCCTCGTAGGAGAACAAAACCTTTCCATTGCCTGTAACGGAAAGGCCGGCGTTGAATATCTTATCGCTCCTGTCGAGAAATCTGCAACCCGTTACTGAGACATCTTCGATTGAGAGATATCCCAGCATATCGGTCAAGCCAAAGGAGATGATTTCAGTAATCCTGTCGTCACAAAAAAAGACAAATCCCTCTCCTTCCATGCCTTTCAACAGATTATCAATGTTTTCTATGATAAAATCGGAAGTCAAAAATTTTACATTAAAGGGGGCTGTAAAATGTTTAAAGAGTGCGGTTATCCTGTCAGTCTCCCTTTTATTCTCGCCAATAGCAATAAAAAAAGTTTTCCTCTCTTTAAGAATATCATAGTCCCAGCCAATTCTGTACTGACCTCTCCACAGGTTGGTGTCTTCTGTTATCTCATTTACCGGCAGTCCCCTTCTTTTTAATGCGTCTCTCAGTGTCTTTACTCCTGCTTCGAATGTATACTCTTTGAGTTCCGGTCTGATTGCAATGCTGTTTTTAGATTGTCTCCAGCTATAGAGGATCATTGGGCAGTGGTGAATTTTTGCTGTCTTTTCGCTCACTCTGAGAATGAGATCGTAATCCTGGGACCCCTCGTAATCGGTCCTGTATCCTCCAACCAGGGAGATTATACTTCTGCTGAATATCTCAAAATGACTGATATAATTAAAGGACAGAAGATATTCCGGAGACCAGTCCGGCTTAAAAAAGTGCATATATCTCTTTCCCTCAGGCGAAATAATGTCCTTATCGCTGTAAAAAAAGTCTATCTCACCAAATTGAAGGGCCTGAACAAAGGCGAACAGAGAATCCGGATGCAATTCGTCATCCTGATCGAGTTCGGCAATATAATCGCCGCAGGTCTTGTTTATGGCGTATGTAGAGGTGTCTGCTATTCCTGTATGCACCTCCCTGATAAACATTTTTACTCTCTTGTCCTTTACCTGTTTCAGGTAATTTAAATACTCCCTGTTATCCGAACAATCGTCTACAATGCACAGTTCCCAATAGGGATAAACCTGCCACAATACCGACTCCAAAGCCTGCATAAATTCAACCGGTTCAGGATTGTAAACAGGCATGATGATGGATATTTTAGGCTTAATTTTAAAACTCTCCATCTGGTTGTAGAGAGTCTTTAGTCCGGAAATTGTAAAAAGGCGATTCCTGTAAAGCCACAACTCATATTCGCTCCATTCGGACAACGTATACCGCTTCAGAAAAGTTTCGTCATCTTTGGAAAAAAAGGGCGCCCTGTCAAAGAGAGAGAGACGAATATCGCGGAGTTTTTTTCTATTTAATCTCATCACATTCAATTGTAAGCCTTCCTAAACCAATCCCGTATTTCGACTTTTTTTCATTTTATTAACCAGCACATTCTTAATCTTTCTGTAAAAGAGAATCGCCTTCCAGGCTTTTGAATTTTTAATTGTATTCAACTCCTCTTCGAGTGTATGCAGGTATCCTTGCAAATCGTTCTTTCCCTGCAATACTCCCAGGTTGAAACAATAGTCAAAAGCATTGGCGTGGAGAAAGGAGGCGTGTTTTTTATAAAATATATCTCTGTAGTTATCGTGATACACCTGCCCTCCCTTGGCTGTTATTGTGGCAGAGCCGAATATGGAATACTCAGATACCGGGACATCCACATAGAGCGGTTCCTTTGATGGCTCCATTCCCCGGGCCATTCGAAAAATGAAGTCCCAGTCTTCCAGTATTTCAAAATTCCCGTCCATTCCACCAACATCGGTTAAACACTCTCTTTTAAAAATAAAGGAGTTTATAGGAATAAAATTTCTGTAAAACAGTTCTCTCATATCGAATGGCTGCCCCATCGTAAAAAGATGTTTCCTGCTGTTGTCTGAATATTCTATACAGTCGCACTGTCCATACACAAAACTCCTGTTATGTAAGTGGGAGGCTTCCACAAGAGTGGATAAGCAATTTGGATAGTAAATATCATCGTCATCAAGGAATCCGAAATATTCGCCCTCTCCGTTGTCAATACACACATTACCGGCGCCGGCTCTGCCCCTGCTTTCCTTTAGTTGTATATATTTAAAAGAAATTGAGTTTAATACTTTTTCGAGCTTTTTGTCGTCAATATCACAGCCGCCGTCATTTACAACTACAACTTCTATTGGTCTGTATGTCTGAGAAGTAACACTTTTAAGAGCCCTTTCCAGTCGTTCAGGGCGGTTCTTTGTTCTTGTCAGTACAGAGACAAGAGGTTTTTCAATCATCAATTCTTTCCTTAGCTGAAGGCTGACCGCTGATAGCTGACTGCTGTTTTAAAGTTTACTGAGTTACTCTAAGCGCCTCTTCAAGTGTGGTAACGCCCAGTGCGACTTTTGCCAGGGCGTCCTGCCTCAGGGTAAACATTCCTTTTTCAATGGAAGTTCTCTTTATGGCGGAAGAGTCGTTTTTTCTGTTTATCATGGCAATTAGATCGCTGTCTATAACTAATATTTCGAATATCCCCGTTCTTCCGGAATAACCGGTTCCGTTACACAGATCGCATCCGGCGCCTCTGAAAGCTTTACCGTTAAAGACAGAAGGAGAGAGAGATTCAAGATATTCCATCTCATGCTCTTCAGGTGTATAGCTCTCCCTGCATGAATCGCATATCCTCCTTAAAAGCCTTTGGGCCACAACACCGGAAAGAGAAGATGCTATCAAAAAGGGCTCGATCTCCATATCTATGAGTCTGGTTACAGCAGAGGCCGAATCGTTCGTATGGAGGGTGCTCAACACGAGGTGTCCTGTAAGAGAAGCCTGGATGGCTATTTCCGCTGTTTCGAAATCTCTTATTTCGCCTACCATAATCACATCGGGGTCATGTCTGAGTATGGATCTGAGACCGTGAGCAAAGGTAAGCCCGATTTTTGGATTTATCTGAATTTGGCCGATTCCGTTTATTTGATATTCTACCGGGTCCTCTACTGTTACAATGTTCTTTTCTTCGGAATGGATCGTATTCAGAGAGGAGTACAGGGTAGTGGTTTTACCGCTGCCGGTTGGGCCTGTAACCAGTATTATTCCCTTTGTAAGGGAGAGAAGTCCTTGCAGTCTCTTTTCGTCGTCGTCATTAAGACCGAGGTGCGTAAGACTAATTAAACCAAATGCTCTGTCAAGTAGCCTTAATACAGCTCTTTCACCAAATACCGTTGGTATTATAGACACTCTTATATCTATATCCCGTCCAGCTACAAGAAGCCTTATTCTTCCGTCCTGGGGAAGCCTCCTCTCTGCGATATCTAGATTGGCCATTATCTTTATTCTGCTTATAAGAGCCTCTTGTACGATTTTGGGAGGCTTCAGCACCTTTCTGAGCACGCCGTCTATTCTAAGCCTCACTTCCAGGTCCTTTTCATATGGCTCGATATGGATATCGGAAGCCTTTTCCTTAACAGCCTGTCTGAGCAGAGCATTTAGTAATCTTATAATAGGGGCGTCTTCAGTGAGATCGAGAATGTCTTTAGGAGATTCGAATTCTGTTGCAACGGACCGGAGATCTTCGCCGGAGATATCGTCCATTACCTCTTCGGCTGAACCAATCCTGCCATAGGCTCTGTTTATAGCTGCAAGTAGTTCTGCAGATTCTAAATGTTCTGCAACAGGAACAAGTCCTCTGTCGCCGGCCAGTTCGTTTAAGGCAAATTTACCCTGTATGCCTGCAACTGCGGCTTTTAATGTTTTTTCGTCTTTTTCAAGGAGAAGGATCATATTCCCCTTTGCAAAGGAGAAGGATATGTCCTTAAGGAGAGAGAGGTCTATGGCGTCTTCATCTATAGGCATCGCATGTCGTAGTCGTTCATAAAGGTCAGGGACGGGTGGTCAGTTTTCTAAAACCGACCCTGACCACCGGCCTCTGACCACGGCTTCCTATTTCTTCAACAGTTCTTCAGCGGTTTTAACTACATTTTCTTCTGTAAATCCATAATGTTCGAACAGAACCTTCCCTGGGGCTGATTCCGTAAATCTGTCTATACCAATGGCCCTGCCTTCCAACCCCACATATTTGTACCATGTAAGGGTTGAGCCGGCTTCGATGGATAACCTCCTTTTCACAGTCGGCGGAAGTATGGATTTTTTATACTCATCCGTCTGTAGTTCAAAAAGTTCGACAGAAGGCATATTAACGACTCTTACATTATGACCCTTTTTAGTCAGTGTCTTATGCGCTTTCAGAGAAAGATGCACCTCAGAGCCTGTGGCAATGATAATCAGATCGGGTTCGCCTTTGGAGTCCGCTATTATGTAGGCACCTTTCTTAAGTCCCCTTTCGGAAGCGTATTCATTTCTGTCGATTATTGGTACGCTCTGTCTTGTAAGAATAAGGGCCACAGGACCGTCTTTATATTCCAGCGCCGTTTCCCAGGCCACAGCCGTTTCGTTGGCGTCCGCCGGTCTTAAAACCAAAAGGTTGGGAGTCGCTCTCAGTACTGTGAGGTGCGCTATGGGGTGGTGACTGGGGCCGTCTTCTCCCACGCCTATTGAATCATGTGTGAGAATATATATAATTCGGTTTTTCATCAAAGAGGCCATCCTGACCATTGGATACATAAATTCCGAAAAAACCAGGTATGTTCCTCCATAGGGCACAAGCATTCTGCTTAAGGATATTCCGCTCAATATGGCTCCCATTGCATGTTCTCTTATTCCAAAGTGTATATTTCTTCCGCCGGGCAGACCGAAGCGGTCGTACCTTTTAAGACCGGTTAAGTTAGAAGGCGCAAGATCTGCCGATCCGCCGATAAGCTGCTGAAGGTCCTCGGCGATTGCGTTGAGTACGTTGCCGGAAGCGCTTCGCGTGGCGATGTTTCCGCTTTCCACTCTAAAGCGGGGGAGTTTTTCCTGCCATCCCTTTTTCAGTTCTCCATTTGAAAAGGTGTCCCACATCTCGGCAAGGTCGGGATGTTTATCGCGGTATTTCTTAAACATTTGATTCCAGGAGGTCTCCTCTTTTTTGCCGTTATTCAATGCCTGTCTGTAATGCTTTAAAACTTCTTTTGGGACGTAGAACTTTTTTTGCGGCGGCCAGCCGAGATTCTCTTTCGTTAGCTTCAGCTCCTCCTCGCCAAGAGGAGCACCGTGTATATCAGGCACATCCTGTTTATTGGGACTCCCATATCCCAGGTGAGTTCTCGCTATAATGAGAGATGGTCTGGTTTTGTCCTGTTTTGCTCTTTTAATGGCGTTTTCTATGCCTTCGAGGTCATAACCGTCTACATTAATAACATGCCAGTTATGGGCCTCGAATTTCTTTCCCACATCGTCGGAAAATGTGAGGTCCGTAGAACCGTCTATCGTTGTCTTATTGTCGGAATACAGATATATGATCTTTCCAAGTTTAAAATGTCCTGCAAAGGAGGCCGCTTCACTGGAGATGCCCTCCATGATATCTCCGTCGCTTACGATACCGTAGATATTGTAATCCACTATATTGAAACCTGGTCTGTTAAAGAGCTCTGCAAGGTATTTCTCGGCCAGGGCCATTCCCACTCCCACACCAAAACCCAGTCCCAGGGGGCCTGTGGACAACTCGATCCCGTTTTCCAGGCAGTACTCCGGATGTCCCGGTGTCTTGCTTCCCAATTGTCTGAAATTTTTAATATCGTTCAGTGATATATCGTAACCGCTGAGATAGAGGAGACTATATAAAAGCATGGATCCGTGGCCGGCTGAAAGTACAAATCTGTCGCGGTTGTGCCATTTGGGATTCTTGGGGTTGTGTTTCATAAAGCGTGTCCAAAGAACATAAGCCATGTCGGCATCACCCATAGGCATGCCGGGGTGACCTGAATTGGCTTTTTGAACCGCGTCAGCGGAAAGGAATCTGATTGTATTGATGCATAATTCGTCGATATTATGTTTGGTCATTAAACTGCCTCCGGATTTCTAACTACTCGATTCAAAAAAGCAAAAAATAATTATGATTTTATAATAATAATCTTCATTAAATAAGTAGTTGTAGTATTATATGGAACAGGTAAGTTTATTCCTGCAGGAGCCATTTTGTCAATCTCTTTTAGTGAACATTTGGTGTATGGCGACAATAAAAAAAACGACTAACACAGGAAGACGAAAAAAAAGCTTAGATTCTTTTTTAAGACTCTAATTCGCAATTAAACTCAGAGCCAAAGCATGAATGGCCCTGGAAAAACCGGATTGCGGCGATTCAAGCACAGTTGGTTTCATTTTCATAATAGACTTGGGAACAGCCTCATCTTCAGGGATATCTGTAAGTACGAAACTTTTTATGCTGACATACTGCTCCATCAATCCCTGTATCGCCTTGCCTACCTTGGAATCTCCCTGTTTAACTGATCTGTTAATAACGATAAATGGGCAAAATTCATTCAAAACTCTTCTGGCTGATTCGGTTGACTTGTAATCCAGTTTCTCGGCCTCGGTGAAAAAACTTTCCACAGTACTGAGGTGGGGGTTTTCGCTTACGTCTCTGGCTTGGTCAAGTAATTTGAGAACATCAAAAGATTTTGCGGATTTATAGTGAAATTTTAACCTTCTGAATACAGAGGATTTAATGAAGCTGTAAACATTCATCAAAGAAGTTATTTCAGGTGTCGTTACAATAACGCTTTTATGGGCGATAAAAAGAAAATCAACGACATTAAAAGAGGAGCCTGCGGCAAGGTCTAAGATGAGTACATCGCCATCGAATCTGGTAAGATGCTGAATGAGCTTCGCCTTCTGTTGAAAAGGCATATTTGCGATATCGGGAATCTGGGAACCTCCGCAAATAATCCTCAGATTCTTTACACCGGAGTCAATAACAATATCTTCCAGGTTTTTAACCTTCTTTAAAAGAAAATCGTCGAGGGAATATCTATAATCTCTGACTCCTAAAATCGCATGAAGATTTGCAGCTCCCAGATCGAGATCTGCAGCAACTATCTTTTTACCGATATTGGCAAGAGATATTGCAATATTAGCGCTTATCGTACTCTTACCCACACCGCCCTTTGGGCCGACAATGGCAAGAATGAGTTTATCGCTGTTCAGGTTATTAACTAAAGGCATAGTAAAAAGAGAGGTATCATAGAGTAGTGGAGAAAATGAGCAGAGACATAAGTAAAACTTTCCTGAACTTCTCTGTTATTCAGCGGCTGAAAAATTAATCAAAACCAGTTTTTCTTATTTACAATATATATATACGAAAAATCTTCATCTGTCTTAGTCAAATATGTAATTCCTTCGATTAATCCTATGATTCCCATTACAATGGGCCCGAAATGGATAAAGTGCGAACCAAAAACCGTTACAAACAGCATTATCAGCCCCGGTATATAATAGCCTAAAACGAATTTATGAATTCCCAGCCCGCCAAGTAAAATACCAAGTATTCCGGCAGGTATTTTTTTCTCCGAACCAACAGGTTTTGTCTCGCTCATTAAACTGTCCTCCTAAAGTTTTTATAGAAAATCAGCCGGGGTTTCAATTAAACCAGACACGAAGTCACTAAGAATATTTTAGTAAAAAAGCAGTCAGCTATCAACGGTCAGCCTTCAGCCAAGGAAAGTATTGATGTCATGCCAATAATAAGCTTCACCTTATGGGTGAAAGTGTTTTGAATTGTAAAGTATTGCGATTAAAAAGCTGATGGCTGACAGCTAAATGCCTTTTTTAGTTTAAAGGTAAAAGTTAGTTAGTCAACGACCGGTGAAAGGATATCAAAAATGCTTAAAGAATAATTATTTGAATTACAGGCTTAGTGTTTTAGTGTGAGAATTATTAGACTTCCCGGGCAAACTATTATGAATTTTCAAGGTTGCTTAAACAGCTTTTCTCCATTCACCTCAATTTTAGAATTCTTCAAAGCGCTTTCAATCAAATCTCTTCTCCTTACTTCTGCAATATCCTTCTTAATTTTCTCAATAATTTTATCTTTCACCTTCTCTATGGGAATCAGCTCTTCCGGCGCTTTCCCCTCTACTTTGATTATATGAAAACCGAATTTTGTTTGAACGATATCGCTGATTTCACCCGGATTAAGAGAAAAAGCCGCTTCTTCAAAACTCTTGACAGTTTTACCTCTGGCCAGAAAACCCAGATCACCGCCTTTATTTCTGGTTCCGCAATCGTCTGAAAACTGCTTTGCCAGGTTCTCAAAATTTTCATTCTCACGGAGTCTGCTTATGATATCCTTCGCCTTGCTTGCAGCCTCCTCTTTTTGTCTGTTATCGGTTTTATCGGATATTGCGATAAGGATATGTCGGGCCTTGACTTTCTCAGGCCTTATAAATATCTCCTTATGAGCCAGATAATACTGCCTAACATCCTCATCTGTAACCGTTATATCTCCTGTTGTCTTATATTTTAAATACTCTGTCGAAAGAAGGTCATTGATAAGAAACTCCAGCCTCTTTTTAATGACAGGGTTCTTATCAAAACCTTCCTCTCTTGCAATATCGGAAATCACAGTAGTCTGCACCATTCTATTGAGTATAGGCGCCTTAAGTGAAGGATTTTCCCTGATAGATCTCTTTTTACTTTCAGGGTAGGAGTTAATAATCCTCTCGAACTCTGAAAGAGTAATAACTTTGTCGTCTATTTTAGCCAGTACAGAATCAGCCGACAAAGTATTGGGAATGGAAAGAAAGGGGGAAATTATGAGAATTAAAAAAATCTTTAAAGGGTTTTTCATGTTAAAAACACTTGTACTCAAGTCTGTAATTAGCACTGTTTTTGGTATCGGAGTCTCCGTGAACTACGACTATCTGGTAAGTGTGGCCTGCAACGGAATCACTAATATCTATGATCTCGCTTTCATAGGACGCTGAAAGATCAAACCAAAAGCCGTTAGTCCCCTTGGATTTGGAGCCGTATGGATAGTTTGCCATTATATTGTCATAGTCGGAACATGTCAAATCCTGCCCGTCGCCGGCGGCGGGATATTTTACAATCATATCAGGATTTATTCCGTTGGTGCCTGCCAATGTCAACTGAATCGTACTACAACCCTCAATGGTCGTAAATTCATAAAACATGGGGAAACCGTAAAAAGCTTCTTCAGAAACTCTGCATCCGCTTCCGCAATCATTGAAGTTCTGCAAATTCAACGTATCATATACCGGAGCACCGTTATCAACACAGGGAGACGCCGCAGTGTCTTCCTGGATTCCATAACTGGAAATATCCATGGACAACCCCCCGTTATAAGTCAGCTCAAGCCAGTAAGTCACACCGTTATGCTCAACACCATACATCATTACCTTATTCGATGAACTTCCCCCGGTACAGGTGACACCGTTAAAAGAGGCCTTGTTCACCGTATTCGCGTCAACATCCTCGGCACTCAGCAAAGCGGGAGAAAACATGCTAATAACAATCAGAGTCAATATCATGGCAATTGACTTTTTCATAATACACCTCTATAAAGAATAAAGGGGAAATGGCAGCCACTTCCCCTTATTCTTTAGTATTATTTGAATGTTTGTAATTGCTTGATGCTAAACTTTTACTCTATATTATGCATATACTGCATCGGTACGAGTGCGCTGTAAGGAAAATCAGGATTTGTGTCGTCATAGAGTATGTGCATCTGATAACCGATAGCCGGCAGACCGTGTGAAACCGAACCGAGGTCAAGAAGACCGCTGGAAGCGGCTGCATAAGGATTCGTGGTCTGGTGGGCAGGATCGATTACCGAAACCGAAGCATTTACCATATCGATCTCAATCCAACCGTATTCGTAAGGAATTGTGAGCTCAGTCTCAACTTCTGAATCAAAGAGGTTGCTGTTGTTCAGGTCGATTACATTAACTTCATACTCAAGTTCTGTATCGGTGCCTGTCGGACAGGGCGAAAATTCGCAAACTGTTTCCGGAGAATTCTCTTCGTCATCCCAAATATTGATAAGCACTCTGTCGTCGTCAAATATGTCGTTGTCCGAACCGTCTACTTCAGTGAGGCTCCTTGTGGGGAAGTTTACTACTAAAGCGGTTACTGCATCGGCGGTGGCGAGCAGGTCGTAGGTTGTGTAGAGAGAAGCCTTTGTTAATACATAGTTGAGACCCTCTATGCCGTCATCGCCGTTTGCCAGGTTTGGAGCCGCCGTTGTCGGATCGGTTGTGTAAACGCTGCTGTAGAAATCGGCAAGAGCAGTTGCATTATAGCTGTAGTTGGCGAGAGTCGCCGAATCGAGCTGAGACGCCGTTCCCATAAGTACGTTGCCTACGGAACCGAGGCTCAGGTCATCGTCATGATCTCCGCAGTTACCGCCGGAAGATACTTCGTCGATCCAGTTCTCTGCTATAATTAAAAAGTAACCTTCCAGTGTGTCGTCTGCATCAACGTCATTGGGATTTTCTGAACCGTACTTAAAGCCTACGCCGCTGCCGTTTCCGGTATACTTGTCATAAAAGATAAAACTTGTGTCGCCGCGAGGATCTACTACGTCTACATAGGTATCGTCATCAAGTGAATGCAGCGTGCCTACGCCGCCGTTGTTCATTATGATACCGTTCCATTCGTCGCCTGCGCTTAAGCAGATATCGAAGTCAAGTACTTCAAAGCTGTCTTTCGCCTCGATAAATCTGATTCTTGCCCTTACACCGTAGGAAGTCGCCGTGTTAACAACATTAAATGCATTAATCTCTCCGCTTCTTACGTTATAGTAGCCATATATGAGGGCATCACCCAATCCGGCGGGATTTACATGCACGGAAGGTGTCTCCTGAGCCAGACCGATACCGGAAAGATCCGCTTCGAGGTCGCCCCATGAGATCATACCGTCCGTTAATGCATGTGCGGCGGTAAACGACATGAGACATATGAATACACTAAGTAAGCCAATTGAAAACTTTTTCATTAATTTCATTCCTCCTAACTGTAGAGTGTTTTTTACCGAACAAAGTCCAGTTTATTTGTTCTCTCAGACTCTTTATCAACGTTTATAATTAGAATTGCTTCTTAACCTATCACCTCCTTCGGTCATCATTTTTTTTTGAAGATTAATTATTATTTTGGTGGAACATGATACCAAATATCTTCTATCTTCATCCATTTATCGGTATACTCTCTGTCATATTCGAATATCTTGCCACCCCTCACTCTGACCCCTACTCTTAATTTTAAAGTAACCGTTGCATTTTCTCCTTCTATTAATATGTTCCCGATTTCGTATTTCTTTGTCGAGAAGAGTCCGGAGTTTCTATTGTAAAAAGTAATATAACTGACCAGATTTCTCTTTTTTTTATATAAAGGATACTCAAAATCGTAAGTTTTGTCAAGCTTTTTCTTTATTTTATAGTTCCAATAGGCGATTATCCTCTCTTTCAACGCATCTTCATCTGTCTTTTTCTTTTCACTGACTCCGGCGCAGGAAAAAACAAAAAAATACAAAATCAGATATAATAAAACACCTTTTCTTCTCACAAAAAAAACTCTTTGGCCCTTCAGTGGCCAAATTCAGAAAATATTAATAAAAAAAGCTTATTTTGTCAAGGATATAAAGTATTTACCCTTTCAGGGATTCAACATTTTTTGAGCTTTTCGACTGCCATATAAAACAGCATATAAATGTATGCAAAAAAAGTACCAGCACGAAGAATCAGTCTTTATAAAGAATCATGTGCATTTTTTTGTCTTTTTCAATACAGAGGTGTTGTATTTTTCACACACTAACCAGCCCTAAAATCCCTATAATTCCTAACTCGGCAAGCTGGAACCGGGTATACAACATGGCATAAGTTAACATAAAATAGCGGCCCCTTTGAGCACAATTTAATTTATAAGCGACTCAGAATTTGGTAATTCCTCAACTGCATATACTGAAAACTTTTAGATGAAAGGTACGAGAGCAATGAAATTTCAGGTTTTTATCGGCTGACGACGCATGGTCATGTGATTTAGCTTCAGTCTTTCGTCTTCAATCCGAATACCTCAGTCATGACAACACCTGTTTACTGCCCTTCAAGCGGAATCTTCGCTTTTTTAATATTTTGGAGCTTTTCTACAAAATCGTTTTTTGCCTTTTCGGCGTCGTCCACGCTTTCAACCGTGTGGGGAGTAATCAAAATAATCAGTTCGCTCCTGTCATTGGAATCGCTTGTCGATTTAAACAACGAGCCAATCCAGGGGAGATCCTTAAGCAAGGGGATACCGCTTTCGGACGTTGTATTTTGTGAAGATATCAACCCGCCTATTATGAGTGTTCTGCCGTTTTGTACGACAACTTCCGTCTCGGCCAGTTTATTGGAAAAAATCGGATTTCCCTGGACACCCGATGCATCCGATACCGTGGAAACCTCCTGTTTAATCTCAAGAGATATGAGACCGCCGTCATTAATTTTAGGTTTAACGCTGAGTACGGAACCGGTATCCCTGTACTGTACCGTAGTCGTTGTCGAGCTGTCGCTGTAAGTGGTTCCCGTCTCCACCGGCACCTGATCCCCGACCTGTATCCTCGCCTCTCTGTTATCGGACACCATTATAACGGGAGAAGAGAGAATCGTAACCATCGACTCTGCGGCAAGAGCCTGAATCAGAGCCCGCACAAGCCCGTCATCGGAGTCTGAGGCGGCAAAGGTAAACCCCGGAGATGACAGGTTTACCGTACTGTCGCTGCCTGCCCAATCAAAAAGCGACGACGAAGAGTCTCCAAAAATCGACACACCCGAAAGATCGTTGCTCCCAGCTGAAAAATGAGAACCTAAATACCACTGGATACCAAATTGAAGTTCATCGGTAAGCCTTACCTCTGCAATGAGAACCTCAATCATAACCTGCCTGGGAACAATGTCTATTTTTTTGATCAGGTCCTCAATAAACTTGTAATCTTTCGGAAGGGCGAGAATAATCAGAGAATTATTGTATTCGTCATGAATAATCTTTGTCTCCGACGATACAAAGGAGGCTGTTGAAAGATTGCCCGTCGTTTTAGACCTGGATGAGGTCGAGCTTTTTTTGCTCTTTGTCGAAAAGGGGTTGGAAGAACTTGTTTTTTTACTGCTTTTAGAACTCGACCTGGTTCTTTTTGACGATGTGCTTTTCGAGTCGGAGTAAATGATCTTATTCAGAATTTCCGCCACATAATCGGCGTCACTGTTTTGCAGAGGATATACATAGACTCTTGGTTTCGCCCCCTCAAAGGCGCTGTCCAGTATGCGAATCCATTTCCTTATCTGATCGAGATGCTTCTCAGACGGAGTAACTACCAATAGCGCGTTAAGACGCTCTATTGGGACATATCGAAGTTTCAGGCTCTCTCTATCCGTCAGACCGAACACAGGGAAGGAGCCCTTAAGCTCCTCCACAACATCCTTAACGCTCAGATTGTCGAATACGAACATCTCCACCGTCACATCTCTGAACATTTCGTCGTCAAATGTCTCTACTATCTGTAGCACTCTTTTTATATTTTCGTCCGTATCGGTTATTATCAGACAGTTTTTACCGGGCACCTCATTAATCCCGGCGCCTTCTGAAATAAAAGGCTTCAGTATGGTCAGCATATCAGCGGAAGTGACAAAGCTTAAAGGAACAATATGGGTATGAGACAAGCCTTTTACCCTTACATTACCGGACACTTTACCGAACTTCACCCTTCCTGCCTCTTTTTCTACTTTAGTTAACGGTAAAATTCTGTAAAATCCCTCTCTCTCGACAATCCCGACTCCGTTGAGCCTGAAAATCGTGGAAATTACAGGCAACAGATCTCCTTTTTTTATTGGTTTGGAAGTTTTAAAGGTTATTCTGCCGTTTATATTCGGATCTATAAAGTAATTTACCTTTAGTTTCTCGCTAAATATTATATGAGAGACAACGAAGATGTCGGCGTCATCGAAATTGAGACTGATTTCTTCTGCGGAATCTGTCGCCGAAGCAGCGTTTGTAAAGGACAAAGCGGAGAAAATAAAAAATATGATTACCGGCAGCCTCATGTTCGGAAGTCGTATGTTCATAATCAATAGTATAGGGCAACAATTATACTTTCTACAAATATCCCTCAATACCATTAACTTAAGGGGTGGAGCACCTTCCGACAGAAGCGGGTCATGTTTGAGAAGGCGCAGCGAAGCGGAGCCTTCGAGTTTAGCCGATGAAGGCGGAAGGTGCTTTGCTCCTTAAGTTAATGACATTAAAATATCCCTTTTAAAAAGGGAAACGCTACATTATATCTTACCTGTTAAACTAATTACCACAAATCGTCTCGGTTTATTGAGGCGCAACTCTTTTTGTAGGTAAAAGACCTACAAAAAAATCAGCATTTTACCGACATATTTTTTTATTAACGAATATGTATAATGAAAAAGATTCAGGTGTGCAAGCCGAAGGGTGAAAGCTTTCAAACAAGAAGTAAGGATCATGAAATATTGACTTTGGAAGGAGGCATTATAAAAAAACTCTATTTCACGGAGTTTTAACTTTTTTAAAGGAATAAGAATGTTCGTTAATTACGGAACATTCTTATTAGGGGAGCTTATTATAAAGATAAATGGATAAGAAATTTCCAAGATCCGGTTCTTGTTCCATTTATTCGTCCGCCTCCTTCCATTACTTTGACACAAAGGATGCCTGTTTAAAGAGGCGTCCTTTGTGTCAAATCCATTCCGTTGGATTTGTAACTTCTCTGTAACTGTTCACAGAGTTCAGAGATCGGTGATCTGTTTAAAGAAATTTGTCTGATTTTTCATGCTCATGAAATTCAATAAAAAAAGTCCTTTTTACTTTCAACTGACCTCTGATCACAGTGAACAGTTACACTTCTCTTTAATCATAAGGAAAAGCATTTAGCTGTCAGCTATCAGCATTCAGCAAAGAAAAATCATTGCGCTACATTAAAAAACATCCGCCGAAGGACGTTAGCCGGATATCTCTGCTTTTTTAAAAACAGTTTTGAAGTGTAGCCCACAACAGCTAAGATAAACGAATAAAGAAAAGAGGGAAATCCCTAAGCCCAGCCTGAATCCCGGCGGGGAATAGTTGATACGAAAGCGATGAAACCCTCCGGAAAGAGGAATGGCTGTCAGAGTATAGTCAGCGGGCATTATTTTATACTCTTCCGACACACTTCCCTTTAATGGTTCCACTCTCCATCCCGTGCTGTAATTATCGGTTATAAAGAGAATGGCCGGATTTGAAAGATCAACCTCAAGTGTCATGTGGTCTGTGGAAGAGTCAAGTATCTTTATCTCTCCATCTACTCCGGATATAACCGGCTCCGGAACAGGCGGCTCTTCCAGTATCACTGTCTTTAAAGGATCGAAATTACGTTCCGAAAGTCTATTCAGTATTTCGTCTCTGTCTTTTAGAACGACCCAATCATGAATCAAGAGCATTCTAGGTAATGTATTTTTTATCTCCATTACATGCAGATTACTTCCACCAAAGTCAAAGATAAAACGGCATCTCAATATCCTTAAAAGGGGAGATGGCTGAGAGAATCGTATATATTGAGTGGCCCGATCGGGATCTCCGCCCTGAGAAAAGGTCACAAACTCGGAATATCTGCGTAACACGCCGGGGTCGTAACCCCATATATCGTACATCTCATCGGACATGGCGATATTCGGTTTTATCCGGTTCATGACACGGTAATTCCCCGGTCTTGCGGAAAGGAACGCCTCTATCTCCGGAGCCCTGGTAATGGACCTGTCGAATGTCTCTTTCATAGAGCCTGAAAACAATAAAACCTCACAAATGGCCAAAAGCATTAGAACATATAACCATCTCACTGAAAATCTGGTAAGAAAGAGGATGACAGATGCTGCGATACAGGTCATTGAGGCAAATAACAGGGCAGTGGAAGAAAACATTGTCGCCTTTTCGATAAATCCCTTGTCCAGATACATTTGAAGGGGAAAATAGCTCTCTTGGGTGGCGTATATCCGTTTCATTATATCTCCCCAAATAATGACCCCCTTTTCATTAAACCTTACAAACAGAGAGACCGCCCCCAGGATCACTCCCCCGGTAAGCACCAAAAGAGGCGCCGAACTTCTGATTTCTCCTCTCTCTCTGATTTCTCCTCTCTCTCTGATTTCTCCTCTCTCGATGATATTGTCAAAACCGGCGCCTGCAAGCATCAGAAAAAACATAGTGGCAAAAAACATAAATTTTGAGCTCCCCCGGAATTTATCGAATCCCGGCACATAATTAAATAGAATTTTAAACAGAGGAGTATGTGCGCCCAGAGCCAGTATAACCAGAATTGCAGACATTATTATGGAAACATTGCGTATATCGCCTCTCCCTTTAACACTGCCATAGAGGAACAATATCAGTCCTGTAACGCCCAAAAAAAGGTTGACCTCCCAAAGATAGCATCGCCCCCAATATGAGAGCTCCGTTAAATTACCGAAAAATCCCGGCGCAAGGAGAGTAAGAAAATTCTCCGGCGGAAAGGAGAACATCGATGCAAAATCGTAAGAGAGTCCGCCGGTCCTGATACTTTCCTCTGCCGCTTCGATACCTGTAAGGAGCTGTACGGCGCTTAATAAAACGGCCCCGCCGTAGATGCAGGTAAAGCCTGCCGCAAATTTTAACCGGTCCGAGGCCTTATACAACAACAACAGCATATATATTAGGGCAGTACAGCCGGTGTAGAAGACATACTGGGGATGGCCGGCAAGTATCTGCATCGTAACTGCAAATAAACCCAATAAAACCGGCCCTCCGGAAGGTCTGTCCCTTAATCTGTCAATGGAAAATAAAACAAGAGGCGCCCATACCATTGTACAGAGATTAGGAAGGTGTCCTGCATAAATATGCATAAAGTGAGGGCCGCAAAAAATCATTACTATCGATGAGAACAAAGAGGCCAATGGGTGTATCCCTTTATTGGAAATCCACAAGTACATAAAAAGACCGAGGAGAAACATATGTATTACGATTCCCGTATTAATTGCCTCGGGAAGCGGTAAAAGGAGATAGAGATAATTTGGAGGATAGAGCAGGGCCGATTGAAATCCGCCCATAAAAGGCATGCCTGAAAAAAGATGAGGATTCCACAAAGCCAGATTGCCCTGCCTGAGTTGATTGAAACCGAATTCGCGCCAGTAAATAAACTGCGAGGCTATATCCGTACCTTTACTGGAAATAAAAAGTCCTTCATCGGTAAACAAAACATCACGGAACATCAGAACAGGAAGAGAAAAAAGTATCAGTAAAACAATCCACAAAGGCAGGTGTTTTGACTTAAGCGGGTCTTTAAGGAGATGCATCTCTGTCACACCCTTTTAAATACAAATTTATCATACATAACGAAATTCAGGATCGTAGATATAATGATACCCACGGCTACATTTATAGTATAATGAATTCCTATCATGTCAAGAATCGCGAATATCGCCATTCTTAACAAGATGCCGGGATAGGAGGCCAGGTTAAAGGAGATAAACTGCATTACCAGATGCTTTTTCGGAGCATCCACCCAGGTCCACATACGATTAAAGATAAAATTATTAAACATGCTGACCTCAAGGGCCGTCAGGTTGGCTATATTTTTCAATATATGGGACTGAAAACCACATACTTCGACAAGTACTATCATTACAAGATAATTAACAAAGACACCGCCTAACCCGACTACGAGAAATTTAAAAAATCTGACTCCTGTCATCGATTCTCCTCACCCCCCCCGGACAGGGCCTCCAAATTTTTACGCGCCTCATGATATGCGGGATTTATTTCAAGGGCCCTTGAAAAATACCTGATTGCCTCTTCGGCCCTGCCAAGTCCGGCAACTGCAACACCCATGTTGTTCAATACCTCCGTAAAGTCGGGATCAAGACGCAATGCTTCCGAAAAATGGCCTACAGCCAGGGCTGTCTTTCCCTGTCCCGCCAATATGACTCCAAGATTATTATGGGCTTCCACATAAGACGGTTTTATCTCCAGCGCCCTTTTGTAATGGTGTTCCGCCTTAATCAGGTTGCCGTACCTCTCATATGCAACTGCGATATTATAATGAATATACTCATCTTTCGGTCTGATCTCAAGCGCCCTGTGGTAGAGATTCAACGCCTCGACGATACGGCCTTTTTCCACAAATGCATTGGCAAGATTCTCATAGGCCATATAATTATTCCTCGTTACCTCGGCGGCATGTCCGAAAAGCGTTATACTGTTGCGCCACACCTTTATTTGAGACCAGGTAAGTATACACAAAATCGTTAGTACAATCAATCCGACCGTGTATGTTCGTCCCACAGGCAGACGCCTCTTTTCCATGGCAGTCGATACAGGGCAGACAAGAGCGATGAATATACCTGTCAGGGGAATATATGTATAGCGATCCGCCATCGAGTGTGAACCGATCTGAACCAGCCCTGAAACGGGCATCAATGTGCCGATGTACCAGAGCCATCCGGTTATAATTGAAGGTTGTCTCTTAGCCATAAACACGGCGCAGAAAGTTATACACAACAAGAATGCGCCTGCTCCCGCGCTTTCCGCAAGAGAGAGACCGCCTCCGCGATGGGGATAAAACACAGCCAGGTCATAGGGAAAGAGGGTCTTCCATATATATAGTACACTGGAAACCAGGGCATTTGCTATCCTTGTCCAAAGAGGAAAGGAATCATTGGATCCGACGGCGCCCCCCTTGTACTGAGCAGCATAGGCGATTATACTGAATATAACGGACAAGACAACCAGCGGAATCTTTTCCATTACAACATAGGGGATTCCTTTTTGTAAACGTCCAAGGGGCCAGTAGTCAAGTAAAAGGAGCACAAAAGGTAAAGTCACCACCATCGGTTTGGACATCAGCCCCATTATAAAAAACAGAAAGATAAGTACATATCTGTCGATCCCGGGGGCTTCTATATAAAAGAGATAAGCATATATCGTCAGGAACCAGAACAATGTGCTCAACACATCCTTTCTCTCCGCCACCCAGGCGACAGACTCAACATGCAGAGGGTGCAGAGCGAAAAGAGCGGCCACAAAAAAGGCGGTGAATCTGTCCCCTGTCATTTTCAATAAGAGAAAAAACAACATTATTATATTTGCTATATGGAGGATCAAATTTGTCATGTGGTGGCCCCCGGGGTTTAAGCCGTAAAGCTCACAGTCAAGCATATGTGAAAGCCAGGTAAGGGGATGCCAAAAATTTGCATAAGTCGTAGTAAAGGCCCGGTATACATTATCCGGACTTAATCCCTCTTTCACAAACGGATTTTCCGTGACATATACGGAGTCATCTGAATTAACGAATTCATAATCCAGAGTTTGCAGATAAAGCATAAAAGTGATAAAGCACAACAGAAAAATCTGGACAAAGGGGATGAATTGTTTTATGCTATTTTTCACAAAATATTCTCACTGTAATTTTTAGGTTCAACCCTGTAAAATCGGATAACCACTGTAAGATCAATGTCATTCACTTAAGGGGTGAAGCACCATCCGCCTTCACCGGCTAAACTCGAAGGCGCCGCTTCTCTGCGCCTTCTCAAACATGACCCGCTTCCGTCGGAAGGTGCTTCACCCCTTAAGTGAATGGTATTGTCTGTAAGATTATAAATATAGAGGTGCAAAATATGAAACATTCACGTGCGATTTTTGAAAATAATACATTATTTATTGAGTTTTTTTTATTTTTCTGATATTATTAGACTTAATAAAAATTCGGTGTCGCCCGTTATAACCATGAAAACTGACAGCCCGAAGGATACTTAATGAAAAACATCTACAAACCAAAGCGTGCAATACTGTACGCAGAACCTGCCAACGAAATAAATCCCAACGAGATCGACGAAGTCCTTATTAGAAAGGTTCGAGTCCTTTATGCCTCTCAAAAGGAGTATCCCTACCACAACTGGAACCACGTACAGGATATTCTCAAGGCAGTAAACTCTCTGCTTGATCGTTGTAAAAAACATGGTATAAAGGTCGACGAAACGGCTTTGCACCACGGTATTATCTGCCATGATCTCCTTTTCGCAGTTGAGGCTCAACTGTTTGGATACCAAAATAAAGAGGAGCTTGCCGCCCACTATACTTACAATCTCCTCAGAAGCCTGGGTGCGCCTGAAGAGCATGCCAGAAAGGTGGAAGGCATCGTAAACGCCACAAATTATCTTGTAGAGCCGGAAGGTATCGAAGAAGTGCTTATGAGAGCAGCGGACCTCTATGGTATTGCCGGCGATTACAAAACATTTCAAAACCAGACAAGGCGACTCTATCTGGAGCGTCAGAAAGTGACAGGCGAGAAAATAAGTCTTGAGGAACACATAAGAATGTCTTTCAGGATTTTACCTGAATTTTTCAGGTTTATGCTGAAAGTGTCGCCAATGGCAATGGAGAACTTCCGTTCCAAATGGCATCAGGACGCCATGGGCAATGTCCTTCGAATTTACAGGGAGACTGTGGAAAACAATTCCGGGACGATAAGAGTAATCGCTGAGGTGCTGGAGCATGAAGAGACTGTTATTACACAACGGGGAATCAAAAAAGAGGAGTTTTATATTGGCATAGGAAAGGCTGAAGAGCTGAAAAAATATCTGGAACAAAGTAAGAAAGTGCAAAATGAGACGACACATAATTCCCCGGTGTTTTTCATCCCCGGCAGTCATTTGGTAATCTCTCTTCCCGATAAATCCTGTGACGAATTATACCTGAGAGGTGAAATAGACGTAGATTCCATAGAAGAAGCAAAACGAGTGTTGAACGCAAAAGGCGATCTATTTATTGAAACAGACGATAATAAAGAGAAAATAAGAGAGTATGCCCTTAATCAGGGATTCCTGGCGCAAAACAGGCCGGAGGAGCAATCTGTCGACGGATTTCTTCATTTTATAAACAATTAATCCTAAAAAAAGCGGTCAGCAGTCAGCTAAGAAAAATCAAAGCTTTACGTTGAAAACAGAGGACTGACAGCTGAATACTGTTTTTTAAAGTTTACTATATGGTCCATATCGGAATAGAGAGAATAGAAGAGGCCTGGCCAAGGCGTTTAGACGGAGCTGAGATCGGGCTCCTTGTTCACCCCGCATCGGTAAACCGAAATTATGAACATGCCATTCACCTGCTCTTCAATTCGAATAAATGTAAAATAAAGACCCTCTTCGGCCCACAGCACGGTATTCGCGGAGAGACACAGGACAATATGATAGAGTGGGAAGGATTTCGAGACAAAACGACCGGCCTGCAAGTACACAGTCTCTATGGCGAAAACAGGAAACCCACCAGGGAAATGCTAAAAGATATAGATGCAATGGTTATAGACCTCCAGGACATCGGGTCAAGATATTACACCTTTGTATGGACAATGGCCCTCTGCATGGAGGGGTGCAGTGAAACGGGCAAATCGGTTGTCATCGCAGACAGGCCAAACCCATTGGGAGGCAATCTCACGGAAGGGCCCTTACTGCAAAGAGACTACTCCTCTTTTGTCGGGCTCCGTCCTCTGCCTGTTCGCCACGGAATGACAATGGGAGAGTTGGCGCTTTGGTTTCAAAATCGCTTTTACAATAACCTGGACCTTCATGTGATTCACATGGAGGGCTGGAAGAGAAGCATGTGGTTCGATGAAACATCACTGCCCTGGGTTCTGCCCTCTCCGAACATGCCAACCCCGGACACTGCCACTGTATACCCCGGAATGTGTCTGCTTGAAGCCACAAACATCAGCGAAGGACGAGGCACGACACGTCCCTTTGAGATTTTTGGTGCGCCTTTTATTGACCCTGACCCCTTAATCAATGTATTAAAAGAACACAATCTCCCTGGTGTTGTGTTCAGACCTCTCTATTTTCAGCCTACTTTTCAGAAACATGCCGGTGAACTCTGCGGTGGCGCACAGATACATATAACGGACAGGGAAAAATTCAAACCCTTTAAAACGGGCGTAGCAATACTAAAGAGCATTCATGATATTTATACCGGCGAATTTTCATGGAATCAGCCGCCCTATGAGTATGAAGAAGAAAAACTCCCCATAGACATTCTTTCCGGATCTCAAAGACTGCGATTGGATATTGAAAATGGCAAGTCCATAGAGCATATGGAGTCATGGTGGCAAAAAGAGTGCGCCGCCTTTTCAGGGGACACAAGAAAAACCTCTCTGCTCTATGGCTATTAAAGTCTTTATTCCTGCCGCCGGATACGGCAAGAGACTCAGACCAATCACTTCATCCCTTCCAAAGCCTCTTCTCCCTCTGCTTGGTAAACCTGTTATTCAAACCATAGTGGACAGACTGCACGAACTGCCTCTACAGGGAATCGCAGTGAATACTCACTACATGAGCGATAAAATAGAAAAGTGGGTCAAAAACTCCGATTATAAAAACGATATCTTCCTGTTTCACGAAAAAAATATTCTTGGTACCGGAGGGGCTCTGAAAAATGCCGAAGCCTTTTTAAAGGGAGGAACATTTTTAGTCCACAACTCCGATATTGTCTCCGATATCGACATGAAAGAGCTTTTGAAATACCATCTTAGCTCTGATAATCTTGTAACCCTGGCCACACACGACTGCGAACCCTTTAACAACGTTATACTGAATAAAAAGGGCTGCTTCGTCGGAATCGGAACCGGCAAATCCGACAATTTCCACAACATGGCCTTTACCGGCGTCGCCGTTTATAACGATAAATTTCTCGACCTTCTGCCTAAAGGAATATCAAGCGTAGTCAATATCTGGGAAAGAGCTGTTAAGGAAGGATACAAAATCGGAACCTTCGATGTGAGCGGCTGTTTTTGGAGCGACACCGGCACACCTTCATCTTTTGCCCGGACGGTTTTTGAGCTGTTGAGAAGAGAGGGAGAGATGGTGTACGCGGCTCGCGACATATGTGACGGTAAAGATGTACATGCCAACGGATATGTAGTTATCGAGGAGGGAGCGAAGGTTAGAAAAGATATATATCTGAGAGACTGCATTCTTCTTCCCCGATGCCTTACCGAGAGCGGTCACAAATATGAAAACGCAATTATTGGTCCCGATTATCTAATACATTTAAAGGAATCGGATATAAGAGAATACTCCGAGGAAAACCGGGGATTTCTCGTAGGCGCCGGGGGGTCGGACAGGAGATATTACAGGCGTAACGAGCAACAAAAGAGTGTTATACTCATGACATCCGGAGATAAAGACCCTGACTTTGAAAGGCACATTGAATTTACGAAATTCTTCCGAACCTGTTCCATACCTGTTCCTGAGTTATACTCTCACGACAATTCCACTAAAACCGCTATATTCGAAGACCTTGGCGATCTGTCGATATACAACTTTTTTAAAATCCCTCGAAGTATCGCAGAGACAAGGGGTATTTGCAAAAGAGTATTAGATGTAACCGTTATGCTCCACTCCATACCATTGTCGGATATAGATGACTGTCCCGCCCTGAAAGAGAGAGTATTCGATTATGATCACCTCCGTTGGGAAACCGAATATTTTTTCGAAAAATTTGTCAAAAGCTTAAAGAGCGTCGAGTTTACTAAAGAAAAACTTGAAAGAGATTTCCATAACCTTGCCGTGAAAGCGGATAATTTTACAAAAACAATTATACATCGCGACTTTCAGTCTCAAAATATTATGATTCCATCTCCTGACAGCATAAAAATCATTGACTATCAGGGTGCAAGAGCAGGTCCGCCGGCATACGATATTGCCTCGTTTTTATGGGACCCCTATATATATATAGACAACAGGCAGAGAGATTTTCTGCTTAATTATTATATAAAGGCAATGAGGGAAAAAAATGGCAGTCGCTTTGATGATAAAGAATTTTTAAATACTCTCATTCCCTGTAGGCTCCAAAGGCATATGCAGGCTCTCGGCGCTTATGCCTTCCTTTCCCTTGAAAAGGGTAAAAGATACTTTCTGAAACATGTACCGTCAGCCCTGAATATGCTTACACAAGAGATTAACGAAGTAAAATCCGATTATCCTGAATTATATAAACTTGTAAAAAGACTATAATAGACATTGATGCCCCTCCGGGCTGCCACAAAGCATGAAAATATATAAAAAAGTAGCGGCGATATATGAAGAGTGATCAACATAAAGACGCAAAAACAGAAAGACAGGCTAAAATAAGCCTGCTCTTTATAACAGTGGTAATAGCAATACCGGTATTTGCAGGCATATACTGGCTGACAACGGTAGAGCCTCAATTCAGGGCATTTGCCATGGCGGAGTCCACAGCTCTGTCTCAGGCATACTCGGAGAACATTGTCGAGATATTGGAGACAATGGAAGATGATACCGATTATGCCAACCTCCTTGGCAGACTGGATCGAATGCTTTTGTTTAACGAACCGGCCAGTAAAACCCCCTTGCTTAAAGGGGTTACGCTTGAGGTAGATACAAGTGCATTACATACAGGAGATGAAATTGACAAGTTTATAAAAGTATCGATGGGGGATACCTATTGCAGCAAATGTTTTATTGCCAGGATTCCTTTATATACCGGGCAGACAAAAGAGCTCCTCGGTGAGGCGACATTCTATAACAACGAAGAGTTTTTTGTAAAACTGAGAGACAGGGTCAGGAAGAAGCTGTATATTATGATCTTTCTGTCCGTGGTATTTTTAATCCCTGTCTGGTGGTATATAAAGCAATCATTCTGCAGAATTGCAAGATTTACCGAAGAGCTTGAGGAAACCGTAAAGAAACGTACATCGGAGCTCAGGGAGTCTGAGGAGAAATACAGGAGCGTCGTCGATAATATTGGAGTCGGTATTTCTCTTATAAGTTCAAAAATGGAGATACTGGCGCTGAATAACAAAATGAAAGAATGGTTTCCCAAGATCGATACGGAAAAAAAAGAGATATGCTATAAAAGTTTTAACAATCCTCCCAAAGAAGAAATCTGTTCTTATTGTCCTACAATCAAAACTCTCCTGGAAGGTAAAACCTGCACTTCCGTTACCGAAACTCCTTCCGGAGGGGAAGTAAGAAACTACAGAATTATATCGACACCGCTGACCGATCATGAAGGCAATGTAAGGGCTGCCATAGAAATGGTGGAAGATATCAGTGAACGACTAAAGATAGAGGAGCAATTGAGAAATTACGAGCGTATCGTATCGACATCGAGAGAACATATGTCCATAATAAACAGAGATTATATTTATATCACTGTAAACGACGCATACCTGAGAGCCCATATGACGGAACGAGAGAGTATAGAGGGACGTTCCGTTCGTGAAATTCTTGGAGAAGATATCTTTGAGCAGTCTGTAAAGAAAAATCTTGACACATGCCTGAGCGGAGAACAGGTCAACTATCAGGCATGGTTTAATTTCAAAGGTTTGGGAAGAATATATATGGATGTCTGGTACTACCCGATCGTCGATTCCGCCGGAGCTGTGACGGGCATTGTGGTAAATGCAAAAGATATAACGGAACGTAAGAAAATGGAAGAAAGACTTATAGAATCACAAAGGCTCGAATCGGTCGGTACGCTTGCAGGAGGTATTGCCCATGATTTCAATAATATTTTAGTCGGTATCTTACTGAATATACAATTTGTTAGGAAAAAAATCACCGCCTCTGAAAAGATTAATTCAATATTTGAAATAATAGAACTTGCAATAAAGCAGGCGAATTTCCTTACAGATCAATTGATTACCTTTTCAAAAGGCGGCAGTCCTGTTAAAAAAGTAAAGGATATTGGTTTAATGCTCAGGGAAGTCGCATCCTTTGTATTAACGGGAACAAGCGTCAGGAGCCGGCTTGAAATTCACGATCGTCTGATTGCCGAAGTGGACGAGAATCAGATCAGACAGGTATTTGGCAATGTTCTCATGAATTCGGTACAGGCAATGCCCGTAGGCGGTGTAACGGATATAGTTGCAGAGCCCGTCGAGCTTGATCGGGATAATCTTTTTTCAGTTAATGCAGGCCCTTATATCAGGATATTGATTAAAGATTACGGAACCGGAATATCAGAGGAAAATATAGCAAAAGTATTCGATCCTTTTTTTACGACAAAGCGGAAAGGCAAAGGTCTGGGATTGTCAACATCTTACTTTATAATCAGGAAGCATCAGGGATACATTAACATTGAATCAGAACCCGGAGTCGGTACTGTGTGTACGATCTGTCTTCCTGCTGTTGAAAAAGAATTGTCGGAAACCTATATAGAGCAGACGGAAATAGCAAAAGGCAGCGGAAAAATACTTGTAATGGACGATGAAGAAATCATTAGAGAAGCCTGTTGGAATTTTCTGACAGAGCTGGGTTATGAAACAGAAGTCGCGGAAGATGGAGAAAAGGCAGTTGAGTTATACAAACAAGCCATAGAGGAGGCCAGGCCTTTCGATATCATTATATTGGATCTCACGGTTCCCGGAGGGATGGGCGGAGAAGAGGCTTTGAGACAAATACTTGAAACCGATGTGAATGCAAATGCTTTGGTAATGAGCGGATATTCCAATGTCGGTATTCTGTCGAATTATGGAGAGTACGGATTTAAAGGAGTTTTACACAAGCCTTTTACCATTGAGCAGTTAAGCCATGTAGTGGTAAAAACGATTGAAAAAGGGGCTGCCTTCCGTTCAGGTGAATAGACTGAAGTATGTAGGTGTTTTACCTACAAAAAAATCAGCATTTTACCGACATACTTTTTCAATTTATATAGGATATTATATATAACGAGTCAGCTATCAGCTTTTAAATTGCAACATTTTATGGTTCAAAACACCTTCACCCATAAGGTGAAGCTTATTATTGGCATAACATCAATTCTTTCCCAGGCTGAAGGCTGATAGCGGACTGCTGTTTTTAAGTTAAATAGACTGATAGATATGAAAAAAGCAAATACTGAAAAACTGGAAGCCGTTTTCAATATACTCTTTACAGAAAACGAAAAAAAACACAATTGCTTCAAATCACAGGTAAAGATTTCAGATGAATTAAACCGTGAAATAGATAAGCTTTTCTCCTATGAAGATGAGCCTAATATAACAACATATGCTGACAAGATAAAAATTTAAGAGATTTTTACTGACTTACAAATCAAATCTGTATGACAAACCGGAATAAATCAGCCTAAAAAAAGAGCAGTCAGCGAGAAGATACAAAATTGTCATACCAACTCCAATTTCCCCTCTTTTCCTTGAGTTACTATGCATGTTAAACTATGAAGAGATTACGACATGAGCATTGCTAAGAGACTTATTACTATTTTGAGAGCCTCTATTCCAAAGAGTGAAAAAAGCTCTCCGGTTTACAGCGAAGAACCGGCGGGGTCCAATAGCGTTCAGGACAACGACTACGATTCCGAGCTGGCCGGGTATTATGCCAATCTTGAAATTTCCTATAATTCCGATATAGAAACAGTAAAAAGTGCGTGGAAAAAACTATTAAAAAAGTATCACCCCGACCTCCACGGCAATGATCGCGAAAAAGAAAAAATCGCCCATCAGATCACACAGGGAATTAACCATGCCTACAAAATGATATGTAAAAAAAGAGGTTTCAAGTGTTAATTCTTCCTATCCTTTCACAACCATAAAAAACTCCAATAACCGCCACTTTATAGCTATGCTCTCAAGCGTCCTTAACAGTGAAAGAGCAATACAGGTAAATATCCAAATCATGAGGGCATTTGTAAAGCTCAGAGAAATGGCTTTAAGCTATAAAGCTATAAAGAGCTGTAAATGAAAGAAGACAGTATGGAAAAAGCAGTTTAAAATAGTCTTTGATGCCATAAGGCAGTTAATGGAACCGAAGAGTAAAACTAAAAGCAAGATCGGCTTTCACAGAGAATAAGCCTTAATCACGCCTGACACAGAGCTGCCTGTAGTTCTTCTGCTCCGGAGCAATGTGAAAGGTTATGCACTCTCGCTGATCCGCACGGCCTCTACTCCTGATAAACCCTCAGTAAATCCTGCACAGCCTCATTAAACAACTCTCCACGTCCTGTTCGGGACAGCTTTCTTATGGTGTCACTCAGAATGACGTCATCATCTACTTCCGTAAGTTTGACTGATGGTATTTGGGTTAGTCAGGGGTGTGGACTTTTACTCTATACCCTTCGTCCTCACCTGAATCAATCTTGTCTTTCAAGCAGAGAGATATGTATAATAAGAGCATGGCTACGGTTACTTTCGATACACTTAAATTTGTAGAGTGTTTAAAAGAGCATGACTTCACTGAAGAGCAGGCCAAAGGCTTGTCCGAGGCATTTAAAGAAGCACAAAACAGCTCTATACAGGATTTAGCTACCAAGGGAGATGTTAGAGAGCTTAAACATGAAATGAAAGAACTTGAAACATCCCTCAAGTTGGAAATGACCAACACAAAAGCCGATATCCTTAAATGGATAGCGGGTATGTTGGTAGCCCAGGCCGCTATAGTTGCCACCTTGGTCAAACTCCTTTAATCCTCATCTATTCAACCGCGCTGACTACCCCGCTTTCCTGATCGTAATCATACAGAGAAGCATCTATATCTAACATCATCTTTTCAGCCAGCTCCTCTAAGCTCTCCGGGTATCTCCCATTGCCTGCGTGAAATGTTTTTATCGCTTTATTGATCGATCTCAGGTTCTCACGTGCGCCGATCTCCCTGACTTTCATTATCGGTTCCGTTAGAGTATTTGCCGGAGGTGTTCCGGGTTCTTCGCTCTGTGTGCAGGATATGAACAGGATTGTTATAAGTAATAGAAAAAGTTTCATTCTTGGCTCCTCAATGGCCCCCTTTATAATTAATGGTGTGGTTATTTCTTTTCGTATTTCTTTAGCAAGTCTTCTATAGCCTTTTCGAGTAAGGTGTTAATTCTCCTCTTTTCATATGAGTATAAATTGTTGATCTGGCAGCTCTTAATATTTCTGCCACTTCCTTGACAGTATAGAATTTTTCCATTATCTATTCAATACCATTAACTTAAGGGGTGAAGCACCTTCCGACGGAAGCGGGTCATGTCTGAGAAGGCGCAGCGAAGCGGAGCCTTCGAGTTTAGCCGCTGAAGGCGAAAGGTGCTTTGCTCCTTAAGTTAATGACATTGATTATCTATTTATAATTTACCTTTCCTTCTAAGTATTTTAACAAGCATCTTTCTATGAGCTCAGTTCTGCTGGACACCTCATCATCACTACTTATAGTCTCATCGATCATTTGTAATAAAACAGGACTAACCTTGAGATTGATTAATTTTGTTTTGCCTTTAAGTATCTTCTGAAAGATTTCTATCTGTGACATTGCAGCAGATTTAGCAAAGGTTAAAAAAAAGGACTTTATTGAGGAATATTACATGAAGAATGCTTTCATAATAAGAGAGACAACTCCGGCAATTATAATGCCCATCATCCAGCGCATGAGCTTGAGTTCTCCTTCAACTCTGGTTATTCTTTCATTCGTTTTACCACTCTCTTCCAAGAACTCGGCTTTGGTAACAAAGGACTCTATTTTACTCTCAAGGGATTTCATTCTTTCATCGAATATATCCCTGGTTACAAGCTCTTTGGTAAGTTCGGCCTTTATTTTCCCGTTATCAGGCTCAATCTTATTAATTACATCAACAAGGGCGTCTGTTGCCTCTTCGCCGAGCTTGTCACTTAATGCCCTTGGTATGGTTATAACTGCCATGACTTTATTATATATTGCACATGGTCATAAACACAACACAATAGATATATTCGGCAGCATGATGGAATGCGTAGTTTACCTTCTTTTAAAAGCCTCCAGATAGTAGGCTCAGATACTTTAAGCATTTCTGCGGCTTCCTTATCTTGGAGGTAAAATGAAAAACTTAACGTATTTACAAGAGGGAATTCTGCTTGAGGACAAAACAATTGTAACTGATTATATCAGTGAAATTGACCTTAAAACATCCAATAAGAGATGATCAGGGCAGGTGAAGAGTGTGGATTTAAGACATTGAAAATCTTTGATAAAGTGTATGGACTTATGACAGACATAGCAGGAGTCTTAGGGTACACAGATCAATCATCATTTGTCAGATTAAAGTCCTAATGAAATTTGAACTAATAAAACCTCTGCATCCCGCTGATAATATCACGATATTATTTAAACAATATCATCTTTCTTATTGTATTGATTGTTTACATTCATGAAACTATTATGTTAGACTGACGAAAAACTCTTTACTAAATTGGTAAAGATAAATTATAATTATGAATATAACCTTTAAGACAAAGAAATTAGAGAGAACATTTAATTCGGAGAGGGAGCTAATAAAAGAATACGGCAAGGTAAGAGGATGCGCCATAAAGCGGCGCATGATGGTACTAAAAGCAGCACCCACTTTAGCCGATGTTTCACATCTCCCCCCTGAAAGAAGGCACGAGTTATCAGGTTCAAGAAAGAATGAATTCGCTGTAGATTTAATTTCAAATTACAGACTGGTCTTTATACCAAATCATAATCCTTTGCCTTACGATGACGACAAAGGGATTATTTTAACTAAAGTTGACAGTATAAAGATTTTAGGCGTTATAGATTATCACTAATGAAATATATAGATCAAATAAATCAATTCAATCCTGATTATTTTGTTTATCCCGGTGAAATATTGGAGGAAACTCTGCAAGCTCGCGGAATAAAAAAGGCAGAGCTGGCAAAACGTTGTAGCTTGTCAGAGAAAACAATAAGTCATATTATAAGCGGGAAAGCCCCAATTAATCCGGCAACTGCAATACAACTGGAAAGAGTGCTTGGGGTTTCTGCATCTGTTTGGAATAACTTAGAGTCCTTCTACCGTTTGCATGAAGCAAAAACAAAGGCTCGTGAAGAACTTAAAAAAAAGTCATCATGGGCTAAAAGTTTCCCTATTACAAAGCTTATTAAAAGAGGAATTATTGAAAAACCTGTAGATGAAGCAGATTGTGTTGAAAAATTACTTAATTTTTTGGGTGTAGGTTCTGTTGATGCTTGGGAAAAAGAGTTCCAATCAATGGAAGTAGCTTTTAAAAAATCGGCTTCATTTACAAGTGCGCCTGAATCCGTCACTGCATGGTTGAGGGTTGGACATATGAAAGCTGATAATGTTTTTACAGAGAAATATAATAAAAACAATTTTAAAAAGGCTCTAAAAGAAATCAGATCATTCACAGTAAAGTCCCCTGTAGATTTTGAGAACAGGATGAAAGAACTTTGTAGACAGTCAGGCGTAGCCTTATTATTTGTCGCAGAACTTCCTAAAACACATTTAAGCGGTGCTACTCAATGGCTTTCTAAAGATAAGGCTCTAATTATATTGAGTTTACGACACAAATCAGATGATCATTTCTGGTTTACTTTTTTTCATGAAGCTGCTCATATTCTCTTACACGGGAAGAAAGAACGTTTCCTTGATGAAAGGAAGATGGAAATAACCGCTGACGAAAAACAGGCTAATCAATTTGCGGCAAATTTTCTAATAAATGAAGATGAATATAAAAATTTTATAGAGACAGGAAAATTTACAGAGCATTCGGTAAAGTCTTTTGCAAAGAAAATTAATATAGCTCCCGGCATTGTTGTTGGGAGACTACAGCATGACAAAAAAATCAAACACAGCTACTTAAATAATTTAAAAAGAAAGTTCGATTTAAGTGAAAGCAACATTTCTACTTAGCAAATCAATTCCTATATCAGCTTTTCTGATAAATTATGAGCTTCACTTCATTTTCCCTTCCTAATATTTACAAGACGCGCTATCGGTGAAGTGGAATAGTGGTATTACGGTATATGGAGAGCAGAGCTTCTCATCTCATTCGTTTAAAAATCCGGGATCGGGATGGATAGATGTAGATTATCGCATGGTATGAAGGAATGACCACAAAAGTTATGGCTATAGCTGTCGCCTGTGGAAATTCATCCTCAGAAGCCATGACCAATGCTGAAAATGTAGCAATAGAGAATGATCCATAGCTTCACAGAAATCAAGTGATCTTGATCATAAGTGAGGCTTGGAGCGTTTGCCTTGTATAGCAGTATTTCATACTTTCAGGGCTGAAAACAATAATAGCCGAATTTTCATTTTGGCATTATTCTGAAAATATGGAAACATCCTTGTCCCTCTTCCGGTCATATCCCCTCTTGCCCTTTTTCGAGGTCTGAGGTTTTGCCTTTCTGAGTAAATCGAGAGCTTCTTTCGGGAGGCGGGGTTTTGTTGCTTTAAGTTTTTTATGTTGCACTGTTGTATTATTCTGATACAATTATAGGGTGTGCTTTATAAAGTATCAAAACCATTCACTAAAATAGTCTGTCCACGGTTTTTTGAGGGTTTAAAAGGCAACATCTCAAAAAGTTGAGGTAATTCTCCCCCTCACCTCAATCCTCTCCCCCAGGGGAGAGGGTTAGGGTGAGGGGGGTCTTTTTCAAAGACCTCAACTTTTTGAGAACTTACTTTAAAAGAAGCTAAGTTATTGATTTTAAAGGGAAAATGATGGTGGAGGCGGCGGGAATCGAACCCGCGTCCGAAAGCACTACATTCAGGCCACTACATGCTTAGTCAGTCTTTTAAAGTTCAAGATATAGGGCGCCGACTAACAGGCTCCTTATAACTCTATTCCTTAAATCTCACAGAGGGTTTAAGGACATCATCCTCTGCCAGCCTGTATTATGACGCTAACTTCGAATAACAGGCATTTCCGAAGCAGCGCGCTACTTTTATCTAAGCAGCGAGGGCCAATTCATCGTTGGCAATTATATGTTTGCCCGCCTTTTAACGTGGTGACGGAACCACGACATGCAACCTAAATCTCGCAACCCCCGTCGAATCCATACGCCCCCCTTTATTAAATATATGATGTTATTATAATAATATTGTGTGTTAGAAAAATTATACCGGTTAACTATTCATAATTATAGGGCTAAACACTAGTAGAAAATAAATTTCATCTCGGTTTCATTGCACGCTCTATTTCTCTGTCTGCCTCCCTCTCTTTAATTCGCTCTCTTTTTTCATAGACCCTCTTTCCCTTGGCTATGCCTATCTCGGCTTTTATGTAGGGACCTTTGAGATAGACCTTTAGAGGAATCAGTGTATATCCCTTCTCCCTGATCTTGCCATGGAGCTTCGATATCTCTCGTTTGTGCAACAGGAGCTTCCTTGCTCTTACAGGCTCGTGGTTCATTATATTGCCATGGCTATAATGGCTGACATGACAATTCAACAGCAATGCTTCATAGTCTTTGATAGTTACATAACTCTCTTTCAGATTTACCTTTCCCTCTTTTATTGATTTAACCTCAGTACCTTTCAAGCTTATACCGGCTTCTATCTTCTCTTCTATGTGATAGTCGTGAAAGGCCTTCCTGTTTTGAGCGATAATCTTCATTTATACTATAAATTAACAACTAAAATATTATATCATATATTTGTATCAAAAAAAAGGAGGATTCCGAGACATGATAGTCACCAGTGTAACGGTCTATGTAAAAGAAGAGCATATCGATGATTTTATCGAAGCAACGATAAAAAATCATAACGGTTCATTGCAGGAAAAGGGGAATATCAGATTCGATTTCCTGCAATGCTCAAATGACGCGACAAGATTTATGCTTTATGAGGCTTTTGAGTCTAAAGAGGCTGTAGACGCCCATAAGGAGACGGCTCACTACCTTGAATGGAAAGAAACAGTCGCTTCATGGATGGCGAAACCTCGTGAGGGAGTGCCTCATACAGTCATTTCTCCAAAGGACAGAAGCAAATGGTAATACCTGACTTTATATTCGCAAGGGCGCCTAAGATCAACTTTGGACAAGGCGTATCTAAAACTCTTGGAAAAATTATATCGGAAAAAGGCAGGAGAGTTTTGCTGGTGACAGGGGCGAAATCATTTAGGGAGTCCGAGAGATGGAGCGAACTGACAAAATCGCTTAAGGAGTTTGCTGTTGAAACTTATTCCTTTACAGTCAACGGAGAACCTTCGCCAGAGCTTGTAGATCAGGCTGTGACAGAGTTTGCCGACAGAAATATTGATGTATTGGCGGCGGTGGGAGGAGGAAGTGCGATAGATGCAGGTAAGGCGATCTCTGCAATGCTGCCTCATAAGGAATCGGTGCTTGATTATCTGGAAGGCGTTGGTACAAAAACCCACAGCGGCATGAAAGTTCCCTTTATTGCCGTTCCTACGACAGCCGGAACAGGGAGCGAGGCAACAAAGAATGCAGTTTTAAGCCGTACAGGTGATAGTGGTTTTAAAAAATCTCTCAGACATGAAAATCTTGTTCCCGACATTGCCGTTGTCGACCCGGAGCTTGCGATTTCATGCCCTCCGTCAATAACAGCGGCTTGTGGAATGGATGCTTTTACACAATTGCTGGAATCTTATGTTTCTCCAAAATCTTCACCTGTCACCGATTCGCTGGCTTACTCCGGAATCAATGCCCTAAAAGAGAGTCTGATTCCTTTATGCACGACAGAGTGTGGAAATGTTGAAAAAAGAGCTTCCCTTGCTTATGCTTCTTTAATGTCCGGCATAACTTTAGCTAATGCCGGACTTGGCGTAGTCCATGGATTTGCATCCGTTTTGGGGGGCTTTTTCGATATACCACACGGTGTTGTATGCGGTACATTGGTAGGTTCGGCTACGAAGACAAATATCGATCGGTTAAAGGAAAAAGAGAGTGACAGAGGCCCTGCATTGGAGAAGTACGCTGATATTGGAAGACTGGTAGCCGGAAAGAGCAATCTGTCGGCATACGATGCATGCAGTCTGCTGATCGAAAGAATAGAAGAGTGGACGAACTCTCTTAACCTGCCTTTATTGAGCGATTATGGAGTAACATCTGCAGATGTTGAGAGAATAGTGCAAAAAACGGGAAGCAAAGATAATGCAGTACATCTTGAGAAAGATGACATTAAGGAAATTCTGCTCCGAAGAGCAGGGGTGTAAATAAAAGTGTTGACAGGGTGCTGCCGTACAACCTCATGTTTTGTCTGGTTTCTCTTATAAAGGAATAACAGAAATCATTAATTTTAAACCGGCCCCTGTCAGCAGAAATTTATCTTTTGCACATCCCCTCACCGCACCAAAAACGGTGGAGCCAAAATTCTTCATATATATCGCCAAAGGGAATAATAGACTTGCTAATCCCGGCCGGCCCGTATGATGTCCGGAAGTCGATATATTTTTTGCCTCCCTCTGAAGCACTAAAAAGACCATTTTCGTTCCATACAAGCCAATCGTTGTTCTGAGTTACGAATATTGTCATTTCAGGAAATAGTTCATAAGTCGCGCCCTTAGACGAATATTTTAAAGCGCTGAGATCCCACAACTTAATCGTCTTATCCGAGCTCCCTGATATAAGGCGGTCTCCTGACAGAGCAAGACTGAGAATGTCTCCTTTGTGCCCGATCAAAGATGCGATCTCATTTCCTTTTCGATCATAAACGGTTAAGTAACCATCGCTTCCTCCGGATATAATCAATCCCTCTTTATTAAATCCATATGTATAATGCATAAGTCCTGTAGAGTTGTTACGAATAATGGACTGAACTACTTCACCGCTCCTTCTAATTTCCAGAATCGAGCCGGTTCCTTTATGGTCCGAACATGCACTGTGATCCAGGGAATAATCCCCGAAAACTGTTTCGATCCTTTTAAAAAGGGAGTCATCTTCAATATTGTATATTTCCTGCGATTCCATATCAAAGACCTTGCGTAAAGGCGCTTTTTCGTTGACATGTTCCATTGGAACGGAACCAAAAGCGATCTTATTGTCCATAGTCGCTACAGCCCATACAGCATTGCCCTGGCCTGAGGAGTATCCTGTAACATCTCCGTTAAAGGCATTCCATGCATAAATATCAAAACCATTTCCGCCTCCGGTTACTACTTTTTGGGTATCTGCAAATGCCCCTGCTATAGTGAGATTGTTATGTTCGTTAAATTTGCTTACCACTTGGAAATCGTTTTCCACATCGTAAATAATACAGCTCGACGGCGGAGAAGCAAAACAGCTTAGCAGCAGCTTACCGTCATTGGAAAATTCAAGACCGGCAGGGACAGAGTCCGTGTTTATCTTTGACAGGAGGTTCAGGGTGTGATCATAAATATTTATAGTCTTTTCATTGCCTTCCGTTCCTGCAATGTATGAGTCACTAAGAGCAATAAATCTGATTCCACCGCTTTGTCGTATGGATTTTAACACACGTCTCTCAGCCAATGAGTAGATGAAAATTCTTCCATCCGATCCGCCGGATACAATGTAGTAATCGTCTCCGACAGTAAATACGGCAATTTCGTTTACACTCTCTCTATGCTCTTTGAAAGTGTGCAGTAATTCATAATCGTTAACCACATTCCAAACCTTTACGGTACTGTCTGCTGAAGCGGATACCAGAAATCTGCCGTCTTTACTGTAAATAAGATCGTTTACAACATCTTCGTGGGATTTCAGCAAACCGTGAAGCTCGCCGCTTTCAAAATCGAAGATGAATATATTGTTGCCGGTCTCTCCCAAGCCATGTTCCAGAAGTCCGCCCAGGGCGATATCGTGTTCATCGGGGCTGAGCGCTACGGAATAGACCATTCCTCCGGTTATATCGGGTCTGATAAACGCTATTTTTTTTATTTCTTTTAAAGTTTTGCTGTTCAGAACACGCACTGTTCCGTCATTGGACGCAGAAACGATGTATCTGCCGTCATTAGAGACAACAATATCATTAATCCTTCCTCTGTGTCCGCCTGTATCGAGAAAAGGGATTGGGTCCGAGATATCGGCGAAGCGGTAACTGTCCCAGGAACCATAATCGGAATCGCCAATAGATGCACATCCCGAAAGGAACAAGAGTAATAATATTATAATGCTGTATAGAATTAATCTCTTCAATTTCAATGGAGAAAGTAATATTATGAACTAGTAAATCGTGCATCGCAATCAAAGGCTTTTCATTGCCTGTGAACAGTTGAAATTGTTTTTAATTCAACCTGCGGCCCATCTGCCCCTGACAATTACAAATAAAAAGCCTCGGCCATTAAGGCCGAGGCTTTATTCGTGCAACAGTAAAAAACGATAGTTGAGATGAAAACTCTATTTTGCCTTTTCAACCAATCCGGCTGTGTCTTCTGCGGAAGCCGGTATTTCACTCTGATTCCAGTTAATCTGTACGGCGCAGAGGAAAGGCTTGCCGTTGTCTTTTTCGTCAGGAATTTCTACTGCAAGAGCACCGTGGCAGCTCTTACATGCCGAATAGGACTTTAATACTCTCTTTGTCGCTGTGTCTACAACCAGTAAAGCGCTGTCATCAGGTTCGGGAAGCTGTCTCGATGCAACGATAGCGTATTTACCGTCAGGCGAAAATTCTACGTCATGAGGATTTCCGCCGATGTAGAGGGAGTCCTTGAGTTTGCCGGTTTTTGTGTCCATAATCCTGACCATACCAGGTGCTCCGCCTTCTTCCGCATAACCTACGCCAAAAGGCTTTCCACCCTTAAGCTCTCTGCCATCTGACTGCCAGAGTTCCTTGCCGTCAGGTGTTACCCTGTGACGATGAATAAAATCACCGGCGCCTTCAAATTTACCAACGACTTTTTTGGTTTTTACATCGACAACATTTACAAAACCACCTGGCATATCCGAGATATAAGCTGACTTGCCGTCAGGAGAGAAGCTGATTCCACAAATGGATTTACTCACAGGAAAGCTGTCTACAAGCTTTTTTGTTTTGGGATCGTATACATATACTTTACCGTCTTTCATATCAGAGACCCAGATAGTACCGTCAGGTGCTATGTTGGAACCGCAGTGCTTTTTACCGAGTTTCTTCCACTCTGTCATGCTGCCGGTCTTTATATCCAACTCCCTTGAATTACCGTCCAGAGAGAAGATATAAATTGTGTTACCGTCCTTTGATAAGGTCAGAGCGTCTGAGGGCTTTTCATGTACATATCTTGCTGATGCGCCTGTCTTAAGATCGACCACTGCAATATGTCCGCCATGCCCCTGAATATAGGCGACTCCCGAAAGATCGGGCTCCTCTGTGCTTGCGGTGTTAACACTAAAAAATGCAACTAATGCCAGTACAAGTACTGAAATAACTAAATTCCTTTTCATTGTATTACCCCCTGTTAGATTTTAATTTTTTTAAGTAAGAAGTTTGAGTCTGAACTGTTTCTGTATCACCTCCCTTGTCTAATAAGAAGTTGTGCTTTAACAACCTTATGGAGCAGCGTTAAAGAGTGTCAGATTAAAAAGAGTTTTGATTAGTAACAACTACTTATTGCTTAAGTTGGCAGTCGTAATGGCAAAATCAATAAAAATTAATAAAAAGAAAATTAAAAAAGAAAACTTGTAAATTTCGGTTTACAACTCTAATGACATAAGAAAGATATATAAAAAAACGAGGCTATGTCAACTTGAAATTTAAATTTTAGAATGCTTTATAACCAGGATAAGCACTTAAGCTCTTAATCTTGTTTGGTCTCATTTAAATTTAAGATAATATAGATTTTTTTCTTATTTTGGTCTATAAATTGCTAGAACTTAATGACTACTTTTCACAGTTATTTTTGATGACTTATTATACCATGAGATTGAGATCCTTTACTTACTTTTCATTATGATTTAATGCTTGCCTGCTCTGCCTTTTTCACATATTTGGGGTGCGAAACTTAAGAAAATTGTAAAAAACTAAGGCGTCAATAAGTAACCTGGTAAAATGTTCACTAAATCTTTCAAGAGGAATAGCAGAGCTCTTTTGAGCATTTTGCGATTGAAATTCAGTCGAAGCCGGTATGAGTATGAAATGCAAAGAGGGTAATTTATTCTTGCACAGACCCTAAGTTGGCTACACCTGACTGCCTGCAAAGTTCTTTCATCCTGTTCTCAAAATCTACAGTAGACTTTACTGTGAATGATCTGATTTCTTTTAGAGCCTTTTTAAAATTGTTTTTATTATATTTCTCTGTAAAAACATTATCAGCTTTCATATGTCCAATCCTCGACGAGCCTCTTTGGTGAATTCAAATAAGACGATCTGATTGATCCTGTATTGATTCGATATATGCTCTATGAAGCCGGTTCTAATATCAGGCGCCTTGTCCAGAATTAATTCCCCCTGGTCCAAAACGTCAATTACAACATCATAGGGGGCGTCGTCGTTCATGATTCTTATATCAAGATTGTCAGGGGGGGATGTCATATCCCTTTGGAATAAGCGTCTCAGAGGTCTTAATCTTTAAATCGACTTGAAATAAATAAATATTCTCTATTGGTTTTGTGTATATGAAGATATCTATGTCATTTGGAAACTGAGTGTTAGTGATAAACGAACCATGGAAGTAAGCGAAAAGGATATGAGGATTGATGTTTAATACATCTTTAATCAGCTCTTTGACCTCGGTTCTATCATTTATAGCAATATTTGATAACATTTTTTAGTGCTTTTTTTTTTGCGCTCAATTTCATTTTAAAGCGACTAAGGCCACATCGGCCTGTCACGTTCATGATCCACGATGCACAGGAACCCGAATGGTTCTTCAGATCGATTAAGCAACTGATGAACACGCATAGGTGGCACATAGGCGATATCGAAGGGCTTCAGTTTGATCTCTAAATCTCCGTTTACAACTATTCCATCGCCTCTGAGGCATATTATTACATGTTCGTGTATATGTTTTTCAAGGCTCGAATATCCGCCTGTTTCAATCTGAAAGTATCTTAGATCAAAGGCCGTTTTTTCACCGAATTTACCGATAAGCTCCTGTCTCGATATCTTTCTGAATTCAAGCGATTCATCGTCCTTATATGCCTCAAAACTTCGTCCCTTCCATCTATAATCGCTTAAAAAAGGCAAATACTCGACAATTTCTTTAATCGATTTATTAACAGGCACTTCGCAGGAGGAAAAGTCAGATAAATCGGGATCTTTACGATATTCGCTAAATCCCTTTTTTATACGTTCCATAAAAGCCTTTACCGACTCTGTTAAATTATCGGAGTAACCGTGAAGTGCGCCCCCTATAAGGTAAATGATGTCCTCTCCATATAAAGAGGCGAATTTATCGATATCCGATATATTCATACCTCCTGCAGGTGAGGGAAAGGCGGGTTTCAACTCTCCCAAAGGTTCTCTAAGGCGGTTATTCAGTTCTATGCATTCCTCTGTAGTAAATGAAAACCTGCCGCCTGTATTCGGGTAAATAGAGATATCCGCGCCTGAGAGACGAAATATGGTTCCCAAAAGTACTGCCGGAGTCATTCCATGGCAGGGATTACTAAAATTGGCGCCTGTAAAAGCGGGATGAGCCATGACAACGATATTGTATTTATCCGATATATATCGCATATAATCGGGCCCCGTTAAAAAAGGTGACATAAGAATGCCCGAAACGCCATGGCCGATTGCAAATTCCACCCTCTCTTCCATAAGTTCGATTGAGTCTGTGATATTGGGGAAATAGAGCGTATGAAATCCGGTTGCAGCATTAGCCCTGTCAGCGGCTTCCTGACATCTGCTTACCCTCTCTTTGAATGTACAGAAGGAGTGATCCACCAACCCGTGGTCGTCCTTTATAATGTCACCCCCGCCTCTTGCAAAAGCCTCTGTCATGGCGGCAAGCTCGGCGGGCGAAGAACCCATGGGCTTTAGAGCAGTTGACAGAAGTGGTCTGCCGTAAACACCTGTGAGATTTCTTATGCCGACGATGCCGTATCGAGGTCCCTTAAATCTTTTTAAAAAAAGGGCAGGAAAATCTATATTCGTTATCTTAATAAAATTTTTTATTGAAATATTTCCATAGAGGAGGTTAAGAAACTGCGGAATCGTGAATCCCGTAATCTCGGGATTGTAGTGAATTACTACTTTGAAAAGGTTCCTGCTTTCGTCAAGAACAAGAATATCTGAAACGGAGCCGATGATTTGATCGTTAATATATTGCGATTTGACAAGAGCATCCGGGAGCTCGACGGTCTGTTCAAGGGCGATTTCCCTGCTTACTTTTTCAATACTTATTTCTTTGGGACACTTAATATGGCAGGTAATTCCAAGTCTGTCGGTCACTACCCCTTCTCGGCTATTCTTCCTATATCGACGATTTTGTTGCTTGGTTCGATATCCATGATTTTTACGCCCTGTGTGTTTCTTCCGATTATGGAGATATTTTGGGCAGGCGTTCTGATAAGCTTACCTGTATAGGTAATCAGCATAATTTCGTCTTCGTCTCTTACCTGTAAAAGGCCTACCGCCTTACCTCCCTTTTCAGTTACTTTTATGGAAATTACACCGAGACCTCCCCTGTTTTGCGTATTGTACTCCTCCACCTTTGTCCTTTTACCGAAACCGTTTTCCGTTACCGTAAAGAGAGTTGTTTTTTCCTCTACACACTCGGCGGACACAACCTCGTCGCCTTCCTTTAATCTGATTCCGATCACGCCTCTTGTACTTCTTCCCATCTGTCTTACATCCTGCTCATTAAAACGAATGGCAAAACCGAATCTCGTACCAATAATTACATCGTTTTCTCCATTCGTTCTTCTTACTGCAATCAGCTCGTCATCGTCGTCTATTATGATGGAAATAATCCCTTTACCCCTTGGGTTGCTGAATTCCTTTAAAGCCGATTTCTTTACAATACCCTTTCTCGTAAACATCATTAAAAAACCGTCTTCAAAACCGCGAACAGGAAGAGCGGTAGCCACTCTTTCGCCTTTTTGAAGATTGAGGAGATTAATAATCGCCTTTCCCTTCGCAGCTCTGCCATATTCGGGAATCTGATATATTTTCAACTGGTAGAGTCTTCCCAGATTTGAAAAGAAAAGCATGTAATCGTGAGTAGAGCCGATAAAAATCTGCTCCACATAATCCTCTTCCCTTGTCTCCATTCCTGTCATACCTTTACCGCCGCGTCTCTGGTTTCTGTATTCGGACAGAGGATTTCTTTTAATATATCCGTTATGGGAAATGGTTATCACCATCTCCTCTTCGGTAATCAAATCTTCGATCGATATATCCTGAATATCCGCTATAATATCGGTCCTTCGCTCATCGCCGTAATTTTCCTTGATCTCGAGCAACTCCTCTTTTATTATCTGAGATATGAGCGCATCGCTTGCCAATATGGATTTTAGTCTTTCAATCTCTTTAATCAACTCATTATATTCATTGACTATCTTTTCTCTCTCAAGACCGGTAAGTCTCTGTAGTCTCATATCCAGAATAGCCTGGGCCTGTCGGTCCGTAAGGGGATAATTCTCCATTAACCCTTTTTTCGCCTCCTCAGGATTCTTGGACTTTCTTATTAGCGCTATAATTGCATCAAGGTGATCAAGAGCTATCTTAAGGCCCTCAAGAATATGAGCTCTCTCCTCGGCTTTTTTCAAATCGAATCTGGTTCGTCTTATTACAACTTCTCTGCGGTGTTGGAGGAAATAAGTAAGGAGTCTCTTTAAATTCATAACATGAGGCTGTCCTCCAGCCAGAGCAAGCATGATTATTCCAAAGGTTACTTCCATTTGTGTGTGCTTATAAAGATTATTCAGTATCACATGGGAAACTTCGTCTTTTTTCAATTCGATAACTACTCTGATGCCCTCTTTATCCGATTCGTCTCTGAGGTCTGAAATGCCTTCGATTTTTTTCTCTCTTACCAGTTGGGCTATCTTTTCTATGAGTTTCGCTTTATTTACCTGATAGGGAAGTTCGGTAATGATGATACTGTCTCCTCCCTTTTGCCTCTGCTCGATTTTCGCCTTGGCCCGAACCTTAATGTGGCCCCTGCCGTAGGTGTAAGCCTCCACAATACCCTGTAAACCGTAAATTATTCCGCCTGTAGGAAAGTCCGGTCCCGTGATATATTCCATTATTTCGCTTATATTGGCTTCGGGGTTATCGTTTAAAAAAACCAATCCGTCTATAACTTCGGAGATATTGTGAGGAGGAATGTTGGTAGCCATGCCCACTGCAATACCGGAAGCCCCGTCTATAAGGAGGTTTGGAATTCTTGAAGGCAAAACAACCGGCTCTTCCGTGGTTTCATCGAAATTGGGAATAAAATCGACTGTATTTTTATCTATATCACGTAATAGCTCTTCGGCTATTTTGGCAAGTCTCGCTTCCGTATATCTGTAGGCAGCGGCAGGATCTCCGTCCATCGAACCAAAATTACCCTGACCGTCAACAAGGGGATATCTCATGTTGAAATCCTGGGCCATTCTCACCATGGCGTCGTATACAGCACTGTCCCCGTGGGGATGATACTTCTTCAAAACCTCGCCTACCACGCCTGCGCATTTCGAGTATCTCCTGTTGGAAGCCAGACCTTCTCTGAACATGGCATACATAATCCTTCTCTGTACCGGTTTTAAACCGTCTCTCACTTCCGGAAGGGCCCTGCCAATGATTACGCTCATTGCGTAATCGAGATAGCTGACCTTCATCTCTTCTTCTATATTTAACAGCTCTGACATAAAAACTAATTAAATAAAAATTAAGGAATTACGAATTAAGGAATTGATAAAACTGTTACGGTAATTTTGATAATGGCCGCATACAAAGAATTCCTCAATCCCTTAATTAACAATTGGTAATAAACCTTATATATCGATATTCCTTGCTTCTAAAGCGTGTTTCGTTATAAATTCCTTTCTCGGTTCTACTTTATCTCCCATCAGTATGGTGAATATTTCGTCTGATTTAACCACATCGTCTATGGACACCTGAAGTACTGTCCTTATACCCGGCTCCATAGTAGTCTCCCAAAGCTGATAAGGGTTCATCTCACCGAGACCTTTATATCTCTGAATATTCATTCCCTTTTTTGACATCTTCATTACAAAATCCAAAACTTCAAAGGTGTTTGCCAACTCGCTCTCAATACCTTGATGTATTACCTTATATGGCGGATCCCCCATCTCTTCGATGATGGAATAATTCCTCATTAACTCTTTAAATTCAGGGGATTTAATAAACTCTGAGCTAATCTCAACTTTTTTTCCTTCTCTTCGCACCATGGCGGAATAACTGTGATGCTCTTCGTCGAAATCGATACTTCCGATTTTAATATTCCTGAACTTCTCAGAAAGATCATCAAGGAGCTTTTTAAGACTGTTTTCATCTACAAACAAATTGTCAGGTACTTTGGCGCTCAACAAAAACTTTAGAATATCCGTGTCTCTCCTCCTTTTTAAGTGCCACTCAAGGAGTCTCTCGAATCTTATAAGCCTTTTTAAATAGGGAATAAGATTTTTTCCCTTAACAACATGTCCCTTAAAAATCAGCTCGATTTCGGCGGAAGCGATTTCCAAAAGCATGGTCTGAAGTTCGGAGTCATTTTGAATATACTTTTCGGTCTTTCCCTTTTTAATTTTATAAAGCGGAGGCTGTGCTATATAGAGGTATCCTTTTTCAATAATCTCAGGCATCTGCCTGTAAAAAAAGGTTAAAAGGAGAGTTCTTATATGTGCTCCATCGACATCTGCATCAGTCATTATTATAATTTTATGATATCTTATCTTTGTTATATCAAAATCATCCGAACCGATGCCGGTTCCCATTGCCGTAATAAGAATACGAATCTCTTCAGAGGATAACATCTTATCGAACCTCGATTTCTCGACATTCAGTATCTTGCCTCTAAGCGGGAGTATGGCCTGAAACCTTCTGTCCCTTCCCTGTTTGGCGGAACCTCCGGCGGAATCTCCCTCTACTATAAATAATTCGCTTTGAGCAGGGTCCTTTTCGGAGCAGTCAGCCAGCTTTCCGGGCAACCCCGTATCTTCGAGAGCACCTTTTCTCCTGGTAAGTTCTCTAGCTTTTCTTGCTGCCTCTCTTGCTCTGAGAGCCTGAACAGCCTTTTCTATTATTTTTTTTGCAATCGATGGATTTTCTTCAAAATAAACGCTGAGGTACTCGTTAACATTGGACTCTACAACACCTTTTACCTCAGTATTTCCCAATTTCATCTTTGTCTGCCCCTCGAACTGGGGATTTGGAAGTTTAACCGAAACAACGGCAGTAAGACCTTCCCTTATGTCGTCGCCGGAAAGAGAAGATTTTGCATCTTTAATCAGTCCCGTTGATGAAGAGTAGTGATTGGCGGTTCTTGTGAGGGCCGCTTTAAAGCCGCTAAGATGGGTGCCGCCTTCCCTTGTGTTAATATTATTTGCAAAGGTGTAAATATTTTCGGCAAATCCGTCATTGTATTGAAGCGCTATTTCGACGGTTACTCCATCCTTTTCTTTGGAAATATAAAGCGGATCCTTATGGACCGGATTCTTATTACGATTAAGATGTTCTACAAAAGATATAATACCGCCTTCATAATGAAAGGACTGTTTCTTACCGGTGCCTTCATCGTGTATGGAAATTTTTAAACCTCTGTTTAAAAAAGCCAGCTCTCTGAGTCTTTGCGAGAGTACATCGTAACTGAATTCAGTCGTTTCAAATGTACCGGAATCCGGTTTAAAAGTGATCTTTGTGCCTGTTCTCTTTGTATCGCCTACTACTTTTAAAGGACTAAGAGGTTTGCCTAAGTTAAAGCTTTGTTGAAAAACCTTTCCCTCTCTTTTGATTTCGACTTCCAGTTGTTCGGAAAGAGCGTTAACTACGGATACGCCGACTCCGTGGAGTCCGCCCGATATTTTGTATGCCTTTGAACCGAATTTACCTCCGGCATGAAGCTCGGTAAGAACGATTTCGGCAGCGGTTCTGCCCTTTGAATCTCCGGGATGAACATGGGTCGGTATTCCTCTTCCGTCATCCGTTACAGTACAGGTACCGTCATGGTGGAGAGTAATATCTATACTTTTACAGAAACCGGCAAGAGACTCGTCGACACTGTTGTCAACAACTTCGTATACAAGATGATGCAGGCCGTCTACGCCGGTAGTACCGATATACATGGCAGGTCTGAGTCTTACGCCTTCGAGACCTTTAAGTATCTTTATGTCTTCGGCTTCATAATTTTCTTCAAGAGTTTCTGTATCTTTTTCCATATAATCGTTCCGGTTTACAGTGATTTGGAATCGGTGATTAAAAAATTTTCAGTGTCGGTTACAAATCACTGTGAACCGATTATGTCCTCATTGGCATTATTACGCATTTATAGTCGTCATTTCCCTCTTCTTTTAACAATGTCGGGTTTATAGTGTCCAGTATCTCGAAAATAATATTTTCCGTTTTCATTGAACTTAGTACATCAAGTATGTATTTGGAATTAAAACCCAATGTTATGGAATCGCTCTCAAATGTAACATCCATTCTGTCGCTGGCCTCTCCTATTTCGGGATCTGTAGCGGTAACGGTAAGCTCTCCGTTATTTACATCGAACATAACGGCATGGCTGCTTTCCTTGCTCATAACCGATACTCTTCTCAGCACTTTCATGAATTCTTCTCTGTTTATTATCAGATTTTTATCGTTACCCTTTGGTATAACCTGCTCATAGTTTGGATAGGTGCCTTCAATAAGTTTTGTAAGAAACTCCTTCTCGCCTATATAAAACATGATATGATTCTTCTCGATCTCGAATATAATGTCTTCGTCCAGGGCCGCTAAAAATCTCTTTAACTCGGTTATGGCTTTCCTTGGTATTATTATTTTCAATTCATCGTCAAAATCGAGTTCCATAGGCAGATTGACGAAAGCCAGTCTGTGACCGTCCGTACCGACAAGAACTATCACATTACTCTCGCCTTTAAGGTGCAGTAAAAGACCGTTAAGAGCATATCTGTTATCGTTTTCTCCGGCGCAGTAGAGGGTTTTTTCTATCATTGAAAGGAGCAAAGAAGAATTTATCGAAATGCGCCTTTTATCCTGTAAAAAAGGCCATTGCGGATAATCGTCGGGATTGGTCGTGGCTATTCTAAAACTGCTTTTACCGGATTTCAAACGGACCCATTCCGTTTCGTCGCTTTCAATAATAATATCATCTCCCACTTCTCTGGATATTTCATATAATTTTCTTGCCGGTAAACATAAAATACAGGATTCATCGGTATGTAATATAGAAAGAGGTTCTTTAATTGCGGTTTCAAGATCAGTGGCATATATTTTACTGCCTTCATCTCCTATCTCCATCAGGAAATTACTTAAAATCGGCATTGTAGTCTTTTTTTCGACAATATTTTGTATATCGGCCAGTTTTTTTTGCAACTCTTCCCTTGAAACCTTTATTTTCATCACTGCCTCCTTTAGAAGTATGCAGAAAAACTTAACAACATAACCACAGGTTACGTTTCCTTAAAAACTTTGAACTATAATTATACGTTAAAAGGTAATATTTTTTCGACTTAATTTTAAAATATTGTCAACATTACAATAAAAAAGCAGAAGCGCTAAAAAAACAGGAGCTTTCATAATTCTACTATGTCAAATTACTCAAAAAGCAATGTTTATCAATATAAGGACAGGCGGGACGCCTGTCCTTAGTCGCTTCCCAATCATAATGTGACAAAGTAGAAACAACTATTAATTGACAATCATTAATCGAAAATTGTCAATTTTTCCGTTCTAGGTCTTTATTTTATTAATTAACTGATCGATAATCCTGCCAAAGGACTCATCACTTTCCAGTCTGGACTCTATCTGCTTACAGGCATAGATAACGGTAGCATGGTCCTTTCCTCCAAAGGAGTTGCCTATATCGCTGAGAGAAAGATCGGTAAGCTTTTTGGAGATATACATGGCCGCCTGTCTGGGTATGGTTACCTCTTTGGTCCTCTTCTTTGCCTTTATGTCGGATACCTTGATTCCATAATATGTACTTACAACTTTTTGTATATAATCGACTGTAATCGGTTTTGTATCGTCATAAAAAACATCTTTAAGAATATGCTTCGCCATATCGAGATTTATTGGACTGCCGATAAGCACGGAGTGAGCAGCGAGTTTTATCAGGCACCCCTCGAGTTCTCGTATATTGGATCGTATTCTGGAAGCCAGATAAAAAGCCACATCGTCAGGTATGCTTATTTTCTCGTTTTCGGCCTTTTTATGTAAAATTGCAGTCTTTAACTCCAGGGAAGGAGATTGAATGTCTGCTATAAGTCCCATCGTAAAGCGTGACTTAAGTCTGTCCGTTATTTCGCTTATCTCTTTGGGAGGCCTGTCGCTTGAAATGACTATTTGCTTTTGTCTTTCGTACAAAGCATTAAAGGTATGAAAAAACTCCTCCTGAGTCTGTATTTTGTTTGCAATAAACTGAACGTCATCAAGGAGGAGAATGTCTACATTTCTGTATCTCTCCTTTAACGATTCCATTTTGCCGTGACGTATAGCTGCGACAACCTCGTTGGTGAACTGCTCGGAAGAAACATAGATTACGGAAATATCTTGATTTAAGTCGAATATTCTGTTTCCTATCGCACTTATTAAATGAGTCTTTCCAAGACCGACGTCTCCGTAAATGAAAAGAGGATTATAGGACTTACCCGGGGCCGAACATACAGCAAGAGCTGCTGCATGGGCGAATTGATTACTGGGCCCTACCAAAAAATTATCGAAAGTATATTTAGGGTTAAGATATATGCCCTGTTTGGCGAGCTTCTGTTTTCTGGATTCAAGTAGTTCGTCCTTTTTCTTTATTGCAGGCGCCTGTCTCTGCTCCACCTTGTAGTTGACACTTACCTTTTTGGAGGTAAAATTTTCAAGTGTCTCATTTATCAGAAGAGGATAATTATCTTCTAACCATTCCTTAAAAAACCTGTTTGGAATGGATAAAACCGCCTTATCGTCTGTGAGCTTTATGAGTTTTATAGGCTTAAACCACAAATCGAATGTAGAATTACCTACGTTTCCTTCTATAGCTGAAAGAGTTTTCTTCCAAATTGCTTCTAAATCCATAATTTATCTACCTGTTTACTTACAATTTATTAACAAATGTTAATAACTCAGAGAAAAATTGTTTAACCTTTAAAACCCGTATGTTACTTATTTGTAAAAAAAACGGCTTTTCTATAAAAACGACCGAATCTTGTTAAAAATCATTATAACAGCTCAGGTTACTAATAAGATATAAATAAGAAAAACATTTTAAAATCAAATTGTTATGCCGTTTTTCAACAAATTATCAGCCACTACTAATACGACTAGTTTTTTATAAAAATAATAGTAATTAATAGTAATCAAGTATAGATAGTGTGGAAGATGCTTTGTTCCTTAAATTAATGTCATTGAATCATCAATCGAAATCTGTTTTTAAAAGCAAATACTCTCTGATAAAGTTATCAAGTTCACCATCGAGAACAGCGTCTACATTACCTGATTCATAACCTGTTCTCCTGTCCTTTACCATTCTGTAAGGATGGAGCACATAGGATCTGATTTGACTGCCCCACTGTATTTCCATTTTATCACCTATTATTCCATCCATTTTCTTCTCATGTTCCATTATTTTTAAATCATAAAGACGGGACTTCAGTATTTTAAAAGCACGTTCTTTATTTTTGTGTTGAGATCTCTCATTCTGACAGGATACCACTATTCCCGTAGGACGGTGAGTAATACGAACCGCTGAAGAGACTTTATTAACATGTTGACCTCCGGCGCCGGAGGCCCTGAAGGTGTCTATTCTTATATCATCGTCGTTTATATCGATTTTAATATCGTCCTCTACCTCGGGATAGACAAGAACAGCGGCGAAAGAAGTGTGTCTTCTGTTATTCGAATCATAGGGAGAAATCCTTACAAGTCTATGTACGCCTCTCTCCGATTTGAGGTAACCATAGGGATAAGAACCGGATACGATTACAGTGGCGCTCTTTATTCCGGCTTCGTCTCCTGAAAGAAGGTCCATGATTTCAGCATTGTATCCGTTAGATTCAGCCCATCTCAAATACATTCTCATCAACATTTGAGCCCAATCCTGACTCTCCGTACCTCCGGCCCCTGGATGTATCTCTAAAATAACATTTTGACTGTCCAGTTCGTTTGAAAAGAGGTGTTTTATTTCGAGATTATCTATGTTTTTCTCTGTCGTCTTTAATTTATCCTTAATTTCTTCGACAAAAAGCTCTCCTCCTTCCTCTTTCAGTATCGAAATGGAGTCGCTCAGGTATAAAACATTTTCCCTGACGCTGTCAAAGGATTTTATAATATTTTCAATATTATTTTTTCTTTTTTTGAGCTTATTGAACTTTTCATATGAAGACCAGACTTCTTTTTTCTGCGCTTCATTGTCTATTTCCAGAACCTCCTTTTTAAGATTGTCTATTTCAAAGATAACCTCGTAATTCATCCGTCTTTTCCGTTAATTTTTTGATTTTCTCGTTTAGTTCTTCATATAGAAGCATTATTTCGACCTCCTGCTTGTTTCTTTATTTTCGATAATTCTCTTTTCGCCTTGTCAAAAACAGGTAAAAGAGAAAAAATACGTTTAATATATTGCAAATTTGGGCAAAAACGTCACCATATGATGTATATATGGTAATCTCGTTATTTTTTACTATTTCACAGGTCAATACCTTTCTTTCGAATAATCCTGTATTGGCGATAATTCTTCCCTTTGTATCTACGAATCCCGATATTCCCGTATTTGCCGCCCTTATAAGAGGCTTTCTGTTCTCAATGGCTCTGAAGATTGAGATAATAAAATGCTGATGAGGTCCATTAGTCTTTCCAAACCATGCGTCATTGGTTATATTAACCATAAAGTCTCCGCCATTTTTATAGAAACTTCCGACCAGCCGGGGAAAGATTATTTCATAGCAAACAGGGACGGCGAATTTTCCGATTTTGGTGTCGGCAGGAGAAGTATTCGTGCCAGGCGCAAAATCCCCAATGGATTCAACAATTTTATTGATAAAAAAGAAGAGTTTCCTAAAGGGAACGTATTCACCGAAAGGGACTAAATGTATTTTATCATAATTATATACTGTTTTTCCATTAGATGAGAGTAGTATCGAACTATTTGTAACCAGGGCTCTTCTGTCAGGACTCTCTTTAATTAATACGGTCCCAAAAAGTAAATAACTATCGGTTTTTTTTTGGAAATCCCTTAAATCCCCGGTATAATCCTTCTCTGTGCCGAAAAAAAAGGGTAGTGACGTTTCAGGCCACACTACTAAACGGGGACCCTCCTTTAAAGCTTCCATTGTCAGAGATTTATATATTTCAACAACCTCTTCCTTATATTGTTTATTCCATTTCCTGTTCTGCTCGATATTTCCCTGAATGATGCTTATTTTTATCCTGTCTCCGCTTTGTGAACAGGAATTTAATCTGATTCCGCCATAGGTTAATACCACAAAGAAGATGATGAATAAGATAATTACATGTCCCTTTATGGTTTTAATTTCCAAAGCCGAACATTTCTCTCTCCCCCACAAATAAGAGAAGTACAAAAGAACTTCAGTAATCACTGTATTTGAAAAAAGAATAAGGAACGATATACCGTATACGCCGGTAATGTCGACTATTTGAATGATATGGAGAAACGTAAACTGGCTGTGTCCGAGCAGAGTCCATGGAAAGCCGGTAAAGAGGAAGCTCTTAATATATTCAAGTCCCGACCAGAGAAAAGGAGTGAGCAGTAAAGCCTTTGATCTATGTTTTCCATAGTATATTTGCGTGAGAAAACCGAATAGAGCAATATAGAATCCCTGATAGAGAGATAATAAAAGGACAATTGAAATGCTCGATACAAAGGGGATATTACCGAAATGGTTGATTGAATGATATATCCAGTACTGTGTTCCGAAAAACAAAATTGTCCCTGTCAATAAACCGGATTTAAGTGCAAAAATTCGATTGTTACTTGTTAAAATCGAAAAAAGAAAGGGTACAAGGGCAAACCAGGCAATAAAGGAGAGATTAAAACCGGGGAAACATAGCAGAAGGAGCACTCCCGATAAAATTGAGTACCGGTATTTTTTTAAAAAAACGGTTATTACAGATATTTTCATACTTGACATATAATTTAAGAAAATTGTTAAATATGGATGTGGGCAGTTAGCTCAGTCGGTAGAGCAGAGGACTGAAAATCCTCGTGTCCGCAGTTCAATTCTGCGACTGCCCACCATAAATTCTTTTACTTCTCATATTCCTCTTCCTTTACTGTCCCGCAGTCATTACCCAACACCTGAAACTTGCATACATTTTTAACATAGTAGTATTATAATCTAACCTATATAATTTAAACTGTATTTCGATTTTCTAAGGTCAACAAAAGGAGCAGATATTATTTTGAGAATAATAAGGGATCAAGTTCGATTTGAAGATTTTTTAAGCCTTCTTAAAAAGAGGGCTACCGGCAGTGACAAAGAAATAACGAGAATAGTCACGGAAATAATAGACGAGGTTAAATTAATGGGCGACAGCGCCCTTAAGAAATATACAAAGAGGTTCGATAATGTCGAATTGGAAAGTTTGAGGCTGTCTGAGAGTAAAATTAAAGAATCGGCAAAAAATGTAGATGAATCGTTCAGGAAATCTCTCCTTATTTCCAAAGAGCGTATTGTAAGATTTCACGAGAATCAGAAAGAGGAGACATGGATGCTCGAGAAAGACGGAGCGGTGACCGGTCAGATTATCAGACCCTTGGAAAGAGCAGGTGTATATGTTCCAGGCGGAAGCGCAGCCTATCCGTCGACTGTATTAATGAATGTTATTCCCGCGCAGGTAGCAGGGGTGAAAGAGATAGCATTATGCGTCCCAACCCCGGGCGGCGAGATTAACCCATATGTAATGGCTGCCGTCGAAATGCTTGGAATCGATGAAGTATACACAATAGGGGGCGCTCAGGCAGTTGCGGCTCTGGCTTACGGGACGGAGAGTATTAATAAAGTCGATAAAATCGTAGGTCCCGGCAATATATATGTAGCCATGGCAAAAAGAGAGGTTTTTGGAGAGGTGGATATAGATATGATCGCCGGTCCTTCGGAAATATTGATAATTGCCGATTCTTCTTCAAATCCTTCATTTGTTGCCGCCGATATGCTTAGTCAGGCCGAGCATGACGAGATGGCTTCGTCCATATTGATAACTCCTTCAGAAGAACTGATTCATTCAGTAAAAAAAGAGTTGGAAAGACAGCTCAGGTTACTGAAAAGAGTGGATATTGCCTCAAAATCTCTTGATAATTACGGCGCCTTGATTTTAAGTAAAGACATACACAGTGCATTCGATTATTCCAATCTCGTTGCTCCCGAACATCTCGAAATAATGATTTTCGATCCTATGAGTATGTTACATCTCGTAAAAAACGCAGGGGCCGTATTTGTCGGTGAATGGACGCCTGAACCGCTGGGCGATTATTCGGCTGGTCCCAACCATGTTCTGCCTACAGGGGGTACGGCCAGATTTTTTTCTCCCCTTGGTGTGTACGATTTTATTAAAAGGTCCAGTCTCCTTCATTTTTCTAAAGAGGGTTTTTTCGATATTGCCGAGTCCGTAAAACATATTGCCGATATAGAAGGTCTCGAGGCTCACGGGAATTCTATCAGAGTAAGGCTGGATTCCTTCGATAACTGACAAATGGTAAAGCTGGAAAACGTTTCAAAATATTATAAAAACTTAAAAGCACTTAGAAGTATAACCTTAAATATTAATAAAGGTGAAATGGTATTTCTGGCCGGTTCCAGCGGGGCCGGTAAGTCTACTCTTTTAAAACTGATTTATATGGCCGAAAAACCGGATGAAGGCTATATTTCGGTTGCAGGCTTTGATATCTCCCACCTGAAGGAATCGAGCATTCCATTTTTAAGAAGAAATATCGGTTTTGTTTTTCAGGACTTTAAGCTTCTCTCCAACAGAACGGTATTCGATAATGTTGCTTTGGCCCTCAGGATAAGAGGTTTTCCCGAGAGCGACATAAGGGAAAAGGTTTTTTCAGTACTGAAAATGGTTAACCTCAGACATAAATCGGACAGTTACCCTCTTGAATTGTCCGGTGGAGAGCAGCAGAGAATAACTTTTGCACGAGCCGTGATTGGTGAACCCTCTTTAATGTTGGCTGACGAACCGACAGGAAATCTCGATATTGATAATGAAGAGGGAATAATGAGATTATTTAAAGAAATAAACGCTAAGGGAACTACAATTCTCATAGCCACTCATAACAGAAATCTTTTTTTAAATACAGGGAAAAGGGTTTTTTATCTTGATAACGGTAATATCGTAAGAGAGGAAAGGGGCTGATGTTTTCATTCAGGCTTGCCATTCAGAGTATAAAAAACGAGAAATGGATTAATATTCTTTCCGTAATTTCTATTGCAACAGGTCTTTTTATTCTTTTTTCCGTTTTTATGGTTATTTATAATGTTGAGATGTTGTCAAAAAGACTTCCCGAAAAATTAACTGTAATGGTTTATCTTAACGATTCAGCAGATGAAGTGGAAATTAATAATATTGAGAAAATAATAAAATCTCACGAACTCGTCAAAAGCATCAGAAGAATTTCAAAGAAAGAGGCCCTGAACGAGCTGAAGGTTACTCTTGGTGAGGCAGGTTATATTTTGGAAGGTATTGACGAAAATCCGTTGTTTTCATCGATAGATGTCAAACTGAAAGAGGGAGATTTTCCAGTTGAGTCTGTTAAAAGTTTCCTGAATGAACTAAAAGCCGTTCAAGGAATCAGCGATATAGAGTACGGAGGAAGCATTATGGAGTCCGTTTACTCATTAAAAGATGCTTTGAGAGTATTGGGTTTTACAGTTGGCGCGGTTTTTTTCTTTGCTATACTCTTTATCTCTTACAGTACAGTGAAGATACTCTTTTACAGACATAAGGAAGAGATAGAAGTATTTAAATTACTGGGGGCTTCAAAGGTTTTTATAAGAATGCCATTTCTTTTTGAAGGTTTATTAATCGGATTATTCGGCGGAATATTTGCCGCTATGATGTTTTTTGGAGTTTATTACTTTATAATTCAAAGATTGATCATGGTAGTTCCTGTTCTTTCTTTTATCGATGTGCCCTTACATTATATCTATACACTACCTCTTTTCGGATCTGTTTTAGGCCTGCCTGGAGCCGCCTTTGCCATTGGTAAGCTCAAATACTGATAATGAAAATAATTGCACTGACAATTCTGCTTCTTTTAGTTCATTCATCGGCGATTGCGGAAACATCGAAGGCAAAATATTTAAAGATTCAAAAAGAGATCGAGTTAAATAAAGATAAGTTAAGAAAGGCCAAAAAAAAAGAGACGACTATTGTCGACGACATCGATAAGGTAGAGAAAGAGCTCAATAAGATTAATAAAAAAATTAAAAGGCAAAAAAGAGAGTTAGGAACGATTAAAAACAAAATTCAATCCGTAAAGAGCGAACTTATATCTATTGATAAGGCTTTACAGGGACAAAGATCGAGTCTAAAGGGAAAATTGAGAGCAATGCAGAAATACGGAAACATGATCGACAGATTAATGATTATCGTAAATTCCGAAGATTTCTTTCAGTTATTACGTTTAAACAGATATCTTACCAAAATTTCAGAGCATGAATATGAAAAGATCATTAAATATAAAGATGTTTTGAATGCTCTTTCAAAAAAAGAGAAGGAATTAAGCGATCTTCAAAGCGATTTAAAGTCAAAGACTGCTAAATTTAAGTCAACTGAGAAAACTCTCCATAAAAAGAGAAAAGAGAAAGATTATCTCCTTTTATCGGTTAAAAAGAAACAGATGCTTTATTCCGCCATGCTCAAAGACCTGAATGAAACGTCGTCAAAAATAAAGGAGCTGATCGCAAGGGATAAGAGAAGTGTCATTTTCAAAGGCAGGAACTTCTATAAGATGAAGGGTAAACTTCACTGGCCGGTTGACGGCAGGCTGGCCATACCATACGGTACTCATAAAGATCCGCGTTTTAAAACACCGGTTTTCAGAAACGGTATTTATATAAGTACAAAAAAAGATGAAAACGTAAAGGCTGTTTATCAAGGAAAAGTTGTATTCGCCGAGTTATTTAAGGGACTTGGTAAGGTAGTAATTATAAACCACGGAGAGGGGTATCATACGGTTTACGCCAATTTGAGCAAAATCGTTTCCAAGACAGGAGACGTTATAAAGATGAGCGATATTTTAGGTAAATCCGGAAAATCGACTACATTAAATGGCAAGGGAATCTATTTTGAAGTGAGATATAAAGGAAAGCCGATAAACCCGGCAAGATGGTTAGTGAAGCAGAATTGATTATTATGAGATTAACAAACCAATAATGGAGGATAGAGTCAATGTATAGAACAGTAAAAAAGTTTTTTATGTGGTCATTTATTTTATCTCTGTCAATTTCGGTAGTAGTATTGGGTAGATGGGCGGTCAATACCGTTATAGCAGAAGAGGCTATCTATCAGGAATTGAAGATTTTTACAGAGGTACTGAGTATTATTAAAAAGAATTATGTTGAAGAAGTGGAAATAAAAGAACTAATCTATGGAGCCGCCAGGGGCATGGTGAATTCTTTGGATCCTCATTCAAGTTTTATGACACCCGATATTTATAAAGAGATGCAGGTGGATACAAAGGGTGAGTTCGGCGGGCTGGGTATACAGATAGGAATTAAAAAAGGTATTTTAACCGTTATTGCTCCGATAGAGGATACGCCTGCTTTCAGAGCCGGTATAAAAGCCGGCGATAAAATTCTGGAAGTGGAAGGCGAACAGACAAAGGATATGACGTTAATGGAGGCCGTGCATAAAATGAGAGGTCAAAAAGGCACAGATGTGACCATAACGATTATCAGGGAGGGTTGGAAAGAGACCAGGAATTTTACGATAACAAGGGATATAATAAAAGTAAAAAGCGTTAAGCATAAAGTAATCGAAGAATCTATTGGTTATATTAAGATTTTACAATTTCAGGAAAGAACGGAGAAGGATCTTGGCAATGCTATTGAAGCCCTTAAAGAGGATGGTGTGGATTCTTTAATACTTGATCTCAGGAACAATCCCGGAGGTCTGTTACACGCGGCAGTCAGTGTTTCCGATTACTTCCTTCCTCCAAATAAACTGGTTGTGTACATTAAAGGAAGGACCGGCGATAAGACTGAGTTTCATACACAGGAAGACGATGTGACCGAAAATTTACCCCTCGTCGTTTTAATCAATCAGGGAAGCGCAAGCGCATCGGAAATCGTATCGGGAGCTCTGAAGGACTGGAAAAGAGCGCTTCTTGTTGGTACAAGCACCTTTGGTAAAGGATCGGTACAGAGCATTCTGCCTTTGAGCGAAGGAGCAGGTCTGAGGCTGACTACAGCTATATACTATACGCCGTCAGGTGTTTCCATACAGAGTACCGGAATCACTCCGGATATACTCGTTAAACTGGAACCGAAAGGTGACAATGAAAATTTACTTTCAGTCATCAGAGAGAAGGACCTTAAAGGTCATTTAGAGAATGAGGAAACAGAGGATGGCGAAAAACCTGTCGATAAAACGGACGATAATAGTGATGATAAAGAGCTGATTCCATTCGAAGTCAAAGAGGAAGAGGATTCACAGCTTCGAAGGGCCATTGAGGTGCTCAAAACCTGGAAGATAATAAAGGCTCTGCCAGACGCCGCCTGATTATGGTGTTTTTTTGTAACTATATTTTAAAATGCAAAAAATAGAGCGCAGATGACGCAGATTTTCGGGATTTACGCAGATTAGTAACTTAAGGAAAAATATTCTGTGCAAAAGGACGACAATATTTTTTACTTATCCCTGTTGCCTTTACCGGCAACCCTATTTAATGACAGCTTGTCGGATTAGGTTAAATAAAAAAATCCTGCTAATCCTGTAAATCTGCGTTCTATTTGAATCTTTTTCTGAGGTGTATAGGCTGAAGACTGTATGATGAAACATGCGTTTTTTCAGGCACAATTTATGTATGTTTTTTAGAATGTGAAAACAGAGATTTTATAAAGGAGTTAAATTGAGGTTATATGTCACGTATTATTTTCGATATTGAGACAGCCGGGCAGGATTTTGAATCCCTTGAGCCTGAAATTCAGGATTATTTGTTGAAATGGACAGAAACGGAAGAAGATGTTATAAGTGTCAAAGAGAGCCTATCTTTTTACCCCCATACAGGTGAGATAATTGCAATCGGGCTTCTCAATCCTGATACAAAGAAGGGAGCCGTCTACTTTCAGTGTGGTGATGAACACGTTCCGGAAGTTGAAGAAGATGGCATAATTTTTAAATCCGGTTCGGAAAAGGATATTTTAGTAGATTTCTGGCAAACTATCGATAAGTATAAACAGTTTGTAACTTTTAATGGGAGAGCTTTTGACTGCCCTTTTTTATTAGTTCGCAGTGCTGTTCACGAAGTGGCTCCTACGCGTGATTTGATGCCGAATCGTTATTATGACGAACATCTCGATCTTTTTGACAGGCTCTCTTTTTTCGGGGCTTTCAGGAAAAAATTCAATCTTGATATCTGGTGCAGAACACTGGGTATTAAGAGCCCGAAGTCCGAAGGTATAACAGGCTATGATGTAAAAGAGCTCTTTAAGGCCGGCAGATATGATGAGATAGCCAGATACTGCGCCGGAGATTTATGGGCTACCAGGGAGCTTCTGTTAAAGTGGGAGAGATATATCAGGTTTGACGACAGGAGAAGGTAGAGTAATATAACCCGATAAGTAGTTGCTAAAGGTAATGCAAGACATAAGGCAACAGGCATAAGTTGAAAAAATATTGTGACTTTTTAGAGCATGATTTAACTTACAAAAGAAAAAAGGGAGGTCGGCGGGAGCCGTCACTCTCTCCCGCCTTTTGTTAGGGTAACAGGGTTTTGGTTAGGGGTTTACAAAAAGGGTAACAGGTTTTTCAAAAGCACACAAATTCTGTTTGACAATCTATGTAATCTATCTTGCTCCGTAAGGGGCGGGGCAAGGTAGCTTGCCTATATTGTATATAAATGTTCTAAACAATCAGAACAATTTCAGATTTCACGAACTGTTACGAGGGATTAGTAGAATTTTTTCGAAATTAATGAGTAGATTAAGTGATATGCTTTTGGGATATGACATTGTTACCTCCTTGTAAAACCATGCCTGACAGCTTCCTGCTGCCATTTGGATTATGTGGTTGATAGGTTCTTTATCGGATGTTTAAAAATTTTCTTTACTTAAAAATCAAAGAAAAATATGACTTAGTATTCCTCATATTCTAAATAACTTCTCAATGAGTTTTATAAAGGTGGGGTTCGCGAATGTAAGAGCTATTAAGGCAATGGCTATAAAGATATTTAATTTGAAGTTCAGTCCCTTGAATTTTTCATTCATCTCATTAAATCTTACGTCGATCTCTTTTCCAAGGCTCTTAAACCTCTCATCCACTAAATTGAATCTCTCTTCAAATATCTCTCTCGTTACAAGCTCGTTCCTGAGTTCTTCCTTGAGCTCGATCTTTATATGATCTTTTTTATCGACGATCGTCTCTTCCGCTTTCTTTTCGATGGCGTCTATTGCGGTTTCCATGGCCCTGGCGAATATCTCCGCCTTTTGGAAATCATCCTCTTTCTCTCCCCTTCGTCAGCCACCTCATCGAGACCGTCCAGAAGGAGGATGGCCTTTTTGTTTTTCAGGGTCTCTTCAAAAAGTTGAGAGAGATCGGGTAAACTTTCGTTTATAAAATATTCGGGAATAAAACTCCTAAGCGAACAGGAGGATACTCCCGGCCTCTTGCACTCCTCTGCAAATGCGGAAACCGGAAGGAGTATCGGTATGAGAGCGTCCTTAATCTTCAGCCTCTTCACACCTTCACCGTCTGCAAAAGCGAGGGCGATATATTTAAGGATCGTACTTTTACCGGCCCCCCGGCCCTCCTGTAATTACAGAGTAATTCGATTCCGGTAGAGCAGAAAAATCCTTGATCGTCCCGCCGTCGGATTCCGGCTTTTCTATCTGTTTATAGGGATTCATTTTTTCTCTGGAAGTATCTTTTGAAAGAGAGAGCGTTGTATAGATGTCTGTCAGCGGATAGGAGAGCAGTTTTTCGCTCAACCCGCTAAAGGAGACACCGTCGAATTTTCCCCGGATATAGGCGAAGTACTCCTCTTTCAAAGATTCGGGATCTACAGGATTGCCTTTCAAATGATCCAGTTCCTCTTTTTCCAGGCGAGGTTGTAATAAAGCAATCGAATGATCAGCCTTCGACCAAAATCCTTCGCTAAAAGAGAGGGAGGCCTTTTTAATGTCGAATCCTTCGATAGTTTCTACATCGACGCCTGTCTTGTCTATGGTATTCCTGAGTCTGCCCGTTTCCGAAGTTCTGGAAGAATCCAGGGTCATTTCAAGGAGTATGGCTGTAACTTCTTTGTTCTCCAAAAGGGCGCGAATATAGTCGGAGTCGATATGGTCAGGATAAAATGACCTGACAAATCGATCGATTCCCTCTTTACATGCCTCTTGAAGGACCTTCTCGTCTATATCTTTAACGAGCGGAGAAGTTAAAAAGTGCGACGCCAGGTTGACAGAGACGGCGACAAGGAATTTTTTTATATCGTCTATCATTCAAACCTCCATAAAAACAATGTCAAGCTCACGCTAGGAGTGAAAAAGATACAATAACAAATAAAAGAGTTAAACATCAAGCATGAGCTGTTTTTTAGTTTTTTTACCATGGGTAAATACATTTTTTTAATTATTAAAATAGTTATAATAATAAATTGTGAATAATAATATTTTTATTTTAAATAATAGTTATTTTTATATAATTAATTATGTTAATTTTTAACTTTATCTTTTAATATAATAACAGTTTATTTAAATTAAGTCATTTTAGACATAAGGCAACAGGCACAAGGCATAAGGTTGTATTTTTCTTATGCCTGATGTCTCATGCATGAATAGCGATTGATCCTAAAAACAGCAGTCAGCTATCAGCGGTCAGCCTTCAGCTAAGGAAAGAATTGATGTTATGCCAATAATAAGCTTCACCTTATGGGTGAATGTGTTTTGAAGCATAAAGTGTTGCAATTAAAAAGCTGACAGCTAAATGCTGTTTTTAGATTGATATAAAGTGTCACTGTATTAATAAGTAATTCTTAAATTTTTAAAGGGAGAACGATTTATGATCAGAATCTTAATTGCAGACGATCACGCTATAGCCAGAGAGGGGGTTTTTTTTCTTTGTAATTCAGTTGATGACTTTTCGATAGAAGGCGAGGTTTCCAATGGTAGAGAGGCTATTGCTTTTATTAACAAGCAAATACCGGACATTGCAATTATGGATATTTCAATGCCTGAAATAAATGGTATAGAAGTTGCCGCCAATGTCTCCCAAAGAGGAATCCATACAAAGGCCATTATACTCACTGTCCATAAGAATGCAGAGACTGCCTGTAAGGCCATAAAAGCAGGGGCCGGTGGATGTATTGAAGGATAACCTCTTTCACGAGCTTCTTTATGCAATCAGAACAGTCGTTGCAGGCGGAAGGTATATAAGCCCGCTTATTGCAGCAGATATGTTGGATTACATGAACAGAAACGAACAAAAGGAGTGCGTACTTACGAAAAGGGAAAAAGAAATCCTGAGTCTTATTACAAAGGGGATGAGAAACAGAGAGATTGCCGATAAGCTCTTTATCAGTAAAAGAACGGTCGATACTCACAGGGCAAGAATTATGCAAAAGCTGGATATTCATGGTTCGGCCAATCTGGTTAAATACGCTATAAAAATGGGGTTGGACGGGGTAGAGGGAGAGAAGAGTTGATCCATTTTTCTGTGCAATTTTCTTCCTCAACTCTTTATTTCCCAAAAAAAGTTTTTCCAATGGCAAGTTTCAGTAGAAATACCGACCAGAATAAAAATTCCATTCTTCCCATTGAAAATCCATTATCACCAGATTCGTTTATAAATAATAATTCGATGTAATTATTCAGCAAAGAGCATTAAAAAAGTTGGTCGACCTATGCTATGTTACTATTGACTTAACGAATTCTTTCCTTGATTAACAGACTAAAAAATCTTGTTAATCCTGTTAATATCGTCTAAATCTCTTTTATTAGGTGAATGATTACTTTATAACATCCTGAAATGGATAATAATCATAGTTTAATTCTTCAGCAACTGATTTATAAGTTACCTTGCCTTTATACACATTTATACCTTTAATCAGTGCCTCATTTTGCAAAATATCCCTAGTTACGCCACTGTCCGCCAACATATATGCATATGGCATGGTTGAATTGGTTAATGCAAAAGTCGATGTCCTGGGTACGGCGCCGGGCATATTAGCGACACAATAATGAACCACTCCATTAACAATGAAAGTCGGATCATCATGGGTTGTCGGCGTAGTGGTTTCAATGCAGCCTCCCTGATCTACAGAGACATCGACAATAACAGAGCCCTCCTTCATTAATAACAGCATCTCTTTTGTAATTACTCTTGGAGTTTTTGAGCCAGGAATAAGCAATGCGCCTATAACAAGATCGGCTCGACGAATAGACTCTTTTATATTAATATGGTTAGACATGAGAGTTATAACAGAAGTACCGAAAATATCGTCGATATATGCCAGTCTTTTTAAATTTGTATCGAGAATAATAACATTTGCTCCCATTCCAACAGCAATTTTAGCTGCATTTATTCCAACGACACCACCGCCTATAATTGTCACTGTTGCCCTCTCAACACCGGGAACTCCGCCTAACAAAACACCATATCCGCCATACTCTTTTTCCAAACATCTGGCGCCTACCTGTACTGACATTCTGCCGGCCACTTCACTCATCGGAACTAATAGAGGCAAAGAGCCGTCGGCAAGCTGAATGGTCTCGTATGCTATTCCGATAATTTTTCTCTCAACAAGAGCTTTTGTTAGTTCAGGATCCGGAGCAAGATGGAGATATGTGTATAAAATCTGGTCTTCTCTTAATAAATGAAGTTCCGATCTCTGCGGTTCTTTTACTTTTATCAACATATCGGATTCATTAAAAATTGTTTCAGAATCACTAATCCTGCCGCCTGCCTCTTCATATTCCCCATTGCCAATTCCGCTACCTTTTCCGGCATCTTCCTCAACTAACACCTGATGTCCTCGTTTAACTAATTCGATGACTCCTGAAGGAACAATACCCACCCGATATTCATGAGTTTTTATTTCTTTTGGGATACCTATAATCATAACTCTAAGCTCCTCCTTTGTGTTTAATTACATTAAATATCTCTTTTTACAAATACAGATAACAGTAACAAGTTAAGCTGCTTCTAACAGCAACATTTCTTTAACTCCCTCTCCCCCTTTGAAGGGGGAGAGGGTTGGGGTGAGGGGGTGCGGTAGGTACTCGATAGGGTAACGCTTCTCCACCGTCACCCCTCACCTTAATCCTCTCCCCTCAAGGAGAGAGGAGACTTGAAAGGAATTTCTTCGAAATTCCCGAGTGTTAAATCAAACCCTCTATGGTTCCGACTGTGCCGGGTTAGGTACTACGATAAGCCCTCACGCTTTACATCCAAATATGGCTGCACATCATATAGCTTAGAATCCTTTAGCTTTTCTTTCACCTCTTTAATTATTTTATTTATCCTGCCTGAGTTAATCCTATATCTGTCCATGCCGGCGAAAAAATGGTATAAATTATCGTTAAAGTCATCATTCAGGTAATACATCTTTTCTATCATATTTCTGTATGTCCTGCCTTCGCTGTGAGTCTCTAACTCAGCATAGCTGTGTTCTAAGGCCTTTTCAAGATGATAGTATTCATCGATTGTGTCCATACTGTCAGAGCCGATCAGTGAAGTAAGCAACTCGGTAATCCTACTTTTATCATCTTCTTCGCTTAAATTGCAATAAGCATAATAATAAGAGCACCATATAGAGAGATCAAAGTGAATTTTGGCAATAACATAGTTATTTATATTATAAGTTATATTGAAGATTAGACGAATCTTAATAAGCTCATGTAAACAGTAGATTGAGTCCGTTATTAGATATTCCATTGCCGCTCTCGCATCGAACTCCTTGCCGAATATCTTTTTGATCTTCCGATTTTGACCATGAAAAAGCGATACAAATCGAGTTATCCCCATTTTTTCATCCAAAGAATCAAATCCCAGCTGCTCAAAAAATCTTAAATTAAGATCGGTTTTGAATCTGAGCTCAAGCACTCTGTTATACATATTATTAACATTCAGATATGGTGAAGTAAAAGTAGTACTCATTGAAAGCTCTATTTTCTTTGATCTTAATCTGATATCGTTGTATGTAGCAATAACCTCCCTATAATCTGAACTCAGAGATATATTATTTAAAAAGTCCTTTTGTTTTATATCGTCAAATATACTTTCGAATTTTTTTATTTCATTTCTGCTAATGTTATCGTATGTCCTATAATATCCCCTTAGCGCCCTTTTGACAATAGTACTCCCTATTCTATTCACAATCTCTTCTGTCATGGTTTCTACTTTTAAATTTTGCCCTATACAACCTCTGATAGTATAAAGAATTTTCAAAATCTGGAAGGAGCTTTCATTCAGTTCACTGGCGTGCTGATAAAATATTGCGGATAGATAATAATATAAAAAAACCTCTTCAATTTTATTTAAACTTTTCCGATTTATTTTTGGATTCTCAATATATCTCTCAATCATATCCGCCTTTTTACCATAAGACTCCTCATCTACAATATCAAGAAACAGATCAAGAAAGCCGTTCTTTTGCAAATCCTCATCGTCAAGTGTACATGACAGGAATGTATCTCCAATATCTGACAACAGATTCCCCACACTCTTAATAAGAATTGATTTTTGTGGAATATGCAGGTTAGTATGAATAACTTCGAGTTTTTTAAAGAGAGAAAGGATGATTCTGTTATTCAACTTCTCAAAGGGAATTTCAAAATAATCATGGCACACGATTTTAAAAGCCTTCATATAATGAAGGCATGCAGCACAGGGTACTCTGGAATCATACTTATTAACCTTATTCTTAATATTTTCCAGAATTAACTTGTTAGGAAAGCACAAGACATCTTCAGAAGCTCCACAACAGTACACCTCCCAATCAAAATCTGATAATCTGCTGCCTTTATAATATAAGATATCTCCAATTTTATTCAGTATCTCCGATTCTATTAAAGGCCTGTCATGTGGATCTATAATCTTTATTATAAGTTTAGTCTCTTTTTCGATTTCATTTATTTCTTTCCATGTAATACCTCCTAGTTTGCTCTTCTCTATAACATGAAACTTAGCCAAAAGTGGTTGATATAAAAGTCGTATACTTTCAAATGAGGAATAATTACAAAAATATTCAAACTGATCCAAGCCACGTAAATTTTTAATATTATTTTTTCTAATAAACGCCTCTTTCTTGTCCTTAAAGATTGAAAATACAAAACCTGAAATTTCTCCATATACAATTAAAGCTGATTTATAATCTTTGTTCTTCTCATAGGCGAATCCAAGCTTTAATCTGCTAAGTATAATCAATATTAGAAGATTGTTAGACTCATCATGCTTAATGGGGAGATTTTTAGTTGCTTCCAAATACTCTATAATCGCGTCATTATATTTTTCATCATAAAAATAGAGATCCCCCAGTATCAGATGAGTATATACGATTGAAGATTTCAGGTTATTACTCTTTTCATTTCCCTTTTCATCTTTGTATATTGAATTGAGATGCTTTAGTTGTTTTTTATAGTGACGGTCGATCATTAAAGATTCATCGAGAGTAAAATTAAAGGCAGCAGACTCCTTTTCAGATATTTTTGACAGATAAGATATTTCCTCAACTATTACTTGTGAAAACTTATATCTGTAAAGTCCGTTAAATATCTCCTGAATATGGGTTTTCGACAGAAAATTCATTATGTTTTCGATGACTTCTCTTAATTGGGGCGATTTATTAATGTCCACAACTTCAGGCGTTAATTCCAGGTTTTGCCAAGAAAAGCCGAAACCATGAAATTTATATATATGGTCCACAAGAAAAGTGGTCGACACTCTCAACTTATCACCAAAGTCTTTAATCGCTCTGTTAATCGAAAAGACTAAGGGATTTGCAAGATAGGTTATTTGCCCAAATGTATATTGGTCATGATGCTCAAAACATAAGTAAAGACTATTGGAGCTCCAACCTACACGGAGGTTTCTCAAAGAGTCCTTAAGTTCTTCTTTGTCTCTCTTAACAATATAATCTTCAAAAAAACGTGTCAGTTTCTTAGGAGACCCGGTGCTTCTGTAGGTCAGGTATGTGATAAAATTCTGAAGACAAAAGATTATCTTTTTCCTCTTTTCTTTGGCGAAATACTGATCTTCCTCTTTAGAAAAGTATTCCTTCAGGTATTTGTTATATACTTTTAGTGAGCACCCTTCCTTTCGATATTTGTAGGGCAAAATAAAATTACATACATACATCTCAGCCATGCTGGTAATATCCGCCAATTTTTCATCAGAAGAGTCTGTTAAAAAGCTGTCAACATAGATTACATCGTTAAAGAAACTACCGACAAAAAAATCTCTGTCCGAAACATCTGCAAGCGTAAGATCATACAGCTCTCGTCCGGCAATGAATAAAAACTTTGATTTGGCTGTAGTAAAGAGATATTTTAGGTTTGAGAGAAGTTTCAGAATAGTATGCTGTCTTCTTCTTGCGCCCTCTGTGGAGAAAAAGAGTTCCTCTTCGTCAGGATCACTGTCTTTTGCTGCATCATTATTTTTAGATGATTTTCTGGGTTCAATTTTATCCAGCTCATCAAAAATGAAGATAAATTCCGGTCTTCTTAGGAAAAAAGGAAGACTGTCCATATCGTTCAATATCTCAATTAACTGCTTTTCAATTTCACGAATATCCGCTCTTGGATAGTTCTTTTGCTTTTTACTAAAAAGGCCGACTCTAAAATAGGATGACGTTGCCGCATTTATATTCCTGCTATCATCGCTTATTACCTCAGCATCTATTAAATCATTTAAATACTTTAACTTCTTAAGTATACCCCCATTAGTAATAATTCCGAACAATCGATATCTAAAAACAAAACCTGCACTCATATAAAAGAGCAGGAAATAGAATATCACCAAATAGTCGATGTGACCAGGGATAAGCATAAAATTGTTATTGAATTTGACTGTATTCTTATAAAAGTAGTGTTCTACCTGATTATATTTCAGTTCCTTAAAGCTTTCTACAAGTGGAATATTGTTAATTAGCTTATAATAGGCTGTAAAAATAGATAAATCAAAATATCTCGCAAGAACCTTTAAAGGGGGATGCTCATCGTTATTAATTCTCTGTCCATTGATATAATCTTCAATAAAGTCTTGATTTTCCCGTGTGTTTTCTCTCTTAAGAAATTTTATAAGCTTTTTCCTTTCATTACTATTCTGACTGGGAAAATAATCTGTTATACCAATTGTTTCTTTAAAAGCCTGATTAATGTTATATATCGTCTCGCTGTAATAGATAAATGATGTCAAAAAAAACAGCAGTATAAATTTGATGACTTTGCTTGACATATCCGGAAATGAAAAAGAAAAGCTGGTTTTTTCTTGATATTTCTGCAATATATTTCTGGCAATGAGTCTCAAGACATCGATTTCTCTCAAGTCATCATATCCCAGATTCATTTTTATACAGTCACGATGTGAGTAGTTCAGGTATCTTAATATCTTTGATAAAACTCTTTTTGCAACCGACGATAAATATGTAATTGAATCAGGGCTCTCCTTCACTACTGTTAGAGATGTTATTTTTGCATCAATCAATTCATTAATAAAAATAGTGATAAGTATATAAAATATAAATATAAATAAATAGACGATGGCTCTGAATGAAAAAGAATCTATATCTGTAATGCTGAAGAGTATAAGAGCAATTATTTGTATAATAGAAAGAATATAGAAGTCCTGAACGAATCGTCTGAATCTATGGGCTGATATGCCACCTCTTTCAATCAATAATGTTCTTAATGAAATTGAAGCATAATATGAAGATTTTGCTAAAAAGCCTTTTTTTAGATCCGGGACATGGTGATCCGATATTACTAACCAAAAAAAGGAGAGAATAAATACAGAGCAAGGTATTCCAAATGAGACGAATTCTGTCTGGTCATTAAAAACCTGCAAAAAAGGGAGAAGGATTAAAAGTAACAATATTCTGAAAAAACGAGAAAAAATCCTTGATCTGCTTTTTGATGAAATAACCTCTGAGATTGTTTTGCTTACAAAACTTGACTTGCCCATCCCACGATAACTGGCTATCAGATATGAGCCCGACCTCGTCTCGTCATCTGTCAATATAGCCTTTAGTTTTTCTATAATATCTTTGCGCCCGATAAATCTCTTATCAATGTTATCGATTTCTGAGGGACTGTGAAAAAAAGTATAGCCATGAAGCTCGATAAGGATGTTCTTTATCTTTGATGAGTAATCTAATGTCGGATTGTTATTAGTTTTCATGGTTGTTTATTGTTGAGTAAGGAGATCAATATAGTCTTTTAATTTTTTATTAACTACATCATCCTCTTTAATAGGCTTTATATTATCTATTATGCTTTTAAGCTTCCTGTCATAGTCTTTTTTAAGAGTCTCAAATTTTTCAAATATATGTCTATTGTCGTCAATCATTCTACGTACTTCTTTAAGACGTTCTTTCATAATCTCAGACAATGATTCACTATCTTCATTAAGTAAAACAGTTATTCTTGTCTGAATATAGGCAATTGATCGAAAGCCAGATAAATCATTTAAAGAATTTATAAATATCCTCAAGTCCTCCAATGCCTTAGAATCAATACAACTATACTTAAAATAATAGTCAAGAAGAGATAGTAACTGATCAGACTTTCGCTTACCTATCTCTTTATTTATACTTTTTTCCTCTCTTATATCCCTTGTTATAGAATAAATGATTATTCCAATACCTATTAAGCCGCCTAAAATTAATGGAAAATTGATAAAAATCAGTTTTAGAATAGTCATATTTCTAAAAGTTTTACGCTGATAGATAAGTGTCTCTATTGTTTTAATCTTTTTTTCAAGAATACCTGCTAAATGTTTTTCAGCATCATCAAGTAAGGCTTTATATTTGTCTGCAAGAGATTGAGCCAATGTGTGATTGTCTATAACTTTAAGCTCATCAAGGAATCGATTTTTTATATAATAAATGGCTTTATCGAATTCATCTTCTTTAACATCATCTCTTTCATAAGGCACGAATATCCTCTTCACTCGTTTCTCTAAAGAATATATATTAATAGCTGTGTCATCTTTGTGCTCTTCTATGTTGATCTTTTTATTGAGATTTTCCAATAACTCATCATTGACTTCTCTTATTTTTGATATATTTTCATTTTGAAAATTCTTCAGCTCCTTCATTAGCTGTGATAGATTATCATTTAAATTGCTAATGGATTTTGATTCTTCGTGATAAGAATCCTTTAAAACAATATTGCTCTCATCTACTCCTGTTAGAATGCACACTATACAACAAGCAAATGCAATGGAATAAAAAAAATATGATTTAAACCAAGAAAATTTAATACGTCCTTCTGTAGGTTCTGGCCACTTAGGTGTTTTATTTTTTACTTTGGTTGCCCATATAACAATTATTATAAATAAAATTAAATTTACAACCAATACAAAAGGAATATAATTAAACATGATTTTTAATCTCCTATCCGATAGAAACCTCTTACTCACTAATTAATAAAAAGTTACTATCTACCTAATTGTTTTATAAGTCTATGTTATATCATTTTTTTTCCCATTGTAGGGGCGAACCTGTGTGTTCGCCCCACACGCGTTTTCGACGCCGTCTCGTCTGTTCGCCCCCCCCCTTGATTCGCCTCCGTCACATTAGTGTTGATGAACCCTATGTGTGTTTCCCGGATGCCGTACATGATACGCCTTTATAGGGCCGTACCGCAGTGGGGCAGACACATAGGTCTGCCCCTACATAATTTTTTGATAATGTGAATCATAGCAATCGTCTTCTTTCCAATTCAACGGATTGCTATTTAGATATTCCGATAATTTTTTAATATGTGGTTATTGTTTTGAGACATTGCACAATATTTTGTAGGGGCGTACCTGTGTGTTCGCCCCACACGCGCTTTCGACACCGTCCCGCCTGTCCGCACCGCCCCTTGATTTGCCTACATTACATTTGTATTGATGAAACGTATGTGTGTTTCCCATATACCGTACATGATACGCCTTTGTCGGGCCGTACCGTAGTGGGGCAGACACATAGGTCTGCCCCTACATGATTTATTGATTTTGTGAATCATAATAATCGTCTTCTTTCCAATTCAACGGATTGTTCATAATATATTCCGATAGTTTTAAATATGATGTTTCATTGCGTACGATATGTTCGTAATAATTTCGCTGCCACAATTTGCCGGGGAACGGCTGCCACCCATATTGTTTTGCCCTACGTATATATTCGTTTGTGGTCATTGTCTTGAACCATTGGACAATACTCTGTAGGGGCGAACCTGTGTGTTCGCCCCACTCGTGTTTTAGACACCATTCCGCCTGTTCGCACCGGCTTCGTTCGTGTTTATCCATACCCTGTACATATTTGTTTGCCCCTGACGTGTATTCATCACGATCCTTTGTATATCTTCCCGAATTGTCAGGGCGGACACTCAGGTCTGCCCCTAGGTTTTGAATGATAAAATGGATGTGATTTGGCATGATTATGTAATCGTGAAGTTTGATGTCAAGGAATTTGTTTTTCAATTCGAGATACCATTTTTCAACCATTTGCCCGGCGTCATTGAGCGCCATTTTTTCATCAACAATTTCACCAAACAGGTTTAATCGATCCTGTGTGCATATTGTGGGGAAATAGAATCCCTGTTGAGAATAATCATAATTTTTCAATCTGATGGAACAACGATTATAGATGTTACGATTATATTTCATTGTCTGGCAAAATTTATGTTAAATCCTTTTCCCCATCGTAGGGGCGAACCTGTGTGTTCGCCCCATTCGCGTTTTCGACACCATTCCACCTGTTCGCCCCACCCTGTTTTCGACCCCGTCACATTTGTGTTGATGAACCGTTATGTGTGTTTCCCGGATACCGCACATGATACGCCTTTGTCGGGGCGTACCGTAGTGGGGCAGACACATAGGTCTGCCCCTACAATCTATGGATTATAGATGGAAACAAATATTTCAGGAGATTCTCGACTCTTTGCAGTCATCCTCCTCCCATTTATACGGCAAATCGCAGTCTAACGGATCGTAACCCGGAAAACTCCCCTTAAAAATAAAGTTATATATCATCTCACGCGATATCTCCGGTTGGCTTATGGGAACCATATGGCCTGAATTAGGGATAACTACCTGCATCAAATTGTCCAGTTCCTTTACAAAGCCATAGGTTTTCTTATAATCGTCTTTGTATCCCCATACGCGACGGTGGAGTTTATGCCATTTTACTCTCATCTCTCTATAACGGCGTCCAATCTCATCATTACCATCGGGATCCCATATCCATTTCCAGAGGATCTCCTCTGTGCCGGTGAACCCACAGGCCATGTCGAAATTTCCTGTATAGAATAGGATACGCAGGAGGTCTCCCTTCGTTGTCTCTTTCATTAACAGCTCATGCAATATTTTGACAACAGAGGTTAAATTATCGTCTACAAGGTTTTCCGGGACAGGTCCTGTATCGTCTGCTGAATACCATATGGCCGAAGGGCTTACATTTAAGGCTTTTTTTACTTCTACCGTGTCAAAATAGGCGTTTAGATAATCAGGCGGGGAAGTCCATCGTCTGACATCGTAGATTTCCGGATTGCCTCCGCATTTGAGCATTAAACTATCGATTTTTGCGCACAGTTTAAACCCGTTTTTCCAATCTTCTTTCTCAATTAGTTTTAATAATTGATCGTTCATCTCTTTCAGGTAATTAAATTGCCTCCTATCGAGGAAACCCATTTCAAAGGCGTATGACAGTTGACCTGCAACCTGAATAGCAGGATACATCCAGCCGTCTCCCAGGGCAATTCCCTTCAGGTTGATCGGTTTTCCTGCTCTTTTATCGTTCATCTCTAAAAATTTCAAGGCAATATTGGGTATGTACTTACCTGCATAACTTTCACCTGTAATATAAAGATCGCATTCTCTGTACTGGGGATGTTGTTCGTAGAAATATTCCATGGCGTAATAGAGAGCAGTGCTTAATTGAGCTTCACTTTTTGCATACAACTTCTTACCGTTTTTATATGCATAGCTGTAACCTGTCCAATAAGGCTGATCCCAATAGAGGAGATGCATTTCAGTATTCCATGAAAAGGGGTTTTCGACAATTACGCCTTTTTCCTCGTCTTTCATCAGATAGGGGCCGTTTTCCTGGAGAAGTCCGTAAGTGGAAGGACCGCCGGGGCCGCCGTTTAGCCAGATGGTAAGGGGATAATTTGTAACATCATCTTCGTCTTTGCATTTTTGGCACTCAAAAAACCAGTAAAAGAGATTCTCTTCACTATCTGGTTCACCTCTTATAAAACTATCGGGTTTTGAGGAAGGCGCCAATCCGGCGTAGCTTTTTACATTGGGTGTAATCCATTGAGAACAACCGGGATTAGCGGGAAACTGCATAACAATGTCTTTATCTTTTTTCATTTTTTACTCCTTTTGTTGTAACTTCAATGCACAGGAATTTTCATTAATTTTATGCGGGTTTGCGAGTCATAAATAAAATGTAGGGGCAGACCTGTGTGTCTGCCCCGGCGGTGGCGAATGAGCAAGCGTATCGGCCAACACGGACGCCGGCCGGGGCGATGGTGGAGAAACGTTACCCTATCGAGTACTATATCGTACCCCCTCACCCCAACCCTCTCCCCCTTCAAAGGGGGAGAGGGAGTAAGGCTTAAGCAGCTTAACCTGAATCCGCGCCTATAGAGAAAGATGACGGAGTAGATCTACTCTTCCTTGAAATAAGGCCAAGGCCCGTATAAAGGTTCCTTCTTTAACTTATGGTACACCCTTTTAAGCTCTTTAACGGCTTTTTTTACTTCCTCTCCAACGTCTTTATCGCCCTCATACTCTTTCATAAGCCCGTAAACCTGAGGGATAAATCCTGTGTACCATGCCGAGGCGACATCGCCGTTTCCCTGTTCTACAAGTCCGGGAGACATCATCGCCGCTCCGCTGTGCGCAGCCTTTGTGTTTCCGTTGCACATACCCCACCAGGTATAATCGAGAGAGTGTGTGAAAAATTGATACCCATCGCCTTCGACAGCCTCATATACTTTCGTTGCCGCAAGGAAAAGTTGTTTACCGGGAACGAGTCTTTTTTCTTTGAAGTATTCGACTTCGCTTATGTATTGGTCAAAGAAATTATTTGTAAAAATTGAGGAGTGGCAGGCAAGGCATACATTTTCCATATTCGCCCGTCGTTCCGATTTGACTTTTGGTTGATCGTAGTCGATATCGAAAGGAAGACCGCATTTTTCTTTAACAGCCAGCGCGTTCGTATGTTGTAAGAGTGTATTCCAGTCCAACCGCTCGTTAATATTGTGCGTGGCCTTCATGTTAATGGTTGCCGACATATGGCAGGTAGCGCATGTAGGGGCGGCGAAATAGTCTTTACCTGCAATCCACTCCTCGGAATTGAGATTCATTTGATCTGTTTCCGAATAGTAAGTCTTTCCGTGCCTCGATGTAGTATATGCTTCGTACTGAGGGTCCCCGCCTTCACGATTGTGACAATTGGCGCAGCTTTCAGGTCGCCTTGCCTGTGCTATGGAAAACTCGTGCCTTTCATGGCAGGCTGCGCAATTGCCTGTTGAACCGTCAGGGTTTTTTCGGCCAATACCGGAGTTGGGCCAGGTGTCCGGAGTGGGGTGCCCCGGTTTTTTCGGATTCATTCTAATGTCCGAGCCATGGCATCTGAGGCACCCGTTTGTTCCGGGAGCTTCTTTTAAGCGATTCTCCCTAAAATGCGGCGATCCTGCAATGTGATTGAGAAAATAGGCTCCAAATCCTTTTGTTACAAGTTCACGAGCCCTGTAGTGGGCTGATTCATTGAACTGTAAAACCTCTATTTCATGGCAACGCTTACATTTATTCGGCGATACGATGATAGAAATAAATTCGTTGTAGTGTTTAAATGCCGATGGGCTCCCTTTTACGGCGCCGTGGCAGTCTATGCAGGTAATGCCCTCTTTAGAATGTTTGCTGCTAAGATATTCCTTATACAGGCCGGGCATTGTATCCTCCCGGCTGTGGCACACGATGCATTGACCGCCGGGTTCCGCCTGAGCCGTGGCCGGCATGAAAAAATAAAGTAAAAAAATAAAAGAAAAAGCTAAAATCAAAAGTAATAAATTACAATTTTTCATATTTGCATCCTGACCCGGCATTGCCGGAAATAAAGTAACACCCCTCTTTTACTTCATTCCATAGGGATAGGCTGTTCCTATTGCAGTTCCTTGTTGATAGTGTACGTTTGGCTGAGCAGTCAGGTTGATATTGCTCGATCTTTCAAAGACCATAACAAAGTCTGAACCGCCGAACTGAAAGTACCCCAGTTCTTCTCCTTTGTGGAGAGTTACTCCCGGTTCCGCCGTAAGGACGACTGACGAAACCTGAGCCATTCCCATTGGCAGACAGGCTACCAGGCCTATAGGGGAATCAATTATAACGAGACCACGGGTTTGAAGAAATTGGTATCCCGTGCCGTCCAGGGCATTCAGTGCATGAACTTTCTTACCGTCTACTTTTGCTTTTTTTACTTTAACATCGAGAAAAGCCTGCCCCTGAATCACTCGCGCCTCTAAAACCTTGCCCTGCACCGGCGTGTGCCAGCGATGATAATCGAATGTATTGAGAAAGCTGTGCGTGAAGATGCCTCCCTTAAAGCGATCTGCATAATCGCTGCCTTCAAGCAGTTGATGAATGCTCCACTGGATGCCTTTGACATTGAGCTTATTTTGCTCAACATAGATCTTAGATTTCTCGCTGATTTGCCACCACCCTACAAAGGTTGAATCAGCAGGAGAAACAACGATACTGTTGTCTGTCAGTCCCGCGATAGGCCGCATTCCCGGTTTTGTATGACGCGCGAAAAACTGATTGAATGTTCTATAGGCTTTATAATCGTCTTCAGGCAGGTAACTTGCCGGAGGGGGCATGTATTCGTCCCAATTAAAGACAGGATCGTCTTTAAAGGTCCTGATATGTTTTGCCGAATCGGTCGTATCGAGGTAAGAACCCCATGATTTTGCAAACTTCACGATTCACTTTGACAGGGGAGTCAATTCCTGACTGCAACCTCCCGGAGTTATAGGACTTTGAAGCTTTTTTACCGGCTCCTGATCCAGGATAAAGTAGAATTCCGTAATTTTGTCATAGACAAATCGTGTATCTCCGCGCTCTCTCGGCGCCCAATGCACCAGATGGTTAAGCCATTCGAGATAACCCCTGTAATCGTTCCACTTCTGAAGCTCCGGAAAGTTGTAAATTTCATGATCTTGAGCCATTTTGACAGCTTTGTCAAAATTACTCTGCCAGCCGTTTTCCTCGATTAAAGTATTAAGTTCCCGTACTATTTCTTCCATAAGTCCCTCCATGTAATGAAATAAAATATTAAAGTTAGTGAAGTAAAATATTAAAGGTAATTATTTTACAAAAATGATATAATTTTTAACAAATTCATATTATTTTATTGAATTACCTCTGTCAGCGCATATAGTGCCATAAATATTTTATTTATTTCAATACTTGCATAGTTATTTTTTTCTTTTTTATGATGTTGAGAGAGAAAATTATATTTTTATGATTGCACGCAGGAGAAATCTGACAGATAAAACAATGACTTAAAAGCGCCGGAATCAGGTGTTGTAAAATTATTGTGAGTATTCAGTTAAAGTCGCTGTTTTTTTATAATGGTAGGATTCGAGCGAAAGCCGGAATCAAGGCGTTTTTTGAACAACAAATCATGAACCAGTCCCTTGTTGCAGTGAAGTGGATTCCGGTTTTCTCCGGAATGACGGTGTTGTATGATTTTATTTTTGGATGAATCGGTATCAAATTATTTTCCTTAAGGTCAGGTGCTCTGAAATTTGGCAGATGAGCGGTAAAAGGTTTGCTTCTTTTCAAGTGCTGTTTTCAGATTAAGGGATTTGTGCAATAATCGATACTCTCCCTGAATCCTCTTTCCTTCAGAGTCGAAGCGATCTCCTCAGAATGAACGGAGCCGATGACAACAAAAAGGGGGATGCCCTTTTCTTTATATTCGTTTAGCACAGCAGGCGAGAGGACGGGAACATCTCTTAATCTGTCGCCCCATACATTTTCATTGCTGTCTATAAAACCGAAAACACTCTTTCCTATGGCAGCCAGCAAATCAAATGTCCTTATTCCACCCTTACCTGCTCCCCATATAAATATTTGCGCGCCAAAAGCTTTCTCCACTCCCCTTCGCAATACTTCGTAGCCCGGGAGCATAGAGACGCACAGTGAGTTCACTTCCCTTTTCGAATATTCGACAAACTCCGTTATTGTCTTATCTATGGGATCAGGATTATTGATTTTTCTGTCAAAATCCTTGTCCCACGTGTAACAGTATGTGTTACAGCCCAGGCATCCGAAGAGGCCTGTAGCACTCATTATCATATTTTTATAGTTGTCGGAATATACGATGTCTTCAATAGAACGCCCTTTATCGAGATTAAGGTTTACTTTATAGTCTTTCCATTTATGGTGATAGCAGGGAAAAACATCACCATTATTGTTTATGACAATCAGGTGTCTGGGCACTGAGCATAAAAAACCGGGATGTAAAAAAAGTCTTTCTCTCTCTTTTTCTTTATCAGCAAAAGTACAGCCATGATACTTTGAAAATGATTCTGTACGACATACCAAATTTTTTTTTTTCGCCTTTGACGACCTCTCTATTTTTCCGAGCTGATTCAAGACCCAATCGGTGTCTTCATGGGGGATTAAAAGATTGTCAAACCAGGGCTCCACAGGAGTAAGAGAATGGCCGTTATAGGGTAAATCTGAGAAGTAATCGTATATTTTATAAACCTGACGGTAGTTTTTCTTCTGAATAACGGAATTAATGGAAAATCGCATATTTAAGTCCGCCATTTGTCTGACTGCTTTGTCAGCTTTTTCAAATGAACCGCTTTTCCCGACAATATTGTCATGGGTAGTTCCAACTCCATGTATCGAAACGACTACGTGAAGGCCGGGAATATCTTTTAGTGCGTTTATCGTATTATTGGTTAAAAAGACGCCATTTGTGATTATCTGTATGTGCTCCGTTTTCCCTGCCAGTTCCTCGATCAACTCCGTTGTATAATCGAGCATAAGGCTCTCTCCTCCCGATATTTCGAATCTTGGAAATCTGTTTTCTATTGCAAAAGCGGCAATTTCCAGGGCTTTTTCTCTGGAGAGAGTAAAGGTGTGTTCCTCTTCCGCCGCCAGACACATCAGGCATTTTAAATTACACCTGTTAGTAAGATTAACCATAATCTTCCCCTTTGAAAAATCGAAGAAATTGTCAATATTGCGCGGTCTTTTCATATTTATAGAATTTTCCTTAGCATTCGGGTCGTTTCGTTCAGTGTTTCAATACCTTCCTTGATCTGCGACATTCCGTTAATATTCTCTTTATTATTATACATAAAAGTAACGATTAGATCAGGATTCAGCTGCAAAAATCAATCACTTATGACGGATGTTATTAGTCTTTTGATAAAGTGACGTTAAACACCGGACGAATCGGTATGGTTTTTCCATAGCCGCCGTTTAGCTCATTTAGGAAATGAGTGAGCATTCGGAAGGAAGAATCGATGTGTCGGGCTCCGATCGTTGTGAATGGTTAAAAGTCATTTAAGCGAAAGCGAAGATTTTTTGTAAAGCTTTTCAACCTGCGCTTTCGCACAATGACAGCGTTAATGTTGAAAGAGAACAAGTGCCGTAAATCTCAAAATCCATGTTAAGGTCTATTCCTCAACAGTGGTGTTTACGTTACCTTCAGACTCTTTGTCAGAATCTCGGGCAGACTCATTGTCAGACTTTTCGGCGGATGTCTCCGGGACTACGGCGACATTCTCTCTTTCTCTGTTTGCAACCAGTATCTCACCAATCATCTCATGAAAAGTTTCCAACAATTCCCTTAAAGTAGTTCGAGTAACATCTACTTCTTTGGTTTTGGAAACCTCGTTCATAAAGACAGTATCCACTACGGAATTGATCAGGGCGCCTGTGTTGCGTATCTCGGGCTGACCTGTTGCATCTCCTTCCTGAGAGCCGTTGTCAGGCCTGTGGCTCTGACTTTGGTTCGTGCTCTTGGAGAAAGTCTGCTTGATCGTCTGCTCAAGCTTGACGCTTGCTTCCTGAATTGCACTGTGAGATTCAATCATGGAGTTGGCTAAATCGCCTCCCCGAGCCTCTTCGCTTGAAAAGAATTCTCGAGCGATAGGTGTAATCTTTGAGGCGAATTTTTCGATAGCTGCAAGCTCCTCTTCGTTCAATTCCCCATTGATTGACAATGAGTATTTTGAGGCCGCTCTTGCTACGAGAGAGAATCCCTGGTAAGTACCTTCATTACCGACACTTTGTTTGTAAACGTCGCCGGCAATAGAGTTGCTGCTGCTGAAAGAGAGGTTGACTACGTCACCCTCGTGAGTCTGAAAGGCAATTTCCGCTGACCTTGTCTCCCTCACATCCATGTGATAATGTTGGAGACCCATAAACTGGTTGTCGTTGAATAAAGTTTGTATATTCACTATGTCACACCTCCTTGTGTCTCATAGTTCTGTAATTTAGATATTATATCGGACGGTTCAAAGGAAAACTATAGAAAAAAAGATGAATTTCGAATTCTTAATTTAGGAATTCGAAATTCATCTAAAGATTATTCCGGCAGGCATACAGTTGCATTGGAGAAAGGTTAAGATGGTTGTTTGTTTTGACGTTTTTTTACCCGCACTTAGTAAAGCCGCAGTTGTGGCATACTGCGCAACCGCCTTCATGTTCGACAGCGCCTCCGCATTCCGGGCAGGCGCCCATCCTCATGATTTCATTTTTCATCTTGCCATTACCGCCTTTATTTCCGGCGCCGTACTGCTCTACTGCTTTGGCGATAGCATCTGCGCAGGAGAGTATCTTTCCGCCGTTCGCCCAGGCAGGCTGGTGACAGGAAATGCCCTTTAGCTGTTTCACGATTTCTTCAGGGGCCAGATTGGATCTCAGAGCGAGAGACACCAGTCTTCCTATCGCCTCAGACTGGCTTGCAGCACATCCTCCGGCCTTTCCGATATGGTTGAAAACCTCGAAGGGCTGGCCGTTTTCATCTTCATTCACAGTAACATAGAGCGGACCGCAACCGGTTCCCATTACCTGGGTTGTTCCTTTTATTAAATCCGGTCTGTCCCGGGGTGTTATCTTTTTATGTCCGTCCTGAAGCTGAATTGTCCCGGACGACTTGTCGTCGGTTTTTACGGACAGCACCTGCTCGTCTCTGGACCCGTCTCTGTACACCGTTACACCCTTACATCCAAGCTTATAGGCAAGATTATATACTTTCGCCACATCTTCGGTAGTCGCCGTTCTTGGAAAATTGACGGTCTTGGATACAGCATTATCCACATGTTTTTGAAAGGCGGCCTGCATTCTGATGTGATCGTCGGGAGTTATATCGTGGGCTGTGACGAAAATGTCCTTCAAATCGTCGGGGATCTCTTTAAATCCCTTTATAGAGGAGGATTCGGAAATCCGTTCCATCAGCTCTCTTGTAAAAATTCCTCTCGATTTTGCAGCCCTTTCAAAATAGGGATTTACCTCTATCAGCTTTGTTCCTTCCATAACGGTTTTTATATAGGAGACAGCGAAAATCGGTTCTATGCCCGATGAACAGGAAGCAATAATGGAAAGACTGCCTGTGGGAGCGATTGTTGTAATCGTAGCGTTTCTTAATCTTCTTTTGCCGTCATAGATACTGGATTTATAATTTGGAAAGGCGCCTCTCTCTTCGGCAAGGAATTCAGAGGCGTTTCTGCCCTCTGCCTGTATGAAACCCATCACATCTTCTGCATATTGCAGGGCTCTCTCCGAGTTATAAGGAACACCGATACGGATAAGCATATCCGCCCATCCCATCACACCGAGACCTATCTTTCTGTTGGCTCTGGTCATATCCCTGATCGTTTCCAGGGGATATCTGTTGACATCTATGACATTATCCAAAAAATGAACAGCCTTCCGGGTAGTGCTTCTCAGCCTGTCCCAGTCTATATCTAAGGTTCCTGAGTCTTTCGACTCTTTCACCATTCTGGAAAGGTTTATAGAACCGAGATTGCATGATTCGTAAGGAAGGAGAGGTTGTTCTCCACAGGGATTGGTGGATTCGACTTCTCCTATGTGAGGAGTCGGGTTGGATTCGTTTATTCTGTCGAGAAACACGATTCCCGGTTCTCCGTTACTCCATGCCTGATCGACTATTAAATTATAAACATATCTTGCGGAAAGTCTTTTAATCACTTTACCGCTTCTGGGATTAATCAGTTCATAGTCTTCGTCATGTTCGACTGCAGACATGAAATGTTCGGTAAGGGCGACTGAGATATTAAAATTATTAAGTTTCTCGTTGTTGTCCTTACATTTTATGAAGTGAAGTATATCGGGATGATCGATTCTCAGGATCGCCATATTTGCGCCCCTTCTGGTTCCACCCTGTTTGACCGCTTCCGTTGCCGTGTCAAAAACAGTCATAAATGATATCGGCCCTGAGGATATGCCCTTTGTGGAACCGACAATATCGCTGCCCGGCCTCAGCCTGGAGAAGCTGAATCCTGTACCGCCGCCTGATTTATGAATAAGAGCGGCGTTTTTAACAGCTTCAAAAATACTTTCCATTGAGTCCTCGACAGGTAAAACAAAGCAAGCGCTTAATTGCCCCAGTCTTCTGCCTGCGTTCATTATTGTCGGGCTGTTGGGAAGGAAATCCAGAGAAGTTATAAGGTTGTAGAAATCGTTTTCAAGGCTCTCCACCTCAGACAGGCTCTTACCGTAGTTCATATCCGCAGCAGCAATGCTCTTTGAAATCCTCGTAAAAAGGTCGTGTGGCGTTTCAATGACTTTTCCCTGTTCGTCCTTTTTAAGATAACGTTTTTCAAGGACCTTGACCGAATTCGGCATGAGATTTATTTTGTCTATCGTTCTCATTCTATTATTTCCTCCCGAGAAATTTAAAGTTACAGCGCAAAAACATGAATTGTAATTTTCAATTTAGGCGCCTTTACTGCCTTTACCAAGGGATCACAGACTCTTTGACTAAAGAGGGTAGTATCCGAGAATGTGGAATGAAACAGGATATTCAGATTTAACAGGGACAGGTGGCGCCTTCTCCCTTTAATTCGTTATATTGTTTTGTGAATCAGAGGTTTTAAAGATTGAAACTACCCGACAGAGGGACAATTATAGTCGGAGTGTGCTGTCAGAGGGAATTATATACTATTTAGACAGTATATATCAATGAAAAAATCAGGCTGCCGCTTTCTTCGCAGCCTGCTTCTCTTCGGCTTTTGCAAATACCTCAAGAGCGTTAAATGTACCGTCAATAGCCTGCTTCGGACACCGGGCTGTGCAAATACCGCAGCCTATGCATTTCGATTTATCTATTGTATGCTTCTTTTTCAATTCTCCTTCTGCTGCATTAACGGGACACACTTTCATACACATATTACAACCTATGCACTTATCCTCAATGACAAAGGCCTTTGGTCTGTCAGGTATAAAATCCACAATCGCTTTGGTAGGGCATTTACGTACGCAGAGACCGCATACTCTGCATTTTTTTAAATCGATTACTGCCGAGTTGTTATCGATGTAAGGCGCTTCAAAGGGACATATCTTAATGCACATTCCGCATGCTATACATCCGATTTGGCAGCTCTTTCTCGTATCAGCACCTTTATCCTTGGAATGACAGGCAACAAGCACGGCTTTTCCGGCAGGTATGATTTCTATCACTTTTTTCGGACAAACTTGCTCGCAAACAGCGCAACCCGTGCATTTTACAATATCGACAACAGGCAGGTTTTCTTCATTCATATAAATGGCGTCAAAGGGACAGGCCTTCATGCATGTACCGAATCCAAGACAACCGTATATACAGGCTTTATCTCCACCTCCGGCCAATACTGAAGCTCTGCAATCCTGCACGCCTTCATATTTAAATCTTTTTACGCTCTTTTTCCAGTCGCCCTGGCACATAATCCGTGAAAAGAGAGGCTCTCTGGCCTCTGCTTTTTTCCCTGTAATCAGAGCTACCATTTCAGCGGCTTTGTCGCCCCCGGGAGTACAAAGATTTGGCGAAACGGCAGGATCGGTGACAACTGCTTCCGCATACTGTTCGCATCCCGGGTATCCGCATGCGCCACAGTGAGCGCTGGCCAGCACGCTGACTACCTGTTCTACTCTCGGGTCTTTTTTAACGGAGAATTTTTTTGCTGCAAAGGCAAGTCCCATTCCGAACAGAGCGCCGACGCCGAATACAAAAATAAATGTATATTTAATGGTGGCAATGATATCAACACTCTCTTTGGCGTCAATACCCCCTCCGACGCCTGCTTTGGGAAGAGGAATATCAGATATTATATTAGACCAGTCTATGGCGCTTACTATCTGAATAATGTCACTGATGAATCTTGCTGCTTCCATTTTTATTCTCCGGATTAAGGGTCAGGTCAGAAATAGGTTGTGATGACCCTAAGTGACTGTAACTATAGAGTTATTAATCCTGAAAAGCCTGTAAAAGCCAAGGCTATAAGGGCTGTTGTTACCCATGCGATGGGCATTCCCCTAAAAGGTCTCGGCACGTCCGCCAACTCAAGCTTTTCCCGGATACTTGCCATAATTATCAAAGCCAGAGCGAATCCTATACCCGATCCGACACCGAATGTGAGACTTTCTATAAAATTGTATTTTTCTCCTGCGTTTATAAGAGGAACTGCTATGATGATACAGTTTGTGGATATCAAAGCCAGATACACGCCCAGTTTATAATAAAGTCCCGGACTTACTTTTCTCATGACCGTATCAGAGGCCTGAACAAAGGCGGCCACAATACCTATGAAGATAACGATTTTCAGGAACGTTATTTCCAGCGGAATCATTATATAATTAAAAACCAGCCAGCTCAGCGCCGCCGAGACTACCATAACGGCAGTAAAGGTTATACTCATGCCGATGGCTGTTTCCATCTTCTTTGAAACTCCGAAAAAGATGCATAGTCCCAGAAAGCGGGTAAAGACAAAATTGTTTATCACCGAAGCGGCTATAAAAAGCTCGAATAATTTCGTAAATTCGCTGTCCATTGTCTTTCTCCTGTTTTTATTGTAAATTAATCTATAACATTCAATTGGGAATGTTAAATTAATGAATCCGGTAATTGACCAAAAACACCAAAGCCCGTTATCCTGCGCCTCCTGCGCCCTTACCTCCGTAGAACCTCATGTCTATCCAGTTAAAGAATCCCATAAGTAATCCTGTCACCAGGAAGCCGCCGGCAGGAAGGATCATAATAAGCATTGGCTTTGCATCGAGTATGGAGATTCCGCAAAGAGAACCCTTGCCCAGAAGCTCTCTGAAAAAGCTGATTGTTACGAGGGCCACTAAAAATCCGAGACTAGATCCCAGTCCGTCAAAAAATGAGGGTATTATCCTGTTTTTGCTGGCAAAGACCTCAGCCCTTGCAAGGATCGATGCAAAAGCAACGATTATCTGAATGTAAAGACCTATCTCTTTGTATGCTCCCCTGGCAAAGGCCGCCATAAGCATATCCACAACCGTTACCCATCCTGAAATGACAAGCATAAATATGGGAATTCTAATCCTTGGGTGGATAAAATTTCTTAAAAGAGAGACTGTTGAGTTAACCATTACCTGAACAAATACAACGGCAACTCCCAGGAGAAAACCGTTTCTCACATTGCTGGTGACTGCAATTGCGGGACAAAGACTGATTACAAGCCTGAAGATGGTGTTTTCCTTAAATATGCCGTTAATAATCAGTTGTCCGTAATTTATCTTCTCATCGTTAGTGTGATGATGCTCCATGGGTCTGTCCTCCTTCCAGGGCGCTCTTTAAAAATATGAGACCGTTTTTTATGCCGTCTTCGGCAACGGCCCTGGTAGATATGGTGGCTCCTGTTATTGCCAGAATATTGTCTGTGGGCTCCATTTTATCGACTTTCATCTGCTCCACACCTTTGCCGATAAAGAGATTCTTGAAGGAATCGAATTCGATTTCGTCTCCAAGTCCCGGCGTTTCGGCATGATGGAGTATATCGATTTTTTGTATTTTAAAATCTGAATTAACGGAAAAGAGTATGTTTATATAACTGGAATACCCCTTTCCGAATGTCTGAACGATGTAACCCAATGTCTCTTCTCCTTTTTTAGCGGCATAGTATTCGGCATGCTTTTCATGTATCTCCCAATCACCAAGCTTCTCGTTGAGCTCAGCCTCAGGCATCATCTGCCTCAGGGCTTCCTGTTTCTCCTCTTCATTTAGTCTGAATATTATAGGTGATGTCTTGGAATAAACCGTTGCCAGGAGCAGGCCGCCTACAATATAGAGTACAACGAGGTTAAAGGTTATTTTCATTATATCTTTGAAGGTCATGCCTTTACCTCCTTTTTCGCTCCGAAGACTTTGGATTTCATACTCCTGTCAATAAGAGGTGAGAAACAGTTCATCAGCAGTACGGCGAACATTACTCCTTCCGGATATCCTGCTTTTAGTCTTATCAATATGGTAAGAAATCCGCAGCCAATGCCAAATACGATCTGTCCCTTTCTGATCGAAGGGCATGTTACATAATCGGTCGCCATAAAAAAGGCGCCAAGTATTAATCCGCCGCTAAGAAGATGAACAATGGGGTCTCCTGTAAAGAGTCCCTCTTTACCTCCGAATATCCAGGCCAGCACACCTACCGTAACAAGGTATGAGAGAGGGATATGCCAGGATATATATCTTTTGTAAATGAGAAAAAGACCGCCGATTAAAAGAGCAATCACTGACGTCTCTCCCAGACTTCCGGCCCTGTGGCCTATCAGGAGTTCACTGTAAAGATTCATTTTGTCTCCGAATTCGGCAAGTAGTTTCTCCATCCCCTCTTCTTTCAGCACTCCCAGGGGAGTTGCTGTTGTCTTTACATCGATTCCCGTTAAGGCGGCGGAAGGCTCCATCCATGTCGTCATGGCGCGCGGCCATGTGATCAGTGCAAAAGCGCGGCCCAGAAGGGCGGGATTAAATATATTGAAACCGAGACCTCCGAAGAGTTGTTTGGTTATAGCGACGGCCATGAATGAACTTACAAGGGGAATATAAAAGGGCGCCGTTGCAGGCATATTCATCCCCAGCAGCAAACCTGTCAAAAAGGCGCTGCCGTCTCTGAGGGCAATGTCTTTGTTTGTCATTTTCTGAACCATCCATTCGCTAAACATGGATGCTGCGATACAAAGAGCCGTTATATAGACAGCCCTTGGGCCGAAAAAATAGACGCCCATCATAAAAGCAGGCAGCAGACTTAGGCTGACTGTCCACATAATGCGACCTATTGTCTCGTCGGTCCTTATATGGGGGCTTACGGATATGAGCAGGTCCTGTTCTCTTTTCGTCATTGCCATGACTCTATGCTCCCTTTACAGAATAATATTCTTTTTACTTATGCCTTCTGCCTGTTGTCCTATGCTTTAAATCGATTTTGGTCCCTGCTTGCCGGGTCAGGGTTTAACCTGTGATTTCGCCAGCCTGATCTGCTGAACGATAGGTCTCTTTGCAGGGCAGACATAGGTGCACGATCCGCATTCAAAACAGTCGAAAAGGTTATATTCCTTACAGTCCTCAAAAATCTCCCTTTCAGAATAAAGACTCAGCATTGTAGGCATCAGGCCCATCGGGCAGGCGTCTATGCAGCGACCGCACCGGATACAGGGGCCGAACTTTTCCGTATGCACGGCTTCGTCCCCGTTCATTACTACAATTCCCGAAGTGCCCTTCGTTACCGGTACGTCAAGGCTGTAAACGGCAAAACCCATCATCGGCCCGCCTGAGATAATTTTTACTGCATCACCTTTAAAACCGCCGCATTCCTCTATTAACAGGCCAAGGGAAGTTCCTATTCTCACTCTGAGGTTGGAAGGGGTGGTGATTCCTCTTCCTGTTATGCTTACGACTCTGTCTATAACAGGCTTTTTAAACCTACACGCTTCATATATGGCATAAGCCGTTCCTACATTTTGCACCACAACGCCAATGTCCATTGGTAAACCGCCTGCCGGAACCTCTCTGTCCATTATGGCCTTTATCAACATTTTTTCTGCGCCTTGAGGATATTTTACCTGCAATGTGAGCACTTGTATATTATTCTCTCCGGAAGCTGCTCTTTCCATCTTTTCGATTGCATTCGGTTTGTTGCTCTCTACGCCTACATACCCCTTATTTACGCCGAGCACTTTCATTAATATTTTAAGTCCCGCGATGACTTCTTCCGGATGCTCTACCATCACTCTGTGATCGGATGTCAGGTAGGGTTCGCATTCGGCGCCGTTTATAATTACCGCATCTACAGGCTTTTCTTTAGGCGGAGATAACTTTACGTGAGTAGGAAAAGCAGCGCCTCCCATACCGACGATTCCGGCCTTTTTTATTCTCTCTTTTAACTCTTCCGGAGACTTTGAAAAGTAATCTGCATCCTCTTCTAGCGAGACCTCTTCGTCGGCCCCGTTGTTTTCGATAACGACAGAAGGTATCATTTTGCCATTTGGAGCGGGAAATGTCCCGATAGCGCTGACTTTGCCGGAAACGGAGGAGTGAACCGGAGCGGAAACAAATCCTTCGGGATTTCCTATCTGTTCTCCGATCTTTACATCCTGTCCGATTTCTACAAGCGATTTACAGGGAGCTCCTATATGCTGGCTTAACTGAATAATCACACGAGGAGGAATTTTGGCTTCCCTGATACTTGCATTTTCAGCAAGTTCTTTACTTTCAGGCGGGTGAATACCGCCTTGAAATGTCAGTAAACTCATTACTTACGTTTCCTTTTTCACTTAATAAGAGTGTTTGATTTTTTCTAAGATTTGAAGAAAGGAAGAATAGAATTTAATGAACTGTATAATTAACATTTCAAAGCAGACTATGTCAAGATGGGAATGAACGAAAAAGAGGGAATTAATAAAAATCAAACCTGGTCTGAAGAATTAAGGAAAGAATTAAAGAATTGATGTTTGCCAAAATAAGCTTCACCTTATGGGTGAATCTGTTTTGACCCTAAAGTGTTTCAATTAAAGAGCTGACAGCTAAATGCTGTTTTTGTATTGAACCTAAAAGTGACAATTAGATCGGGATTCTACTGTAAAATCAATCACTTATGCTGCGTCGGACTTCACCGATTTAGTGCTCAACGCAGCTCTGCTACGCCTGCGCCTAAATCGCCTTGCCTCCTTGCCTAAGCACTTGCTTTTACACCCTCGGTCCTCGACCTAATTGTCACTTTTAGGTTGAAACTAAATAGTGAAATGATATTTTCAACGATCTGTTCCGGCGTTTGATCAATGTGGACTGTGAATCCATCTTCAGGTTCTTCAAAGGTATTCACCTGGCTCTGCAATAGATCAAACTTCATATAGTGACCTGTTCTTTTTTGCATACGATCAGCGAGCAACGATATATCACCTTTCAGGTAGACAGTGAACACAGTTTTTTGGTCAACCCACAGCATCTTCCGGTATTCCGATTTTAGTGCTGAACAAGCAAGGATCGAATTTGCACCGGATTGATTCCAGTTTTCAATTTGGGATGCCAGGTCCAATAGCCAGGGTTCTCTGTCTCGATCGGATAACGGAATACCGGATCTCATTTTTTCCACATTTTGAGGAGAATGAAAGTTATCAGCATCATAAAAATTCCATGCTAGTTTTTTTGCCAATAACAAACCGACAGTGGTTTTTCCACAACCGCTGGGGCCAATCAATATAATTACCATTGTAGTTATGTGTTGTAAGTTAATGACATTTAGGCATCAATAACAAATTTAGATTTTGATGGTATCCGCCACTCCTTCAAAACACTATCAACAGCAATCTCTGGCTGAATGCTGACAGCTGATCGCTAATTGCTGTTTTTTAGTTATTTACCTGAAGTATTCCACGGCTTCGGGGCTCATTAAAAAATTAATGACAGCCTGAACTTGAGGGGAAGGTTTTCCCTTTGTTATTATGCTTAAAGGACGTGATATTTCATCTGTTTTTATCACTTTTACCTTTCCCGGGTTGAGTTTTACAAATCCTTCAGATACGGCGCCGATGCCGCCTTTAAAACGCGCCACAAGAGTAATTTCCTGTCTCGTGGATTTTACTTTCCGTGCGCTTTTCACATAGGGGCTTCCATTCATAACCATTTTTTGAAACACAGCCCTTGTAGCGGAACCGCCATGGGAAGTAATGACCGTTATTTCCAGGTCAGGCCCGCCCACTTCCTTCCAGTTAACGATTTTCCCGCTGTTTATATGGGAAAGCTCATGCCATGAAAGCATTGATACCGGATTTGACAGATGGACGACCGGTACAATCACATCTTTGGTTATTATATGTTCCATATAGGTACCATTGTCATCAAGACCGATCTTTTGTAAAAGCAAAGTCAAAGGACTGGATGCGATGGAAGCATCTACCTTTCCCTGAGTCAGTTCTTTGAAACCACCTCCCGAGCCGATACCTTTTATTGTGACGCCATAACCTGTTTTTTCTTTTATCGCTTTACCGGCAGGTTCAAAAATCCTCTTCTGAACTGTAGTCGAACCTGACATTTTAATCGTTTCAGCCAAAACAGGATGAATATATAAAAACGTTACAAATATACTGAAAAGGGTATATAAAAAAAGTCTCTTTATCATTCTTCCTCCTCGTTATTATTAATTATTACACCATTTCCTTAAGGTCATGGGCTACCTCGTTTAATTTTTCGATTCCCTTTTTTGTCAGGTCCGCTCCGGCGGATGTCTCCTTTGTACTGTCATGGATGGAGTTCATTGCTTCGACAACCTGTATGACTGCCTTTGTCTGCTGCTCTAAATTCATGGAAATCTGCATGGAATTGGTTGACACATTATTCACTGAAGAAACAGCATCGTTGAATAAATCTTTACTTTTCATGATAAGTTGTAATCCTCTGTCCGATGCTTTACTTCCCTCCTCTGCGGACATGACAGTGTGTAATGTTGCTTTATTGATACTCTCTATAAGTTCGTTGATAAGAATTGCAGACTTTTTGCTTTCATCGGCAAGCGTGCGTATTTCCTGTGACACGACGCTAAATCCCTTTCCATATTCACCTGCGCGAACAGCTTCGACGGATGCGTTCATTGCCAGCATTTTTGTTTCCCTTGCAAAATCAGTTACCATGTTTGCAATCTCTGCGATCCGGCCGGTTTGTTCGCTTAAATTGGAAATATTACGAGCGATATCGGAAACTTTATCTTTTAGTTGAGTAATGCCCTGAAATGTTTGATCCAGAGCGGCGATGCCTTTTTCCGATAGTTCCAATGCATTTGCAGCATTTGACGCCGCAGCTTCAGCCTGCTCAACGGATTGTAAAGAAGACGCCTTCAATTCATCCATAGTGACAGTTGTCTCATTTACGGCGGACACCTGTTGACTGACAATCTGTGCATGCTCTGTCGCTGTAGAGGCTATTTCACTGGAAGCAGAAGTAATATCGATTATTGAACGATGAATCGGATTGATTATAAATTTTTTACCGGAAATAAATGCGATGATTGCACACAGCAGAGTCAGAAGCAGTGTAGAGAGCTGAACGGTTTTAAGCATTTTGGACTTTTTCTCTGACTCTTTTTCCAGCAATATGACGGCTTTGTTCGATTCATTTAAAATTTGAATATTATTTTCCCACACATCCTTTACGGCATTATAAAATCGATCGGAACCGATATCGACATTCTGGTCCGTTATAATCTCCAGAGATGATTTAAATGAAACCCACATCTCATAGGTCTTTTCCAATTGAATTTTCACTTCGTTACTGCTTTCAGGCAACAGGGTCTCTTTTCCATCCGTTCCCAAAACAGTCCCGCCGTTTTTCAGCGCCTTTATGGTGGCGTCAAAAAGCAATACAGATTCCGCCAGATTACTTCTCGTCTTTGTTAACTCCTCTTCGGAGACTTCAAGAAGAGTAAGAAAGAAATAAGCCTCCTTAGTCATTTTCTGTGTTAACATCCTCTGACGCCCTGCAATATCGATTACTTTGGCGTCTGCCGATTGCAATTCAGAGACATAGAATGCAGCACCGATAACAATTACCATAAATAGTGAGAAAAGCCCCAAAATAATAATTATCTTCGTTTTAACAGAAGTCAGTGTTTTATGCAGGCGATACCATAGGGTTAGTCCTTTCATATCCGGCCTCCTTACAAATTGGCGTCTCCCTGTGAATAAATAATCCTTAAAATATTTCCTCTTTAAAAATCCGGGGGGTAGGAGATTTATTTATAAACAGATTCTGAATGCGTCCATAAGTTTACTTTGTTTCTTTGAATTCTCTGAAGGTTATAATAAATACAGTGAAGTTTCAAATTATAACATAATTTGTGATTATGCCTGTTTGTAAGCTATAAGCAATAAATGTAGCCGCAGGCTAAAGCCTGCGTGAACCGTTGGTCAGCTGAACCCGGGCGCAGGCTGAAGCCTGCGGCTACATTTAAAGACATCCGCCGAAGGCGTTAAATTTAACCGGTAGTTTGTGAGCATAAAGTCCTTATAAAGCGTTTATATATTTGAGTTATACTTGACAAAGCATCGAATTTCTCTGCTTTTCTTGAATTTTTTCATTTCTTTACAGGATTTTTTTTATAAAAAAGACAATACCTGTTGACACAACGATTTTTATGTCTGTATAATAGCCGAAATTGAAATTTAATTTCATCGAACAGTTTATGTTATGCAGAAGCAGGCAAAAGCAGTATTCGAACAATATTTGTCCAAAAAGAATCTTAAAGCCACCCACCAGCGAAATTTGATTCTTGAAACCTTTTTGAAGACAGAAAAGCATCTTACCCACGAAGAACTCTATGAGATTGTCAAGAAAAAGGATAAATCCATTGGGCAGACAACCGTTTACAGGACTTTAAAATTGCTTGTTGAGTCCGACATTGCCCGTGAGGTGGATTTTGGAGACAGAATTGTCAGATATGAACATAAATGTTGTCATATCCACCATGATCATCTGATCTGTATGCACTGCAAGAAAACCATTGAAATAGTAGACAGCCAGATTGAGGAATTGCAGGAAAGTATTGCTGCAAAGTACGGTTTTGTATTGGTGGATCATAATATGTCTTTATATGGAATCTGCAATGATTGTTTTAAGTAGATAATATTTTTTTGCTATTTAATTGAAATAGAATTTCATTTTCTTTCATTTGCTCCTAAAACAGCAGTCAGCGGTTAGCCTTTAGCTAAGGAAAGAATTGATATTATGCCAATAATAACATCACCTTACGGGTGAATCTATTTTGAACCGTAAAGTGTTGCAATTAAAAAGCTGATGGCTGACTGCTAAATTTTTTTTTATTGAAATAAAAGATTCAGACCGGATAGAGAGATTAACTAAGTTATTGTTCTGTTCATGGCATCCTGTAATCCTGTCTGCATTATCAAGGCGCTGAATTTTCACATTTTTAACTATGGATATCCCGTTTACCTCGGAAGAAGATGGAAAAGATATGAAAGATGTAAGGTGTAAAAAGTGCGGCCGCCTCTTAATGAAGGGAGAGGTGAGGTACATAGAGATTAAGTGTCCCAAGTGTAAGCATATGCAAAATATAGGAAAGGAGGTGATCAGAGAAAAGGAACTCACCTTCTAATAACAAGTCATTTTATTAGTCCTGCGAGGACATATTTAAAGCCAGAGGATTTCGAATCCCTATCTTTCTAATCCCCCTGTAGGGCGGGTTATCGCAACCCGCCCCACAAAAAATAGAGGGAACAGAGGGTGAGAATGAATCTGGTTTTTTGTTTTTTTATAGCTCATCATTCTTTTTCCGACTCGACCCAAAGCGAAATTATAATGAAAAGCAGCTGCGTTGGCAGTTAATTTTGAATCATTCAGGAGGTTTTAGTGTATAAGAGAACTATTATTTTTTTATTATCTGTTTTTTTATTTGTTTCAACAGCTTCTCTCTCTTTTTCATCGGAAGCGGACGTTATAATGAAAATTCTTTTAAAGAAAGGCATTATCACCCAGTCGGAGTATGACGAAGTGATGTCCGAATTAAAGAGTGAGGACTCTATCGAGAATAAGGTATCTCAAATAGAAGAGAAAGTCGACAGGCTGGGAAGCGTCATTCCCAATGTCGTGGGGAACATAGAAATCGGCGGCGGTATTACCATGATCGGCCAGGGTACATCCGGTAACGATGACAATGAGACCGGAGAGGATGTGATCGACGGCAGTTACTCGGCTGACCTTGAAGTTTCGGCTCCAATGGGTGAAAACGGTCAGGCTTTCTTACTTATCGAAGCAGGCACGGGAGACGGGCTGCAGGACGACGAGATCGGGAATTTTTGGGGTGTCAATGACGATTCCGGGGACAACGGAAGCAATATGGAAGTAACGGAAG
>JAREWP010000100.1 GCA_029001845.1 Candidatus Magnetocorallium paracelense | reverse complement strand
CCGCCTGCCACCGCTATTAAGCCGCCAATTCCCATTAGACCCATACCTGCTATCTCTTTAATCGTATCCAGTCCCTGTTCCGGGCCCGGTGTTTTTCTCTCTACTCCATATCCGCCGGCCCATGCAAGCCCGATGATATTTAAAAGTTGTCCTCCTCCGTATATATAGGGCTGAATCAGAGCCAACTTTTGTGATGGCTTCCTGAACGACAGATGAGGTAACAGATAATAAGTTATTCCTATAAAGGCCAGCGTTACACCAACGATGGAACCGTGATAGTGGGCCGGGATGGTGACATCGATACCCTCTATAAGAAAACCTATGATACCTCCTGCCGCAAACAGCATAATCGATGTTATTAACGAGGCATCATACATTCCCCTCTCTTCATTAGACCTTCCCCTAAGAAAAAAACCTGCTGTAATAAGTATTGTAAATACGGTTACTGAAAAGCCGGGGCCAAATTTCATCAAGTCGGTAAATGCCTGTTGATGCTCATATGATGTAATATCATGGTTTATATAAATAAAGGGGGTGAGCAAAACGACTACAAGAATGATGGAAAAGGCAAGATTTACAATAGTAGGGGGTGCTTTTAAGCGTATCCCCGTTAAACCGGCAAGCCAAAGCCATGACACGAGCATTAACATTGTATGAACGAATTGAAGAATATGTCCACCTCCCCAGAAAAGGAGTTCATAGTATAATTCTCCACTATAAACGTCAGGTATTGATTTGTAAGACCATCCAAAAGCGATCAAAGATACCAAGGCTGCAATGGCGGCGCTGTAAACAGCGAATCTCATGGCCCTGCTCTCAGCTTCCGCCGGCAGAATGAAAAGCGGGGTAATCAGAGTACGAAGTAAAAGCAGAACAAAACCGCCTGTGAACAGAAACAATCCTGTAAAAAAAAGCGGGTCCTCAAGGACAGGCACATAGTTGTTCATCAGAGGATTTTCAGCCCCCAGAAAGGGAGAGGCCGCAATAATGAGCGTGCCTGCAAACGAGAATAGTAAAGCAATATGGCCTATCTTCAGAAACTTCTCCGAAGAGGTCAGGCTCCAAAAAACTCCGGCAAAGGACAAAAACCATATAACGACAGACAAATCAACATGTACGACAAGAGCTTTATGAAAGAAGTTCAGCCAGGGGAAATAGTCCTGTATATAAGGTGTTCTTGAAAGCACTAAGAGAATGGAAAGAAGTCCTGAAAAGACAAGGGAGGCGATTGAGAGTAAAAGCCAGCCTGCGGCCAGTTTTTTTTGCTCACCCTCAGGGACAGGGAGTTTGTATGTATAAACCATTGCGGAATGTTTCAATTCAAATATTCATATCTATTGCAATGAAGCCGTAGATAGAGGTGAGATATAGTATGGAATAAAAAAACAGATATCTGCTCATATCTTTATCCGATATAAGAGACATGGCATATAAAAGCGAATAAACAAGACCCAGAGACAGGGCGATAAACAGGTAGAAATAGCCGGCAATGCCTGTAATATAAGGAAAAAATGTTGTAACAACTAAAGATATTATGTAAATCATCGAGCGAAGAATCGTCTCTTTTCCGGGTCTTGCAACCGGCATTGCCGGAATGCCTGCTTTTTTATAGTCCTCTATATATCTCGATGCAAGCGACCAGAAATGAGGGGGCTGCCAAAGCAGAATAATTGAAAAAAGGACCATTGCCTCGATACCGATTCTTCCCTGAACGGCAGTCCAGCCAATAACAGGCGGAAGAGCGCCGGCTATACCGCCTATCTCTGTGGCTAAAGGTGTTTTTCTTTTTAAAAGAATTGTGTATACATATGAATAGACTACAATTGACAGCATTGCCAGCACTGCCGTTATGGAATTGACAAAAATTATTAAAACCAAAAACGAAGCGGCAGAGAGTAAATAGCCCCAAAAAAGAACGTTGGAAGGTTCGACCACACCTGAAGGCAGAGGTCTGTTCAACGTTCTCCCCATGAGGCGATCAATATCCCTGTCATAGTAATTATTAAATACGGAAGCACCTGCCGAAGCAAGAGAAACACCGACTAATGTGAAGATAATAAGCGATGTGTCAGCTTCTCCGCGAGAGGCCACTCTTATTCCGATAAATGCAGTAACAAGCACCAATAGATTGATACGAGGCGCCGTAAGTTTTATATAGTCTATAACATGCATATTGAGTAAAATCAGGGTCTGGTCAGATCTGAAAAATAGTCCGGTAATCCTTTAACTCCCGGGTTTCCCATACTCATAAGGCCCCTCTTCTATGACAGGGATCTTTTCGAAGTTATAAAAAGGAGGCGGTGAAGGTATACTCCATTCCAGAGATTTTGCTCTCCAGGGATTATCGCCGGCTTTCTCACCATTTATGGCCGATACGATTAGATTGTAAATGGCCAATATAAAGCCTGCTATTGCAATATATGAGAAAATTGTCGATATGATCATCATAGAAGAATAGACTTCGGGAATACTCCAGTATCTCCTTGGAATACCATCGAGGCCGAGCTTGAAATGGGGCATAAAAGCCACAAGAGAACCGAGCAGGGTAATCCAGAAAGCCAGCTTTCCCATATTCTCGTTATACATACGACCGGTCATTTTGGGAAACCAAAAGTATACTCCGCCTATACAAAGCATTGTCATACTAAGGGCCAGTACATAGTGAAAATGAGCAACCACCCAGTGTGTGTCATGAACATGGATGTCAAATCCCAATAACCCGTTGGCTATGCCGGTAACACCGCCTATTGTAAAAAGCGATATAAAGCCAAGAGCGTACAGCATGGGAGTCGTAAGGCGTATGGAACCTTTGTGCAATGTGGCGAGCCAATTAAAAATTTTGATGCCCGTAGGTACGCCTATTAAAATAGTGGCCCACATGAAAATCACTCTGGACCAGTTCGCCACGCCTGCAACATAGAGATGATGGATCCATGTTTCGAAGCCAAGAACCGTTATGATCATTATCGCAACAACCATGCTTGTATAGCCAAACACTTTTTTTCTTGAAAAAGTACTGATTATTTCCGAGACGATGCCAAATACCGGAAGGGCGACGACATAAACGGCGGGGTGTGCGTAAAACCAGAAGAGGTGCTGATAAAGAACGGGTGATCCCCCCTGAGCTGCGTCATAAAAATTAGTCCCCAGGTATCTGTCAAAGAGGAGCAGGGTAACCGCTGCTGCAAGAACGGGTACGCCTATGAGCTGAATTATAAATGCACCGAAAAACCCCCATACGGCAAGGTTTAGCCTGCCCCAGGTCATTCCGGGGGCTCTCATGGTTATTATAGTGGTGATAAAATTAACGGCTCCGCCAATGGATGAAGCGCCAAGCAGATGTACTGCAAAAATATAGAGAGCCGTATTGGCCTCGGTTGTTATGGAATACGGCGGATAACCGGTCCAACCAATATCCAGCCTGCCCGGTAGAAGCAGACCCAAGACGGCGATCACTCCCGATGCTGCATAGAACCAGTAACTTAGTGAATTCAGTCTTGGAAAGGCTACATCACGGGCGCCTATCATAAGAGGTATGAGATAGTTAGCGAAGAATCCCAGTAAAACAGGGATCATCCAGAACAACACCATTGCAGCGCCGTGTATTGTAAAAAACACATTATAGAGTTTTGGTCCAAAAATAAGTTTATCCGAGGTCAGAAGCTCTGTTCTCATTAAAACGGCAAGAAGCAGAGCAACGATGAAAAAAACAGCAGCCGTATACAGATATAGGATTGCGATTTTTTTATGATCCGTTGTCAACAGCCATGCTTTCAACCCTTTAGGTTCTTCATTACTCATTAACAAAACCTCCTTTATATAGTTGTTCGATCTGTTTGTTTCACAAGCGTTTTACTTCAATGTCTTCAAATAGGCCGTTATCGCTTTAATATCCTCATCAGGCAGCGAATAGGGCTGCATAAAAGGATCGTAGCCTTTGACGACCTTAGCTTTCGGATTTTTTATCGACTCTTCGATATAAGCATCGTCAACCGTCACAGTCGAACCGTCTTCCAGGATGGAAGCGCCGCCGTAATATCCTTTAAACGATGCGCCGGCGATTTCCTCGCCATCAAGGCTGTGGCAGGAGGTGCATCCCAGATTTTTTACCAGGTTCTTTCCTCTTTCCTCGGGGGAAAGTGCTGATGACTCGATTTTATAGCTCTCCACCCATGAATTGAAGTCATTTTTTTCCATTACAATTACTTTGGCCAGCATCTGCGAATGGCCAGGACCACACAGCTCTGCGCAGTACACCATGTGCTCACCCGGTTCTTTGGCGAGAAACCATTGGTACGTCATTCTCCCGGGAATCATATCCTCACGTACCTTGTACTTCGGTATGGCGAAGTTATGTATCACATCCTTGCTGATCATGGAAAGCTTTACAGGCCCCACAGGTACTCTGAGCTCATTCAAAGTCTTGATACCTTCCGAGTATATCATCTCATAACCGTATTGAAATCCTTCGACTCTCACTTCGTAAGCGTCCTGGGGGACCTTCCTGTATTGATTGAACAGAGCCCATGACTGAACTCCCAGTACGATGGTTATGATGATGGGGATTCCGGTCCATGTTATTTCAAGGAAGGTGCTGCCCTCTATATACGCACCGTCTTCGTCCTCCCGTTTTTTCTTATATCTGAACACAAAGTAAACCAGAGGCACAGTTACTGTCAGCCAGATAATTATAGATATAATAAACCACAGGTTATAGTGTTTTTGCCATGATTCGGCCGGATCGACAGCTTCTGCGACAGTTAAAAAAAAGATGAAAAATAAAACCGCCATCGAAGTCGTCGCTGTTATTACGAACCTATACATAATCTTATTAACCTCCTAACTTAATTTGTATCGACTCACATGTTTTAATGAGGATATTTTGATCTTTTTAGTTTCCTGGAATATAAAAAAACGATAATTCCCGTTATAAAAGCAAGAAAAAAACCACTTAATCCCAGAATAAAAGATAAATTTATTCTATATCCACCCATTGAGGGATCATAGGAATAGCAGGCAAGTACGGCCGTGTTAATTAAAGAAGCCTTTCCGGTCTTTCCCCTGCCCGATTCGGTAAGAGCAAGTTTGATATCGAAAGGGGGGGGATATAAACCGAAAATGTAACGGGTAATCTTTCTGCCTGGAGATAAAAAAACATAGACATTGGGATGTACGAATATTCCGTCCTCCTTTGAATAGAAATATCTGTATCCCACAGATTTCGTAATTTTTTCAATCTCATCGCTGTCAGCCGTTGCAAAGACCCACTTATCGAAATTATAGGGTAATGAACTTCCAAGATTTTTTTCTATTCTCTCATGAAATTTCCGGGCTGAAGTACTATTGTCATTACTGTCAAAGCTTAATGATATGACATTGAACTCGTCGCCGATTTGATAATCGATGCCATTAAAAGCCTCTGCAAGTCCTTCATTCAGAGTAGGACAGGAATGGAGGCATGTGTAGTAAATGATTGACAGAATCACAGGCTTTCCTGAAAAATCGCTTAGTTTAAGAGCTTTTCCTTTGCTGTCGGTCATAACGATATCCGGAGCTGTTTCGCCTAAATAATTATTTTCTTCAATTTTTAAGATCGACGGGTCGAAGTCAGACTGGTTTTGAGAAGGCGCAAAGGCTTCGATGTTTTCGTTTAATGCGATTAGTAGAAAAACCACCGGTATAAAAAATTTCATCATTATTCTCAAATGCCGTAATATGGAAGAATATACATAAGAGAAAGAACAAGAAGCCAGATTCCGTCGACAAAGTGCCAATAGTAGCCTGTTGCTTTAACAATGGTATGGCTTTTTTTCGTTATCCTGCTTCCCAGAAGAAGTACGAATATCTGAAGAATGAGTCCTACTATTACGTGGGAACCGTGAAAACCGGTTATCGTGAAAAAGAATGTGCCAAAGGCGTTTGTAGACACAGTGAAGCCTTCCCCTATAAGGCCTGCCCACTCCTTTGCCTGACCGATAATAAAAAGCAGTCCCAGTATAATTGTCAGGCAGAGCCATCCCTTAAATCCTCCCATATCGCCTTTTTCCAGTTTCATCTCCGCTACATGTATAGTCCCGCTTGAAGAGAGAAGAAAAATACTTAAAAAGAGAGCCAGGCCTAGTGGTGGTACATGGTCAGGTGTATTGGCCGGGGGCCATACCTCGGCAGGAAGCATGTTATAGAAATAACCGCCAAAAAGACCTCCAAAGAGCAATATTTCGGATATGATAAAGATAAGTATTGCAATCTTACTCAATCCTACATCCTGATTTTTTGAATAGACTTCAGAGGCCCAGCCAAAGCAACCGATAAGCAGAAGAACAACGGATACCCCGGTTAAGAGGAGCCCAATGACAGGGGAACTCCATTGAAAAGCAGCCATAAAAGCAAAGGGTATCAAAAGACTTGCAAGTCCGATCACTAAAGGCCATACACTGAGCTCTACTTCATGGTGCTCATGTTCGTGGTGCAGGGCGTTTTCCGAGCTCATTATTATAAATCCTCCTAATATAAGATTTTCCGTAATCGTTTACAACTTCAAACGTTTTGAGTTCAGAGGTTAAGGAATGGAAACAAAGCAATTATGAGGATATTGAAGCATGGTTGTCGATTTGGAAACTATCTGCTATGTCTGGAAAATTACTTAACTGAACTTTTAAACCTCAGGCTTGTTAACGGTTACGATTTTTCAAACCCCAAAATGGAGTTTTCTATAAACGAATTTAATGATTACAGCTATTAATTTTACCAGAAACGCAGAGGCAATTTAAAGGGTGTAAATGCAAATTTACAGCCTTCCTGATTTTGATTTGCCCCATTGTAACTACCTTAGGTGTATAGGCTGAAGGCTGAAGACTATTAAGACTTAGAGACTCTATATCGACAATTTTTTGTCCATCCGGTTTTAAAAGTGCTCAAAACTCAGTAGCGCAAAGAAAAACGGCTGCATCAAAATTATTAATTGACAATCTCTAAATCGTCAATAGTCAACGGATATTTACTCCTTTGGAAGATATTTGAGAGAATAAATACCCTTACACCCGGGTATCATTCTCGGCGTTCTATCCTTATTCTTAAAGTGATCGCTAAAGTTATTACAGCACTCTTTGATAAACTCCCTGCTTCCAATGATTGCACTGTCCGTAAAATATCGTGTCCCTTTTCTTAAAATGTCGGCAGTTGTTCGCCTTTTTTTTCCTTTTTTTGTAATATTGTCATTTGAGACACTCTCGAATCTCTCATCATCGTAATTCAGTTCTCCGCTTTTATATAAAAATCTTAAATAATTAGTAACTTTTTCCCGGTACGACATCACAGCATAATCGTCGAGCCCGAAGTTAGTAGATAAAAAATTATCTTCATTTTGATATTTTATGTGGTGCCAAAGAGAAGACCAGCGATAATCCTCCGGCTTCTCTACTATTTTGGCTCTTACAGGGTTTAAATCAATATAAGCAAGGCAGGTTAACAGAGTGTGCCCCTCCTCGACCAGCACGCTTTTAAACTTTCCGTTCCAGAAAAATCCTTTTCTGACATGAAGATCATTGTAATATTGCGAGAACTTTACTTTTATCTGCTTTACATATTCATCCAGTTTGCCTAATCGTTTGATCATATTGTTAATTCCGACCTTGTTAAAACGTTTTCCTGTATATAAACAATGAAGCCTGATCCTTTCTTTTATATCGGTGACAGTATAGTTCTGTATGTTTTTTGTCCGAACAAGAAGATGGAAATGGTTGTCCATTATGCAAAATCCCAATACTTCGACCAGAAAAACTGAACTTACCCACTTTGTAAGCGAGAGTAAATAGTCTTTTTCCCTGTTGCCCATTACGAATCCGTCCAAAACAGAACGGGAAACAATGTGATAAACACCTTCCATATCGGGAGCTACGAATCTTGGCGCTTTATTCATTAAAATTTATCCTGTAAGGCATGGCTCAGGCAAAAAAAAGTAATAGAAGCCGTTTTCTGTTAATAGTAACGTATGTATTCATATATTACATTGAAAGCATGGTGTATTCTAACATTAACCAAAAAAAAATAAACAGAGTATCGTGTGTAAAAATATTTTTGTATGCTATCGTACTATGTATTGATCAAGCCACATATAATGTTGTGAAATATTATAAATATTTTCATTTATATATATTTTTATTGGTTTTTCATTAAACTGTTACTATTATCTTGTTTTATGGTATACTGATGATTCCTGGTAAAATTAATAACCGGTTGGAGTTGGTGAAAGAAGAGAGTTCGGTATATACTATTGATCGTGTTTTCCGTATTTTGATAACGATTGGTCTGATTGCCGGAGCTGTGTGGCTTCTCGGTTACCTCAGCGATGTGTTGTTCCCCTTTGTCATGGCTTTTCTTATCGCCTATTTATTGAATCCCGCCGTTACTTTCGTGCAACGTAAAATTCATGGCCGTGCTGTTTCCATAGTAATTGTGCTTTTGGGGGTTTTAATGGCATTAACTATTTTTGTAATTGTAATTGTTCCCCTGATTAATAAAGAGATGTCTCAGTTTGGAGAGCTTCTTGCCATGATTATGGATAATAAAGATTTTGCACAAAAGGCTGCCGAGTATTTACCTCCTGATTTTTTGGAATCGATGAGAGAGAGAATTTCTAAAGAGAATATTGTAGCAATGATAAAGGAGGAGAAGTTTTGGACGTTGGCCCAGTCGGTTTTAAAAAAGCTTTTACCCGGTTTATGGGGAATAATTGCCGGCGCCGCTGCTTTTCTCATGGCTATTGTAGGATTGTTTATAACTGCACTTTATCTTTTTTTCCTGCTTCTCGATTATGAGAAGGTTAAGCTGGAATGGGAGAGTTTTCTTCCTGAGAGAGTACGCGCCCCGGTCTTTGAATTTATCCGTTACTTCGATATGTCAATGAGTAAATATTTCAGAGCTCAGGCATTGATTGCTTCTGCTATGGGCATTATTTTCGCAATTGGTTTTGCTCTGATAAAGCTTCCAATGGGCATACTTCTGGGGTTATTCATTGGCGCTTTGAACATGGCGCCCTATTTACAGCTACTGGGCCTTGTCCCGGCTGTTTTGCTGGCTGTAATGAGCGCATTGCAGACCGGCGCGAGTGTTTGGGCCTTTACAGGTCTTGTCTTACTTGTATTCGTTGTTGCTCAGGCAATACAGGACATCTTCCTAACCCCTCGAATCATGGGCAGAATAACAGGTCTCAGCCCGGCCATGACCCTCCTCTCTATCTCGATCTGGGGAAAACTTCTTGGATTCCTTGGTCTTATTATTGCCATACCCATGACCTGCCTTGTACTTGCATACTATCACAGATTCGTGGATACTGGAATGAGGGAAAGCTGATCGGAAGATAAAAATAGTTCTATATTGTTAATTTTACAAAAAATCTAAATAAAGGAGTGTTTGTTTATGAAAAAATTATTTGTTCTCTCTCTTTTGGTTCTGCCGACTCTTTTTCTTTTGTCATGCAATTCAAAAACTGTAAAGGTAGACGACGAAATCACCGTATTTATTCAAAGGGGCGATAAAAAGGTTGTTTTATTGCAGCCTAATACTCCTATTGAAGAGTGTTTTCCTCTTAAAAAAGGTCAATTTGTCGAATACGCCTTTCAAAGTGAAAATTCAGTAGATTTTAACTTTCATTATCATGTAGAACATAAAGTCTATTATCCGGCTAAGGAAGATGATGTCGAATCGTTTAAAGGAAAGTATACAGCCGATACTGACAGGGTATATTGTTTAATGTGGACAAGCTATTGGGAAGATCCGAAAAACATCACCTATGTTTTCAATCTTGGTAATTGATGACGATTGACGATTTAAGGATCGACAGTAATTGTCGATACAGACTCCCTAATGGCCTAATAGCAGAGACGCAAGATTTTGCGTCTCTGAGACGTTGTTTTATAATAAATCATACTCCATGGCATAACGAGCGATATCGACACTCGATTTTAAATTGAGTTTTCTGAGTATCCTGAGTCTGTAAGTAGAGATTGTTTTCACACTAAGCGACATCTCCTGAGCAATCTTTTGAGGCGTCATACCTGAGGCGATCTTACGAAAGATAATAAACTCTCTGTTTGACAGACTCTCATGAGGAGAGGCGTCCGGATCTTTCTGGATACTGTCCGCCAGTTGCTGCGCAGTATGAGCGGTAATATGTTTTTTCCCCCCATATACTGTTCGTATGGCATTGATCAAATCGTCAGTAAGCGTGGTTTTAGACAAATAACCTGAGGCGCCTGCCTTTAATGCTCTTCTGGCATACTGCTCTTCAGGATAGACGCTTAGTATAAGCACTTTAACCCGGGGATATATATCCCTCATATTTCTTAGTGTCTCTAATCCGTCCATTCCCGGCATAGAGATATCCAACAAAACAACATCGATATCTCCTTTTTTTAACTTATCCAAGGCCTCTTGACCTGCTTCCGCTTCATCAGTCAACATGATATCGATGCACTCGGAGAGTATATTCTTCATCCCCTCCCTAACGATTGTATGATCATCTACAACCATAACTCTTATTATATCTCTGTTCTCTGTCATTGTTATCACCTCGCAATTACGACAGCCTTAAAAAAGTTCGGTGAAATAAAATCAGGTACTTTTAAACTTATACTGTCTTACTTCTCTCTTTTTAGCGGTATCTCAATCTTCATTGTTGTTCCTATGCCAAAAACTCCCCTGATTTTAAAGACGCCGCCAAGCTGCCTTGCTCTTTCTTGCATACCAAGCAGCCCAAAGGCGTCATGCCTGCTAATGTCGTCCCTGGTAATTCCTCTGCCGTTGTCGCTGACAGTCAGCGTTATAACATTATCCGATTCAATAAGTTGAACTCTTACTCTGGAAGCATGGGCGTGCCTGATTATGTTTGTCACTGCTTCCATAAATATTCTGTACAGTCCTATTGAAACTTCAGCATCAATAACGATATCTTCAGGATCTATGAAAAAATCTCCCTTTATTCCTGTGCGTTCATTCAGCTCATCGATTTGAAGCTCCATTGTATCGATAAGACCCAGATGATCGAGAGTTGTTGGTCGTAACTGCGATGAAATTCTTTGTATAGTCTCTATTGCATCGTCAGTAAGATTCATAACTGTAACGGCTTTGTCTTTTAATTCGTTGGACCCTGCTCTGTCCCTTATCCAGGCCATATCAATTTTTTGTACTGTCAGGATTTGTCCCAACTCATCGTGAACCTCCTTGGCGACTCTCGCTCTTTCATGCTCGATCAGACTCTGTGTATGCATCGAGAGTTCCCTCAGGCGGCGGTTGTATTGATGTAATTCTGCATCTCTTTTATGTATTTCATCTTCAAGACGTTTTCTCTCGGTTATGTCTTCCACCATCTCTATGGCTGATATTGTCCTGCCGTTTATGTCTTTTACAGGAGAAGATACGATTCTGTAATTTCGTATGTCATTACCGACAGGCGTCTCGGTAACCGATTCAGAGACTTTGCCCTCAGTTAACGTAATTATCGTAGGACACCACTTGCATATTCTATTTTTGGGCGGGGTGTTGAATGTTTCATAGCAAATACTTCTTTTTGTTGTATCCACATGAGGAAACCATTGCTTCATCTGGCTGTTTAAGGCCAGTATTTCCATATTCCTGCCAATCAGGGAGATGCCTACACCTATATTCTCTACAACACCTTTATATTGTTGTTCCGATTTTTTTAGCTCCTCCGTTCGTTCGTCTACTATACTCTCGAGCTCGGTATTAAACCTTAAAATCCTTCTCAGCAGCAATGTGACCAGAAACCATGCAGGAATCAACAGAGAGATAACTAAAAAACAAATTAAAAACAACTTCTCTCTCACCTCATCCCTTAATGTTATGAAGAAATCCTTACTGTTATAAAAAGTAGCGACACCCAGAATTTCTCTGTTCTTTTTCCAATAAATCGGAATTGTAGAAACAAAACAATTTGTGCAATCTGTGTCTCCACGTAGAATTTTGTGTTTGAGACTTCTTTTAATGCCTGCAATCTCGTTTTCAATTTCTATTTTGATGCCTTTTATCAATGCCTTTTGGCTGTTCGGTTCATTAATCAGAAGCATTGTATCCAAAGAACCAAGGAGATTTGCATCATTATCTGTTTCATATGTTTTATTTAAAAGATCGGAGATCCTTTCGCTATACGATTGTGACAGTGCAACTGTTTCGGCTTCGGCAAAGTTCCTTAGTTGCGGTTCAATCGAATTGAACCAGTAAAGTGTGGCTACGAATAATATTAATATTGCCATGACTATGAACAAGATGCTCATCGAAGCTTCCATCTTTGCAGTATTTGTGCTTTTAGATTTATTTTTCATAGCGGGCGGCAACTTTCATAAAAAAGGGTTTCAATTTTATTCCCGACAGGCTCAGTGCTTCTATGTTGATATAAGGCAGGACGAGTGAAGTAATTTGAACACCGCAGGGAACACCTTCTTTTACATCCATTTTAAAGGGAGAAAATATAATAATTTTTTTTTCGATTCCGAAGTTAATTATGGATGGCAGGTTTTTCGCGCTCCTTTCCGCTATAAACAGGCCGCCAATGTTAGAGTTTTGATGTTCTTTTAATTTGCTGAATCGTACTTCACGGACTTTTATCGGCATCCCCCGGACTGCTTTGATCAATTGAATGTATCGAGATACTTTTTCTACAAATATTATGTCATCTTCATATAATATCAGTAAAACCAGTTCTCCCTTTTCTGTAGCCTTTTTTTCAATATCCAGATCGGCGGAGAGAAAACTTATAAAAAGATCCAACCCTACCCACACACGCCTCCTGTCCGTCTCTTCAGCCGGCAGGTATTGAGACAAAAGCAGTATAAAAGAGCACACTATTGCGCCGGCTTGTGTTTTCCTGGACATTTTCATAAAGTAACAGTATGAGGCCGATTTGAATTCGTCAGAAAACCGTTACCAGTTGTAAGCCAACTGAATCCACCACTGCCTGCCCGGCCTGCGAAAATCATCGGGTAAGTCATAGTAATGAGTTGGATGGTCAATATCTTCGTCGAAGACATTGTTCACAGAAGTCCTCAGAGATAATCCTTTTATTGCAATATTGTTTACAGTGGCGGTAATATCAGCCGTAAATTCAGCATCCAGTTTTGATCTGGCGTCACCTTCCTCTCTGGTTTTTTCTCCTACATATCTGCCTTTCATCGAGAGATACCAATGCTTGAAAGGACTGTAAGTGACATCGAAATTACCAAGCCATCTGGCGACCCTGGAAAATTCGTTCTCATCATCTCTGTCGTCTGTTATGGCATATGAGATATTGGCGTTTAATCTGACACTGTCCATAATCCTCCAAAGCAGTTCCGTTTCCAATCCCTTTGTGTCGGCATTTCCTATGTTTTTATATTCCGTTCCCTCTCTTCCTATGAGATCGTCTAAAAGAGAGTAAAAAGCCGTTGTTTTCCAAGTCAAATTAGGCCTGCTGTAAATATACTGAAATTCCGTTGTATCTATTGTTTCAGAATAGATATCGGGATTCCCCAACACAATGGGATTGTCTATGGAGTACATCTCTACAAAAGAGGGTGGTCGAAAGGCTTCGGCATATTGAAATTTCAAAGTATGGTTGCTTGTGAGACTGTATACAGCAGCTATTCTGGGTGAAAATCTGTCTTTTGTATCATTGTACTCGTCATACCGTAAACCCAGATTGAGAATAAAATTTTTTGATATATAAATGTGATCCTGAAAAAATATGCTGGTGACATTCCTCTCTTTGCCGTCTTTCAGCCAGTTTCCTTCATTCTTGTATTTTTGAAGATCGGGAAGAGGCTCGAATGTGACGGGATCGTAGTTGAGTTTTGTATAAATATCGTGCATTCTGGTGTTTTCATGTTCCAGTCCTATAAGTATTTTATGGCTTTGACCGAAATAATAATGCACTTCCATCCCACCGTATAAAATATCCTCTTCATAATGCGACGATCCTCTCATACCATTGTCATAACTCATTAACAGATTCCCGCTATCGTCATAAAAGCCGTAGCCTTCGGGAAAGAGCCATACATCGTCTGCTTCCCATTCATAGTCTCTCCAGCCAAGCTTGATTTTTATATTTAAATCGCTGTTGATTTTCAAGTCCCAGCCTGCTTCGGCCATGTGTCTGTTGTCCTCCTGTGAAAGTCTGTTATCTTCAGGAGGAAGAGCGCCGGTATATCCGTAGTGCGCCCCAAAACCGGACTGTGACTGTTGACCGAGAAAATAGAGGTCTCTATAATTTAATGTAAGGATCGTGGTCTGGCCGTCTCTTGCATCGTTAATGTCTTCAGGTGCGACGGAAACATTTTCGTTCAATGTGCCTCTCAGACCATCGGAATCCATATCAACGTCCGTATCGTCTCTTTGCCACCATGAAATGTTGAATCCCACTTTAAAGTCCCTTTCAGGTATTTCATGATTAAAGACAACACCTCCCGTGTAGTCGTCGAATCTGCCGTATCTTGCGAAAAAGCGATTCTCGTTTTTTCTCGTTATTACATTGATTACTCCCGAATATGCAAAGTTGCCGTATAAAGAGGAACCGGGACCTCTGATGATGTCTATTCTCTCCACCTGTTCGATGGGTATAAAGTATATGGAGTGAACGTCTCCGTCCAGTGTGGCGTTTGTATTGACTCCGTTGAGCATTGTCTTTAACTTACCGAAACCGTAAGTGATTCCGCGAACAATTGGTTTTAGGGTTCCGTTTATGCCAATATTTATATCAATACCGGCTACTGTTGTCAGCGCTTCGGCGACATTTCTCACTCCCATCGTTTCGAGTTCATATCCATTGAGAACAGTTACAATTCCCGGAACATAATCGGAGTTCAGCTTGGTTTTTGTAGCAATTTCTGTTTGTTTTTTAATGACTGCAAGCAGTCTTTCCAATTCGGAGTCATCTTCCGGATATCTTACCGGTTCCGATTCGTACGTATTGAAATTCTTGATTTCACTTGCGCCTGTTGTAGGGATAAAAGACAAAGTAAGAAATAAAACAACATAAATCGATAAATAAACTGAGTCAACGCAGGTCTTCATTTATATCCTCCCTTAGGTGTTATATATAATGAAAAAATTTACTGTAAAAAATCAACTTTTACTGTTGAAATGATGTTGCTTTATGCCTAAAACCGTGTTTGGTGATCACTTACCAGGTTAAGATATGGTATCTTTGAAATCGCTTATTATATAATATTAAGATTATCCTTTGCTACACAAAAGTTTACATGTAATATCGTGTAATATATTAAAAAATATTTTTTTGGTATTCTGCCTGAATGAAAGTGAATTTACGGACGATACTGAAAGTTTGTATTCTCAATACAATACCATTAAACATAAGGGGTGAAGCACCTTCCGGCGGAAGCGGAGCCTTCGAGTTTAGCCGCTGAAGGCGGATGGTGCTTTGCTCCTTAAGTTAATGACATTGATTCTCAATATACAGAGCAATCTCATTAACTTGAGGAGCAAAGCACCTTAGAAACAGGAGGAGTTTTAAATGTGATTTAAATCATTGCAATCTCGATAGGAGTTTTGCTTATATATAAGGAAGGAGTCATTGTTTTTCTTTTAACCAAGCCTAACTACGATAAAAATGTCAGACCAAAAATATATATCTAGAAAAAATTTTTTTAAAAGCAGCTTAGGATATCTCTTCGATGCAGTAAGAGAGGCAGGCAATGCTTCTGTAGAGCTTTATGCCGAAAAGCCCGGAATATTCAGACCTCCCGGAGCTCTTCCGGAAAAGGAGTTTCTTGAAAAATGCACCAGGTGTGATGCCTGTGTTAAAATATGCCCTAAAGAATCGATTATGAAGTTTATCGGGCAGAACTCTGTCAATCATTTAACTCCTGTAATTAATTTCAGAAAGTCCGCCTGTGTCTTATGTGACGAATTTCCATGTATAAACTCTTGCGAATCAGGTGCTCTCATCATGCCCGAAACAAAAGAGGATGTTACTATCGGAACTGCGCAGATAAACAGAGAACTCTGCTTTGCCTGGCAGTCGCAGATTTGCGAATATTGTATAAATATATGCCCTCTTCAGGAGATAGCAATAAAGCAGGACGATAATGGAAGACCTCTTGTTGTTGAAGAGAAGTGTACGGGGTGCGGTCTGTGCGAGTACATATGCCCTGTGAGACAACCTGCTATTGTTATTCAATCGAGAAAAGCAGATTACAGAAACCGATGAATCGATTATGAGCATAATTTTACGAATCATAACACAATTTACAGTCCTAACGGCCCTGATTGCCATTGCTTTTCTGAATCACTATGAGAATCAAAAAATAAAGTATGGCGGAGAAGAGCTTATCGAAAAATCATCTGTTTTGAGCATCATTGACAAAACAATAGGTATGAGAGACAACCGGCATGAGATCGTAACATTTGTGCAAGGTGATATCTGGGCGGGAACCATTGGAGATTTTAAAATAACCGATCCCCTTTCTTTTATAGGCAATATCAGTCGCACCGGAGACATTTACCTCCCTTTTTTATATGCCTCTCTTTTGCCTGTATTACTGACAATCGTTTTTGGAAAGATATTTTGCGGTTGGATATGTCCCATGGCGCTATTTGGTCAGGTCAATGTAAAGTTGAGGCGTATAATAAAACGAATCGGTGTTCCCCTGCTGAATATCAACATGCCTGTATTGCTAAAATATGTAGTACTTGGATCGGGAATAATTATGGGAATCTTTTTCGGAGTCCACTTCTTTTTTCTTATCTACCCCCCGAAACTCATATCCGACGAAATCTATTATATTATTACCAAATCTACAGTAAGTATCGGTTTCTTCCTGATTTTTTCCATGCTTTTTTTTGAGCTGATATTCGGCGGGAGGCTCTGGTGTCGTACTTTATGCCCGGGCGGAGCAGTATACAGCCTCCTGAACAGGATGAGGCTGATAAGTGTGAAAAACGATCGTAGGAAGTGTGTTTCCTGTAAAAAATGCGATCAAATTTGTCCCTATGTGCTGACACCGTCGACAGGAGTCATATCGTCAGAATGCGACCAGTGCGCTCTCTGTATCTCCCAATGCCCTGAAAGGGCTCTCTCTTTTTCCCGCAGATGGTCATGACCGCTTCTCTGCTTTACTTTTTTTGTATTGGATAATAAGATTTCTGAAATCTTTGGGAAGGGTATGGAGTTTTTTATCGAGAGAGGGCATGATTTCAATCTCGAAAAGCTCGGCAGGTGATATTTCCTCTTTTTTCAATGCTTTCATATACAAATCGCCGAAAGCGGCTTCAACGGGGTTTTGATTGCCTTTTGTTAAAGCTTCGAAACAGACATGGGATAGATATAAAACGGCAACACTTACTACCTGCTCTTTAGGGAGCTCTGCAGGAGGGAGAAAACAGGGAAAATCCTGATATTGAAGGGCAAGATAGATATCTTCGGGTATATCCCATCTTTTTAACAATAATCCTCCCAACATCGTGTGATCCAGCCTGTCAAGGAGAAGTCTCAGCTTCGGATGATTTCTTTGCAGCAACATAACAACGCTTTTGCCCATATCGTGGAGTATCCCTATCGTACCGGCCAAAACGGGGCTTTCTGTTCCGCACAGCAGGGCTATCTCGAAACCAAGAGTGGAAATAATGTTGGAATGGTAATAGATTTGCTTAAAATCTTCGCTGTCAGGCATGGATTTTTTAAGGCTGCTCTCTATCACAAGAGAGTATACTCTGTTAAATCCAAGATATAATACAGCATGATTCATATCCGTTATTTTTTCTTTTAAACCATAGGCAGGGGAGTTAACTGTCTTTAAAATCAGAGCGGACAGAGATGGGTCCGAGAGTGCAAGATCAACGACCTGATCAATAGAGGCGTTTTCATAAACAAGGGTATTAATCAGTTTGTTAATATATGGAGGCAAACGGGGGATTTTGTTAATCACCTCATTTACGAGTTCCGATTCTTCGTATATCTCTCTCTGAGTTATAAAGGAGTTTTTTACATATTCCGATAAAGACTTATTTCTCCTGTTTACTGCCATCTCATTTTGCGCCATTTTTCTGAGTTCGTAATTGAGCTTTCTGGTTTTATCATTGAAGACAGCTTCGCTGCGTAAATGGGATTGTATCCTGCGGGCCGACAAAAGATTCATCTTTTTGTATACAAATACCTGCAATTCCGGTTTTAAAGAGCCCAGCGATTTGTCGGATAAAGAGAGGACCTTGGCGTTCGTTTCAGCGATGATGGAGAAGTCGTAACTTATATTCTCATCGGAAAAGAGTCCTCCATATATATCTCCGGCAGAGAGGTTGCCACTCTCCTTTTCCTGGCCGGAAGCGGCTTTCTTTACTTTACGAAAACGCCCGCTAAGTATAATAAAAAGAGCATCCTGAGTATCACCCTCACTGATCAAAGCATCTCCTTTAGATATTTCCATGACTGACCCTGCTTTAAATAATCTGTGGACATCGGAAGTGTCTAAATCTTTAAACAGAGGTAATGTGCTCTCTCTTTTTTTCTTTCTTGCAAATATCATGTTAAAGGAATATTTTTATGTTATTTCCGGAATAATATATCTGATATTATATGTTAGATACATGGTTAATGGCAATTGGTTGATTAACTGTTCTTTACTTCTGTTGTCTTATACCGCTCTGCCGGTTATGTTATAATTAACTTACAATGAGAGCTAAATATATCAATCCATACACTGATTTCGGTTTTAAGAAACTTTAATGATCAGTATTGTCAGGTATTTTACGATAAACTGACCTATATATTCATAGAGATGGTTCGGTTTGAAAAAAAAAGAGGAAGAGTTGGAGACACACTTTGACAAGTGGTTATATTTTTTAAAAAGCATAATGACAAGTATTTTCTTACCTTAATGCTGACCGCCAATAAGGGATTGCTTTTCTCTGATATTTTGTACTTAAAAAGGAGGAGTGAATGACCGGTGAAGAAGTTGATAAATCAATAAGTGAACTTTGGAAGTTATTTAAAGAAACAGATAAGAGATTCAATGAAACAGATACACAAATTAAGGAAACAGAGAGAATAATTAAAGAAAGCTCCTTAGAGACAGAGAGAATAATTAAAGAGAGCTCTTTAGAGACAGACAGGAGAATTAAAGAGAGCTCTTTAGAAATAGAGAAACTGTCTAAAGAGATAAAAGAGGCAAAGGATTTATTTGTGGGGCAGTGGGGAAAGTTTGTAGAGGCATTGGTAGAACCGGGAGCACTGAAGCTTTTTCAGGAGAGGGGGAGAAAAGTAACTGCTTCAGGCCAGAGGATAAAGGCATTCCAAAACGGCGATATGATGGAGATAGATATACTGCTGAGTAATTCCGAAGAAGTTGTATTCATAGAGGTAAAAAGCAATTTAAAGGTAAATGATGTGAAAGATGCGGTAAAGAGTATAAAGAAGTTTAAAGTGTTCATGCCTGTATACAGAGGTTTCAGAGTGTATGGAGCAGTTGCAGGAATCAATATGGAGGAGGGGGCTGACAGGTATGCCTATAAACAGGGATTGTATGTAATAAAAGCCGGAACAGAGGGACTTATAAGGATATTAAATGGCGATAAATTCAGTCCATATGATTTTGGGTAGTATTCCGGTAAATTCAATCCGATGGATTTAAAACAACTCTTCCATCCTTTCCACGGAACTGCGCTGCAGGTCGTGATGCAAACTGTTTCCCAGGGAATCCATTGTCACCACACAGGGGAAATCTCTTACCTCAAGAAGCCACGACGCTTCGGCGTCACCAAACTCCTCTCTTTTCCATACATTTACAACCTTTGTTACTCTTTCGGCCAGATAAACAGCTGCTCCGCTTATTGTGTGAAGATAAACACAACCGTGTTCTTTTAGGGCGGACAGAGTCTTTTCACCCATACCGCCTTTGCCGATAATTCCTCTAATGCCAAAATTTTTTATAACATACCACTCATACATCTCAAGTCTGATGCTTGTTGTAGGTCCGCCTGAAATTAGTGTATACTCATCATCGATTTTATTAATTAGAGGCCCGCAATGAAACACGATTCCGCCCTGCGTATCATAGGGAATATTTTCGGCAGCAGAGTTGTCGTTATAAAGAAGTTTGTGAAATCTGTCACGGCCCGTAAAGATGTGACCATTGAGAGATACAATATCTCCCACTCTAAGAGAGCGGGTATCGGATTCGGTTAATGGAGTTAAAAGATTGATTTGCGGCATGATATGATTCTTCAGGAATACATTATAAGCACGAAGATCACGAAGAAGTAAAAAATTAAACTTCGTGACCTTCGTGGTTAATTTACATTATATACGGAATTAATGATGTACGGAATTTATGCTGAAACAGCAGCTTCAGTCTCTTTAAGCCAGAGAAGTCTGGATCCGTTAATAACCGGTTTATTCATGCTCTCACATAATCCGGTCATATCCGAAGCGAGATCGCTTCTCTTTGAAAAGGGCTTTACAGTAAGCTCGGCTTTTACATCTGCAAGACCTTTAATCTCTTCAGTATTTGGTGCAGCTATCCCATTACCGCTCTTTTTGGCTATTTCCATAAAAATCTCGCTGTTGGGTTTTGAGTCTACCGGAGACTCGGCGGCGCATGCAAGTTCTTTTACTGCGCCCATATAGTCAACAATAGAACCGTTAGTCTCAAGAGAATGGTTTGCAGGTAAAAGAAGATCGGCCTCTTTTGCAATATCTGTCAAGTAGGAACTCTGGACAATGAGAAAATCCACGGATGGTCTTTTTTCGAAAGGTAATTCGCCAACTGCATAAAGAGTTTTAACTCCACCCTCTACAAGACCGCTATAGCCCTTTCCACTTTCCTTAAGCCCCATAAGAATCGTACCCCTGGCATTGGCTTCCAAAGGCGCCGATAAAACGGATCCTTTTATGGCGGCAACACTCTGAGCAGCTTCGAATAAGGAGGGAGAAGCGATTATCATAGGATTTGAGGCTTCTTTGTATAATTCTGCGGCCTTCTCAGTATTTTCGTCAGAAGAAACGCCTGCCAAGTCAATACCGCTCGGAGAGCTTTCACCTTTATCTATTAAACTTTTTGCCAGAGACTTAAGTAAAACCGACTCATCTCCCTTTAAAGCAATAGTTGCAGCATCGGCAATACCGGTGTCCTCGGAATTGAGAACAATCACTTTTACTTTTCTGTCGATCTTTCTTCTCACAATGGCGTCAAGGGCAGGAAGATTTCTTTTCCACTGAGAAGGATTAAGACCGGCCACAACAAGCAGGTCTGCATCGTTAATATCCGCCGCAGGGCCTATAAGAGAGGCGTTATCGGCATAGAGACTGACAGTCGTGCCTGTATTGCTTACACCCGTATTTTCGGCAAGACGGCTTAATGTCAGTGTATCCTCATTTGTGAGAGAAGCGTTCGAGATTATGCCTGCATCGCCTTGTTTCAGTTTTTCCGCCGCAATCGCAAGTGCGTCTTCCCATGACGTCTCTTTAAGAGAACCGTCCACCTTTTTCATCGGCCCTGTCACTCTAACATCGGACTTCAGAGAATCGAAACCGTATCTCCCGATTGCACATATATATTTATCTACTCTGCCGTTATTGGAACCGGCATTTATTTTTACGATATCTCCATTCGATGTGCATACTTTGACCGAACAGGCATTACCACAGGAAAGACATACGGAATTGACGGTGTTGTACTCCCACTCACGACCTTTTCTCCATCTGTCTGCTTCAAGCAAAGCATTGACAGGACAGACATCGACACAGGCGCCGCAAAATGTACACCCCGACTCCTGAAGAGGCTTATCATCGGCAGTGGTTACTTTTGAGCCTACGCCTCTGCCCATAAAGTCGAGAACGGAAGTGCCCTGTTCCTTACAAACTCTGACGCAACGGCCGCACAAAACACAGTAATCGGGGTCTCTCTTAATAAAAGGATTTCCCTCGTCTATGGAAAAATTAAATGATTTTCTGCTAAAGGAAGACTCTTTAATTTCTAAATCATATGCATATTTTTGTAAATCACAGACACCGGCTTTTGTACATGTCATACAATCCAGAGGATGCATAGAAAGTATGAGATCGATTACAAACTTCCTGAGCTGACTTATTTTTTCGTTTTCCGTTACTACATCCATACCCTCTTTTGTTTTCATTATACAAGCGATCATGCTCCTGCCGCCGGACTCGATAAGGCACATCCGGCAGGCGCCGATCCCCTTCATCCCCTTCAGGTAACAGAGATTAGGTATGTGGACGCCAACCGTTTCTGCGGCGTCTATGAGGTTCATCCCCTCAGGAACTTTATGTTCCTCTCCGTTTATCTTTATTGTTACCATATTAGACATTAAAAAAGCCCTCCTTAATTAGCAATAATTCTGTTTTATGTACCTATGCCTCTACAGCCTCAGGCACTTTCATGTCAACTACTTCGATTGCGCCGTACTCACAAGCCTTAATACACTCTCCGCACCGTGTGCATCTCTTTTCTATTATCTCAAAAGGTAAAAAACCTACGAGCCAATGCTCTTTCTTTTCACCTAATATTGCAAAATCTTTACACACTTTTTTGCAGTCGCCGCACATTAAGCACTTATCGGAAATAACTTTGTAAAAGAACAGGCTTGTACACTCTCTGTCCGGACAGGAACCAAGCACATGGGCCTCGTATGTATCAGGTGTGTTTTTTAGAGTATCAGCGATAAATTTTGCAGTGTCCTTACCTTTCTTACACATTGATGTGTCAAACATATCGTAAGCAATCTTGCGAATCAACTCAATATCGTCGAAAGAACCGGAACCTGTCGATAATTTTTGCAGCCTTATTTTCATCTCATAGCTGCCCATTGGGCAGGGAAGACATCTGGCGCACATCGGACCATCCAGGAATTCTTCAAGAAAAAGCAATCCCTTTTGAATAACGCAGCTTAAAGCCTTAGTATCCTCTTCTATTTCTTTCAGATTTTTTTCCTTTATATTGGTCATGATACCTCCACCTTTGCAGCAGCCATTGACTTGCTTATTTTAACAGCGTCTATAGGGCATGCCGTGTAACAGGCCGTACATTTAGTGCAAAGATCCTGATCTATAAAGAAAGTTTTTCTCGTCTCTTTAACGGCATCAAAAGCACAGGCCTGTTTACAGAGACCGCAGAGAAAGCACTCAATGTGATCTATCGTATATGTTCCAAGACCGTTACAGACTTTTGCCCTGCAGAATTTATCGTGTACATGCTCTTCATACTCTTCTCTGAAATACTTCAAAGTAGAGAGAACGGGATTGGGAGCTCCCTGTCCGAGACCGCACAACGACGCATCAACCACATGGTTGCTCAACGTTTCGAGTTGTTCGATGTCTCCCGGCTCACCGTTACCGGAAGTAATTTTTTCCAGTATTTCAAGCATCTGATAAGTACCGATTCTGCAAGGCGGGCATTTTCCACAGGATTCGGATTGTGTAAATGAGAGGAAGAATTTCGCTACATCCACCATACATGTCTCTTCGTCGAGCACCACCATTCCACCGGATCCCATCATAGAGCCGGCTTCCCACAGCGTATCGAAATCTACTTCAAGATCGAGAAGATTTTCAGGAAGACATCCGCCGGAAGGGCCTCCGGTCTGAACTGCTTTAAATTTCTTTCCCCCTATGATTCCCCCGCCTATTTCAAAAATAATCTCTCTGAGAGTGATACCCATCGGCACTTCCACAAGACCTGTATTAACGACTTTACCGGTAAGAGCGAACACCTTGGTTCCGGGAGAACCTTTTGTACCAATGCTTGTAAACCAGTCCGCGCCGTTCTCTATAATTGGTGGGATACAGGCATAGGTCTCAATATTGTTAAGGTTACTGGGATACCCCCATGCGCCGCCGCCCTGTTCCGACAATCTTGGCGGTCTTGGTCTCGGGAAACCGCGTTCTCCCTCAATGGATGCAACAAGTGCAGTCGATTCACCACATACAAAGGCGCCTGCGCCCTCTCTTATATCCAAGTGAAAAGTAAAATCCGTACCTAATATATTTTCACCAAGAAAACCGAGTTTCTCTGCGTCTCTTATTGCATGGATCAAATGCTGTACGGCAAGGGGATACTCATGTCTGACATATATAAATCCGTATTGAGCCTTTATGGCGTAAGCGCATATAAGCATTCCTTCAATCAAACCATGAGGGTCTCCTTCCATGATAGATCTGTCCATAAAAGCGCCGGGGTCTCCCTCGTCGCCGTTTGCAATGACCAGTTTTATTGGAGAAGGATCGGAGTCGGTATGTCTCCACTTTCTGCCTGCCGGAAATCCGGCGCCTCCTCTTCCTCTCAGGTTCGCTTTATCTACTTCGTCAAGCACCTCTTTCGGAGTCATTGAGGAAAGAATTTTCGAAAGAGCTGAATAACCGCCAACTGCTATATAATGGTTGATGTTTAGAGGATCGATTCTACCATTGTTTCTAAGGGCGACTCTGATCTGTTTCTTGTAAAAAGGGAGCTCCTCCATAATTTCGTAAGGTTCCTGCATAATTGAGTCTCTGTATAACAGCTTTCTTACAGGAAAACCTGCGGAAAAAGTATTTGTCAAAAGCTCCTCAGTATCGCTTTCCTTGACTTTCTGATAATAATATCCCAAAGGTTCGACTTTCATTACCGGGCCCTGCTGACAAAACCCCTGGCATCCCGTTTGCACCAGCTCTACATCGAGTCCCTGGTTTTTGGATTCATCTTCAATACTGTTAACAAGCTTTTTGGCCCCGGAAGCAACACAGGCGGTTCCACAACAAATTCTGATACGATGGTCCTGCTCACGGAAGGTTTGCTCCTGGAGAAGTAACCTTAGATTGTGCAGGCCCTCGAAGTCTGTAATCTTTTGCATAGTCTACTCCTCCACCTTATTGATTTCATCTATTAAAGAGACGAGCTTTTTAGGACCGATCTCACCAAGAACATCCTCATTTACAGTTGCAACGGGGGCAAGACCGCAGCATCCCACGCAACCGACGGTTTCAAGCGTTAATTTAAGATCTTCCGTCGTCTCGCCTTCCTTAACGTTGAACTGCTCTTCCAAGGTATGGACCACCTTTGAAGCTCCCCTTACGTGGCAGGCCGTACCCATACAGACTCTGACGATCTTTTTACCACGGGGAGAGAAATGAAACTGCTTATAAAAACTGGCGACACTATAAATCTCCGCCAGTGAAAGACCAAGCTTTTTCGCCATATTCTCCAGGACATCGCCGGGTAAAAAACCATGCTCTTCCTGAATCTTGTGGAGAGTCGTAATAATAACACCCTTTTTCTTGTCGAATTCAGACAGAATACCGCTAATAATACCAAGTTCCTTGTCAGGTTTAATCTCCTCTAAGTTCATAATTCCTCCAGATTTTTATTGTCCGGCCTTCTCCAGCTTTCTCCTGTCAGCCATGCTCAAGAGCACCCTTTCGGCTCCAAATTTACCGGGCTCATACTTCTTGAGTTTATTTTCCTCTCGCTTTCCATCAATGGCTTTAAGGGTCTTTTCGATTATTTCTTTGGGATCCTGTATAAAATCGAGTTTTCCGCCCACTCTTTCAGGCCAGAGGCTCTTCTTAATATCTTTTACTACGCTGCTTGCCTCGACAGGACTCTCCGATCCGAATATGACATAGACACCGGAGGCGACAAAGTAAGTGCCTATGGCCAGAGCCTTTTCGCTCATCCATTCAGGTGCGATACCAACGCATGGCAGGTCGGCGATATCGTCTCCAAGTCCGCCCTCTTCCACCATCTGAGTAGCGATGGTCAATATCCTGGAATTATCTACACATGCGCCCAGATGAAGCATCGGCGGAATTCCAATGGCTTCGCAGACTTCTCTTAAACCGGGCCCCGCCAGTTCATAAGCAGTTTCGGGAGTCATATAACCTGCTTTCCCAAAAGAAGCGGCGCCGCAACCCGTGGACACGACGAGAACATCGTTCTTTATAAACTCTACAGCCAGATAGTTATGAATACTGTCCTGAGCAATTCTTGGATTGTTACAACCAACTATTCCAACAACGCCTCTGATTCTTCCGGCCATGATTGCATCGTTAAGCGGTCTGAATGATCCTCGATAGCTGCCGCCCTGCATGTAGTTAATATATTCGTGAGAAAATCCAGCCACAACCGGCGTAGTAGCAGTAACACGGCTTCCACCGGTCGTCCTGTTTTTGTAGTTATCTGCGGCGGTCTTAATTATTTCTCTTGCTACATCCTTTGCTCTGTGCTCATCGTACTGTATATGCTGTGCATTCATCATCTTTCCCTTATGGGAGGTGGTTATGACTTTAGTGTGGAAAGTCTCGGCGACTTTTGTAATGGCGGGCATTATACACTGAACATCAACGATAATGGCCTCGGCCAGACCGGTCATAACGGAGAGTTCCTGATTTAAAAAACCGCCTGCCGTAGGAATACCGTGCCTCATTAGAACTTCATTGGCCGTGCAACACATACCGACGAGATTTACGCCGTTTGCGCCTTTGGATTTGGCGTAATCGATCATCTCCTTTTCGGTGCTTGCGTCAACGATCATCTCCGCGAGAGTAGGCTCATGACCATGGACAATAATGTTGACTTCGTCTTCTTTCATTACTCCAAGACTTGCAGTGGATTTCTGTGGTTTCGGAGTCCCGAACAATATATCCGTTACATCGGTGCTGAACATACATCCGCCCCATCCGTCTGCAAGAGAAACCTTGAGTGCATTCATCATGAGGTTTTCCGGGTCCTGATCGACTCCCATATTTGTCCTGTGCATTCCTTCTGCAATCTCTCTATCTATTCCACGTGGTACGATCCCCCATTTTCTCCATATTTCCTGACGTTTTTTGGGGGCTCTCTTTATATATGCAATCTCTCCCTTTTGCTGACCAAATTGTGCAATAAACGTTTCAGCCACTTCTTTTGCAATATCTTCTTTAGATCTGTCCTCTACAGGAATATCCAGTATTCCGGCGACCTTTTTTAGTTTTTCGACATCCTTTATCTCAAAATCAGGCGCCTCGCCTGTAGCTGCTTCTAAAAGTGTATAAGCCATATCTCTTGCATGATCGCTGTGAGCCGCTGTACCGGCGGCAACCATTCTTAGATAATTTCTGGCAGTAACGACAGGAAGTGTAGCGCCGCAAACACCGGCGGCATTTTCTTCGGCATCGGGGCCGACCAGTCTGCAAGGACCCATGAAACAAATCTTACAACATGCGCCCGTATGTCCGATAGGACATGGTTTTAATTTTTCCGCTCTGTCAAAAGCTGTTTCCATCCCCTGTTCTTTTGCCCATACGATAATTTCTTCAGCAACCAGATCGGCGCTTTTTATATTCTTTTCCATAAAATCCTCCGATTAAAAAGATTTCGGTTTCATTAACAGTGAGAGGATTTAAAAGTTCAGGACTCATAAATCCTCTCAGCTTCCGCCTGTAATTTATATCATCGGCTCCATTTCCAGGGCCGGATGTCCTACTGCCGAAAGGTGTTCGAGGAGCTTTTCGGAATCCTCTTCAGCGATGGACTCGTCTGCTATTTTATCGAGCAGATCGGGCACGCCCTCTTCTGCGGCTCTTTGGCCGAACTCCTCCTTCACTCTCTCTTTCAAAGCCTTTGTCATCCAAACGATTCTCTTAAGACCGCCGTCTGCAAAGAGAAACTTTTTGCTTGTAATAAAATTCACGCCAATACCCATAAAACCGGGCGTCTGAACGCCGCCGCCAACAGTACCGGCGAGGGTTGAAAACTTCATACCGATCGGAAGCATTCCCACATGACCCCTTTGTACGATCATAACCCCGTTGGCTTCCGGCAGAATCGATACGATACATTCGAAACAACCGCACGATGTCATGGGATTGTCCATAATTGTATATGCATTCATTGTCTCAAGCGCTCCGCCTGTAGACTGTTTTATATATTCGTCTACACCTTCCCAACGTCCCATCTTGTCATCTATTACAGTTCCTTTGGCTATCGGTTGGTTACCCCCTGTGGGATCTATCTCATAGGCGGCTTTTCCGTCGAGCCAGTTATAAGCGCCGCACAATCCGAGCCTTTCAGGAGTTATAACACATGTATGACTCGGTGCGAATGACTGACATAAAAGGCAGGAGTAAAAGGTATCGACATTTTCATCGTTCATGGCGCCCAGTCTTGCGTCTCTGTCTTTCCATGCTTCTCTGGCCTCCTCCCTCATCTTCAGAACTTCTTCCTCATCAATAAAGAGAGTAACCTGTACTTTATCCACGATCGTGCTAAATCTGTTATGAGTCATGGCATGATGGATCTTTCCGATATCCTCGAGTGTAAAACCCTCGTTTTTTGCGGAATTACTTATTCTGATCCAGTTAACGTCTCTCTGACCCATATGCCAGATGCCTTGACCTTCGTTTATATTGTGATGCAGTTTCCTCTCGATAATAGGTTCGAAATCGGGTTGCATCTTTCTTCCCGCTGCTTCAACATAAATACCTAATGGCAGTACGCCGCCGGCATTGTATCTCTCCTCCCAATTCTCTCCTTTAATAATGATCTTTCCGTCTTCGATGTCGTCCAAATCTTTCATAATACAGACCTCAAAAGCAGGAGAACGGGATCCGCCGAATTCTATAAATGTATCCTCTTTTCTGACTCTCTCGCCCTCGAAAGCCGATCCGAATGCGATAGGCACGGGAGGTTTCTCGACAAGAATTTTCAGTCCTCTCACTTCAATGGCCTTTTGAACGATCTTCGTGTGATCCAATTCTTTATCGACCTCTTCATATGAACAAACTCCGGTAGGATGTATCACGGGCACATCCGTATCGCACACGGCAGGGAATCCCATGTTAATGGCGCCGGCGCCTGTGGCCCACTTTACGTCGTCAAGAGGCCCCAAAGGAAGAGCAAAAGCAAAAACCCTGTCCTTTTGATATTTAAGATTTCCTTTATAGTCTCCCGGCTTCATTCCTCCAAAAATCATGGAAGCTCTTACGGCCCAGTCAAGAGCGTAAAGCGTATGTTCCGTTTTTGTACCGAGAGGTACGACATACACATCCCATCCCAGCTCGATCCCCTTTCTCTGGAGCTGTTTCGTTACACTGTCTCCGTTAGACTCGCCCGACAGGAACACAAGGATGTTCTTCTCCTGAAGCTCTCTGACAATTTTAACGGCAGTGTCGTCGTCAGGAGCCGCCCCTATAATTGCCGCGAACCCCGGCATTCTGCCGTCCACAAGCTGTATACCCAGGTTTCTCTGAATTGTATCGGTGATATATCCGTTATATACAAGCCCTGTTTCTTCATCTTTTTCAGGTTCCAGCCCTTCTATATATCTTAAAGCAAGCCATATTTCCTCAGCAAAGAGCGTGGCCATACCGGAATCGAGGGCCTCTCCAAGATAAGGTCTCCAGACTGTATCGTCCGGTTCAGGGTGCAGAAGATCTTTTGTCATCATGAGGGCTTCCTTCATATCCTTAACGGTCTTCACGGCAAACCCTGTCATGCCATATATCATCGGGAGATAATATGCAGTATCGGGAAATTCAAAAACATAATCCTCCCCCTTTTCAGCTATTATCTTTGCAAGCAATTCCTCTGCTTCTTTAAAGACTTTGTGTGAGCCTCTAATTGCAGCCGAGGCGATTATTTTAGACATGTATACCTCCTTATCCGAGAAATCGTTTTCTTGTGGGATTAAAATTTAGAGAGTGATTCATGTAACTATAGCTTTTATGCAATAAAAAAGTCAACATATAACTATAATTGTAATTATAATATGATCTCTTAATCCGAAATAAATGCAACCCCTTTATTATACCGGTTTTAATGCTCTTTTCAAGTCTTAATATTCGGTAAATTTTTTGAGTCTTGGAGAGACCGGCTCCCTGCCGGTTAAAGTAATCGACTCACCGGTATCAAGACGTACGATCAAAGCGCCGTGTTCATCGAGAGATACAGCCTCTCCTTCAATTAATGTGTCGGCAACGACTGCATTTACTCTGCTGCCGACAGTCATACTGATCTCGCACCACTCTTTCCTGATCACTTTCGGATCGGTTTCAAGTAATCTCAGATAATAGTTAAGATATTGCATAACCTGTATAATTATGTCACCCCTGGCGACGCCCCCCCCCCTTTCGATTGATATACCGGTAGTGTTCTCTCTGATATTGTCCGGGAGTTCCTCTTTTGCCTGATTTACATTTATACCGATTCCTGTAACAGAATAGAGAATCCTCCCTCCGCTGCTCACAGATTCAGTCAAAATACCGCAGAACTTTTTCCCTGAGCAATACAGATCGTTAGGCCATTTCGTCCTCACGTCTATTCCTGCGGATTCTCTTACAGCCCTTGCAACAGCGAGAGCCACAGCATAGTTAAGCAGAGTAATCAGGGGATTCGAAATCTTTGCAAGAACGATACTCATATAAATATTTACTCCAGGGGGAGAATGCCACTTTCTTCCGAACCTGCCCCTGCCCTCAGTCTGACGATCGGCAATTATTACGGTAAGGTTTTCACAACCGGCGGCAGCCAGCATTCTGGCTTTATCGTTGGTTGAACCGAGAGATTCGAAAAAATGAACGGAGTAAGAATTGACGATATCGGGAAATAAACGAAGCGCATTAAAATCGAAGGGAAGATTAGCATGGGAAAAAATCATTTATTCTTGTCATGCCACATGCAGGGACTGAATAATACACACTCTGCACATCTCGGTTTTCCGGCCTTACAGGTCTCCCTTCCGTGAAGAATAATTGAGAGGCTGTAAAATATCCAGTCATCCTGAGAAATCAGTTCACGTAACCTCATTTCCACCTTATCCGGGTTCTTTGACGCAACAAGCCCCACTCTGTTGCTCACTCTCAAAACATGGGTGTCTACAGCGATGGCGGGGATACCAAAGGCGCAGGAAAGAACCACACTGGCGGTTTTTCGACCTACACCGGGAAGTTTTATAAGCTCTTCGAGAGTATCGGGCATTTTTCCACTATATTTGTCTATTAACATGTTCGCAGTTCCGATTATCGCCTTTGATTTGTTCTTAAAAAATCCGGTAGACCTGATATCCTCTTCCAGGGCTTCTTGAGCTACATTTGCAAGGTCATTAACGGAAGGATATTTAACGAACAACTCTTCCGTCACTTTGTTTACCCGTTCGTCCGCACACTGTGCGGAAAGTATGGTAGCGACAAGCAGTTCGAATGGTGTTGAATAATGTAAAGCAGTACGCGGGGCAGGATACTTTTTCCTGAGAGCATTAATAATCGTGGTTATCGCTACGTTTTTCATCTGAAAAAATATGTGATTTAAAACCCTGCTTTATCATAGTTTCCTCAGGCCGGGGATTAGAATTTTAAAGAGGGAAAGGGGGCATACGCACTGACTTTAGGGAGCAAACGCTCTAAATCCGGAGGGATTACCACAAAGCATGAAATTTGTAATAAAGAAAGAACTAAGTTTTTTAACCACGAAGATCACGAAGATCACGAAGAAAAAAATATTATAAAACTTCGTGTGCTTCGTGATCTTCGTGGTTAAATTAAGTCATTTCCGGCATGTTTTCAGAGCAAACTCATCCCATCCTGCACTAATATCTGTAGTGCTCGGGTTTATATGGCCCTTCAACAGGTACGCCTATATAATCGGCCTGATCTTTTGTAAGTTTTGTGAGCGTAACTCCGATTTTTTCAAGATGGAGTCTGGCGACCTCTTCATCGAGCTTCTTACTGAGTCTGTAAACCTTTTTTTCATATACATCTTTGTTTTTCCAAAGATCTATTTGCGCAAGAGTCTGATTGGTGAAGCTGTTTGACATAACAAACGAGGGATGCCCCGTTGCACAGCCAAGATTAACCAGTCTGCCTTCGGCCAGCAGAAAAATGGCATGTCCTTCGGGAAAAATATATTTATCTACCTGAGGTTTGATATTGATCATTTTGATACCGGGGTAATCGTTTAACTTATGCACCTCTATTTCATTGTCAAAATGACCAATATTACAAACAATCGCCTGGTCCTTCATTTTCGCCATATGTTCGATTCTGATGATATCTTTGTTCCCTGTTGTCGTTACATAAATATCTCCCTTGCCAAGGGTATCCTCTACAGTGGCTACCTCAAATCCCTCCATTGCAGCCTGAAGAGCGCAGATAGGATCGATCTCGGTTACGATTACTCTGGAGCCGTATTCCTTTAACGACGTTGCGCACCCCTTACCGACATCTCCATAACCGCATACAACGGCGACCTTTCCGGCAAGCATTACATCGGTAGCCCTTTTGATTCCGTCAGCCAGAGATTCCCTGCAACCATAAAGGTTATCAAACTTCGATTTTGTCACGGAATCATTAACATTTATCGCAGGAATCAGCAAAGTGCCGTTATTCATCATTTCATAGAGTCTGTGCACGCCGGTTGTGGTCTCTTCACTTACTCCCTTCCACTCTTTTACGGTATTATGCCATTTTTGATTATTTTCATTAAGCAGTGATTTTAAGAGGTTATTGATAACCTGGAGTTCTTTGTTGTCAGTTGGCTCATCAAGTATAGCAGAATTCTTTTCAGCTTCAAAACCGCGATGAATCAATAACGTTGCATCTCCGCCGTCATCTACAATTAACTGAGGCCCGAGATCACCGGGAAAAGTCAGCGCCCTTTCGGTACACCACCAATACTCCTCCAGGGTTTCGCCCTTCCATGCAAAAACAGGCACCCCTGCTGCCGCTATGGCTGCCGCGGCATGATCTTGTGTAGAAAAAATATTACAACTCGCCCACCTGACATCGGCGCCAAGCGCAACGAGTGTTTCAATAAGTACTGCAGTCTGAATTGTCATATGAAGGGAACCGGAAACTCTTACTCCCTTTAAAGGCTTTTCAGCAGAGTATTTCTCTCTGACAGCCATTAAACCGGGCATTTCCTGCTCAGCGATTTCAATCTCCTTCCTTCCCCATTCAGCCAAAGTAATATCGGCTACCTTATAATCCCCTGTTTCAGCTACTGCTGTAGTCATGATAGTACCTCCTTAAAAAATAATTTAAATTTTAGATTGCGGATTTTAGATTTCAAAGGTCTCTTGTAAACGGTAGTTTCTGAAGAGTTTTCAGGCAAGAATATAAATGAAACAGCCCCAGATAAGAAAATTAAATAATATGAGATCAGAGTTCACTTAAAATCATTATAACCTGTGTACTCGTCGCTGGATGAAAAAACGATATTCAAGCCCTGTGAAGTGCAAAATATAACATAATTTGCAACGAAATCTCAAGTTAACGCCCTTCGGATGGATTTTTTTGAGCTGGTCGGCTGTTCATGTTTGGGTTTGAATCGTATGTAAATTTAACTCCGGCTATTTTAATTGGGTTTTTATAACAGAACAAACCTAATTTTATCCTATATCCAAACAAAAGGCATTTGGCATAAGAAAAATACATCTCAGCGCCTTGCACCTGTAGCCTTAAGCCTACCCTTTTACAATTTGCTTATATTGTCATTTAGCAGATTCATGTGTTATTTTTATTGGTAATGAATAAAAAAGACAATCCAGCGCCGCATTATACGGGACACAGAAAAAGACTCATAGAGAGGTATTCAAAAACAGGTATCGATTCTCTCAATGATTATGAAGCGCTTGAACTGTTGCTTATGCACACGATTCCGAGAAAGGATGTAAAGCCCCTGGCAAAGGAATTGCTGAATTGTTTCGGGAATATTCAAAGTGTGCTGGACTCTGACATTGATGATTTAAAGCAGGTAAAAGGCATAGGAGAACGTTCCGCCCTTTTGATTAAGCTTGTAAAGGATTTTGGCGTCCTCTATCTCAGAGAGAGGGATATTAAAAGGAAAAGAGTAGTAAGTCCAAAGGATATTGTCGATTACCTGAGAGGATTTATAGGAGCAAAGAGTGACGAATTATTTCTTGCGATTTATTTAAACACGAACAATGAAGTATTGGGCGAAGCCGTTATCAGTGAGGGAACGATAAATCAGACAACGGTATATCCAAGAAAAGTTTTTGAAAAGGCCCTGCGTATTAAAGCGCTTTTTATAATACTAATACATAACCACCCCGGTGGTAACCTCACTCCTTCCAAACAGGATATTGAACTGACAAAACAGCTTAAAACGGCAGGCGAAAGTCTCGGAATCATAATTCGAGACCATCTGATAATAACAAAAGACAACTACCTGAGTTTCTTTGAAAAGGGTTTGATGTGAAGGGAACATTTACTATTAGTTGTAATAAATTTGACAGGATACACATGATAAGCATGTGTGAACCTGATCTATATAAAATAAGGAGAGGAAATGAAATCGGAAAATATATTTCACGACTGGTTGATCGATTATCTCAGGAAACGCTTGTCCAAAGACTACTCCGAGATCAGCATAAACTACGACGGTGAGGAGACAAATGAATTTAACGGCTCCTATCCTGACCTTATCCTTAAAAATCACGGTCTCGTAATGGGAATAATGGAAGTTGAAACAACGAACACTATATCCCCCGAAAAGGCCGCTGAATGGAAAAAAAAGACAACTCTCGGCGCTCGGTTAATTTTAATGATCCCCGAAAGCGAAAGGAAAAAGGCAATGGATCTCCTTTGGTCTCAAGGCATTGCCGATAAAGCAGGTATTGGCAGTTATGATTTAAAGATAAAAATGCCTTGACCGGCATAAGGCATTCTCAGAAGCTGAGGCAAAGGTATTGGTAATAACACAACTATTCTATCATTGCGCATCCATCCATTATTTTGTTATATTATAGTTCATTTCGCTATTGTAAATATTTTCTGTTTTTTAAAACTGACCTGAATCCGGCGCTGATTTAAACAACATATATTGAACTGTTTCTCTATCTGAGAATTCCGATTACGGCCTGTACTGTAATATCGCTTTGGAGAATTCTTTATGCAGCATGACAGATATTATGTCTGAAAAAATAATTCGAACCATATCAATATGCTCGGGAGATAAGTAAAAATGAAACCTGCAGACAAGACAGACAGAATTCTTATAGTTGACGACAGCACTGAAAATGTGGACATTCTGGCCAATGCCCTGAAATCGGAATACAAAATCGTTGCAGCCCTCAACGGCGCCAAAGCCTTGGAAATTGCCTCATCATCAAATCCGCCCGACCTGATTCTCCTGGATATTACAATGCCTGAAATGGACGGTTATGAAGTACTAACAAAACTAAAAGAGAAGGAAGTAACAAAAAACATTCCCGTTATATTTGTAACATACAGTAATGAAGACAAGGCCGAAGAAAAAGGGTTGACACTGGGAGCAGTCGACTACATTAGAAAGCCTTTCTCCATTGAAATAGTCAGAGCAAGAGTCAGAGCATACCTTAACCTCAAAAAATATCACGATCAGTTACGGGAAAAGGATTTGCTGCGTATAGAAATGGACAGAACATCGGCAATAAACTCTCTGGCCGCCGGCATTGCCCATGAAATCAACACACCCTTGGGCATCATCCAAAGCACTCTTTCATCGTTGGTAAAAGACTTAAAAACCTCTGTCAGTGCAATTACCTATGTAAATGAAAAATGTGACTCTTCACCGTTTCTGAAGGCTTATGAAGAACACCTTAAAACGATTAATTATGATCGTCTTAAAGATTCCGGCGATAGAAAGATAGAAAGAATCAAACGAACCATTAAAAGGATAAGCAACATAATAAACGACCTGAAAAACTTTTCAGGCATAGATAAAGAACCTGTCAACAGAGTGGATCTAAACAGTTGCATTGATGAATCTATTAGATTGACAATGAGCTTACATAATAACTGCGATGTACAATTCACTAAAGACTATGCGGCTCTGCCTCTTTTAGAGTGCAGTCCCAGCGAAATCAAACAGGCGATTTTCCAAATAATCAACAACTCCATCGACGCCTGCGATAATAATGGAACAATTGAAATAAAAACTTCCTTTAATGAGAAGAATAGCGCCATTACTGTCGTTATAACTGACAACGGTGTAGGAATAGAACCGGAAAACATATGCAGAGTATTTCACCCCTTTTTTACAACGAAACCTGTAGGCTCCGGAACAGGCATTGGTCTGACAATTGCCGAGCAGACAATTCAGAAACATCACGGGCAGGTTCATATAGACAGCAAACAAAACAAAGGCACAACCGTAACAATAGAACTTCCTATAAAAAGTTAGTTTTCCATCATCATAATAAAGCATTTAGCTGTCAGCCATCAGCTATCAACTTTTAAATTGCAACACTTACAGTTCTAAATACATTCACCCGTAAGGTGAAGCTGCTCATTGGCATAAGATCAATACTTTCTTTTGCTGAAGGCTGATAGCTGACTGCTTTTTTTAGTTATTATTTTCCATAGCTGAACGCTGACAGCTGACGGCTGTTTTTAAATAATGAATAACAATGGCGATTTTACCTCTCAATAAGATAAAGGTCGGAATGATTGTCAAAAAAGATGTCTTTGACCATAAAAACCGTTTACTTCTGAATAAGGGTGTCGAGATTTCACATCGCCACCTCAGAATACTTAAGACATGGGGTGTAAATTTAATCGACATTGAAGACTCGATCGACAATAATCAGTCCCCCTCAAGCTCCGACATTATCGACCCCGATATTTATCGAAAAGCAAGACAAAAGGCTGACTTTCTTTTTAAATTCAACAAACTGACACGCCCTCTTGAGCATCTCCTTTTCAATATATGCGTTCAAAAGATCGCTGAAAAAAATTCTAAATGAAAACATCTGTTGAATCTGTAGTCGATAAAGTCTCCACACTCATCTCTATGCCCGACATCTATTATAAAGTCGATAGGGCGGTAGATGATCCTACGATTTCCCTGGATCAGATAGGCTCTCTTATTTTAGAGGATCAGGGTTTGGCCTCAAGGGTTTTAATGCTTGCAAACAGCGCCTTTTACAGCTACCCTTCCCATGTGACAACCATTACCAAGGCTTTGACCATTATCGGTACAAAACAGGTTCGCGAGCTTCTAATGGCCACTCTAATCATGAAGCAGTTCAATGGAGTTCCAAAGGATTATTTAGACCTGGAATCCTTCTGGAAACATTCGATCGGAACCGGCGTTGCAGCAAGAACACTGGCCGGCTATATGCTGATGCAAAATATCGAGTCATACTATGTCAGCGGACTGGTCCACGATATTGGGCGTCTTGTACTCCTTCTCGTGATGCCCGATAAATTCGTAGAAGTAATGCAATACAGTAGAAATCGTGAAATCCTCCTCACCAAAGCAGAAGAGGAAGTTCTGGGTTTTAATCACTGCGATATAGGAAGGGAGTTGTTTATTCGATGGAAGCTCCCTGCATCTATTCAGACGACAACAGGCAAACACCACAGGCCGGGATCCGTTAGCAGTTATAATCTGGAGACATCGGTTATTCACATTGCCGACATAATAGCTACATGTATGAGACTGGGAAGCAGCGGAGAAACTTTTGTACAACGCATAGACTATCCTTCGTGGAATCAACTGAAGCTAAACGATAAAGTAATACCCGAGATAGTTCAACAGATAGAGGAACAGTATAAGAATTCCCTTTCCATATTTCTTGAGGTATAATTCCATTGACAAAAGACGATCTGATAAAAAAGTGTCATTACCTCGAGCAGCGAGTCGAGGCGCTGGAAAAACTAAATCAGTGGTACGCATCCTCACTGGACACAGGGGCCAACATGATGCGAATCGCCCATATAAATTATGAAAACAATGTTATACCGGAGTTTCAGCCCGTCGATATTATCAAACTCTTTTTAAATGACCTGCCGAATCTGATTTTATTTAAAGCCATCGCCTTTTTTACTCAACAGGATTTCGATTTTAAACTCTCTTTTTGTAATCCCAATGAAATGTCCTCTTCAGTCGTCGAAATAGCCGATGACCTGATCGATACCGGAAAATTTGCATGGGCTTTGAAACAGGAGCGGACCGTTATTGTTGACTCCAATCTATCCGATAACTCAATAGTCCTCCATGCAATGACAGGACAGAACGACACTTGGGGCATGTTTATCGGAATTAGTGAAGAAAGCGCCCAAACGATGACTATATCGAGATTAAATCTTCTTTATATCATCCTGAAAGAGTGTACCTACGCCCTTGATAATACGGCTCTTCAAATAGAGCTTTTAATGCACAACCGCAATCTTGAACACAAAATAGAGGAATCGACAAAGTTTATCTCACGCCAAAATAGACAGTTACAGGAAAAAGTAGAAGACCTGAGACATACCAGAAAGAGTTTGATAATGGCGAAAAACGAGGCTGAAGAGGCGAACAAGGCAAAGAGTCTCTTTTTAGCAAACATGAGCCACGAAATACGCACTCCCATGAACGCCATTATAGGTATGACCCGCCTTCTTGGAGAGACAAAGCTTAATGCAAGGCAGTCACGTTACTGTGAAATCGTGAAAAATTCTGCAATCGATCTACTTGCTATAATAAACGATATACTGGACTTTTCAAAAATTGAATCAGGAAAACTATCTCCCGAAAAGACTCTCTTTAATTTAATCGAAGAAATTACTAAAGTGAACGATATCCATGCGCTGGAGGCAAAAAACAAGAACCTGGTATATACATGCCTAGTTCAAGATAACGTTTTTCATAATCTATTGGGTGATCCGGTCAGGCTTCGTCAGGTATTGATAAACCTTATAAGCAATGCTATCAAATTCACCCAAAGGGGAGAAGTTAAACTTGAAGTCGCTAACTTAAATGAGGAAGGGGACGACATAACTCTTGGTTTTACTATTACAGATACAGGAATTGGCATTCCTCCCGAAAAAATCGAATCGCTCTTTAACACATTCACACAGGCGGACCCGTCGACAACGCGATTATACGGAGGCGCCGGCCTTGGTTTGTCTATAAGTAAGAAATTGACAGAGATGATGGGTGGAGAGCTTTCGGCTCAAAACCGCCCCGAAGGAGGGAGCATTTTTAAATTTACTCTAACCTTTCAAAAGGCACCTGACAATGAAGCGACAAAACCTCTTTTTTGCTCTGCGCCATTAAAAGCCGATTATAAACTTCATCTCCTTGTTGTCGAAGACAATGAAGTAAATCAAACGATTATTTGCGAAATTTTGAAAAATTTCGGGTTCACTTACGATGTATCGCCCAATGGTAAAGAGGCCTTGGAGAAGCTGGCGAATCCGGGCTACGATATGGTTCTAATGGATATACAAATGCCCGTAATGGATGGATATGAGGCTGTAAAACAAATCAGAGACAGCTCTTCCCAAGTTTTAGACCATAATATTCCGGTGATTGCAATGACTGCTCATGCATTAGATAAGGAGAGAAATAAATGTTTTGACGCAGGCATGAACGATCATATTTCAAAACCCATATTTCCAGACACATTATTAAATGTAATAACAAAGTGGACAGATAAAAAGAGAGACTATTCCGCACCGTGTTTATACTCTTTGGAAGAGAAAATGAATAATTATAAGGAGCCAAAAGCGGATAACTTCTCAGAATTACCTGGGATTAAAATCAAATCCGGCCTTGCCAGAGTGGGTAACAACGGCGATGTATACACAAGAGTTCTTACAAAATTTTACAAAACAGCATCTTCCCTGATAAGCGAAATACAAATAGCAGTCGATTATGGTGATTATAAGGCGGCGCTGGAACCGATACACACTGTTATCGGCGTATCGGCCAATATCGGGGCAGATGATTTATCTTTCGCCACACAAAAGCTTGAAAATGCGATCAAGGGGGAAGAGTACGACAATCTCCGCGATGTTTTTGAAAACTTTAAAGGGGCCTCCAATATTCTCTTTAAAGGACTTGAAACATTCATGCAGCACAACGGCAGAACAAAAACCGCTAATAATAAGAAAGCAGATTTTGACTCAACAGTCGATAGAAAGAGGATAAAATCCCTGTTACAGAAGATGAGTGCGCTCATTGAAGACGATATATCGGAAGCACAAAACCTTACGTTCGAAATAGAAAAAATACTATCTGATACCTCTTTTGCAGATGACGTTGGAATAATTAAAGATGCCCTTGAAAACTATCTTACAGATGCAGCCGGGGAAAGTATTGAGAGACTTTTAAAAAGAGTTGAGTGAATACCTTTACAACTGATGTTTACGACTATTTTACATACCATTTATTGACAATTATAATTATAAGATTTTATTATAATAATGACTTTAATGAATTGTCAAAGGCATTGACTTTAAAAGGAGGTTCCTATGCTTAAAAGCAAATCTACAGTTTTATTATGTTTATTGACAGTCATATCTGTTTTCCTGGTAATACCGGCTATTTCAATTGCACAAGATGTCACATCGGACTATTGGAACAATAGAAATGTCGTTGTTTCACCGAATACGGCAGCAAAAACGCCTGTGAATACTGACGGCGGTCTTTCATCTGATAAAGCGTATTGGGAAAAGCAAAATGTTGTAATTTCTCCTAAACTATCGGACAAGATCCCCGTTAATACCGATGGCGGCGTGTCTACTTATTGGGAGCAGAGAGATGTAGCGGTTTCGCCAAGAATCGAATGAATGTAATAGTAGGAATGAATGCAATAGTAGGGGGTCAAATGTCGCCCCCTACCCTTCTTCCAAGAAGGCCTAAAGAGCCTTTCTCTTTCGTATCTCAAGCTTATTCAATGCATTGAGTTGAGCTCTTACGGCTGCAATAATTATATCCGTATCCGAACCGGTGCCCCTTATTACATCGCCATCGTCTTCAAGAGTAATCATCACTTCCCCTAAAGCGTCTGTACCTCCTGTTATGCTCTTTATTTCGAACTTCATGAGCTTCAGGTATTCAGTACCTGTCATTGAAGCAACGGCTCTATATGCCGCATCGACAGGCCCGTCTCCGAGTTCCTTCTTTTCAACAACTTCTCCGTCAATCTTCAGCTTTACAAAGGCGCTGCGTTCACTGCTTATTCCGGAAGTAATTCGAATATCAATAAGCCTGTAAATCTCGTCAGATACTGAAATGGACTCTTCAGATACAAGAGCTTCGATATCTTCGTCAAAAATCTCTTTCTTATGATCTGCAAGATTTTTAAATCTGTCAAAAGCCTTGTTCAGTTCGTCTTCACTAAGGTTAAACCCAAGTTCGCCCAGCCTGGTCTTAAAGGCGTGTCTGCCGGAGTGTCTGCCAAGGACGAATTGAGTCTTATGGAGTCCTATATCGGAAGGTTTTATTATCTCGTATGTTGATTTTTCCTTTAATAATCCGTCCTGATGAATACCGGATTCATGGGCGAACGCATTGGCGCCCACTATCGCTTTATTTGGTTGAACGTACATTCCCGTTATTTTTGTTACAAGGCGACTGGTTCGTATTATCTCCTCTGTCTTTATTCCCGTGTCCGCGGGAAAGATATCTTTTCTTGTTCTCAAAGACATCGCAACCTCTTCAAGAGAGCAGTTGCCTGCTCTTTCACCGATACCGTTAATTGTACACTCCACCTGACCGGCCCCGTTCAATATCGCAGAAAGAGAGTTGGCCACTGCAAGACCAAGATCATTATGACAATGCACTGAGATTGTTGCCTGATCTATATTCGGAACTTTTTTAAACAATGCCTTAATAAGCGTTCCGAATTCTCCAGGTATGGCATACCCCACAGTATCGGGGATATTCACTGTAGAGGCGCCGGCTTCGATAACAGCCTCAACGACTTCGCATAAATAGTTTAAATCGGTCCTTGTTGCATCCATAGGGGAAAATTCTACGTCTTCAGCAAGACTTCTTGCCATGCCTACCATGTCGACCGACCTCTGTAAGGCTTCTTCTCTGGTAACCCTGAATTGATGTTTCAAATGAATGTCCGATGTTGAATGAAATGTGTGTATTCTCCTTTTGGAAGCATTACGAATCGATTCCCAGGCTCTGTTAATGTCATCTTCCTTTGCCCGGGCAAGGCTGCATATAATCGAGCCTTCCACTTCGGAGGCGATTGCCTTAATCGCCTCGAAATCAGATTTAGAACTAAATGCAAAACCTGCTTCTATCACATCAACTCCCAACCTGGACAGTTGTCTGGCCAGCTGTATCTTCTCCTCTACATTCATTGACGCTCCGGGAGACTGTTCCCCGTCCCTCAATGTTGTATCGAAAATTCTGATTCTTCTCATTGCTTACATCATACCTCACTTCGATTGCATTTTTGTTTTCATGTCGATTCACATTTCCTCACAGTTCAATTTTCCTTTCGTACAAACCTTTTTCTGAATCTATATAGATTCTCTATCAATGCAGTGATCAGATAAAGCATTGCGAAAGAGAACAGAGCTATCGGAGGATGTGTGAAAATGACAAGGAGTATTACTATAATCAGAACAAGCGCCCAAAATGGTTTTCTCTGCCTTAAATCGATCTCCTTTATACTGTGAAACCTGAGAGTACTGATCATCAGCAGTGCAAGAAAAAACATCAAACAAAGGGCGAAATAACCATTCCCCCGACTTTGACCCCAGTGGCTTTGATTAAATATCACCAATGTGGCAAGCACTGAGGCTGCCGCAGGTATCGGCATTCCAGTAAAGGACTTCCTCTCTGTAGATTCCATCTGTATATTATATCTTGCCAGCCTGAGCGCTCCGCAGCCAACATAAAGAAAGGTTACGGCCCACCCTAAACGACCAAAATCCTGCAGCGACCAACTGAATATCATCACTGCAGGCGCCACGCCAAAAGCAATTAGGTCCGAAAGGGAATCGAGCTCTATCCCGAATTTCGTATTACTGCTTGTCAGCCTTGCTACCCAGCCGTCCAGACCATCGAAGATCAGGGCAATAAGAATACCCCATCCGGCATGAACATAATTCGCCTTAAGAGAAGCAAGAATGGAAAAATAGCCGAAAAACAATCCGCACAACGTTAAACCGTTCGGCAGCAGATATACACCCTTTTTCAATTCTCAACTACCTCATTATCCTGAAAACAGGCTCAAAAGAACTTAATTTAAACAACCACGAAGCACAGATAAGAAAGACATTCTTTAAAACTTCGTACTCTTCTCGTACTTCGTGGTCAAATAAGAATGGTGCTTCTTCTTATAAATTTTATGCTTAATGGTGACCCGGAGGATCAAGGGAGGTTATCCGAAAAATCTGCAATTATTGTAGAGCCTGCCTTTACCATATCGCCGATATTAACTCTGACCTCTACTTCAGGAGGAAGATAAATATCGACCCTTGAACTGAATTTAATAATACCGAATTTATCACCCCTTGTTAAGCTGTCTCCCGGTTTTACTCTGCAAACGGCCCGTCTTGCCAAAAAGCCCGCTACTTGCCTGACAAGAATGTCTCCCTTCTCCGTATTAAGGACCATAGCGATATTATCGTTTTCTAAAGAGGCCTCGTCTTTAAAGGCGGCGCTAAAGCTACCGGGATTATGTTTCACCAACTTAACCTTACCATTATAGGGTGCTCTGTTTACATGGACATTAAAGGGAGACATAAAAATGCTTACCTTTATTATCTCCTTTCTTAAGTACTCCTCTTCTCTCTCTTTATGAATAACGATTATCTCTCCGTCTGCCGGAGAGGTGATCACTGACTCCCCTTCAGGCAACACCCTGTCCGGGTCCCTGAAAAAAAAGAGCATAAAAATAAACAGAATACCGGGAACAACGGCAAACCATGGCTTTGAAAAATAACCGACAGCAATGGTCAGAACAAAGAAAACAATTATATAGGGATACCCCTCGGGCGCAATTTTAATCATAAACAAATTTACAAATTAAATTCTAAAAAATCGTCAATCGTCAATCGTCAATCGTCAATCGTCAATCGTCAATCCATTTGAATTATAAGCTTGTTTTCTATTATATTAAAGAAGTCTATTTAAAAGCTATTAAAATCAACGGAGAATTATTATGCTTTATACAAAAATGCTTATTCCTACTTTACGGGAGACGCCTTCGGAAGCGGAATCGATCAGCCACAAATTATTACTCAGAGCCGGTTATGTGAGACAACTTGCATCGGGTCTCTATATCTATCTCCCCCTTGCCTGGAGGGTTTTGGGCAGAATTAACGAAATTATCAGACAAGAGATGAATGAAATCGGCGCACAGGAAATATCCATGCCCGTTCTTCACCCGGCCGATGTTTGGATGAAAACAGGCAGGTGGTATGAAATTAAAGATGAAATGTTCAGATTAAAGGACAGGTCCGAGCGCGATATGTGTCTTGCCATGACACATGAAGAGATCATGACCTGGCTTGCCTCCGGCGAAATCAGGTCATACAGAGATTTGCCTCAGGTATGGTATCAGATTCAAACCAAATTGCGTGATGAAGCAAGACCTAAAAGCGGCATCCTCAGGACCAGAGAGTTCATCATGAAGGACAGTTACAGTTTCGATAAAGATAATGAAGGACTGGAAAAGAATTACAAATTACATGAAGAGGCCTATCACAGAATTTACAAAAGATGCGGCCTCAGGTTTTTCCAGGTAGACTCCGATCCCGGAATGATGGGTGGGGCGACTGCCCACGAGTTTATGGCGCCAAGCCCGGCAGGAGAAGATGACATGGTTATCTGCGATTCATGTGGTTATGCCGCCAACCTGGAGCTTGCCGTCTCCACCCCGCCAGCTCTAAAACGAATAGCAATGGAATATGAAGATGTTTCTACACCGGCCATGAAAACAGTCGCAGAAGTGGCATCCTTTCTGGGGTTAGGTAAGGAGTATTTTCTAAAAAGCCTCCTTTTAATTGCCGACAGAGGCCCTGTGCTTGCCATGGTACGAGGCGATCATGAATTGCACGAAGCGAAATGTAAAAAGATCATAGGAGAATTCAGACCTGCTACAAAAGACGAGGTGATCGGGATTCTCGGAGTCGAAGCCGGCTTTATAGGCCCTATGGATCATGACGTTTCTATCATTGCAGACGATACACTGAAAGAAGGCATATATGTGAGCGGCGCCAACAAAAGCGATTATCACAAAAAAGGAGTAATCCCCGGTAAGCATTTCAAACCTGAATGGCGCGATCTGCACTCCGCAAAAGAAGGTGAATCCTGTCCGCACTGTAGCGCACCCCTCAGAATAGAGAAGGTTATAGAGATTGGAAATATTTTTAAGCTCGGCACAAAATATTCGGAGCCTCTGAATGCCGTATTTCTTAATAAAGAAGGGGAAGAGAAGCCTGTTGTTATGGGCAGCTACGGCATAGGCCCGGCAAGAATAGCAGCGGCTGCAATAGAGCAGAACCACGATCAAGACGGAATAATCTGGCCGGAAACCATAGCCCCCTTTGACATTGAAATAATTCCTCTGAACCCAAAAGACGACAAGTGCGCCACAGTTTCTTTGGAAATATACAACAAGCTCATTGAAAGCGGCAAAGAAGTTCTCTATGACGACAGAGACGAAAGGCCCGGCGTTAAATTCAAAGATGCAGACCTCATAGGCATCCCCTGCCAAGTGGTAATCGGTATGAAAGGATTAAAAGAGGGAGTTGTAGAGATCAAAAAGAGAAAAAACAAATCAACGATAAAGGTAAAAATTGAAGATGCAGTAGAAGAGATACTTAAAGTGAGTCATTACTAAGGGCTATGCCCTTAGTAATGACTCACATGCCACTCAGGTTATCATTCCGGAGAATATACCCAGTTGTAATTTATCGGGCTGTAGGTAAAGGCAGTGTCCCTTGGAAGAAGAAACTCGTCCTTTAGTTTCAGCCAGTTATAGGCAGGTTTAAGCCTTCTGAATTTTCCGTCTTCAGGGGGCTTTGAAAAAGGTGTAAAGCCGTACACGGCTTCCGATATCCCCACATAGTAAGAATCCGCCGGGTAGAGATAGGAAGACTTAAAATTCTCTACATTAAATCCCTCTCGTTGGGCCAGAGCGTCGATTTGAGTATCGTTTAATTGGATCAGAAAAAACTTGGACACGCCCCTCTCCGTATACTTCATCATTGAACGTGATTCCGAACTTGAAACATAGACAGTGGAGACAAAGTCCTCTTTCCTCAGAAGCTGCGCCGCTATAAGAGCGGCAGTACGTCTCCCGCCCACATTGTGATAGCAACCGTAGTATTCAAAAAGCTTGTTTTGAAGCAATCGGGCCTCTTTTTCACCATTTTCATATAAATGATTATGAATATATTTAAATGATTTCGCCAGGTCCTGTGCTGCATCTGCTATAGGCCAGTCTATTTTTACATGAAAATGCGTCAATGCATACTTGTTTTTCTTCTTAATGGCCGGATCCTGCTGAATCAGAAGAGCATAGTCGATGTTCAAAAATTCCTCTGTAAAATCAAGAAAACGGGGATTGTCGAAGTACCTGAGATTCTTATGAAATTGATCGTAAATGGAAATATTGGCCAGATACTCCAAATTCTGTTTGATCACTTTATTTTCCGGAAAAAATCTAATATAGTTGCGTAAAGAGGGATTAATGGAGCCTTCACAAAATATGACAATAAAAGTATTGAATAACTCCGACTCCTTTTCCATTTTTTTTGACTTAGGTTTCAATTCACTTTTATCGAGAAAAGCATAATCAACTCCCTGTCCGATATACCGATAAAAAGAGTCGATCAAAGAAATTTTTATTAACCTTACTTCAAGGGCGTCTCTTAACATCTCATAATAAGATCGTCTAAGTCTCTCTTGTCGGCTTAACCGTTCTCTATACGTCCACATAAATGTACAATACAATCCATTATTTAAAGTTATTCTTTAACTATATAACGAAATATTTATTTCTGTCAATAAAAACCCGCCTAAAGTTTATTATTGTTCTATTAGTCGTCAGGCTGTTAAAATACTGCAAACAAATGGAAAAAGCAAAAAAAATAAACTTTTCAAAGAGTCTGCAGTTGTTTTTCTCTCTCTTTCTCTCTGCATCTCTAATAATTTCTGTTATTGCCATGCTTATATATTTTTCAGAAAGGAGTAACATTCTCTCTTTTTTGGAGTTTAAAGAAAAAATTAAAGTCAAAGAGCAGGCGCGTATAATAGAACTTGAATTCAGAACCATCGTATCTGATCTTCTGGTTCAAAAGGGTCACAGCGCTTTACAGGCCTATCTCAAAAACAAGGACAAAAGCAACCTAAAAGCTCTTGCCAGGGAATTCCAACTTTTTTCGCTTACAAAGGGCATTTACGACCAAATAAGATTTATCGACAACAGGGGCATCGAAAAAGTGAGAGTAAATTATAAAGAGGGAAATCCCATTATTGTTCCCGAAAACCGTTTACAGTTTAAGGGGGATCGATACTACTTTCATGAGACTCTCGGCCTGGACAGTACCTGCATCTATGCATCACCTTTCGATCTGAATATAGAAGGCGGCGAAATTGAAAAGCCTTTTAAACCAATTATCAGAATAGGCTCACCTGTTATTGACAGCTTTGGCGAAAAGCGCGGCATTGTAATCCTGAATTATCTTGGAAACGTTCTGATAGATAAGTTGAAAAACAGCATGTCAACCGGCACCGGAAAACTTATGCTTTTAAACTCGGAGGGCTATTGGATGATCAGCCCATATACTGAAGACGAATGGGACTTCATGTTCGAAAAGGAAAGCAACAAGACCTTTGAATACAGATATCCCGCCATATGGAAGAGATTAAAGGACGAGGAAAATGGTCACATCGTAAGCAACGAGGGAGTATTCACTTTTCAAACAGTAGAAACTTTAAAAGAAGTAAACAGCCTGACAATGCTCGACAAAAAAGTTCTCACAAGCAACGATATAAATGATTATACATGGAAAGCAGTCTCCTATATATAAATATATGTAAAAAATCTCGATAGCGGTGTACAATTTGCAATTGAAATGACCGGAGGATAGAATTACCCCCTCTTTTCAACCTACCTGAATCCCAACACTTCACTCTTTGTAGTCAAAGCCAGCACATCTATCCCCGTCTCTTCCATAAGCGTAAGTCTGCATGACTTTCCATCTTCATCCGTCTCTTCTCTGTCGACCCCTACAATGACGGCTTTTGGTTTGAGATCGGGAAATGACGATAACATCTTAATGGCATCGAGCTTTGTTCCTCCGTCTGTAATTACGTCATCCAGAATAAGAGCGCTCTTTGCTTTATTCAGATCATAACCCGTAAAGTTGCCGCCCTCGCCATGCCCTTTCGGGGTTTTTCGATTGTATGCAAAGGGGATGGAAATATCATATTTTTGATGCAACGCAATACTCACTGCTATGGCAATATTGATGCCCTTGTAGGCAGGGCCAAAGAGAACTTCTACTGTGTGTAAAGACTTATCCACTATAAATTCGGCAAAAAAACTACCCAATGCAATCAACTCGTTTCCGGAAGAAATCTCACCGAAATTAATAAATACCTCGGACTTTTTTCCGCTTTTCAGTGTAAAGTCACCAAACTGCACGGCATTTGTGCCGGCCATAAATCTGGCAAAAGCGATATGTAACGGTTCTTTCATACTTGAATTCATATTACGACAGCGACACTTTGTTATATACAGGTTATATACAGCAAAGCCATCAGCCATCAGCTATCAGCTTTTTAATTCTAACATTTTACGATTCAAAACTACCTTCTCCTCTTTATATAAATCCTTATCGGTGTTCCATTAAATGAAAAGGACTCTCTGATTACTCTCTCGATATATCTCATGTGATGCTTTTGTATGCCCTCGGGAAAATTGACAAAGAGAGCGAATCCCGGAGGGGAAACTTCCACTTGCGTTAAATAATAGACCTTTACTCTTTTGCCTTTATGAGCAGGCAGAGCAGCCCTGATCTTTTCCGTGACGCTGTTCAGATCGCCTGTTTTTATTCTCCTGCTCCGTTCTCCGATGATATGGTCCACAATATCGAAAATCTTGGTAATTCTTTTTTTCGTAAGCCCTGATGTTGTCAGCAGAGAGGCGAAACCTGCAAACCACATCTCTCTCTCTATCTCCGATTTGAGTTCATTATAACGCTTCTCATGATCCTCTACAAGGTCCCACTTATTAAAGAGCATGATCATACCTTTGCCTGCGCGCTCGATCAGGCCGGCGATCTTCTTATCCTGGCCCACAATACCGGCAGTCGCGTCCAAAAGAAGAATCCCTATGTCACAACGTTCGATACTCCTTATTGCCCTGATTACGGAAAAATGCTCAACATCCTGAAAAATCCTGGCTTTTTTCCTGATTCCCGCAGTATCGATAAGGGTATATTGTCTGTTGTAATACTTACACACACTATCCACTGCATCTCGTGTCGTACCACTTACAGGACTGACAAGCATCCTCTCCTTGCCAAGGAGTCGATTCACCAATGTAGACTTTCCAACATTAGGTCTTCCCACAATGGCTAGCTTTGGTATCTCGCTTTCCTCTTCCGTACTCTCAAATTTTTTAATTTGGCCTGTCACCTCATCCATGAGATCGTCTATACCGAGACTGTGCTCTGCAGATATGGGAAAGACCTTGTCTATGCCCAGGGCAAAAAAGTCATAAATCCTGTCATTATGCTTAAGGGAGTCAATTTTATTGACAACGGAGAGGTAGTTTTTATTCGTTTCCCTGATAATTATGGAGAGCTCCCTGTCCGTCTGAGTCAGGCCGTCCTTACCGTCCATGAGATGTATGATAAGATCGGCCTCATTAATTCCGTAAAGAGCATGACTCCTTATCTGATTTAACATTTCGTCTTCACTATCAGGGAAAAAACCGCCCGTATCTACGAGAATAAATCGCCCCTCCTCCCATTGGGCTTCACAATAAATTCTGTCTCTCGTAATACCGGGCTCGTCCTTGACAATAGAGGTGCGTCTTCCAACGATTTTATTAAAAAGCGTTGATTTCCCCACATTCGGCCTGCCGGCAATTACAACAACAGGTACAGGCATAATCTTATTTTCCCACTTCCTCGGGGTGTGCTATACGCCCCAATAAAGCAGATGCAGCAGCTACCGATGGATTGGAAAGGTAGACTTCACTTTCCGGATGTCCCATTCTTCCTACAAAATTTCTGTTCGTCGTGGCAAGAGCTCTCTCTCCTTTGGCAAGAATTCCCATATACCCTCCAAGACAGGGGCCGCAAGTAGGAGTCGAGACAACGGCGCCGCAGTCTATAAAGGATTCCAGCAGCCCCTCTTTCATGGCGTCTTTATATATTTGCTGAGTAGCCGGAATAACTATCATCCTCACATTGGAATTCACACTCTTCCCTCTGATTATCGACTCGGCCTCTCTGATATCTTCGAGACGGCCGTTTGTACATGATCCTATCACAACCTGGTCAATTGAAATATCAGTCAGTTCGGTTGCATATTTTGTATTGGAAGGCAGATGAGGACAGGCCACCACCGGCTCGATTTTTGAGCAATCATACTCTTTGACTTCGACATAACTGGAGTTGCTATCAGACTCATAGAACTTGTACTCCCTCTTTGCTCTGGACTGTACATACTCTTTGGTAATATTGTCAGGCACTATGATCCCGCTCTTTCCGCCTGCCTCGATAGCCATATTGCACATGGTGAGCCTTCCTGACATGGGCAGCTTTTCAATTATCTCTCCCTGAAACTCCATGGCTCTGTAAAGCGCGCCGTCCACGCCTATATCGCCGATTGTCATAAGAATAAGATCCTTGCCGCTTACCCACTTATTCAATTTTCCGTAATAAATGAATTTCATCGACTCGGGCACTTTAAACCAACACTCTCCCGTTGCCATGGCAGCGGCAACGTCAGTGGACCCGACACCGGTGGAAAAAGCGCCAAGCGCTCCGTAAGTACAGGTATGACTGTCAGCGCCTATTACCAGATCTCCGGGAAGCACAAGACCCTGTTCAGGCAAAAGGGCATGTTCCACTCCCATTCTGCCTACTTCAAAGTAGAGGCTCAGTTCATGCTCACCTGCAAATTCCCTGATTGACTTACACTGCTCAGCAGCCTGAATATCCTTCTGAGGGGCGAAATGATCGGGTATTAACGCAATACGCTCTTTATTAAATACCTTTTTGGCGCCGGTTTTCTTGAACTCTTTTATTGCAATAGGCGCCGTAATATCATTGGCTAAAATCAGATCGACCTTGGCATTAATAAGCTCGCCGCACAGGACTTCCTTTTTCCCGCAATGATCGGCTAATATCTTCTCTGTGATTGTCATCTATACCTCCATGATTTTTTAATAAACAAAAACTGTCGATCTATTTTAACATCAGACTAATAAAATCTGCATCTCCGGATTTAAAGCATTCCATTTAGATTGTCAATTGTCAATCAATACCATTCACTTAAGGGGTGAAGCACCTTCCGACGGAAGCGGGTCATGTTTGAGAAGGCGCAGCGAAGCGGAGCCTTCGAGTTTAGCCGCTGAAGGCGGATAGTGCTTTGCTCCTTAAGTTAATGACAGTGAATTGTCAATCTAAAATTGAAAATCAAAACGCTCTCGAGCCCTCTTGACGCATATAACCTCGATACCGCTCATTCTGAGAAGAGCGGCAGCTACTCCGACTCCTTTCACTCTGGTAGAATTTCGTTTTATATAGTTTACACCACACGAGGGACTTCCATCTTTCAATATTGCATATTCTATACTCATCGATTCAGTCAGTTTCAACAACGCCTCCGCTCCACGGATAAAATACGTTGTCACATCCTCTCCCCTGTCAGTAAAAACGCCGGCCTCACCTGATATAACATCATAACCGTCTCCACAGGAAATCTCAGACCTCCGCCTCGGGACAGAAAGACCTCCTGACACTTCAGGGCAAAGTGGTACAGCCTTCAAAGAGCTGACAAGAGAAACAATATACTCGTCAGCTTTGTTCTTACAATCATATCTCGTGTTTAAACCTGCAAGACAGGCGCTTACAATAATCATATCAACTAAAAAAAGCTGTCATCGGTCAGCTGTTAGCTGTCAGCTAAGAAAAATCAAAGCGTTACATTAAAAACTGCACTCACCCAAAAATGATATGCCGGTTATTATGCAAAACCTTAAAAACAGAGGGCTGACAGTAGATAGCTGACTGCTGTTTTTAGATTTAAGGGTTGTGGCTAATTCCTAACCCGGCATAGCCGGAACCAAAGAGGTTTGGGGAATTTCGAAGAAATTCCCTTCAAGTCTCTTCTCCCCTTGAGGGGAGAGAAAGGTGAGGGGTGACGGTGGAGAAGCGTTACCCTATCGAGTACCTTACCGCACCCCCTCACCCCAACCCTCTCCCCCTTCAAAAGGGGAGAGGGAGTAAAAAATCGCTGCTCTCACAGCTTTATTTTAAAAAGTCAGTGCATATTTCTATATGCTTAAAAGCCTTATAAATAAAAGCTAAAACTGTGACAATCAAAAATATTAGTGCTTTTTTGCGCACAATTTCATTTATAAGCGACTAATCAACAGAATGTATTCATAATTAACGAAACTACAAAAAAGCTATTATAGCACGTTATATCGTCTCGAAGTGGAGCCCACTAAAAATTCAGGGGAAAATATTGTTTCCTGGGACGGGTTTAAGTCCTGGAGGAAGATAAAATCAACATGGAGAGCCCCGAGAGAGGGCTCTCCATGTTGGAGGATAGTATAACTATAAAAAACAGTCTGTGCTTTTGTTTAAGGAGTCTGATTTATCGTCAGGTAATAATTCCTTAGGAAATCATACAACCCCGGTACAGGCGCATATTCGCCTTCATAGCCTTCATTCCAGTTATTATATGTATAATAGGTAAAGTGCAGATTATTGCTCACCATAAGGTCAAGAACATCTTCCAGGTAAGTCATGCCGCCCAGCCCGTCTCCGTAGGATTCTCTGGAAGGCCCGAACTCACCGACATTGACAGGAACATTGTTCTCGATTCCGAACTGCGCTCTCTGTAAGAGATGATATTCCACATACTCTCTGTCTCTGAGAAGGACCGGAGTCTGAGAGCTGCTTGATTCAAAAGTGATATTCATGACGCACCAGGCGCCGTCGCCTATATCTTCGCCCGACATATAGCCGTTTATCCGGTAACTATAGTCCCGATGCACCTGAAATCGTAAATCATTATTGTACCAGGAGCCATTGGTCGTACCCTGCATGGCCAATGAGGCATTGTCATTGCGGCCCTGAGTCGACCTGATAAATTCACCGTCCCCCCAATGGGACCATTCCTCTGATGAAGAAAAATCCAGATTCATGACTTCTCTGACAAAAACATTGTTTTCGTCATATTCGTTAATTACAAGATCGTCATAGTAAACGGTTCCAGTGTTATTCCAACAGTAAAGGGAAGGATAGGCTGCAACCACATCTGTGTCGATTCTGTACATTCCGCTTTCATAGGGCTGCCAGTCCGATGTACCGCTTGGAATCGCCGTCGTATTTTCCGAATCGCTCCATTGAAGGTCGTCGGGGAAATAGATAACTGTCTGATCGGGGTACGCCGCCGGCTCGGGATATCCTGCCCAAGGAACCTGCTGGTGCGTAAAGTCCATGGGTTCGTAAAAATGGAAGTCATACATCACATTGCTGTCATTTACAGGAAACTGAAAAGTCGATTCATCAACCGGCCACGGTGAACTGCCGTTGGCGTCTACAATCCAGTTAACGGCTTCCACAACAACCAAATGTCTGTTGTCCACGGTGCGAATGGCGTCGATCGTCTGCTGTGCTATATCCTGCCACTGCTGCACATTATATGTCGGATTGGGTTCATTGAGCAGATCGTACCCGGAAATAACAGGCTCGTTTACATAACGACCCGCAATTTCACGCCACAGTGCGACAAATCTTTCACTGTTTTGCTGATCATCCCAGAATTCGGCGCCGCATCCCCAACAGGGCTGATATCCGCCCTGAGGCGTTACCATGCTCAGCGTCAAATAGAGGTCGTTGTTTCTTGCCTGCTCGATGACCTGATCCAGAAAATTCCAACCCTCCTGTCGATACACATAGGGTGTGTCTCTCTCTTCAAATATCTGATAATTGAGGTTCAGTCTTACCGTATTCATCCCCATTTCACGAATTGCCGCAAAATCGGCCTCTGTCACCATATCGGAATATAACTCTATTGCCGGTGTTGCAGTTCCGGTGAAATCGTCGTCAAGGGTCCACTCTCCCGTACTGTCTACTACCACCCACTGGGCGTCCACATTCACGCCTCTGAGCCATATGATCTGATTATTTATGTTATCGATAAGATTCCTGCCCTGTGCAATAACAAAGGGCCTCTCAAAAGTCGCCTCTACCGTTGTAGAAGCATTCAGCGTTACAATACACTCCCCTGTACCGGAACAGCCGCCTCCGCTCCAACCCGTAAAAAGAGAGCTTTCCGAGGGTGCGGCGGTGAGTGTAACTATCGTATCTCCCAAATATGTCTCTCTGCAGTCATTGCCGCAATCGATCCCTTCTAAGGAACTCGTCACGGTTCCCATGCCTGTGCCCTCTTTTTCTATTAACAGCGAATAATAGCTCACAGGCGTCTCTCCGGTCGTACCTTCACAATTGTTCCACCAGCAGTCGTTCTGCTCGATAAAGGTCATGATGGCGTCGTATCTGGGCGAATCGCTGCGGGGCTGTGTCTGATATTCGAGGGCGCCATTCGTACCGTAAACAGAGTACCAGGAGGTATTGCTAAAGTGTAAGAAGGTCTTTCCACCGGCGTTTCTAAAGTTATTAAAATTCGTCAGAGTCGCATCCCCCATCCTTGAGTCACGATTGGCTTCAAGGAAAAGGTTATAAATCGCTGTCTGATTTACACTGCTGAATATGTCCGCTACAAGATATTGTCCTCCTTCATATGCAATCAGGTCCAATCCCCTTTCGTCGGCAAGGCTGTAATTGGTGTTGTAATGGGAGTTAGTACGGTCCAAAGAACTTTCCGAGCCAAGCCCGCCATTGTTTATTTCATTAAATATATCATCAACTGACATTGACAGAATGGCGGCCTCATTATTTGCATTAAACAGTTCCCCGGCAAAATAGCCGTGTATTGCCAGAGTGTCTGCATTTTGGTACGCCATTTGCCAGTCCAAAACTTCCCGAGTGTGTTCGGGACTGGCGGTATGCCCCCCTAACACCCGTATAATACGACTCTCGGAATCTGAAAAGGCGTTTCTCCAAATCGCATGGATTTCCCCGGCTCTCTGTGAGTAATACCTCGCCACCTTTACACCATCATCGGCGTTCGAGTCGATCCCGGAACCGGGCTCGTTCGCCTTGTCAAGCAGGTAGTTCCATCCCGATACAAAATAGTCGCTTGGATTCCAGTGTTCATTACCGTATTCAAGATAGACTTTCAGGTTTGTGTTGAGTTTATTTAATACCAGATTTGCAAATTGAGTATTGAAATCGTTGGTGGTTTCATAGGGAATATTTAACCACAGATCCGCATTGAGGATGTTACCCAGGGCAATGTATATTTCATAAGGCACTCCGCTGTTTGCTTCAAGAGAGTAACTGCCTCCGTTATCTGCGAAGGTCTGCTTTTGAAGACCGGCCCTGTCAGACCAGTTTTGCAGGGGATTGTTATGCACCGCCATCCAAAAAGTGGCCCTAAGTACTTTGTATTTTCGGAGTCTTTCCAAATACTCAGGATGAAATACAACTCCGGGATTGTTCATTGCATTATCGGAATCCCTGAACCTGTCCCAATAGACCTCCTCGAAGTCATAACATATCTCGCCCGTGCCGCATGTACCGGAACCTCCTCTTGTTGTTTCACAATGGCTGAAGTAATCGAGATTGTTCATATCCTGTTCCTGTCCGCATACGCCGCCCGGCATAATGAGACGCATATTTCTCAAATAGTCTGATGCAACGGAGCTGATTCGAAAGAAAAGGCCGTCATTGGAGGTAGAGGGGGTAACCTGAAAGGTAACTTTGTTAAGACCATTACTCTGGTCCACAGACTCTCCCTGGTTATGAGTAAAATGTGCGTCCCCTGAAATCTGGAAGCTCCCGTCTCCTTCCCACAAAAGGGTGTATTCCCCGGCGGGGTATTGTGCTTGCGCACCCTCGGAGAGCCAAAACAGATAAAACCCCGCACACTGGTCATCCTGCAGAGAGGTTATCCAACCGTTGGAATCGGTGGCCAGATCAGGCCCCTCATTCCACCCGCCGCCACTGCAACGCATTTTGGTGAATTCCTGCGTCTTTGGAAAGACGTCTACAAAGACCCAGTCAGGACTGTGGTATGTAAAGAAATGTAAATTCGTTCCAATGGGGGAAGTAAGATTCTCTGTGTTTTCAACTGCTGCTTCAACGGGATGGATGTAAATGGTTAATGTCGCCAATAAAACTAAACAGGTAAGAATTTCTTTTGATAATTTAACACCGACTCTTTTGACCCTCTTCATTTTTGCCTCCAAAAGTTTTAAAATTTTAATAAGACTAAAAAAAACGATGATCATCTTTGAATCTCTGCTTACTATATATCAAAGACCGTACCATGTATAACTAAGATGTATTTATTATTTATATTTAATCATGCTGTGAATATGGTAATACAGTCGAACAGTTGACCATTTTTTCAGACAAAGGCTTACAGACAAAGGGTTGGCAATGCATTGGGAGAATAACCGGAAGAGAGAGTTGTTTAAAGGAGTGATAATGGGGGAAATTTAATTCCTTAGCGATATATGCTTTAGAGTCTCAGAGAGAGCTTTTTTTAATATAGCCAGCTTATCGCAATAGGGATAAAATTACGATATTTCGTTATTTTTACCAAAAAAATATAAAATTCAGGGATTCCCAATTTAGGAATTTCGATATATTAATCGATTTTCTCCTGGTAGCCATCGAGCAGAATATACTCACAGAGCAGGAGGTTAATTTTTTTGTCAAGACAGTGCTCGATAAATATCTGCCATTGGGTCCTGTCAGAGATATCGTTATTTTATCAGATGAGATAAACCGGGATCGTCGGGCCGGTTAGTCACAAACTGTCAACACAACTCCTGACTACCCCAAATAATCTCTGTTGACCTTCATAGGCAGGCTTTGTGTACAGCGCCCTGTAGAATCTCTTCCAGCTGCCATACCTGTAACCAAATTCAGTATATTCCCATTCCTGATGACCGTTGTCATATATACGCCACCCTTCCTCCGGCAACCCCTGTATGTATTCTTTTGTCTTTTCGTAAAACTTCCCCGTGCACACTACTGCAATGTTTAATTTCTCACAGGTCTCCATTATCTCCTCATCGAAAAATCCACTGTCTAACCTTAATATGATCGTTACTTTCGGATCATATTCTTTCCTTATCTGATTCACTATGGCTGTTATCATATTCACTGCCGTATTTCCGTAATTACTGTGCTTCTTCCCTCCTCGAAATACTGCATCCACTATCTTTCTATTCCATATTATTTGTAATGGCTGAAAGCCCTTCACCTTCTTATAGGTCGGCTGTACTGCATGTCTCTTCTTCGCTTCATCATTATCCATTACCATTGTATCTAACGTTAACTTGATTACCTGCGGCTTTCCTATCTGTAATCTCCATATGAATAAACGCTTCAGGATCTTCCTGAATGCTCCGCCCGACAACCACGAAAATGACTTGAAAAATCTCTTCACCTGATGTGAACTCAGCATCTCTTCTTCTCTGTTCTCTATGGCGGCTCGGTATCCTTCATCTCTTTTTATTTCATCAAAACAGGTTAAATGACGGCTTGTTCCGTCATAAAAATTACACATTATCTGCTTGAATATGTTCCATATCGATACCCCTTTGCGGCTCTTTCTTATTCCCATAAAATGCTCAACCAATATCTCATATATCTTTATCCCGCTTAAATATTTTACATATTCCTCCTCGCCCTGTCATTGTGTCTGTCGTTACTTCTACTCTGCTTATTTTTTTCTTGCTTTTTATCTCTTTTTGTTTCATAATTACCTCACTTATCGGGTGATTGTTTCTGTTCTTTCGCAGCTTTATTATAACATGATTCTATCGCCCTTTAAGTGCTTCTTACTCTCTACTTTGCACTGAAAACCGCTCAACTTAGGTTATAATATAGCTTGCAGGTCCGAACCTGGAAAAGTCGCATTTTCCCACGACCAAAGCATTGATGGCGCTGTTGTATGAAGGATGAATTTTGATTCCAATTGATGAATTTTGATTCCAATTAACGATTCATAACCATCGGCGTTCAGTTTTTCCTGCAGGTAGGAGACAATAGGAGTGAATTTCATATGCATGACGGAAGGTTTGTCCGATGCGTATACGCAGAATGTTATCTTCTTTTGAGCGCCATGGACAGAAGTACATGTAAAGATAAGAGCAGCAAGGATTATTAAGATTGAAAGCGCATCTATTCTTTTCATCAATTTCGCCTCCCCTTTATTATAGATTAATGTTGAGATATTATATCATTATACAGAAAATTCTACACAATTCAAAGGAAAACCGCAATCGACAGGCAGAAAGTAAGAGGAAAGTAGTTACAGATTAGTGCTTGAGCAGCGAACCGAAAAAAATCGATTGCAACCAAATTAGACGATATTAACGACCATTTATGGTCCGCTGGGCAATGGATTTCTATCTTTAAGATAAAGGATTCTTACATAATCTCTGAAAATCAAGTCATGGATAGTGTTTTGCTTTATAATACAAATAAAAAAAAGTAAGTCTATATGCTTATTAGTCATTTGCCAAGTGGTTATCTGGTAACAAAATTTATTCTTTTAATTCACAAGTTTAGATGCAGCTCTCTTTCTCATTCGATGGGAGCTTCTTAAAAGAGGGTCAAGCTGTATAGCTCTGTCAAACTCCTTAACAGCCAAAGAGTATTCTTTTTTTAAATAATAAATACTCCCCTTGTTCAGATAACCCAAAGGTTCGTTGCGATTCATATCCAAGCCAATATTTACATACTCCATTGCCTCATCATATCTGTTAAGCTTAGTCAAAGCAACCGCCATGCTGATATACACTTCAGGAAACTTAGGATCAGACTTAACGCACCTGTCGTAATAAGATAGTGACATATCATAGTCGCCAATTTTTTGATACCACTGACCTATGCTTAAGAATTGAATAGCAAAAGTTTCTCTCATAGAAAGAGACTTCAAAAAAAATCCCTTAGATATAGCCTCTTCAGGTATGTTGAACATCCTTTTATACTCGTCATCGCTGATATGCCTGTCAAGCACATTATCCTGGTTGTACCCTCCACATCGTGCAAAAACATGCCTTGGAACCCTGACTGCTTTAACAGGAGTATTACATAATTCGCCGGCGGCAATACTTAGTATGACAGAGCTTGTGCAATCGAGTGTCCCTGCCTTTAAAGATGAGTTAAATAAAAGCTCACGATCATATGAATAATTCATTCTTTTTAAGACAGAATTTACAGAGGTGAAAAAATCTTTGCAAGGTTTTCCCTTAAATCTTATGTTGGAAATTTCATCCAAAAATTTGTCTAAAATTACATAATCGTATTGATTTGCCCCCAGCTCTCTTTCATTATTTAAAAACAGATGTGCAATTGTGTGGTTATTTCGCTGGACAGGAGGCTTTGTTGCAGGAGCAGCCGATTTACCAAGTGTATTTACACAACTCGGAAATATCATTGCACTATAAAGAAGCAATATCTTTTGTATAAACAGCCTTTTATCAATATCTACCATAAAGCGCTGATTGTATAGATACCAAATCTCAGTGTTTGACTTATAACATTAGATATAAAAACAGAACCACCTGCTAACCGTGAAAATCTTTTTCTCCATAATTTCCATTTCATATTATACTAAAAACGGCAGTCAGCTATCAGCCTTCAGCTAAAGAAATTCCTGACATTACACTTATAATAAGCATCACCTTACGGGTGAGTTAAAATTAAGCTGTAAGCTGTTGTAATTAAAATGCTGACAGCTGATGGCTGACTGCTAAATGCTTTTTTTAGTTATTATATATTAAAAATTGAGCTGTCAGGAATATGAAATGACCTGATTCATCTTGGATGAAAGTGTCCTTTACATGTTGTTATCGCTGTTTGTACAATATTTGAGATTATTATTTTAGTCCTTTCCGATGGTGATACAAGGATTGATATAATGGAATCCGCTGAACTGTCTGTTACTACAAACATATCGGTAGAACCATCCTGCCCGATGTCAACGGCATGAAAATAATTTCCCATAGAATCAGATAATGCAACCACAGTTTGAGATTCCACGTCACTCCTGTTATAAATACGACATCTATGACCCTCATTAATCATTAAGGCTCTAAACTTTCTTATATTGTCATATAACAATTCATCTCTTACTTGTCTGTACAAATCTCCGTATTTTTTATTGACCTTCTCCTCGCCGGCTAATAGTATTTCATCTACATTTTTATCATATATTTTTATTGTATCGGGCTTATCGTTCAGATCAGGGTAGTCTGTTATTTTATAATTTTTATTATCCTTGTCAAATGTAAGTCTGGCGGCTTTAACACCATCCTTATTAATTCTATTAACAATATAACGGGGATTTCGTATTAAAGAGTCTGCATACGATAAGCTTGAAGCAGACAAAAATACAATTACAGCAAAGAGAAAAGTTAAAAGAAAAGTAAATTTTAACATAAACATAATCCAATCGCCACGACCATAAGTGGTGGTTGGCAGTAGTTCTGAAAGGATTTTGGATTTATTTTTTTAGATCGGTTAGAATTGAATACATTTCATCTGTGCTTTTTCGTACCAGTTCAAAGCGTGTGTACTCGTCTTGCCAGATTACCTTCTCAACCTTTTTCCCTGTGTCATGTTGTATTGGCTTTCCAAGCGATTCTGTGTAACTTTTAATTTTCCCTTCGAAATTGTGATCCTCAGCATAGACGAATCGCATTGAAACTACTCGATTTTTATCATCTACGAATATTGTAATCCTTTCTGCTCCGCTATATGTACCACTTCGTAGTTTGTATGCCCTCTTGCCAATCGGGACGCCAGGATGATTTTGTCGCTCGAACTGTTTCCCAAGTACTATTTTACCGTAATCTCCGAAATTAGCGTATCGGAAAATGTTTTTGCTTTTATTTTCTACTGTTTTCTTTTTTATAGCAGAGCTACAAGCAGAGAATGTAATTAATACAATCACAAAAATCAAAATATTTCTCATATGAACATCCTGCTCGTATCTTTTACAAAAAAAACGAAAGCAATCGGCATACATATCGCTGTAGGCGCAAGGATAGGAATGAATTTTTCATAAAGAAAATAAATAATAACATATTGAAATTATAGAGTTGTTTCATTAATAACAGCAAGTTTCATAAGATGTTTTTGCAATCCGATTTTCAGCAACTTACTTCCATGTACCGGAACTGAGATGCGTGTTATAAAATCTTTTTTCATGTAGATATGATGACTTCCATTAATACGCTTTAATTTCTATCCATTTTCTTCTAACAACTTACAAAATCTCTTGCCACTAATGGCTCTCACACGGCTATCTCCATGATTTTATCGTTTTCAAGAATATCTATGTCTTGAATATCTACAGATAAGCATCCTTCAACTGCTTCATAAATATTACTCAATAGCAGGTCAAATGTATCACCTTGCGTTGCACATCCTGGAATTGCAGGCACTTCAGCCCAATAGCCACCTTCTTCTGCCTCATGAACTATTACCTTTAACTTCATAATACTCTCCGTTATATAATGGCGTGCGGATTTAATTCATCAATCATTGAAAATTTGAAATTTTCTCTATTTGACAATGCGGCTTTGTATATGTTTAGGACGAACCGGCCATCCCCCACAATTTGGCGATATTAGGATCATATCCGAGCTGATAGTTTTCAAGTATACAATACCGCCCTATCCACGATCAAGAAGAACCCGTTCAATATATAGACCAGCTTGTTTAACGCACTCAAACGTCAGTGAAGCGTCGATGGAAAATATTTTTGCCTGTCCCCTGTTTACCTAAAATTCAAAATTCAGGAATTCCCTATTTAGGAATTCTGAGTTCCTAAATAGTATATAATGCCGGCCCCGATGTTAAGATGAGATAAACCGGAGCTCGTCGGGCGGGTTAGTCACAAACTGTCAACACAACTCCTGACTACCCCACATAATTTAACATTTAACTCTAAAATTATCGTTTCGTATTTCCCGAAGCTGCTGTTGTCGGCATCGTTTACCGAATAAACCATGATAAACCTTCTCATTTATTTGTTCAATTCATGCCGCATTAACACTAAACTTAACGCATTTTTGATCAGACATTGCTTCCTGTAGATTCATTGATGTAGAGGCCAATTCCTGAGCTATAGACGCCATTTCCTCTGAGGCCGAAGCGTTTTGCTGAATAACCTGGTCCAGTTGGTGCAGTGACTTATTAATTTGTTCGGCCCCTGTTTTTTGCTCATTGTTTGCCGCCGTGATCTCCTGAACCAGATCCGCTGTTTTTTGTATATCCGGTATGAGCCTGTTGAGCATATTACCGGCTCTGTCCGCTATCTCCACGCTCGAGCCCGACAGATCCATTATCTCACCGGCCGCCGTCTGACTCCTTTCAGCCAGTTTTCTGACCTCCGATGCAACAACAGCAAATCCTTTACCCTGCTCACCGGCCCTTGCCGCCTCTATAGCCGCATTTAAAGCCAAAAGATTTGTCTGTCTGGCTATCTCCTCTATTACCGATATCTTTTCAGCGATCTGCTTCATGGCGTTCATTGCTCCATCAACCGCTTGTCCGCACTCATGTGCGTCGGCAGCTGCTTTTGTAGATATTTTTTCTGTCTCAAGGGCATTGACAGTGGTTTGTTTAATATTGGACGTCATTTGCTCCATAGACGCCGATGCCTGCTGAATCGCCGCAGCCTGTTGAATTGTTTCTTCCGAGACAACCTGAGAACTGTCGCTTAATTCATTGCTTCCTGATACAACACTGTTTGTAACCTTTTTTATACTTTCCACAAAATCACATAACTTGTCCATCATGATGTTCATTGCCGTGGAAAGCTGGCCTGTCTCATCCCTGGTTTTCACCTTTATTCTGGTTGTTAAATCGCCATCGGATATTCTGTCGGCTGTTCCAACAGCCTCTCTTATCGGCTTTGTAACGTTGGAAATTATTACATAAGCAAAGATAAATGCGATTAAGGATTGTAATAAAACGATTGTTATTGTAACGCTTGTGGTGTCTGCGGTCATTTGAAGCATCTCCGCCACCATCTCATTCCCTTCACTCTCCATTTCCGCAACTACTACAGCAACTCCCTGAATCGCTTTGTCGGCAGCGATATCAAATTCCTCCATCGCCAGGTTACCTTTATCCCAATCTTCTCGATATGCGTTGAACATCTCATTGCCTTTTTCCCACATCATAGCCAGCTGGGATTTTAGAATTTCCATCTTTTTAACATGTTCAACTTCCCCGTTGGATCGATTTATCTCAATAGATTCATCGATATGTTTATAAGCAGAATCCAGATTTGGTTTCGCTTCTTCAGCAATAACAGCTTCATCCTTTGTTAGTGAAGCATCAGTAAAAAACTGCCACACATTAGCAATATTCAACTGCAGTTCCTTGCTGATTTTAATTTCGTTCTGTACAGATCTGTAATTTATAATATCTGTCCCGAATTCCTTAATTTCTCCTATTACGTACACGGCAAAAACAATTGCGATAAAAATAATAAGGCTAAAGGCTACATATAATTTTTTACTAATAGTCCATGATTTCATGATGAATGTCCTCCTTATTTATATTTTTTAAAACCGTTAATTTTGTTTGACCTGATTTTTTCCTTGTAAACTCTCTAAGATTGCTATTAACTGCTTCCGGCCTAATGATAATCGTATGTATTCCCCCATCAATCGTAATAAGACAAAGGCTTTTGCTTTTACCGGAACCTCGGCGAGGATAAACTCCTCTACTGTTTGAACAGCTTGATCTACCTCGAATTCCGGTTTTAAAGCGATTTTTTCTACCTCCCCTATTGTTTTAAGCAGCACGGCATTTGCTCCTGTGATATCATCAGGTTTCATGGCGCACTTATCAAGAAATTGATAGGATTGTTGTGAGTTACATGAATTTTCTTTTGAGACTCTTATGTCATGATTACCTGTTAAATCGTTTTGAAATCTATTCATCACATACCTCCTTTTAGGTTTATAACATGGATTTCTGTCTTTGTACCATATATTTATCAACCTCTTTTCAATGTCATTTAATTAATATTCATGTCATAACCACTAATTTTCTATGACCATTTGAATCTAAAAGTAGCTATTTATCATCATTGTGAGTCCTATATATCTCACAATTATTAAAATGCTCACCGCAATAATAGACAATTTTATTTATATCAGAGCTTTTGAAGCTCGTACAGAAGCAATTTTCAAAGGGATAATTAACATGGGGGCATAGAAATGCTTTGATATCTTTTCTGTTTTCTATTTTTATCTGTTGTTTCTGATATCTCACAACCATTGACAAACCTGTATGTGCTTTCTTGTTTTAAAGTTTCTTTTGTGGTGTCTTTGTTGTTAAGATTATCAAGATTTGTGCCTGTAAGTTAAAAAGCTGATGATTTGCCAATGCAACAGCGTCTTATAGGGCCTGGAAAGATACTTTGTGGTAGGGAACTATTTAGAGATAAACGTAAAATTACACAAATTGGATATGTTGCATGTATACAATTTGTGTAATTTCAGGGTGTGTAAATTACCGGTTTGGTTTGATTAGAGTCGGAATATTATACTGGAAGCCTAATGGATGTCTGCTTTTTATTCTATGGGAATGTTGTGCTTTTTTATTCTATTATAGAGCGTCCTACGTGTCACTCCCAGGATATTAGCGGCCTTGGTCTTGTTCCAACGACATTGCACCAAAGTCCTTAGAAGTGTTTTATATTCATCATTGCCATCTTCAGGCAAATAGGGGGTATTATCCCTATTTGTCATTTCCTTAGGAAGATTTTCTGCTGTTATGGTAGAGTCTTTACAGATTATAAAGGAATGTTCCATGGTATGCTCCAGTTCACGGACATTGCCCGGCCATGAATAGTTCATGAATATTTCATGTACTTCATTGGAGATGTCGATTATATCCATGTTAAATTTCTGATTATACTTTTTTATAAAATAGGATACAAGAACAGGGATGTCATCAATTCTCTCCCTCAGCGGCGGCATAGTTATTTCCACGACTTTCAGCCTGTAATATAGATCTTCGCGAAAGCTCCCATCCATTATTTTCTTCTTGAGGTTTTGATTGGTGGCTGTGATCAACCTTACATCTATCTTTATTGATCTTGACTCTCCTACACGTTCAATCTCCTTATTCTCAAGAACTCTCAGAAGTTTGACCTGTAAGGGTAAAGAAATATCTCCGATCTCATCCAATAATATGGTTCCTCCGTCAGCCATCTGGAACCTGCCTGTTTTGTTATTTAATGCTCCTGTAAAGGCTCCTTTTACGTGTCCGAAGAGCTCGCTTTCAAGCAGGTTTTCAGAAAGCGCGGCGCAGTTCACCTTAACAAAAGGCATACGTGAACGGTTCCCTGCGTTATGTATTGCTTCCGCCGCCAGTTCCTTTCCAGTACCGCTCTCGCCTGTAATAAGCACCGTCGTGTCTATTTCCGACAGATTATCTATCATGGCGTACAGTTCGCTCATTTTTTTATTTTTACCAACGATATTAAAATAAGTGGTGTCTTTTATCTTTTTTTCAAGTTTTACAATCGGCGACTCATCCTTTACAATCATTACCGCGCCTGCAAATTCCTTTTTATCAATCAATGGGAAGGTTTTTAATGACAATGTCTTGTTTCCGCATTCAAAACGCTTTACCTCAACGGGCTCTCTATTTTTAAGTGTCTTATTAAGGGCCTCGATACATTTTACTCCACAGACCTCGTTTAAGGAGGCCCCAAGAACATTCCTCCTTGACAGGCCGCAAACGTTTACTGCGGAATTATTTATCTCCAATATTTTCAGCTCTTTATCTACTGTAATAAGCGCGTCGGTCATACTCTTAAAAATAGCCTCAAGGTTTCTTTGGTATCTGTTTTTTTCTTCAATAACAGATCTGAATCTCAATGCCTTTTTAATAGTACGAATCAATTCATCCTTCTTGAAAGGCTTTATAAGATAATCATAGGCTCCCAGACGAACGGCCTCAACAGCTGTCTCTGTATTGGGATATCCTGTAAACAGGATAACAGGGCAGTTGATCATCTTTTTATTTACTTCTTTTAAGACATCTATCCCTGTCCTCCCTCCAAGAAGGATATCCGCAGTGATAAGGTCAGGATACTCAATATCTATTATTTCCATTGCCTCATCATAGCCTTCGGCGACAAAAATAGTGTAACCCTCCTTTAACAGGAATGCCTCGGTAGTTAATCTTATGGACTTTTCGTCATCAATAACTAAGATTTTCTCTTTCATTTTTAACGCTCTATTGACAAGTTGTATTAATCACAAAGGAAGACGAACCGTTACTTCCGTGAATTCAGTCTCTTTGCTTTCTATTATTATCTCTCCTCCGTGATCGATTATAATATTGTTGCTGATACTCAAACCCAGGCCCGTCCCCTCATTGGACTGTTTTGTAGTAAAAAAAGGCGACTTTATTTTCTCTACTAATTTTTGGGGGATGCCGATACCGTTGTCGTAAAAGACAGTATGAATGTACGGCTTGTCATTCCATAATATGCTGCGGCAGGTTACTTCGAGTCTCTTTTTTTCATTTGCAGCAGGATATCTCTTGTTTAATGCATAGCGTGCGTTCTGGATGATATTCATAAACACCTGACGGATTTCCTGTTTATTTACCAAAACTTCCGGGAGATCATCAGGAATGTCGAGCTTGAGGTCAATCCCCTCTTTTTTCAATTGACCTTCAATTAAATTTAATGAATTATGGATTATATCTTCTATGGAAATACTTGTTTTTTCATTGATGTCATCTCTGGAAAAAGAGAGAAGACTCATTACTATATCCGCGATTCTTTCACTTTCATTGATAATCTCCTCCAAGTAATTTTTCACCAGGTCTTCGTCTTTATAGTCGTCTATGATTAGTTGAGCATAATTCATAATACCGTGTATAGGATTGTTAACCTCATGAGCCACGCCGGCTGCAAGTTCTCCTATCGTAGCAAGCTGACCCGCCCTTATGACCTCCGATTGATGGCGAAGCTCTTCCGAAATATCTCTAAATATGGCTTGAACAACTACTTTGCTGTAATAATTTATGGTATTACCGGAGATGTTTACAGGGACATATTCGTCGTCATTTCTGATGATAGTCGCCTGTTTTAAGTAGCCGATCCCATTATGTATGATCTCATTAAATTTCTCAATATACACCTCCAAATCATCTTTTGAAAAAAGTAGTTTGAAATTCGTTTTTAATAAATCATATTTTGCATAACCAAAGAGCTGTTCCGCCTTTTTGTTTGCTTCTATAAGGTTTCCATCAGTATCGAACAGTAATATAGCGTCCCCGGCATTATCCATTAAGGTGCGATATTTCTCCTCAGATTCTCTTATGGCTTGTTCCATCTTTTTCGTTTCGGTTATGTCCAACATTAAGCCTTGTAATAAAAACGGAGCGCCGTCTTTATCTTTTACCAAATCAGCTTCGTCTCTAAACCACTTCACCTCATTACCTCTTGAAATCATACGGTATTCACTTTTAAAGGGCTTACCGCTGTTATGGCATGATGATACTTCTTTCAATACACCTTCTCTGTCGTCCGGATGAAGCTGTTCCCGCCATATCTGAGGATTCTCTCTGTATTCTTTTTGAGAGAAACCAATCATTGTCTCAATCTGAGGGCTGACATAGAGAGTCGTACTGCTTTCATCAAGGGCTGCGATATACGTAATTGCAGGGATATGTTCCACAAGAGTACGATACCTGGCCTCGGATTCTCTCAGTGCGTTTTCAATGACTCTTTGTTCCGTAATGTCGTTTCCGGAACTCAAAGCACCGATAATATTTCCTGTATCTTCCTTTAATACACTGTTTTGCCAGGTGATGACTCTCTCTTCGCCGTTTTTAGTTAATATTGAATTTTCGTAGTTTTCGAAATTGCCAATCTCACCACTTATTAGTTTATCAAATACATTTTTTACTCTTTCTCTCTCGTAGTAGGGGAGAAAGGTATCGAACCAGTTTCTGCCTATAATTTCACTCTCTTTGCATCCTAAAATTTCACATCCTTTTTTGTTAATCAAAAGTACCTTTTGATCGGCGCCAATAACCACGAAGATTACTCCGGCCACATCTATATACATCTGTGTCCTGTCCCTTTCTGCTCGTAATTTGTCTTCTATTATAAAACGATGCCTAATCATAACCAGGATTGCGCCTATCGCTATAATTATTATAGTAATCCACGAAAGCAATATAATCAGATATAAGTGATCTGACCTCTCCAGAAGATGTCTGCAATGCTCATCAATAATCAACTCTACATCTTTGGCTTTGGTCATAAGTTTTTGAAAAGTTTCATCCAATTGTTGATCTAATGCTGAACCTACTCCTCCGCTTATGATATCCTCGTATCTTTTCAGTGCAACATTATTAAACTCCGTCAACAGTATTTGTACTTTCCGTAATTCTTTTAAAATCGATTCATCTCTCATAGGCCGTTTAATAGCACCATGCTCTGTGTCTCCACCGTCCCGTATCACCATAAGCAGTGTCTCGGCTTTTTTAAGTCTCCGCCATTCCTTTGTCATCTCTATGTGAATATCTCCACTTACATATTCTTCAAACCAGAGATGAAAGTTAGCAATATTTGCTTGCAAATCCAACATTGCATAGTTGATTCTACTGTTTTGAACATGCACATTTAAATTCCTTTTTGTCCAAAGCAGAAATATAATTGAAAGAATACCCAGACCCAGCAAGACGACAGGCAGCAGATACAATGAAAAGAATGCTTTATTTGCAAAACCTTGATATGCTTGAGTTTTATTCCTCATTTTTACAATTATGCAACATACTGCCTATAAACTTCAATTATTACCGTAGAAACTCATTTTAAGTGGATAAGGGCAGGAATCGGCCCCTAGCTGTTGCCGTTGTGTTGGTCTGATATTACGTATTAAACACCCATGATCCTCCGGGCCACCACAAAGCATGAAAATATTAAAGAAGAAGCAGTGGTGCAAGAAAAAAAACTCAAATGACTTGATTATATACTGTTTTTGGCATATACTATCATTAGAATATTTAATCTAAGGAGTATTGCATGGAATGTGGATGTAAAACCTCTTGTTGCAGTAAAACCCCTGTGGGAGCCAAAACTAAAAAGCTGGATTTCTCCCTTCTCGACCTGTTTAAAGCCCTCTATTGCTGGTTGCGATCTTACCGACAAGCGATGGCCCTGGAACCGGGGCTCTATTATACCGGAAATGTTTATGACCGTGATACGCCTTTACTGGTCAGTTGTAATTATCATTTAACGGTCTTTATGCTATGGCGCATTATCAGAAGTCGTAATGTGCGGATTCTGATTATTGATACCAAAGGAATCAATGTGTGGTGCTCCGCAGGGAAAGGACAATTTTCGGCTAAGGAAATTTTTCGTCAGCTGGAACTCTATCCCGATGAAATTCTCAAGCCAGAGGATGCCAAACTACAAGTTGTGCTGCCGAAATTGTCTCTTTCCGGGGTATCGTTGAAGGAGCTGCGGGACGGAGGCTTAATGCCGGTGATCGGACCTGTGTATGTCTCGGACTTACCCGCCTGGCTGGATGAACAGCCTCTACAGAGCTGCAAGAGCGCTGTGTATCGCTTCGACTTGGGAGACCGCAGTTTTTCTCTGGCGCCGTCAATGTTACAATTTGCAAAATATATTATTCTGATTGCCATAGGCCTGTTTGCTCTGGATTTGCTTATGCACACCGGCTTTCACTGGCAGGTTATCCCTCTCAGCCTGTTTATAGGGATATCGTATATCCTCCTGTTTCCCTTGCTGCCCACTCGATCGTTTGCTTTGAAAGGCTTGATTCTGGCAGGAATTATCTCTCTCGCCCTGGGAATCGGCCGGTCCATAATCAGCAAGACAGACTTTAATCCTCTATTATATGGCGCCTATTTTACCTACATTGTAGCCATCAGCCTTTTTTTTGGTTTGTATTATACAGGGAACAGCGGTGTGAGTAATTATTCATTGGTAAAGAAAGAAATTATCCGCTTTTTACCGGTGGCGGCTCTCTTTTTTCTGGGTAATTTGAGTCTGATTATTATACAAGGAGTTATAGGGTGATTGAGTTTAATACGAATAAATGTACCGGATGCAGTCAATGCATCCATGTTTGCCCTCAGGGAGTAATTGCACTGGTTGATTCCAAGGCTGTGCTGATAGACTATCCCGGTTGTATGGAGTGCGGAGCCTGCCGGTTAAATTGTACTTTTGATGCTATTGATCTAACCAAAGGGACCGGTTGTTTAGCTGCCATAGTCAAAGAAGATATTTTAAAAATAACTCCTAAAAATTCCGGTTGCTGTAGTGCCGCCACGGGAGGATGCTGTTGAATGCCGACCGGTTGTGCATGTTGAGACGTGGCGACCAGTACAAGTCTTTTCCGCTCCTCTCCGGTAAAAACTGTTAGCCAGATATCAAATATATATTTTTGCATATAGGCCATTTTTTCAGGATAATCCGGAAGGGCGGCCAAGGCGGCTTGGATATCGGCTGACGCTCCGGGAGCATTATTATTAATCCATTGCGACTGTGGGAACTCGTCAGCATGATTCCACACTTCATTGGAGTATTGGATATAGATTTTTAGGTCGGGATCAAGTGTTTCCTTAACTAATTTAGCGAGTTCATAATTATAATGCTTGTCTGCTCTGTGAGGGATGGACAACCATGCATTAGCCCGTACTTCATTACTCAATTGCAGTAGATATTCATAACACACAGCCTTTCCGGGAGTTGACTCCTGAGTAAAATCATCCGGCTTTCTCCGATCCTCCCAGTATATTTTGCCGGCGAACTCAGTATGAGTATCTGTTGGAAGAGCTGAGACATCAGCCGGATCATCAGGGTTGACATAATACTGCCCATTAGTATGTTGAGTCTGCATTAACCGAATAGTCTGGAATGGTCGAACTGCTTCAAGAAAGGGCTTATAAAAAAGATTGTCCTCATAGGTGAACTCCATAGAGGCTGGAATAATCCTAATATTTCTCACATGATTTCCCTTTGTAGATGATTTAATAATCAATTGGTTAAATTTTACCTCTCCAATACCATTAACCTGATCCTCAAGTCCTTTTCCACTCAAATAAAAAATAATTTTACCGGGTGTGTTTTCTATCTCATAGGTTCCACCACTACGTGGATCAGAAACATGCACCACTCCTTCACCATCATACAATACAAGGTAGGTGCCTTCAGGATAATTATTGGAAAAAAGGGCATGAACATACGAACCATTATAAGGTATCTCCAGAGGATAGCCTTGTTCGTCCATTGGAATATCAGCGATTTTCCCTGTATCCCACTCATGACTCCCTTCATCCTTAGTTAACCATCCACCTGTGCCAAACCCGTCATACCCGTATGTCCCTCCGCCTAGAGTTTTAGCAAGATCAGAAAATAACAGTTCATTAGTATAATAATTAATCTTCGTCAAATTCATTCCAATTGGCAACTGCGGCTGAGAGTAAAGAGGTCCGGCAAAAAAAATTCCAAAAACACATATGATCCGTATAATTGTTGATTTAAACACAGTTAATTCCTCCACTCCTTATATGAAAAGAATCGAAATATCGTTGCTATTAATCTATGTATAAGTATTAGGCCCTTATAAGTAAAATTGTGCGCGAAAAAGCACCAATATTTTTTTAATGTCAAATTCCAAAACTCAAATGCCAAACCAAAACCAAAGCTCAAATGTTAAAAAAGCATGAAAGCAAGTTTTGGCATTTAGTCATTTGGATTTGATTTGACATTTGAATTTTGTCATTAAAACGTTCCGAAAATCTTATTTGGTTTCGGTTATGCCGAGTTAGGAAAATATATTTCTAATATATAGGGTTAAGTAATAATTTTTATAAGGGCCATATGCAAATTTTAATATTGATTAACGATAGCAAGAGATAGCTAATTAAACAGTTTTGTATATGCAGTGTTCGATCCAGCCCTTCCCGGGTTTTGTGATATTCAAATTATATCTGCATTCTTGAGAAAAAATCCACTTTTGTCGATTGATAAATCATCTACGCGTGAATTCAGAAGCTTAGAAAAAATCCCTTCTTCCAGTAACCCGCACAGAGTCCGGTCTTTTTCGTTATATTTCTTTAGCTCTGTCTCTACTCAATGTGTACCGTTATTTCCATTTATACCGTGGGGAAAGACTGCTCTTATCCTTCAATATCTGCTTGGTAGCCTTGGATATAGCCTCTGGATTACCGATTTCCCGGTGATAATTTAGTATATCTACTACTGCCGAGGACGCTTCCTCCAAATCTCCAACATTAGTTATCGCCATTCCGGTCTTACCCTCGCTTATTGTCAATTGTCTGTCCGGATCAAGGTCATCAGGATCAGAAGTAATGGTTTTATGGATAAACAGATCAAGGTCTTCATATCCTTCTGTCGGAATATCGACAGGAAGACCCCTTACCTCAAGAAATTTTGGGATTTTATCCTTATATTCAACTTGAGAGATATAGAATCGGTCTTTATCTACTAAAACAGGTACTTTTGTACTCATATATTCTCATTTTCCCTCAAAATATGTATAATTACTAAGAATATCATTTCTGTATTCTTTTTTAGTACTGTTTCCTTAATAACTTGAATTTTATATCAGTCAACACTAATTCATGTCAAATATAACTATACCAATAGATAAACTAACCCCGGAAGCATTACAAGGTACTATCGAGGAGTTCATTACAAGGGAAGGAACAATCCACAGCACCAAGTTTGTCAATCGTTGTTTTTATATCCAATTAATTAAAATTCTCTCATTCTCAAACTTCAGGCCTTTTTGTAAGTAATTCATATAATTCTTTAGCCTCTTTAAATTTATACTTCTTTATAAGGCCGGACAATTCATTTACTTCAGCTGCCATACTTTCAGGAAGGGTATACTTCTTTAATTCGTTTTTGACCACCTGCCTTTTTACCGCTTACTTTCTTTATCTTTTTCCGGTTCGGGTCTTGGGATGGCGGTTTGCTACTATTTGTACTGTTTATCCCTAATCTCTTGTATACTAATGTTAAAGCTACCATCATTACTTCTATGGCTGCTTTTAATGCAGGTGAAATATCCTTCTCCTCGGACAATAGTTCGCGTACTCGCTTTATTGTCTCCTCTATCTCTATGTTCTCAATTGTCATTGAGAACATTATCTCATATTAGTTAATGAAATTATAGTGTGCAAATATTGCACACCATTGGTGACTCGCTGAATAGTTACAAAAAATATACATTTTATCGAAGCGACTTTCATTCTTATATCGTTCTTATATCATTAAATTTTTCAAATTTCAAAAAGCTACTTTGTATAAGCTATACTGCGTAACCTTACTTCCAGTTATCTTCTCGGTTGTATGTTGAGAAATGTGAGGATATAATTTTAACATTGTAAAAAGCCTTTTTTTATTTTACTTATAAGCCACTTCAATCCTATTACGTCCGTTTTTCTTAGCCTGATAAAGTATCTGATCCGCTTTTTCAACTAAGGAGTCGGGAGAGAAGTCCTTTATAGGAACCATTGATGCCAATCCAATGCTTAAGGTAATATAATTACTTACATTTGAGCTGGAATGTTCGATTAAAAGCGACTTGATGTTTTCTTTCATTCTTTCGAGAACGACAAGGGCTGCATTTTTATCTGTTTCAGAAAGAATGACCGCAAACTCTTCACCACCGTAACGAGCGACAAAATCGCCGGGTCTTTTACAAGAGCCGATCAAAGCCTGCGCGACCTTCCTTAAACAAGAGTCTCCCGTGGCGTGACCATAGGTGTCATTATATTGTTTGAAGTGATCAATATCAATCATTGCAATAGATAAATGGGTTTCACTTTTTTGAGCGCACCGCCACTTACTAAGCAGAACTTCGTCAAAATTTCTGCGATTCGGTATTCCCGTAAGTCCGTCAATTTTTGTAAGATTCTCAAGCATATCGCGTTGTCTTTTGGTCTCAAGATGACTTCTAACCCTGGCCTTGACAATTGCCTTGCGCACCGGTTTGTTGATATAGTCCACCGCGCCGATATCAAACCCCTCGGTTTCATCATGTTCAGAGATACTGCCGGTTACAAAGATTACAGGAATGGATGATGTCGATTCGTCTGATTTTAGTTTTTTACATATTTCAAAACCATCTATTTCAGGCATTACAATATCCAGCAGAATAAGGTCAGGCTTCTGCTTTTCAGCAATCTTTAACGCGTCCCCGCCATTCGTTGCAACAAAAATGTCATACTCGGTTTCCAATATCTCCACAAGCGCCGTGATGTTAATCGGTGAATCATCGACAATTAATATTTTAGCTTTTACTGTTGAATCCATAAGTTTAAACACCAATAACTAAAAACACTACGTTTCATTAATGATTCGGTAATAAACTGTACTCTGAATCAAAAAAACATTATACAGATAAACAGCTATGATTCATTAATAAGGATATGATCAGTTCAGTGATTTACTCATCTCTTATGTCATTTCAGAGATATCTCAAGATCAACGGCGATCGTATTAAGCACTTCAAGAGCGTTTTTGAAATCAAAGCGCCTCAACATTTCGTCCATTCCGTTCATATCCTTGTCATATTTACTGCTTTTTAGAAATTGCTTAAGATCCTGAATACGTTTACCGGCTTTAACATTCTGTCCTTCCAAAAGAGTATGCATCTCTCTTATCAAAAGCTCGATCTTTTCCTTGTCCTGAGTGATGTCTCTATCCTCTCTATGGGAAGTCTCTTTCAGGCGGCTCCTTTCTTCATTGGCGTCAACGATTTCCTTGCAACGATTTAATACAAGGAACATAGATTCTTCAAATTTCTCAAGCATTGAGTTTAAGGCGGTTTTTTCTTTGTTTCTGATCTTTTTTTCCAGCTCAGACGCAAGTCTGTGTAAATCATCGGCAGCCAGGTTACCGGAGACTCCTTTTATCATGTGGATTTCCTCCCCGGCGCTTTCAAGTTCATCATTTTCAAGCAATGCCCTTATTTTAGAGGGACTTTCATTGAAGTCTTTGTAAAAATCCATAAGCAGGCCCTCTATTTTTATCGTATTACCTCGAAATCTCCTGATAATCGTTTCCCTGTCGATTCCGGGTGACAGATATGGTATTTCTCTATCTTCTTGCTCACCTGAAACAGGGATTCGGACTTCGGCAACAGGGAATGCTTTCTCTGTTTTTTTGATCCATTTCATAAGCTGCGTATATAGAACATCAGGCTCTATCGGCTTTGTTACATAATCATCCATGCCGGAGGAGAGGCACCTCTCCTGATCTCCTTTCATTGCATGGGCCGTCATGGCGATTATCGGCAGCTCATGAAATCTTTCATCTTCACGAATCCTTGCAGTCGCCTGGAAACCATCCATCTCAGGCATTTGAATATCCATGAGTACGGCGTTATAATCATTTTCATTTATATAACGAAGGGCTTCAAAACCGTTTACGGCCAAATCGACGGTTACTCCGACTCTTTCAAGATATTCCTCTGCAATCTGCCGATTGATATTGTTATCCTCTACTACAAGCACCTTTGCCCCTCCTATTCGAGACCTCACCTCATTTTCATCCGCGATAGCGCTGCTATGAGTAAGTTCTGTAACATATGATTGGCCAAAGACTTTCATAATAGTGTCAAATAAAACCGATTGAGTCACCGGCTTTATTAAAACATCGTTTACTCCTGTTTTTTCAACCTCTTGTATGATTTCTTCATTACCTAATGTAATAAGAAGCAGTATTTTAGGTATCCTTGTCGGGGGATCCACTTTATTGCATTCTCCGAAAAATTCATCTCTGGCGAGTATCTCCCTTGTAGTTTCAAGACCGTCTTTTTCCGGCATATTCCGGTCCATTAAAATAACGCCATAGGGACTCTCTTCGGTAACTGACCTGCCCAGGGTCTTTATAGCCTCTTCACCGGAGTCGACGGACACCGGATCAAAGGAAAGCGAGCGGACAAGTTCGGTTAACGCCTCTCGATTTGAGGCGTTGTCATCAACTATCAAAACTTTCATGCCATGTAAACTGTCGCAGGAAAAACGACGATTCTCTTGTTCCGGCCTATATCCGAAACCTGCGGTAAAATAAAATGCGCTTCCCTTGTCGGGTGTGCTTTCAGCCCATATGCGTCCATCCATCATTTCTACAATATGCTTTGAGATGGCAAGCCCGAGTCCCGTCCCTCCGTATTTACGTGACGTAGAGCCGTCGGCCTGGATAAAGGAATCAAATAATTTGGACAGATCATCTTCTTTTATACCTACTCCGGTGTCTTCTACTGAAAACTCTAATACGACCTTATCCGCAACCTTCTCTATAAGCTTTGCCCGTAATATGATTTCACCTTGATCAGTAAATTTTATGGCATTGGCAAGAAGATTTGATAAGACCTGATTCAAACGTAATGAGTCACCAATCAAAGCAGGCGGCAGTTCAAGAGATGGAAATATAACAAGCTCGATATCCTTTTCAGCTGCCTGACGTCCGAACATATCGGCCAGTTGATTTAATACTTCGTTGAGCTGAAAATCAGTTGACTCGAGATTTAGTTTACCGGCATCCATTTTTGAAAAATCGAGTATGTCGTTAATGATGCTCAATA